>NZ_CP022437.1:0-619631 GCF_002224365.1 Virgibacillus necropolis | reverse complement strand
TGCTGACGATCAACTTTAGTTCCACCCACTGTAAAAAGACTTATCCACGGCGGATAAGTCTTTAAACTTTTACTGAAATTATTCGGTCGTGGCCATTAATGTCTTTCATTACTGCTACTTCAGCCTTTGGGTATTTATTTTTCACTAACCTAGTTACTGCTTGACCTTGTGCATATCCTATTTCAAAAACTATCAATTTTACACTAGATGGAATGCTGTGGATAATTTTTTTATATGCCGCAAGTCCATCTTCATCGGCAAACAATGCCAGATGTGGATCGTAGTTTTTGACGGTATCTGATAAGTTAGGTTTGTCAGACATCTCGATATAAGGTGGGTTAGATACAATAACATCAGGATTTATTTCGTTTTCTATAACAGGTTGCATAAAATCGCCCTGTAAAAAGGTAACATTAGCGTTTAATTTTTCTGCGTTTTGTTTCGCAACATCAAGAGCCAGGCTCGATATATCTGTTGCGTAAACCTGTGCATTAGGTAGCTCCAAAGCCAACGTTATCGCTATTATACCGCTACCTGTTCCTACATCAACCAGACTTAAAGGTTTGTCTGGTGCAGATTGAATAACATGTTCAATTAATTCTTCCGTTTCAGGACGCGGGATAAGCACATCTTTGTTTACGAAAAACTCTCTGCCATAAAAGGTTTCCACTCCAGTAATATGTTGAATCGGAATACCTGTTTCCGCATGTAAGACAATTGATTCTTTAAACTTATCCACAATATCCACAGGAAGCGTCTCTCGCATATTTGCAAAAAAGGACGATCGCGACATATCCAAATAATGCTGCAGCAAGAGTTCCCCCACATGTATTTCCCTATGATGTTTTTCTAAAAAAAGAGAAGCCCATTGTAGGACTTCGTATTGTTTGATGATTTTTTCCATATTATTCACCGATTTGCTCTAACTTTTTCGTTTGTTCTTCCATTTGTAACGCATCAATAAACTCATCTAATTTTCCAGTTAAAATTTGATCCAGCTTTTGAATGGTTAAGTTAATTCGATGATCAGACACGCGATTTTGCGGAAAATTATACGTGCGAATTCGCTCAGAACGGTCACCAGTACCAACTGCTGATCTTCTAGTCTCATCGTACTCAGCTTGAACCTCACGCTGGAATTTATCATAAACGCGTGCACGCAATACTGTCATCGCTTTTTCTTTATTTTTAATCTGTGATTTTCCGTCCTGACAGGAAACTACAACACCAGTTGGTACGTGGGTTAGACGCACCGCAGACATGGTTGTATTAACACTTTGACCACCAGGACCACTTGATGCAAAGGTGTCAACACGAATGTCATTCTCATGGATTTCCACCTCAACCTCTTCAGTCTCTGGTAAAACAGCTACCGTAGCGGTTGATGTATGAATGCGCCCACCAGATTCTGTTTCAGGAATACGCTGAACACGGTGTGCACCATTTTCGTATTTAAGTTTTGAATAGGCACCCTTGCCGCTGATCATGAAAATAATTTCCTTGTATCCGCCAACTCCAGTCGAGCTAGCCTCAATAACCTCCGTCTTCCAGCCTTGAACCTCGGCATAACGGGAATACATCCGGTACAAATCACCCGCAAACAATGCTGCTTCATCACCACCAGCTGCTCCGCGGACCTCCATAATAACGTTCTTGTCATCATTTGGATCTTTAGGTAAAAGAAGTACTTTTATTTTCTCTTCTAGTTCTTCCTGTTTCTCTGCCAGCTCGGAGATTTCTGCTTTTACCATTGCTTGCATGTCATCGTCAAGCTTATCCTCAAGCATAACCTTGGCATCATCATACTGTTCTTTTACATCCTTATATTCGCGATAAACCTGGATGACATCCTCAAGTCCAGATTGCTCCTTGGAATATTCACGTAGTTTGTTTATATCATTGATCACTTCAGGATCGCTAAGCATTTGATTTAATTTATCATAACGATCTTCTAACGATTGTAAACGGTCTAACAATCCGGCCACCTCTTTCTGATTAACAGTATAATTATAGTATACGAAAAGATGTAGGTCAAAGGTGACTTTGATACTAATAGATGTTGTTCAAAAGTATTAAACAAAATGCGATCTGTTCTAACCCTCTTCTTCCAACTGAGAAACTTTTCCTTTTTCATCCTTATATACGATATGCTCGGTTGAAAAGTGCACTGGCGAATCGAGTCCTGCTGAAGCGGCAATGCGGAATAAACCTTTTCGCATAGTGATTACATAGTTTGCAGTACGCCACTTCTTTTCACCGATGACAAGGGCTTTTTGTAGTTCGGGGTCTGTTGTTGCAACACCTACTGGGCATGCGTTTGAATGACACATCAACGTTTGAATGCAGCCTACTGTTATCATGAACCCGCGTGCGATATTGACTAAATCCGCACCCATACCTAGCGCAATTGCAATACGGTCTGGAGAAAATAATTTTCCGGCTGCGATGATTTTCACACGGTCTCTAACACCGTATTTTATCAAAGCTGTATGAACTAATGGAAGAGCGGACTTAATTGGCAACCCAACACTATCTGTGAGTTCCTGATAAGATGCTCCTGTCCCGCCTTCCCCACCGTCAACAGTGATAAAGTCTGGGCATTGATCCAAATCTTTAATGTGCTTGGCTAATTCTTCAGCTTCATGAATACTGCCAATAACTATCTTCATGCCAACTGGTTTCCCAGTAACTTCGCGAATACGTTCAATGAAACCAAACAATGAAGGAATGTCGCCAAATTCGGTAAATCTATTTGGGCTATCAATTGATTTAAAGGGTTCCACTTTGCGAATTCTAGCAATTTCCTCGGTAACCTTTTCAGCATCAATATGCCCGCCTCTTGTTTTTGCACCTTGTGCCAATTTGACCTCAAATGCCTTCACTTGTGGGATTTTGCTTTTATTCAACAGTTCATCCCAATCAAATTTTCCTTCAGGATCTCTGACACCAAATAACCCTGGTCCAATTTGCATGATAATATCCACACCACCCTTAAGGTGATACTCCGATAATCCACCTTCACCAGTATTCATCCATGTACCTTTTGCTATTCCCAGCCCTTCAGAGAGTGCAGTTATTGCTCGATCTCCTAGGGAACCATAACTCATGGCAGACATACCAATTTGACCTCTTAATTTGAACGGATATTTTGCATTCGGCCCTATAATAATGGCATCCTCTTCCTTTAATAAATAGGCACTTGATTCATGTTTTTCTAGGCGCTCTTCTCTCTCCATAAATAATGGATCTTTAATCAATAAATAACGGTTTGTTGTTACTTTTGTTTTCATATCCATTTTCAACTCTTCTGTAAGCTTTGGAAACATGGAATTTCGTACATAATAACCCGCGATTTCGAAATCTCGCTGTGAACCAAATCCTACTATGTCACGTTTATATTTTGCTTTTTTTACAATGTGCTGGTAATCCCTTCTAGAAAAAGGCTTACCCTCATTATCGTTATTAAAAAAATATTGGCGAAGCTCAGGACCAATTTTTTCAAAAAAGTAGCGGGCTCTACCTACTACGGGATAATTACGAAGAACAGGGTGCTGCTTTTGTGTTCGGTCAATAGAATATACATATATACCAATAATTAGTAAAACAATTACGATAGCTGCAATTGTCACAAATCCTATAATCGTCATGATGTCTGCTAAATTCATCCGTTCATCCTACCTTTCACAACTATTGTCAATTATGGTTAGGATGTTTCATTTAAGGGATAACTATACCAGAAAAATAGAAGTACTTGATTAACTAGGACAGAAGCTTGATACACAAAAAGAGTGCACAGGGCACTCCTTTACTTAGCTAATTTTGATAGTGTTTTTAAAATGGGGTTACTGGGTTTACCTGGGACCTTGTGGTGATGACGACATCTCGGTTCATATGATTCTGAAGCACCGACCAATATAACTGGATCATCATATGAAGCTGGTTTCCCATTAATTAAGCGCTGCGTCCGGCTTGCTGGTGATCCACAAACAGGGCAAATGGCGTTTAACTTTGTAACCGATTCACTTAGCGCCATCAACTTCGGCATTGGTCCAAACGGTTCCCCGCGAAAATCAGTATCAAGACCAGCAATGATCACGCGAATACCTTTATTTGCAAGCTCGTCCGCTACCTCAACAACACTTTCATCAAAAAATTGAACCTCATCAATTCCAATGATGTCCACGTTACTATCTATATGATCAAGAATTTCTTGTGAATTATTTACAGGTCTTGCAATGGTGGAAGTTCCATTGTGGGAAACAACTGAATCCTTTGCATATCGACTGTCTAACGCAGGTTTAAAAACACGTACAGATAAGTTAGCGTACGTTGCGCGGCGGACGCGTCGAATTAATTCCTCTGATTTGCCTGAAAACATACTACCGCAAATCACTTCTACCCAACCACTTTGTTTCATTACGTACATGAGCTTTTAGTCTCCTTCACAAATAAATCTTAGAAATAATTATGCTTTATTAGTTACTTTTATTTTATCACTAAACCATAAAATATGTAGTGGAAATTATAGCTTATTTTTCTATTTTAAAAAATAAAAAACAGGCAAGATTTAGACACTTTGCCTGTTTTACATATAACGAAGTCGCCTTCGCTTTTTATTTAAATCCAGCTTCGGCTCCTAGAAGCTGTCGTCATAAGCAATTGACACTCCAAACGCCAAAGACCAAGCGTTTTACGGTCTCTTGCTTATGCGTCCGCTTCTGAACAGTCGCCTACACCTTTTATTAATCCAGCTTCACGGGCTAGCGACTCGAGACATAGTCAATAAACACTCCGAGCACGTAAAGCATGTGCTCTACGGTTTCTTGTCTATGCTTTTCGTCGCTGAGCAAGCCCGTTACGCTTTTTATTTCATATTATATTTTTTCTTGAATCGGTCTACACGGCCACCGACTTTATCAGCTTTTTGTTTACCTGTGTAGAATGGGTGTGAATCTGAGCTTATTTCTACACGGATTAATGGGTATGAGTTACCGTCTTCCCACTCAATTGATTCTTCTGAGTTTTGAGTTGATCCGCTTAGGAATTTAAAGTCTGAGCTTGTATCAAGAAATACAACTTTTCTGTATTCTGGATGGATTTCCTTTTTCATGTCATTACACTCCTTTTTGCCCTGAATCCTTTGGAAACAGAGTTATTGTAAGAGCCATCATAGGTTTTTTACCTTATCGAAACTCACATAAATAAATTATACCAGTCTAATGAACTGATTGCAATAAGTTGCTATAAATCAATCTATCAATTCATCTTGCGCTTAGCAAATAGAAAGGCCTGTTGAATATACAGAAAGTTCACCGTACTTTTCACAAGCCTAACTTTCTATTTTTTTGTTCCACGCCTTGTCATGTCTTCATCCATTTGCTGGAAAAATTCATCATTGTTTTTTGAACCTCTTAGGCGTTTTAAGAAACGATCGAGGAAGCCTTGCGAATCCTGCATTGTTTTGCGGACTGCCCAAATTTTATCAAGATGTGATTTTGGAACAAGTAATTCTTCTTTTCTTGTACCTGATCGTAAAATATCAATTGCAGGGAAGATACGTCGTTCTGCAAGATTACGATCCAAGTGCAATTCCATGTTTCCTGTTCCTTTAAATTCCTCATAAATAACATCATCCATCCGTGATCCTGTATCAACTAGCGCAGTTGCCAGGATGGTAAAACTTCCGCCTTCTTCAATATTTCTTGCTGCGCCAAAGAAACGCTTTGGACGATGAAATGCTGCTGGGTCAATACCACCAGATAAAGTTCTACCACTCGGCGGTATTACAAGGTTATATGCTCTAGCAAGTCTAGTGATACTGTCCATTAATACGATAACGTCACGTTTGTGCTCTACTAGTCGCATAGCTCGCTCTAGTACTAATTCTGATACTTTAATATGACTTTCTGGAACTTCATCGAATGTTGAACTTACCACGTCAACGTCTGGATGTACTGAGCGCTCAATATCTGTAACCTCTTCTGGACGCTCATCAACTAATAATATGATCAATTTTGCGTTTGGATGGTTTTTTGAAATGCTATTGGCAATTTCCTTTAATAGCATTGTTTTTCCAGCCTTTGGAGGTGCTACAATTAAGCCACGCTGACCAAATCCAACTGGTGTCATCAAATCAATAATTCGGGTAGACAAACTTTTTGACTCTAGTTCTAATTTCATTAAACGATCTGGATATAATGCTGTAAGCGCTGGAAAGTGTACACGTTCCTTAGCGCTTTCAGGGTCATCATCGTTAACTGCATCTACATGCAATAAACCATAATACCTTTCATTTTCCTTTGGTGGACGTACTTTCCCAGATACTCGGTCACCATTCCGTAAGTCAAAACGACGGATTTGTGATGCAGATATGTAAATATCTTCTGCACTTGGTGAGTAATTAATTGGACGTAGAAAACCAAATCCCTCTGATGGAATGATTTCTAAAATTCCGTTCATGAATAAAAAGCCATCTTTTTCTGCCTGAGCTTTTAAAATAGAGAAAATAAGTTCACGTTTGGTTAGTTTTGCATAATAAGAGACTTTGTACTCTTTTGCTAATCCATAAATTTCTTTTAATGTTAATGTCTCTAAGTGAGATATTGTTAATTCAGCCATAAAATCACCACGCCTATTTATTTTTACATTCTTTTGTGAAACGATCTGTTTTATAAAACAATAATTAGATTGACTTACCATGTAATCGATGAGATTTCCTTTTCTAGTATGAAGGTAAGTTCATGAAGATAGGAAGAATTGCCGGAAGCAAGTGTAGGAGTATCTTTAACGGTATCAACTATAATAACCATTCTTTATTACTATTAAACATCTACAATATTACCTGTTCCACTAGTAAGATTCAACTCTATTTTTTATTGACTTCTTGAAAAGGTATGTTTAATAGATAAGGAAGCCAGTTTTAAGTGGCTTCCTAGTCCCTATTATCCTTACGGTTCCATTACAAGATTTGGTTTCTTTTGCAAGCTATGCTCTCCATCGATAAATCTTACTGTACCACTTTTCGCACGCATAACAACTGTTTGAGTAGTTGCCTTTGTGCCTTTGAATTGGACACCTTTTAACAATTCACCATCTGTTACTCCTGTTGCAGCGAATATAGCGTCATCTCCACCACAGAAATCATCCATTGTTAATACCTTATCAAAATCAGAGATACCCATTTTTTTGCAACGTTCACGTTCTTCTTCATTTGACGGGATTAGCTTTCCTTGTAGTTCTCCACCTAAACATTTTAAAGCAACTGCAGCCAGTACACCCTCTGGTGCGCCACCGATACCAAATAAAATATCGACTCCAGTATCATCAAATGCTGTATTCATTGCGGCAGCGACGTCACCATCAGAAATCAACTTGATTCTAGCGCCAGCATCGCGAATTTCCTGAATCAATTTCTCGTGGCGAGGACGATCTAATACAATTGCTACTAGATCCTCTATCTGTTTTCCTTTAGCCGCAGCTACGATTTGTAGATTTTTAATTGTCGAGTAGTTAATGCTTACTTTTCCAACAGATTCCGGACCTACTGCAAGCTTGTCCATGTACATATCAGGCGCATGCAAAAGGGATTTATGATCAGCAATTGCAATAACGGCTAGCGCATTCCATGTACCTTGTGCAACGATATTTGTTCCTTCCAATGGATCAACAGCTACATCTACGCTTGGGCCAGTCCCTGTTCCAAGCTCTTCACCGATATAAAGCATTGGTGCTTCGTCCATTTCCCCTTCCCCAATTACAACCGTTCCTTGCATCGGGATTGTATCAAAAACATCACGCATTGCTGATGTTGCTGCATCATCAGCTTCCTCTTTTTTTCCTCTTCCCATCCAACGAGCTGAGGACAAAGCAGCAGCTTCTGTTACACGAACTATTTCCATGGTTAAACTTCTTTCCATGATTTAATTCTCTCCCTCTTATTATGTATTTAGTAGAATATTAGTGCAATATTATAGAATAAAGAACACCACCTGACCTATAAGAAAAGCACAAGCACCTTCGAAAGAATCGGCGCTGCAGCTAGACAGAATAAAGGCCAGGGATGCCACACTCTAAGAATTTTGAAATTGGTCTACTTCATGTTCTGACATTTCTTCACGCCATACATTTGCACCCAAGTTAATCAATTTATCGGTAATTTTTTCATACCCACGATCAATATGCTCAAGGCCAGTAATTTCAGTAATTCCATTTGCCATTAAACCAGCAACTATTAAGGATGCCCCAGCGCGTAAATCAGAAGCTTTTACGCGGGCACCTTCCAGCTGAACAGGTCCAGATACGATTGCTGATCCACCTTCAACTTTAATTAAAGCATTCATTCTTCTTAATTCATCTATATGCTTTAATCGTGCTGAATAAATAGTATCTGTAACCACACCTGTGTTAACAGCTTTCGTTAATAATGTAGTAAACGGTTGTTGTAGATCTGTTGGGAACCCTGGGTAAACCAAGGTTTTGATATCAACACTTTTCAGTGGACCTCTTGGTGCAATAAGTAGTTGTTCATCACTTTCCTCAACAGTTACACCCATTTCACGAAGTTTCGCCAAAACAGACTCAAGATGCTGCGATATTACGTTATCAATTACTACTTCACTACCAGCCGCAGCCGCAGCAATTGCATACGTTCCAGCTTCAATTCGGTCTGGAATAATCGTATGGGTACATCCATGAAGCGATGAAACACCCTCGATACGAATTACGTCCGTACCAACACCTTTAATTTTAGCACCCATGTTCGTTAACAATGTCGCAACATCAATAATCTCTGGCTCTTTGGCAGCATTTTCAATAACTGTTTTCCCTTTTGCCTTAACCGCTGCGAGCATAATATTAATTGTTGCTCCTACACTTGAAACGTCTAGATATATACGTGCGCCAGTTAGTTCTTTTGCTCGTATATAAATAGCCCCTTGTTCGTTGGTAACAACAGCTCCAAGCGCTTCAAAACCTTTAATATGCTGATCAATTGGGCGAGGTCCTAAATGACAGCCACCTGGCAAGCCAATAACAGCTTGATTAAACTTTCCTAGCATTGCACCCATAAAATAATAAGATGCACGTAGTTTCTTAACCTTGCCATTTGGTAATGGCATTGAAATCATATGTTCAGGGTCGATATCCACCTTTTGGCCATCCCATTCGACTTTCCCACCGATTTCTTCTAGTAAGTCTCCAAGGGTGTAAACGTCAGAGATTTCTGGTAACCCCTCAATCGTTACGTTTGAATCAGCCAATATGGCAGCGGGTAATAGCGCAACTGCACTATTTTTCGCACCACTAACTCGAACTTTTCCTTTTAAAAGATTTCCACCTTCAACTAACATTTTTTGCATTTAGTACCCTCTTTTCGAGGCTGTTCAAATATTTTTGAACACTCATGTTTGATTTGTTATCTTAGGTTGTACGATTTTTCCAATTTCATTCCCTAAAATTTACTAATTTTTATGTGAGGGGCATTTTTTTTAGTTACTTATTCCAATCTGCTAGAAACTTTTCAATTCCTTGGTCAGTTAGTGGGTGTTTTACTAGTTGACCTAAAACTTTATAAGGAATAGTTGCAATATGTGCACCATTTAATGCTGCATCAGTCACATGCAATGGATGTCTAATTGAAGCGGCGATAATTTCCGTATCAATATTATGACGATCAAAAATACCAGCAATCATTGCAATAAGATCCATACCATCTTGTCCGATATCGTCTAGACGACCTAAGAATGGTGAAACATAGGAAGCACCTGCACGAGCCGCTAAAAGTGCTTGATTTGCATTAAATATTAGTGTTACATTTGTCTTTATCTTTAAATCGCTAAATGTTTTAACAGCTTTTAGACCTTCAAGTGTCATCGGTACTTTTACGGTAATGTTAGGGGCAATTGCTGCGAGTTCTTTTCCTTCTTCAATCATACCTTCTGCATCTTCAGCAATTACCTCAGCGCTAACAGATCCAGAAACTTCTTCTGTGATTTCCTTTAAACGATCATGGAACGATATGTTTTCTTTTGCTACTAAACTTGGGTTTGTTGTTACACCCGCTAAAATACCTAATGCGTTAGCAGAACGTATATCATCAATATTCGCTGTATCAATAAAAAATTTCATGTAATTTCCTCACTTTCTTACAGTATTCGTGCTTTATTTTCTAACTTCAAAGTGCTCTTCAGTCATTTACTTATGCGGTCACCCAAGACCAGGCTCCTACGCTTGGTTAGACGAACCAAATTCGCGCATTTTTCCTATAACTGTTTCTTTAATCGCGTCACGGCCAGGTCCCATGTATTTTCTAGGATCATATTGATCTGGTTGTTCAGCTAGTACTTCGCGAATTTTTTTCGCTTGAGATAGTTGGTTCTCGGTATTTACATTAATCTTTGCGCTTCCCAATGAAATCGCGCGTTTAATGTCTTTTGTTGGAATGCCTGTTCCACCGTGCAATACGAGGGGGATATTTGTCAGATTCATTACTTCTTCCATTCGATCAAATCCAAGATTCGGCTCACCTTTGTATGGTCCATGAACAGATCCTAATGCTGGAGCAAAGCAATCCACATTTGTTTCCTTAACAAGTCTTTCACATTCAGATGGAATAGCGTAAGCCGCTTCTGCATCTTCAACAATTAAATCATCTTCTTGTCCACCAACACGGCCAAGTTCTGCTTCCACAGATACACCGTGGAGATGTGCAAGTTCAACTACTTTTTGAGTAATTGCTATGTTTTCGTCTAATGGCAAACTAGATGCGTCAATCATAACAGATGAAAATCCTGCTTGAATAGCTAGTGCACATTTATCAAAGCTTGAACCATGGTCAAGGTGAATAGCAACAGGAACAGTGGTCTCGTATTCTTCCATTAATGCTTTAACCAAAGCTACAACAACTTTAAAACCACCCATGTATTTGCCTGCACCTTCAGAAACTCCTAAAATTACTGGAGATTTTTCTTCTTCAGCAGCCTGCAGAATTGCTTGAGCATATTCCATATTGTTTAAATTAAATTGTCCAACTGCATAACCATTTTCTTTGCCCTTTTCGAGCATTTCTTTCATTGAAACTAATGGCATGATAAAATCCTCCTCTTAGATGAGTCCGCTCCACCTATTTTCAATTAATTTAGCTACAGTATAAGAATACCAATTAGAGTATCAAGTCGCAACAAAAGAGTGAATTATCTAGATAGGATAAGAAACTTTCTACCTCACTATATCATTTACTATCTTGCATACATCCACGATATTAAATGGTTTAGCCAAAACATGCTTGATCAAAGAACAGGAATCAGCTTCTTGCATTAATTCTTCAGCTAGTCCACTCATTAGAATAGCTGGTATCAGTATATTTTCTTTTTTTAACTGATGTAAAATTTGCAGACCATCCATAATTGGTAACTTATAATCCAAAATCATCAGATCAAATGTACACGAATAACCATGATCCAAAGCTTCCTGCCCCGTATTAGCTGTCGTTACTTGATACCCTTCATTTGTTAATACCTCTTCTAGTAAAAAGCGAATACCAGGTTGATCATCTACAACTAAAATATGCTTTTTCATCTCGTAATCCTTAACCTTTCCTTATTCTCTTGTTTCAGGTCCCCTATTACCAAACTTTCTTTCTATAGTATACAATTATCGCTGATTTTCCGTATAAGAATCAAGACCAAAATTTTGCCGGGGCTATATTCGGCAAAACCCGCATATAAAATGTGCGGGTTTTACCATTATCTATTAGTGGTGATTTTCAATATTAGTTACAACCGAACCGATAAACCCTTTGAATAATGCTTGTGGGTTAGTTGGACGCGATTTAAATTCTGGATGAAATTGGCAGGCAATAAACCATGGGTGATCCGTTATTTCAATCGTTTCAATCAAACGACCATCAGGACTAGTTCCTGAAAAAATAAACCCGTTATCTTCCATTTGTTGCCTGAAATCATTATTAAATTCAAAACGATGACGATGACGCTCGTACACTAGGTCTTCATTATCATATGCCATTTTTGTTTTGGTTCCATCTTGTAATTTACAAGGATAAATACCTAGTCTTAATGTACCACCAAGATCTGATATATTTTTTTGTTCTGGTAATAAGTCAATAATCGGGTATGGCGTATTTGGATCTATTTCTGCAGAATGCGCGCCTTCTAAGTTAAGTACATTTCGTGCAAATTCGACTGTTGCAAGTTGCATTCCGAGACAGATGCCAAAGAAAGGTATATTGTTTTCACGAGCATAGCGAATCGCTTCAATTTTCCCTTCAATTCCACGGTCACCAAAACCACCCGGGACAATGATTCCATCAACACGTGATAGTTCATGCTGGATTGTTTCTTTATCTAATTTTTCTGCATTAATCCAATGAACAGATACATCTGTATCATACGGATAACCTGCATGTTTTAGCGCTTCCACAACAGATAAATAGGCGTCTGGTAATTCGACATACTTTCCAACCAAACCAATGGTCGCAGTTTTTGACAAATGACGAACCTTGTTCACTAATCCCTTCCATTCATCCATGTCTGCTGTTTGACATTCTAATCCAAAATGATCACATGCTAACTGATCTAAATGTTGTTCTTGCAACGCAATTGGAATTTGATACAGAATGTCAGCGTCACGCATTTCAATAACTGCTTGTTCGTTAATATCACAGAACAACGCAATTTTTTCTTTCATGTCTTTACTAATCGGCAATTCGGTTCGTAGTACTATTGCATCAGGTTGAATTCCTAATGAACGCAATTCTTTCACACTATGTTGGGTAGGCTTTGTTTTCATTTCTCCTGCCGCTTTGATATATGGTACTAACGTACAATGGATGTACATGACATGGTCACGACCAATATCACTTTTAATTTGCCTTATTGCTTCTAAAAATGGTAGGGATTCGATATCACCGACAGTTCCACCAATTTCAGTTATAACAACATCAGCCTTTGTAGCTTGACCAGCACGATAAACCTGTTCTTTAATTTCATTTGTAATGTGGGGAATTACTTGAACAGTGCCACCTAAATAGTCACCACGACGCTCTTTTTTAATGACACTAGAATACACTTTTCCAGTAGTAATATTGCTATATTTATTTAAATTTATATCAATAAAGCGTTCATAGTGACCAAGATCAAGGTCTGTTTCGGCCCCATCTTCTGTTACAAAAACTTCACCGTGCTGATAAGGACTCATTGTTCCAGGATCAACGTTAATGTATGGATCGAATTTTTGAATGGTTACTTTTAGGCCACGATTTTTTAGCAATCGTCCTAAAGATGCTGCTGTAATTCCTTTACCTAGCGATGAAACCACACCGCCCGTTACGAAAATATATTTAGTCACGTTGCATCCCTCTTTCTATTTATAACCTTATCATCTCAAACTTTAGGTATATTATTGCCAAAAAACAAGAAAAGCGCTCCCCCACTATTCAGGGGGAACGCTTTGTAAATGTAAATTTCACGAGCCCAATAAAAATTGTAGCATAAGGGTCGAAAAAGTCAAGCGTATATTTGGTTACTTTTTGCCTTTTTTCTTAACCTCTTCTTTGTCATCCTCGTCTTCTTCGTCTTCAAATTCTTCATCATCGTCATAATCTTCATCATCGTCATCGTGATAATCGTCGTCATCGTTATCTAGGTCATCCGACAATTCTTCGATATCCTCGTCAACAATGTCCAACTCTTCTTCATCATCGTAGTCATCTTTCTTTTTTGCTTTTTTCTTAGCCGCTTTCTTTTTCTTTTTCTTCGGAGCAGCAGCAACTTCTTCATCACGTTGTTCAACTGTGTACCAACGCTTTAATCCCCATAAATTAGAGCCTGGTGTCATAAAACGCCCATCAATATTTAAATCTGTATAAAATTGTGTAATGTTAGTTTCTTTTTCTTTTTCTGAAAATCCTTTTAGTTCTGCAATTTTTTTGAAAATATCCCTAAAGTCCACTGCCTTCTTTTTATCCAATAAAATCAAATTCGCTAATTCAATCATGGACATTTTCGAGATTTCCTCGTGGCTGTATTTTTTCAAGCTCACGGTAATGCACTCCCTTTATATGTAAAATTATTAGTTAAGATTTCCTTTATGCCGATAACCATATCTTACATTATAAACAACTCTTTACCAAATATGCTAGAGAAATACACAAAAAAGTTGAGAAATCCATGTTTTTCTCAACTTTTTGTTCATTTTTTAGACTTTGCGTCTAGAATCGTTTGAAATTAGCCGGCTTTTGTTAATTTAGCAAATCTCTCTCGACTATGCTTTTCGCCGCTGAACAGTCGCCTACGCTTTTCTTTTTGTCTAGCTCCGCGGGCTAGCGGTTCGTGACCTAAGCAACAGACACTTCGAGCACAAAGCCCAGTGCTCTACGGTCTTTTGCTTACGCATTTCACCGCTGAGCAAGCCCGCTACGCTTTTCTACCTACATATTCCTTCTATATTGTCCGCCGACTTCGTATAGGGCGTTTGTGATTTGGCCTAGGCTTGCTACTTTTACTGTTTCCATTAATTCTACAAAGATATTTCCATCATTTGCGGCCACTTCTTTAAGCCGTGTGAGTGCTGCTTCGTTATGTGCTTCATTGGTCTTCTGGAATTTGTATACTTCGTTAATTTGATGCTGCTTTTCTTCCTGTGATGCACGAGCAAGTTCCATTGAGTCAATTTGATCATCTGTAGGTGGGGTTCGGTTCAGGTACGTGTTAACCCCAACAATTGGTAATTCACCGGAATGTTTTTTTCCTTCATAGTAAAGTGATTCTTCTTGAATTTTTCCGCGTTGATATTGACGTTCCATTGCACCAAGCACGCCACCACGATCGTTCATTTTTTCAAATTCCTGCAAAACTGCTTCTTCGACAAGATCTGTTAATTCATCGACAATAAATGACCCTTGTAAGGAATTCTCATTTTTTGTCAAACCAAATTCTTTATTAATAATCATTTGAATTGCCATTGCACGACGGACTGACTCTTCTGTCGGTGTTGTGATTGCTTCATCATATGAATTGGTGTGCAAGGAATTACAGTTATCTTGTATCGCAAGTAAGGCTTGCAGAGATGTACGGATATCATTAAAGTCAATTTCCTGTGCGTGCAGTGAACGTCCTGATGTTTGAACATGATACTTCAGCTTTTGGCTTCTTTCGTTTGCACCATATTTTTCCCGCATGGTAATTGCCCATATACGACGAGCCACTCTTCCAATTACCGTGTATTCTGGATCAAGTCCATTTGAGAAAAAGAATGATAGGTTTGGTGCAAATTTGTTGATGTCCATTCCTCTACTCAAGTAGTACTCCACATACGTGAAACCATTAGCTAATGTGAATGCCAATTGCGTGATTGGATTTGCTCCCGCTTCCGCAATATGATAGCCCGAAATAGACACTGAATAGTAGTTACGTACTTCTTTGTCGATGAAGTATTGTTGAATATCACCCATCATTCGTAATGCAAACTCTGTTGAGAAGATACACGTATTTTGACCTTGATCCTCTTTTAAAATATCTGCTTGCACGGTACCACGTACTACTGCAAGTGTTTCATCTTTTAGTTTTACATATTCTTCTTCGCTTGGCTTACGGTTATTTTCTTTTACAAATTTATCAACCTGTTGATCGATTGCTGTGTTGAAAAACATTGCTAGGATAATTGGTGCTGGGCCATTAATTGTCATGGAAACAGATGTCATTGGATTAATTAAGTCAAAGCCATCATAAAGCTTTTTCATGTCATCCAGTGTACAAATATTTACACCACTTTCGCCAACTTTCCCGTAAATATCTGGGCGTGGAGCTGGGTCTTCACCATAAAGTGTTACAGAATCAAACGCAGTTGAAAGACGTTTTGCATCGCCATCTTTTGCTAGATAATGGAAGCGACGATTCGTACGTTCAGGTGTCCCTTCACCAGCAAATTGTCGAGTAGGATCCTCACCTTTACGTTTAAATGGAAATACTCCAGCAGTAAATGGGAATGATCCTGGTACATTTTCCTTCATCAACCATGTTAAGCGCTCGCCCCAGTCTTTAAATGTTGGGAATGCAACTTTTGGTATTTTTAGTCCTGAAAGTGATTCGGTCGAGATATCCATGTTAATCTCTTTATCCCGCACGGAAAATGTCATGGTGTCTTGCGCATAGCTTTCTTTCGTTTCATCCCATTTAGCTAGCATTTTTTTAGCGTTCGAATCAAGTTTTTCCTCGTATGCTTCGATTGTTTGATCAATTGTGCTCGCGACATGCTTATCATCAATGGTCTCTTTTACACCATGAAGCTGGTAGAGCTTGCGGGCAATATTACTTTGCTTTTCAGTGTTATCGTGATAATTACGGATATGTGTGCCAATCTCACGTAAATAGTGACGACGCTCATTCGTGATGATCATGTTTTGTTTTTCTGCAATAATGTTACGGTCAAATCCGATCTCATCGCTCCAATCGTACCTTTCATTCAACGTATCAATGAGCGATGCAAAAAGCGCGTTTGTCCCTGCGTCATTGAATTGGCTTGCGATTGTTCCAAATACCGGGAACTTCGTTTGATCCTGATGGAACAACATATGGCTACGTTCATATTGTTTACGAACTTGATTTAATGCATCTTCAGAACCTTTTTGTTCAAATTTATTAATAACAATAAAGTCAGCAAAATCAATCATGTCAATCTTTTCAAGCTGTGATGGTGCCCCAAACTCAGCTGTCATCACGTACATCGATAAATCCGTGATCTCGGTAATCGCGGCGTCACCCTGCCCAATTCCACTTGTTTCAATAATAATAAAATCATAACCAGATGCACGTATTACATCGATAACATCTTGAATCGCTTTTGATAGCTCGCTCCTTGAATCACGCGTTGCGAGAGAGCGCATGTAAACACGGTCTGTAAAAATAGCATTCATACGGATGCGGTCGCCTAGTAGCGCACCACCGGTTTTCTTTTTTGTAGGATCAATTGAAATTACTGCAATTTTTTTATCTGGAATTTCATTTATATAGCGACGAATCAATTCATCGGTCAATGAACTTTTTCCAGCCCCACCTGTACCTGTGATCCCTAGTACTGGAGTTGCTTTAGTTGTTTTCTTTTGAAGTGACTGTAAAACCTTTTGTTTTGCCGACGCGTCTACTTCGTTGTTTTCCATATAGGTGATAAAACGCGCCATTGCCTGACGGTTACCTTTTACTAGCTGATCTTGATCCTTTTCTACGTCGATTGGCGGGATATAATCACATTGTTCTAGCATGCGATTAATCATACCCTGAAGACCATATTTACGACCATCTTCTGGGGAAAATATCCAGTCTACTCCATATTCGTGCAATTCCTTAATTTCACGCGGGATAATTGTGCCCCCACCCCCACCATATACTTTTATGTGATCAGCATGATTTTCTTTTAATAAATCAACCATGTATTTAAAATATTCAACGTGACCACCTTGGTACGATGAAATTGCGATACCTTGTGCATCCTCTTGAATTGCCGCATGAACAACGTCTTCCACAGAACGGTTGTGCCCTAAGTGAATAACCTCTGCTCCGCTCGCTTGTAAAATTCTACGCATAATGTTTATGGATGCATCATGTCCATCATACAAACTTGATGCCGTTACAAATCGAACAGGGTTTGTTGCTTTATAAACCTGTACTTGTTCCATCATCAATCCTCCCATCTATTCGTATTCGTTAACTTATTATTTCATAGGCTGTTTATTTGTTATGTCTAAGCCTTGTAAAAGGTAGTGAATTTGACGATCTATATACTCATCTAATGTAAATTGTTTTTGTAGCATCCATCTTCTGAATCCCCACATTTGACCTTGTATAAATATGTTATTTGCTAAAAGCTTTGCATCCTGTTTCGGAACAGATTGTGGTAAGCATGTGAGAATGACACGCTCAAGCATTCCAACCATATCGCGCTCTTTTTGCAGCACGTAGTCTTTTGTATCTTTTTCCAGTGATTTAACCTCTTGATACATGATAACAACTTCTTCCTGCATTTCGTCCATCAACTGGAAATAGGATTTGACCACATTGATAAAATTTTCGACTGATGGATCTTGCAAATCAATTGCTGCTTCAAGTCGTTCTCTTACTTGAAGATAAATCGTATCACAGACAAGAAATAGTACATCTTCCTTTGTCCGAATATATTCATAAAGTGTACCAATGCTAAAACCAGATTCCTTCGCGATTTCTCTTGTTGTTGTCCGGTGAAATCCTTTTTCTTTGAAAAGCGTCATCGCGCCTTTAATCATTTGGTTTCGCCTTTTTTCAATTAGGTTTTGATCTTTCACAGAAGAAAGGATTTGTTTTTGGGTCATTTAGTGTACCCCTCCCTTTTTCCATTTTTGATACCAATCAATTGCTTGTTGGTAAGGATCACTTGTTGCATCAATTGGTGAAAAGTCAGCGTTTGTGTCGATGAAATCTTTTACATCACGCCATATTTCCTCCCGAACCAATTCATATACTTCTAATCTTTGTTGATCCGTTCTGCGCCTTTCTCCTTCGTTTGTCGAATATAGAAAGTCGTGATGTTCGTTTATCTTTTTCCAAAGCTTATCAATGCCTTTGTTCTCTGTACTGACGGTTTTGACAATAGATTTCTCATGATTATGTGTAGCTGTCATCATGACAAGTTCCTTCAAAAGCGTTTTCAGTTTTCCGTAGCCAGGTAGATCCCCTTTATTAATAACAAATAAATCAGCAATTTCCATAATGCCTGCCTTGAAAATTTGCAGGACGTCACCACTATTCGGTGTTAAGACAAGTGCAGTTGTATCAACAACCTTCATTATATCAAGTTCTGACTGACCTACACCAACTGTCTCGACAATTACAACGTCAAATCCATAGGCATCACAAATTCGAAGAGCGTCTTTGGTAGCCCGCGAAAGCCCACCTAAACTACCCCTAGTTGCCATGCTTCTAATATAGACTCCATCGTCTGTGAAGTGTTGATTCATTCGAACACGATCACCTAGTAAAGCGCCCCCAGAGAACGGACTAGTAGGATCAACGGCAATTATTGCAACTGTTTTTCCCTCCGCACGAATAGTTGTAATTAATTGGTTCACAAGTGTACTTTTGCCTGCACCTGGGGGACCGGTTATACCGATATGCCGAGCGTTCTTTTCCACGGAAAAAACATCACGCATGAGCGATAGTTTATCAGGATGGTCATTTTCAACCATGGTAATTGCCCTGGCCAATGCTCGTATATCGTTATTTTTCATCCGCTCTACTAGAGTGTGCATGTGGTACATCCTTTCCTACTGCGTCCGACTTCTACGACTTTGTTAGCATTCTACCGATTACTAGCCGTTGGATTTCATTAGTGCCTTCATAAATTTGGGTAATTTTCGCATCACGCATGTAGCGTTCTACTGGATAGTCTTTCGTATAACCATATCCACCAAATACTTGAACCGCTTCAACCGTAATTCTCATGGCAGCATCTCCAGCAAATAGTTTAGACATTGCTGATTGTTTACCATATGATAATCCATTTGATTCGAGCCATGCAGCTTGATAGGTTAATAGACGGGCGGCTTCAATATCCGTTGCCATGTCTGCTAGTTTGAACGAAATTCCTTGATTTTGAGCAATTGGCTTACCGAATTGCTTACGTTCTTTTGCATAATCAACCGCTGCGTCCAGTGCTCCTTGAGCGATACCTAACGCCTGAGCCGCAATACCATTACGCCCACCGTCAAGTGTTGACATAGCAATTTTAAAACCATCTCCTTCAGCCCCAAGCATATTTTCTTTCGGAATACGGCAGTTTTCAAAAATTAATTCAGTTGTAGGAGATGAACGAATTCCCAACTTCTTTTCTTTTTTACCAAAAGTAAATCCATCTGTTCCTTTTTCAACAACGAATGCACTGATACCTTTATGATTCGCAGCCACATCTGTTTTAGCAAAGACTAAATAAAGGTCTGCTACCCCACCGTTAGTAATCCATACTTTGCTGCCATTTACTATATAATCATCTCCGTCTTTTTTAGCAGAAGTTCGCATGGATGCTACATCACTTCCAGCTCCCGGTTCAGACAGAGCATATGCCCCTAGTGCCTCGCCCGTTGCTAAGCGTGTTAGGAAGTTTTTTTTCTGTTCTTCATTTCCATACGTAAAAATTGGCCAGCTACAAAGTGAAATATGTGCAGAAAGTGTTACACCTGTTGATGCACATAGGCGTGAAAGTTCTTCAACTGCGATTACATAGCTTACATAATCAGAGCCGATTCCACCATATTCTTCTGGCCACGGAATACCAGTTAACCCCAATTCAGCCATTTTGTTAAAAATTTCACGGTCGAAACGTTCTTCTTCGTCACGTTCTGCAGCAGTAGGTTCCACTTCCTTTGTTGTAAAATCACGGACCATTTTGCGCAGCATTTCCTGTTCATCGGTTAGTTGAAAGTTCATCTTTATGTGCCTCCTATGCTTTTAATAGATTTTTTGCTATTACGATATGTTGGATTTCGCTTGTACCTTCGTATATCTCAGTTATTTTTGCGTCACGAAAAAATCGTTCAACCGGATAGTCTTCTGTATAACCATAGCCACCATAAACTTGAACAGCTTCGATTGAAACATTCCGAGCGGTTTTTGATGCATAAAGCTTTGCCATCGATGCTTCCTTATTACAAGCCATGCCTGCTTGAACCATTGCCGCAGCTTGATAGACTAATAGCTTCGATGCTTCCACGTCTGTTGCCATATCAGCTAATTTAAAGGAAATTCCTTGGTTATGTGCGATAGGTTTACCAAATTGTTCCCGCTCTTTCGCATAAGTTACTGCATGTTCAAGTGCAGCCTCACCGATCCCTAACGCTTGCGCGGCAATTCCGATTCGCCCGAAGTTTAAATTCGCCATTGCAATGTTAAAGCCTTCTCCTTCATTTCCAAGAAGCTGTTCTTCTGGTACAACACATTGGTCAAAATTTAATTCAACCGTTTTTGTGCCATGCAGGCCCATTTTCTTTTCCGTCTTCCCAATCGAAAGGCCGGGTGTATCTTTTTCCAAAATAAATGCACTTACACCTTTTGCACCTTTTTCACCACTGGTTCGGGCAAAGGTAATGTATGTATCTGCCACACCACCATTTGTAATAAATGTTTTGGATCCATTTAGAATGTAATTATCTCCATCTTTTTTAGCCCTAGTTTTCAGACTTCCTGCATCAGACCCTGCACTTGATTCAGTTAATGCAAACGCACCTAAATACTCACCAGAAGCAAGTTTGGGCAAATACTTTTTCTTTTGTTCTTGTGTTCCAAAATAAAGAATAGGATTTGTACCAACTGATGTGTGAACAGATAAAATAACACCGAGTGCCGCGCTTACTTTGGAAAGTTCATGAATAGCAATAATGTAAGAAGTAAAATCCATGCCACTTCCACCATATTCTTCAGAAATAGGGATTCCCATTAAGCCAAGCTCAGCCATTTTTTGGATTAGTTCCTCTGGATGGCGGTCTTCTTCTTCCATTCGTTCTACTTCTTTTGCCACTTCCTTTTGTGCAAAGTCGCGAACCATTTTCCGCATCATTTCTTGTTCTTCAGTAAAATGTATATTCATGTTGTGACTCCTTTTTGTTTTATGGGGACTTTCCCCGTATTAATACTGATAGAAGCCGCGTCCGCTTTTTTTACCGAGCCAGCCAGCCTTCACATATTTACGTAATAATGGACATGGGCGGTACTTGCTGTCGCCAAACCCTTCGTAAAGTACTTCCATTATAGATAGGCAAGTGTCTAGACCAATGAAATCAGCTAGCGTCAATGGTCCCATTGGGTGATTCATACCAAGCTTCATCACGGTGTCGACATCTTCTACAGAAGACACACCTTCGTAAACAGTGTAGATTGCTTCATTAATCATTGGCATTAAAATTCGGTTGGCAACAAAGCCAGGGAAGTCTTCAACTTCAACTGGTACTTTGCTAAGTTTTTTTGTCATATCCTCTATTGCTTTATACGTTTCATCACTCGTCTGCAAGCCACGTATGATTTCGACAAGCTTCATGACCGGAACTGGATTCATAAAATGCATACCAATAACCTGGTCTGGTCGTTTTGTTGTAGCAGCAATTTCTGTAATTGGAAGTGATGATGTGTTTGACGCTAAAATAGCATGCTTTGGCACGATAGTATCAAGTTCGCCAAAGACTTTTTCTTTTACAGCCATATTTTCAACAACCGCTTCAATCACAAGATCACAATTCTGTGCATCTTTCAGCTCAGATGAGGCGACCAAACGGCCTAATGTATCTGCTTTATCCGATTCACTAATTCGTTCCTTTTCAACTGCACGTGCTAATAGTTTTTCGATACGCTTCAAGCCTTTGTCTAATGCTTCTACGTTCATATCATTTAATAAAACTTCAAATCCAGCTTGGGCACAAACTTGCGCAATTCCGCCACCCATTTGACCTGCACCGATGACCATAACTTTTTTTATTTCCATGGGTCTACCTCCTTGTTCAACTTGATAGATCGACTTTTTAGTGTTTGCGATCGACTTCCTGGCTTTATCGATCAACTTTTTGGAACTTCAACTAAAATAGCGTCACCTTGACCGCCGCCACTACAAATTGCAGCTACACCAAGTCCTCCGCCACGTCGTTTCAATTCATGGATTAATGTTAAAATGATGCGCGCACCACTTGCTCCGATTGGATGTCCTAGCGCTACTGCTCCACCGTTTACATTCACTTTTTCTGGATCAATTCCGGCGATTTTTCCGCTGGCAAGTGATACAACAGCAAATGCTTCGTTGATTTCATATAAATCAATGTCATCTGTTGAGTGACCAGTTTTTTCTAGCAATTTATTGATAACGAGTCCAGGAGTCTCAGGGAAATTATGTGCTTCAACCGCAACCTCTGCATGCCCTAGAACCGTTGCCATTGGTGTTTTGCCAAGTTTTTCTGCCTTTTCATCTGACATGACGACAAATGCAGCCGCACCATCATTAACTCCTGGAGCATTTCCTGCGGTAACCGTACCATCTGAACCAAATGCTGGGCGTAATTTCGCCAAACGCTCTAATGTTGTATTCTTCCGTGGCGCTTCATCTGTATCTACAACGATTGGATCACCTTTACGTTGTGGAACTTCAAGAGATACAATTTCCTCGGCAAACTTACCATCGTCAATTGCCTTGATAGCACGTTGATGGGAACGATAGGACCATTCGTCTTGTTGTTCTCTTGATAATTCATGCTTATCCGCCGTCCCATTACCATAGTTACCCATGTGAACACCTTCAAATGAACAGGTAAGTCCATCATGGATCATCATGTCTTTGACAGATTTGTCACCCATCCGGTTACCCCAGCGAGCATCAGGTAAGAAATATGGTGCATTGCTCATGCTTTCCATTCCACCAGCTACAATGACGTCCTCATCTCCGAGACGAATTAATTGATCTGCAAGTGTTACACTACGCATCCCTGATGCACATACTTTATTAATTGTTTCTGTTTTTACGTTCCAAGGAATTCCAGCTTCTCTTGCCGCTTGTCGTGATGGAATTTGGCCTTGGCCACCCTGCAGGACAGTTCCCATGATTACTTCATCAATTTCTGATTCATCTAAGCCCGCTCGATCAAGTGCTTCACGGATTGCTTTTCCACCTAATTGTGAAGCGGTAAAGGGTTTTAAAGCTCCTCCAAATTTCCCAAACGGTGTACGTGCTCCAGATACGATTACAGTTTTTGCCATTTAATTTCCATCCCTTTCTTTTCTAAAAAAATTAGTTTTGTTTGTTAACGCTTTCTTTTTTTGATTGAACGCTCGCTCAATATTAATACCCTAATAAAGAGAGGTATTAATCTACCTCTCTATTAGTTTAAGCTGTTTTAGCTTTTTCTTCAACAAATACTGATAATGCTAGAATTTCAGCAACGTCCAGTGTACTAATATCCTCATCTACATCTTTTGCTTTTGTACCATCGCTTATCATGGTCATACAATATGGACATGCGGTTGAAATCATAGTTGGTTCAACAGCCATTGCTTGCTCTGTCCTTGCAACATTAATGCGGTTACCAGTTGTCTCTTCTTGCCACATTAAGCCACCACCAGCTCCACAGCACATTCCATTTTCGCGGCTACGATCCATCTCTACTAATTCAAGACCTGGAATCGAGTTGAGTATTTCACGGGGTGGATCATAAACACCATTATATCTTCCTAAATAACAAGAATCATGATAGGTCAATCGTTCATTAATTTCACCACGCGGTTTTAACTTTCCATTCATTACGAGATCATAAATCATTTGTGTATGATGGTAAACCTCTGCTTCGTATCCGAAGTCAGGATACTCATTTTTAAATATATTGTATGCATGAGGGTCGATTGTAACGATTTTGGTCACACCATTTTTCTCAAATTCTTTAATGTTTTTCTCAGCGATTTCCTGGAATAAAAACTCGTTCCCAATACGGCGAGCCGTATCGCCAGAATTTGCTTCCTTGTTACCCAAAATTGCAAAGCTGATTCCCGCTTGATTCATTAGTTTCGCAAATGCAATCGCAATTTTTTGACTACGACTATCATAAGCACCCATTGAACTAACCCAGAATAAGTATTCAAAATCCTTTTCTTCCTTTTTCAATTCTTTAACAGTTGGAATATGGACCGATTCATCCGTTTCACGCCACTTAATACGGTCTTTTTTCGACAATCCCCAAGGGTTTCCTTGACGTTCAATATTCGTCACAGCGCGCTGTGCTTCTGGATCCATTTTACCTTCTGTCATAACAAGATAACGACGCATATCAATAATCGTACCGACATGTTCATTCATAACAGGACAAGCTTCTTCACAGTTGCGACATGTTGTACAACCGGCAAGTTCTTCCTCTGTAATAACATCACCAATTAGGCTAATGTCTGCCATATTATTTTCTGCTTTTTGTTCGTCACCACTTTGTGTCATGCTTGCTAATTGGTTACCAGATGTCCCTGCAAATGCATAAGAAGGAACCCATGGTGATTTCCCAGTAATAGCTGCACCTTTTGCGGTCAGGTGGTCGCGGACTTTTACCATGATATCCATCGGTGACAGCATTTTACCTGATCCTGATGCAGGACAAACATCTGTACAACGCCCACACTCTACACAAGCATAGAAATCTATCATTTGATGTTGCTCAAAGTCTTCTACTTTTCCTACTCCAAATGAAATTTCTTCTTCACTTTCTTCAGCATCTTCATCAATGTCAAAATCTAGCTTTTTCAGTTTACCGGGTACACGTTTGCTTAAAAATACGTTTATTGGTGCTGCAAGCAAGTGTGCGTGTTTTGATTGTGGAACATAAACTAAGAATGTCAAAATAGTCACGGCGTGCACCCACCAGGCAACATAAAATAAAACCATAGCGGCTGCCGGGCTTATCCACCCAAATGCGAGCGCTACTAAACTAGCAATCGGTTCTGTCCATGTGGCCGCATGACCATGCCATATCATTGCAAACCCGTTTCCTAATAAAACGGATACCATTAATGTTCCAATAAAAATTAATACGAGTCCTGCTTTAAAGCCACGCTTCAAGCGAACTATTTTCTCAATATACCTACGATAAAATGCCCAAATAACAGCTACTAATATCGTTAGGGTTACCAATTCCTGAAAAAATGTAAAAGCAGGATATAAAGGCCCAAATGGCAGATGATTTCCTGGCGCAAGCCCCTTGACAAACATGTCAAGCGCGCCAAATTGAACGAGTAGGAAACCATAGAACATCATTACGTGAATGGTTCCAGACTTTTTATCCTTTAACAGCTTTGATTGGCCGAAAACAATTTTACCAATTCGACGAAAGCGTTCTTTAAAGTCACCATCAAACTCTGATTTCTTACCAAGTTTAATGTAAGCTACACGAGTTGCTATAACTTTAACGAATAAATACAAGCCATAGATGACGATAGCTATGAAGGCTACCATATTAAGAAGTAAAAATGTATCCACTTTCCGCTCCCCCTTTTATTCTAGTATACCGAAAAATGTTAGCGATTGCATTTTCCAGAAAAATATATTTGTTCTAATGCTATATTACTTATAATAAAGATGAATGATCATTCAGTCAATACTATTTTACTTAATTAAACCAGTTGGCATAAAAGTTTAAGTCTAGTTTCCCCTCCCCGATATTCATAAAATCAAGCAATTTTACATTTAAACCAATTATACTTATAGTTAATGTGAAGTACTTATAACGTGGAGGGTTTTAGATGCCAAATCTTTTTAATCTAACAAGGAATTCATTTTCTACCTTTGTAAAAGATCTTGATGAAAAAACAGCCGATATCCAGCCTGAACAATTTAATAATAACATACACTGGCATGTCGGACATGTTCTCGTAACTGCTGAAGCGTTACTATTCGGACACGCTTCACAATCCGCGAATTTTCTTGAAGAGTTTAATGAGTTATTTAAATCTGGAACAAAGCCAGCTAACTGGACCGGAGAAGTTCCGACTATTTCTGTGCTTGTTAACCATTTAGAAGAACAACAAACTCGTATCAATGAGCTTTCAGATGAATTTTTTAAACAAGATTTACCTTATACATTGCCATTTGGAAATTTCAAAACTTACGGCGATATAGTTGACATGTTAATCATGCATGAAAATGAGCACCTTGGAAAAATGAAGGCTATGAAACAAGTAGTAGAAGCAGCCTAAAATAATACAAAATCCTAGCATTTCATCTATGCTAGGATTTTTTTGTATTGTTTTACATCTTTTCTGGTGCTGTAACTCCTATTAATTTAAGTGCATTGGCAATTGTTGTTTTAACTGCCTTCATTAGAGCTAATCTTGCTTTCGTTAACTCTTGATCATCACTGAATACTTTTTCAGCATTATAAAAACTGTGTAAAAGGGATGCTAAATCAAAAACATACTGCGTTACCTTGTGTGGTGTGCGTTTGATTGCCGCATCTGATACTGTTTGCGGGAATTCGCCCAATTTTTTCAGCAAGTCTGTTTCTTTTTCAGCCGTTAACAAGGAGGCGTCGAAATCTTTTCCAATTGTAAAACCCTTTTCCTCTGCTTGCTTAAGCATGGTACAAATTCTTGCATGCGCATATTGAACATAATAAACTGGGTTTTCATTTGATTCTGAGCGAGCAAGGTCCATATCAAAATCAAGCTGTGAATCGTTTGAACGAGTAACAAAGAAATAGCGTACCGCATCAATTCCTACTTCTTCCATTAACTCGCGCAACGCAACGGCTTTCCCAGTCCGCTTACTCATTTTTACCTTTTCCCCGTTTTCAAACAGGCTCACCATTTGGATTGTTTTCACTTCAAAGTTTTCCTTATCGTATCCAAGTGCTTGAATTGCTGCAGTCATTCTTGGGATATAACCGTGATGGTCAGCCCCCCACACATTAATTACTTTGTCATAGCCACGATTAAATTTATCCTTATGATACGCAATATCCGGTGTTAAATAGGTATAACTTCCATCCTGTTTAATCAACACCCGGTCCTTGTCGTCGCCAAAATCTGTTGAACGGAACCATGTCGCACCATCTTTATCGTACATGTAATTCTTTTCCCTTAAGATATCGAGTGCTTTTGTCACTTTATCTTCTGTATATAAAGACGTTTCAGAGAACCAGTTATCAAAAACTACACGAAAATCTGCGAGGTCCTCTTCAATTTTGCCAATCTCATAGCTTAGTCCATATTTTTTAAAATACTGAAGACGTTCCTCTCGTTTGGTATTAGCCCACTTTTCTCCAGTCTCTTTCGCCAACTTTTTACCTGCCTCGATAATATCTGCTCCATGATAGCCATCTTCTATCATATCAACGTCTTTACCAAGCGCTTGTAAATAACGCGCTTCGATGGATAATGCCAGTTTATCAATTTGATTACCAGCATCATTAATGTAATATTCACGTTCTACATGGAAGCCAGATGCATCAAAAACATTGCATAGCACGTCACCAAATGCAGCACCACGAGCATGTCCAAGATGCAGGTCACCAGTTGGGTTAACCGAAACAAACTCAACCTGTACCTTCGCGCCTTGGCCTGTCTTTGTTTTACCGTAGTCATCACCAGCTTCAAGGATTGTTGAAACTAGTTCTCCAAGGTAATTACTTTTCATGAAAAAGTTGATAAACCCTGGTCCAGCTATTTCTACCTTTTCAACCTGAGCTTTCGTGTTGTCTAGTGAAGCGACAATTTCCTCGGCGATTTTGCGTGGCGCTTTTTTTGCAATTCGTGCTAGCTTCATCGCAATATTAGAGGCAAAGTCTCCATGTGCTTTATCTTTTGGTTTTTCTAAAATAATGGGTGGTAATTCACTTTCATTGGCAAGATTCGCTGCTAAGACAGCTGCTACTATTTCTTCTTTTAACGTTTCTTCTGTTTGTGCAAGTATATTCACTTGGAATCCTCCTTCATTAGTAGGGTCAATTGATGGTTACGTTCTTCTTGCCCGTTTAATTTCACGGTAAATGCGATGGATAGTCTCCCTGTACCACTGCTATTTAGTGGCTGGTATCCAAGTTTGTGTGTGTACGTTTCCATATGTATAGTTACGTGTGAATGCTTATAAACATTTTCTGTCGGTTGATTCACACGAAATTGTTGGTACATTTTGATATCGCCTGTTCGTTTGATACTTACTTTATCATCTTGTATCGTGATTAAGTTTTTTATCGAAAGTTGGTCATTTTTTTCCTGAAACGTAATGACATCCACGTTATTACGGCGATAAAAGTCGCCCGTGAAATGGGTTGTCACTTTTTCGGTTTCGCTTCCATCAGTAATATCCATATGAAGGGAACCTGATACAGATCGATGTTGTGCTTCCATTCTTTTATCGCTCCTGAATAACTCCTATAATTCCTCATTATACCGATAAATGAAGGGTGATATCAATATAAAGGGTAAATTATTTCTATTGGTATTAGTTATTTCACCCAACCAAGCAGCATCTCCCGCACGAATTTACTTGCTGCAATTACGGTTTGTTCAGATGGATCATAAACTGGCGCGACTTCGACTAAATCAGCACCAACCACCTGTACGTCAGAATCTGAAATTAATTGAATTGCTTCTACTAGTTCACTGGAAGAAATTCCACCCGCTTCGGCCGTTCCAGTTCCTGGCGCAAAGGCTGGATCAAGTACGTCGATATCGATTGTTACATAAACCTTGCGTCCACTTAATGACGGCAACATTTTCCGTAATGGCTCTGCAACGTGAAACTTTGACATGTGCATGCCGCTCCCTTTAGCAAATTCGAATTCCTCGCGCATCCCAGAACGAATCCCGAATGAATACACATTTTCCGGGCCAATCAATTCACAAATCTTCCGAACTGGAGTTGAATGCGAAAGTACTTCTCCTTCGTATTCCAAACGTAAATCTGCATGTGCATCAATATGGATGAAAGCCATATCTGGATGCTTACGGTGCATAGCCTTTACCACTGGCCATGTCACCAAATGTTCCCCGCCGAGGCCAAGTGGAAATTTTCCAAAATCCAAAAGCTTGCCGATATATTCTTCAATCATAGCGAGGCTGCGTTCAGCATTCCCGAATGGCAAGGGAATATCACCCGCATCAAAATAAGACACTTCCTCTAAATGCTTGTCCATGTATGGGCTATATTCTTCGAGACCAATGGATGCTTCCCGGATTCTACCTGGGCCAAAACGCGATCCGGGACGAAAGCTAACCGTCCAGTCCATTGGCATTCCATAAATCACCGCACTAGCCTCATCGAAATTTTCGCGCGACATGATAAAAACTTTTCCTGAATATGCTTCATCAAAACGCATGGTGGCACCCCCTTTTCTATTCGGTCAATTCTTTCACAAACTTCGGTAATGCAAACGATGCAAAATGAAGTTCTGGCGTATAATATTTCGTTTCAATTTCTGTAAATCGTTCTTCTTTAACTTTTAACGGGTTATGAATTTTACTACCCATTGTAAATGTCCAAAGTCCACTTGGATAGGTTGGAATGTTTGCTGTATATAACTTTGTCACGGGAAAAATATTTTTCACATCATGAAAGACCTGATGAATTAAATCTGCCTTAAACCATGGATTGTCAGTTTGTGCAACGAAAATCCCATCATCTTTAAGCGCTCGGGAAATGCCAGCATAAAAGCCTTGGGAAAATAAATTCACTGCTGGGCCCACAGGCTCTGTTGAATCAACCAAAATTACGTCAAATTCACGCTCGCTTTTTGCAATATACATAAACCCGTCATCGATTAAAACCTCTACACGCGGATCATCCAATGAACCTGCGATTGACGGCAAGAATTTTTTTGAGTACTCAATTACCTTTCCATCTATATCTACTAAAGTCGCTTTTTCCACTGATTTATGTTTAAGAATTTCACGAATCACACCACCGTCACCACCACCAACGACTAATACCCGCTTCGGATTTGGATGCGTGAAAAGTGGCACATGTGCAACCATTTCATGATAGACAAATTCATCCTTTTCCGTTGTCATAACCATATCATCTAGAACAAGCATATTGCCCCATTCTTCTGTATTAAGCATTTCTAAATCTTGAAAATCCGTTTTTAACGCAACTAAAATTTTATTAACTTTTGCTGTAATACCAAAGTTAGCAGTTTGTTTTTCGGTAAACCAGATACCCATTACTACATCTCCTTTTCCGATCATATGAAACAGTAAAATTATAGTGAATTTCACCAAAAAAGCAAGGACTTTTCGATATTTTTTTATAGTGAGTTTATTTCATTCTATCTTTTCCCATAATGAGAATAATGCATGATGGAAATTATACTTTTTATACACACACACTTTAAGTCAAAAAATTGGAGCCAAATGCCTATGAAACGTTTCATCTTAAAATATAAGCTTTTAAGTGGATTGATCGGATTTGCCTTTCTTATTGTTGTCTCTTTTGCCGGGATTTATTTGACAAGTTTTCTTATGGGCCCACCACCACTAAAGGCAGAACAAAACACGATATACTATAGTGCTGCAGATAAAGTAATTGGTGAGGAAAAAGGCGCAGAGAGTCGGTATTGGGTGGAACTTGACGAAATGTCTCCATATGTTAAAAAGGCTATCCTTGCTATTGAGGATCAGGAATTTTACCAACATAATGGATTTGATTACTCCCGAATTGCTGGTGCAGTCCTGAAAAATCTAGAAAATATGTCCTTATCAGAAGGGGCAAGCACGCTTACACAGCAATATGCCCGAAATTTGTATTTATCCTTTGAAAAAACATGGACACGTAAGCTAAAGGAAGCTTTTTATACCGTACGTCTAGAAATGTATTATTCAAAAGACGAACTTTTAGAAGGGTACTTAAACACGATTTATTATGGTCACGGTGCATATGGAATTGAGGCTGCAAGCAGGTATTTTTTCAGTAAATCAGCTGATGAGTTAACATTGGCTGAAGCTGCTATGCTTGCTGCAATTCCGAAAGGGCCGACTTATTACTCCCCTTTTAACAATTTGGAAAATGCAACACGACGACAGAAACAGATTCTTTATGAAATGAAGGAACAAGAAGCAATAAGTGAAGAGGAATATTACTTAGCAACGCATGCAAAATTGAATTATGCAGAGCCAAGTGAGCATATAAAGAAAGTTGTCGCTCCCTATTTTCAAGATACCGTCTTACTGGAGGCCGCTAATAAATTAGAGCTTGACAGGGAGAAAATTCGTTCTGGCGGATACAAAATTTATACAACACTTAATGTTGGGATGCAACAAAAACTAGAAAAGGAAGTTTCCGAAACGATTAATCCCGCAAGCGATATTCAAATCGGGGCGATTGGGATGGATCCAGAAAACGGGGCAATTCGTGCACTAGTTGGTGGTCGCGATTACAGCGAGAGTAAATTCAACCGGGCAATTCAGGCAAAGCGCATGGCCGGTTCCACCTTTAAACCTTTTTTGTACTATACAGCACTTACACATGGTTATACACCAGCAACAATGTTGATGAGTAAACCAACCGCATTTGAACTTTCGGATGGGCAGGTTTATCAGCCAAGTAACTACAATGGGTATTACGCGTATAAACCGATTACTTTAGCACAAGCCTTAGCATTATCTGACAACGTTTACGCGGTAAAGACAAGTCTTTTCTTGGGTGTGGACAAACTAGTCGATTCAGCACGCAAATTTGGGATTGATAGTAAATTACCACCTGTACCCTCGCTTGCTCTAGGAACTGCATCGGTATCGGTTGAAGACATGGTCACAGGATATGGCATTCTTGCAAATGGAGGGGAACAGATTAAAAGCCATACAATAAGGAAAATTGTTGATCGTAACGGGAATATCGTATATGAATCTCCTAAAGAAGAAGGAAAACAACTTTTAGATAAGGAAACAACGTTCATCTTAACAGATCTCATGAAAGGTATGTTCGACCATTCGCTTGACGGGTATATGTCTGTCACAGGTTCACTGGTTGCGGATAGCATAACGCGAGACTATGCTGGAAAGTCTGGAACTACAGCTTCAGACAGCTGGATGATTGGATTTAGCCCTAATTTAGTTACAGGTGTTTGGAATGGATATGATGATAATCGTGACCTAGTAAAGACGGAAGAAAATCGATATGCCAAAAAGATATGGGCTGGATTTATGGATGCTGCACATCAGGAGTTACCTAAGGCTGATACCGATGTTCCTGATGGGGTTGTCGGGGCATGGATTGATCCCGTATCGGGTGGTGTAGCAACCTCCTATTGTCCAAACGGTACACTCATGTATTTTGAAAAAGGGAATGTACCAGCAAAACATTGTGAAGAACATTTACCTGAAGATGGTGATGGAAAAAATAAAGAAAAAGAACCTGCTAAAGATGAACATAAAAAAGGTGTATTTGAGAAGATCTTTGATTATTTGTTCTAGCCTGAGATTAATAATAAAAGGCTGTTTTCTTATAATTTGTTGCTCATACCACCGAAGTTGATATAAACTGCGACGTAACATACATCTCTGGAATACAATGCGAAGTTACTGCTGGTTGTTTTCCGCTGCGGACCGTTGCTTTCCGCGGGCACGGCTTCAGCCTCCTCGAGAAACCCACTCTGCAGGGTCTTCAGACACGTGCTGTTCCCGCAGGAGTCAACGGTCCTCCGCTCCAAACAACTACCATAATTTGCTGGCTACAATCAGATAGATTGAATTGTTAAGCCTAGCCCTAGTGAAGGAAATCCACGAAGACTCCTGCGGGAAAGCGAAGACGTTGAGACCCCGCAGTGAGCGGTTTTTGCTCGCGAGGAGGCTCAGCGCGAGCCCGCGGAAAGCGAAGTGGATTTCCGGAACGATTGTCCGACCACCAGACAGAGCCCTTACGTCGCTGTTTATATCTTTTGTGTCATAAACAATAATCTTTTAGAAAACTGCCTAAATAAAAAAAGCCGACACATTGGTAAGATGTCCGTCTTACCAGTGGTCGGCTTCTTTTTTGTCCTAGCAAACATGTGAAAGTCCATGTATACATATTTTACAAATTATTGTCTAAAAGTACAAGAATTTCGACTAATGTTCATGATTCGTTCACAAATTGTTCATTACTTTGGAAGCACTTCTTTTAGTTCGCGGCTTGAATTGTTCCACATTTCCTCATTAAAATCGACAAGGAAATCCTTCAGTAATTTTTTCGAATGATCATCCATATGCTCAAGCATAATTTTGCCTTTTAATGATTTATCCATATGTGTTACATGTTCAGGCATTGATTTATACGCACGTTTAATGGAGCGGTCGACGCGAATCTCACTTCCACAAACACCAGCATAAAAGGGACCATTTTCGCTTTTCTCAACGGTTACCCAAACAATCCAGTATAACTTACCATTTGGAACTTCATCTTTGTTCGGTAAAATCTTCACTCGTCGTTCGATTTCACTTCGGGCGTGCATCGCTCCCATATCAACAAATGCGCGGTCTTCATTTGGATCAACAATGACAGGAGACATATTTTCAAGACTTATCGCACCAACACCGTAACCACCATGTCCGTCAGTCGAGTCATCTTTAAGTATCGTAAATGGATTCGTATTCTTTTTAGGCTTATCTTCACTCATTCAAGGGACCTCCTTAAAAGCTTCTGCGTATATTGTAGCATAAGTGATTTTATCTTTTCACTTGATACGAATTTTATTATTTTTTGATTAATCTAATAGTCTGTTTTAATTTAGTGGACTTTGTTTTAGATCATCAATAAATTCCCATGCCTCTTTCACTTCATCTTCAGTAAAGTTTTGTTTGGGTTTAACTGTGTGAACTTTTTCAACTATTTCATCGCGTGATTGATTATCAAAGTACAGCATCGTAGAAACAAGCTCTAGAAAGCGTGAACTCCTATTCTTTAACAGTTCAACTTTTCCTTCAATTTCAGGCATATTTAGTGTGAATTGTTCTAGGAACTCTTTTCCATTTTCAGTAATTGTATAATTATATTGATAATAATTGCTTTTATCTTCTTTCACTTCATCGATAAACCCTAGATTACAAAGTTCTTCTGTTCGAAGCGTAAGTTCCTCTGAGTACGGTCCATAAAAGTGAAATTGATACTTTTCTTCAAATGGAACTTTGCACTTTTGTAAAATGAAAATCATTTTTTGGAGTTTTTTCCGGCCAGTAACCTCTTTTGCCACATCGAAAAAATGCATTAATTTCGCATGATTTGTTAACATTATTCATTCGCTCCTTGGTCATATAAAAGTTCCATAATACGTTTTTTACTCGAGTCTTTTTCGTTAAGATTTTCTAAAAAATCAGCTGGAAAATAAAGCTTATGGTCTGTACGTTTTTTTCCAGAAATCGATTCTACTATATCGGAGTGACGGGACAGCTCTTTCAACTCATTATTTGGCATTAACAAATGAATAGGAAGACGTTCTTCTTCCTCACCTGGCCTATAAAAATCATATGGTAGATCAGATGATGAGTCGACTTCAAGATAATAATCCGGATCAATTCCCGCTTCTTGGAACAATTTATGAAGTTCCATCCACTTATTCATCTGCTTGTCTGGATTAAATTCAATATATTTAAACAGTCGGCGGTTCATAAACCGTTCACACAAATCGCGCAAAATATCATCGTCTTCATCCTGCCAAACTTGGAAATAATACGAAACAATGGCTTCATCGAGTTTTAAATAATCATTTAACACAACGTTTTCATTGAAGAAGGAAATAAAATGGACCGGCTCAAGCTTAAACGTGTAATCCGTCTCATATAAAACCTTTGCACGATGAAGAATTTTTGATAAAATAACTTCTGCACTTCGTGTTACAGGATGAAAATATACTTGCCAATACATTTGATAGCGACTCATAATATAGTCTTCTACTGCATGCATTCCACTAGATTTAATAACTACCTGATCATCAATCGGTCGCATTACACGAAGAATTCGTTCCATATCAAAGTGGCCATAGCTTACACCAGTAAAATAGGCATCACGCTGTAAGTAATCCATCCGGTCAGCATCGATTTGACTAGAAATAAGGCTAACAACTAATTTATCTTTATATGTTTTTGCAATAACATCCGCGACTTTTTGTGAAAACCCTTTTGAAACACGTTCTAAAATGGTATGTACATCCGTGTTGTTAACAATAATTGCCTGAGTAAAATATTCATGATCAAGCTTAAATACTTTTTCAAACGAATGTGAAAATGGGCCATGTCCTAGATCATGCAACAAAGCTGCACAAAGACATAATAATCGTTCATCTTTATTCCAATGCGGCTTATCCTCAAAATTGTTGATAATTCGCCGAACGATTTCATATACACCTAATGAATGATTGAAACGACTATGTTCCGCCCCATGGAATGTCAGGTTCGTTGTTCCAAGTTGCTTAATACGGCGTAATCGCTGAAACTCTGGTGTTGCTATAAGATCCCAGATAACTCGATCCTTCACATGAATATAACGGTGAACCGGATCTTTAAAAACTTTTTCCTCATTCAATTGTTCATCTTTATACGCCATTTTTTCACAACCCGTTCTATTCGACAATTTGTTATAGTATATAATAAATACCAACAATTAAAAAGGGAGAAAATCATGCAATCTTGGAAAGAAATCATACACCATCCAACATTTCGCTACATGGATCAATCGAATGAAACAAAATTTTATAATGAAAAAATTACTGCCTTAACTTCATTTGCAATTGATGATACGTTGGCACTTTCTGTTGGAGACGACGAGTCTGCACCTACAATACGCTTATGGGTTCATCCCCACACTGTAGTTCTTGGCATTCCGGATGCTCGTTTACCTTTTATTGAAGAGGGTGTTGGCCTTTTATCAGAACGTGGATACCATGCTGTTGTCCGTAATTCAGGTGGACTTGCTGTCGCGCTTGACGACGGCGTACTTAACATATCCTTGGTTCTGCCGGACATGAAAAACTTACCTATCCATGCCTGCTATGAAGCCATGGTGAGTTTTGTCCAGTATATGTTAGCCGACCTTACGAATGAAATTGAAGCCTATGAAATTGTCGGGTCCTACTGTCCGGGTGATTATGATTTAAGTATTGGTGGGAAAAAGTTCGCCGGGATTTCACAGCGCCGGGTCAAGGATGGAGCAGCAATACAGATTTATTTGGATGTTGAAGGTCACGGTCAAGAACGTGCTGCATTGATTCGTGATTTTTACGAAATTGGATTGAAAGATGCGGAAACAAATTTCTCTTTTCCTGAAGTGGTACCAGGGACGATGGCATCATTATCGGAATTGTTGCCTTCGAAAATTACCATGCCGGAAATGAAAAAGCGCGTTTATGCGACACTTGAGGACTTAAGTGAAAACATTATCACTACTGAATTTTCTGAGCGAGAACAAGAAAATTTTATAAAACGGTTGGAGCAGATGAAAAAGCGGAATGAAAAGATAGCTGGGATGCTGTGATGGAACTCTTGAATAGAGAGGAATTGTCTTTCTGTGCTGTGATAGAAATCAACACTTATTTTGCTTTATCAACGATCATTGGAGGATATCAACGCTCATCCAGGCAATTAAAAAAGCTTGCAGGGCCAGACCATAACCCCACAAGCTTCTACTCATTATTTCGCTTGAACCGCAGTAATTAATGCTAAATTGTACACATCGTCTGAGCTGCAACCGCGTGATAAATCGTTAACTGGTCGATTCAATCCTTGTAAAATTGGGCCAACCGCATCAAATTCGCCGAGGCGCTGCGCTATTTTATAGCCGATATTTCCAGCTTCAAGACTTGGAAAAATAAATACATTCGCATCTCCTTTTAAAGGTGAATCTGGTGCCTTTTTCTCAGCGACACTTGGTACAAATGCTGCATCAAACTGGAATTCTCCGTCTATCAAAAGTGAGGGTTTTTTTTCCTTAGCAATTTGTAAGGCATCGGCAACTCTTTCTGTTTCATCTGATTTCGCAGAGCCTTTTGTTGAAAAGCTTAGCATTGCTACGCGCGGATCCACACCAAACAGTTCAGCTGTCACAGCACTTTCGACCGCAATTTCTGCAAGATCTTGACTATCTGGTGCAATGTTAATGGCGCAATCAGCGAAAACATATTTTTCATCTCCACGAACCATGATGAATACACCCGACGTTTTCTTAATACCTTCTTTTGTTTTAATGATTTGTAATGCCGGACGAACTGTATCTGCAGTAGAACGGGCGGCCCCACTTACTAGTCCATCTGCTTGATTCATATAGACAAGCATGCTTCCAAAATAATTTTCATCGACCAAAATTTTTCGTGCTTCATCCTCGGATACTTTTCCTTTACGGCGCTCAACAAACGTTTCGACCATTAAATCAAATTCCTCGAACTCACCTGGGTCCATGACTTTACACGAAGAAACATCTACACCAACTTCCTCTGCCCGTTTTTTAATCTCGCTTTTTTTACCAATTAGAATAGGTGTTAAAATTCCTGCAACACCTAACTGGCTTGTTGCAGTTAAAATTCGCTCGTCGGTTCCTTCTGGAAAAACAATAAATCTATTAGTACCTTCCAATTTTGTTTTTATTTCTTCAAAAAAATTACTCATTTTTTAGCACCTCCACGGCTATTTACATCTAGTCTCATGATAATGCAATAATGGATACATGAAAAGCAATCCACTTAACTTTGACAGAATGGTGAATTCGCCTTTTTCTAATCCCTTGTCCATGATTATTATTCCCTCAATATGGTATAGTAAAGCCATAAGATGATAATTAAATGCATAAGGGAGCGATAGATAATGGCAGCAGCAGAAGCAGTAGAAACCATGGATGGCTGGTATTGCCTGCACGATTTACGTAGTATTGATTGGGCATCTTGGAAAATGGTTCCAAATGACGTACGACAAGCAGCAATCGACGAATTACATGCCCTTTTGGCAAAATGGGATGCTGTTGAAGAAGCAAAACAAGGTAGTCATGTTGTATACACGGTTGTTGGTCAAAAAGCTGATATTATGATGATGATCTTGCGCCCAACAATGGATGAGTTGAACGAGGTAGAAACGGCCTTTAACAAGACAAAGTTCGCTGATTTCCTACTACCATCTTATTCCTATGTATCGGTTGTAGAGCTTTCGAAATATTTCCCACAGAAAAAAGATGTCGATCCTGAAACATTGCCAGAAACACAGGCACGCTTAAAACCGATTTTACCAAAATGGGATTACATTTCATTTTATCCAATGAACAAGCGCCGCGCTGGTGAAGAAAATTGGTATGCATTAGATTTTAAAAACCGCGCGAAATTATTATATGAACACAGCAAAACTGGACGAAAATACGCAGGCCGGATCAAGCAAATCATTACAGGCTCATTTGGATTTGATGACTGGGAATGGGGCGTAACTTTATTTGCACACGACGCAATCGAACTAAAACGCATTGTCTATGAAATGCGTTTTGACGAGGTTAGCGCAAAGTATGGTGAGTTTGGCGAATTTTTCGTTGGAAACCATCTACCAAATGAAAAACTAGCAGCATTTCTTCAAGTATAATAGTTAACGCATCAGCATGGATACATGTTGATGCGTTTTTTTATGAAGATAGGAAAGCATTTTAGTTTTTCATTCATGCGGCATATCGGTTGGAATACCTTTTCCAAGGGAATGGCCTCAGCCGTCGTTCTGCCGACTCCACCTGTGCTTCAAACCGCAAGACCTGTCAGTCTTGATAGCATACAGGAGTATTGACGGAATAGTTTCAGGAAACTTGGTTCCGTCATTCCCATCCTCTGTTGTAAAGTTGAAATTGTTTTATATTAATTACCTGTATTTTCACGCTGTAAAGCGCTTATAACAGACTTGTCGCGCACCAGATTGCTGAACAGCAAAGGTGTTGAAGCTAGGTCACACTTATTGACTTGAACATTTTGTTCGAAATCGAAATAACATCCGAGATTGTACATAAGTTTTTTAAAAAATATAGTCTTTTTTTAAAAACTAATATTGCTATAGTTAACATAATGGTTTTTGTTTATTAACTATATTAACCAGACCTTAATTCAATTAGAAAAAAAGCCGCTGCTTTGGTCTTTAAGGAGACTCTCTAACTAAATTATTTGACGAGAGAGGTATGTATATGAAAATTGATTTACCAAAAATTGCAGAAGAATTACCTGCAAGAAACTTCCAAGATATTTTTTATGAAGAAGATCCCGAGCTAGAAATGTGTATAATTATTGACTCTATTTTCGAAAATGAAGTTTTGGATAGAGTACGCTTATCTAATATGGTGATTAAGAATTGTAGGTTCAATAATACAGATTTTATGAACATTGATATTACAGATGTATGTTTTGAAAACTGTGATTTATCCAATGCCAAATTGAGCAAGTCGTCCATTCACAGGGTTGTATTTAAAAATTGCAAATTATTAGGTGTGGATTTTACAGAATCTCGCTTTGGAAATGTAAGGTTTGATAATTCCGTATTAAACTTGGCGGCATTCGGAAATTCAAAGCTGGAAAAAGTAATATTTCAAGATGCTTCATTAATAAGTTCGGACTTTTATGATTGTAAATTTAAAAGGGTTGAATTTCAATTATGTAATCTTGATGAAACAAACTTTGAAAAAACATCACTAAAGGGAATAGATATTAGTTCTTCTACTTTTGCAGCACTTACTGTATCTTTGTACGATTTAGAAGGGTGCAAAGTATCTACTTATCAAGCAATTCAATTTGCAACCCTAATGGGATTGCTAATTAAAGATTAGTTTGTGGGTAAAATTTTGAAAAAAAATTATCAATCTTTATTTTAGGAATACACAACAGGTTCAAAATAAAGAAGGCATTGAAAAAGAGACCAAATCACTAGCGATTTGGTCTGTTAATTGATATGTTACTTTGTATGTTTCTCCATCATACTGAACACTTACATGAAGAAACCTGCCTTTTTTTAGGGCAGGTCTTTTTATGACTTACTCTATCTTATTTATTCTCATTCTTCTCAGCCTCATCAGTCAGTTCCCCTTTATTATTGGGATTAAATTTTGAAATATGCGTAAACAATTTCCTATGACATTTTTCTTTCAAAAAATATAGTTTAGCGTTAAACTAATTATAAGTTAGTTTAACATTAAACCATTTTTCAAGGAGATGATAATAGTGAGTAAATTACAGGATAAAGTGGTCATTATTACTGGCGGTGCCGGCGGAATTGGCAGCGCTATGGCCAAGGCAATGGTTAAAGAAGGAGCAATTGCTGCTATTGTTGATGTGAACGAATATACAGGAAAAGCAATGGAAAAGGAACTGCAGACTATTTCTCCTAAATCCATGTTCCTTCAAGCTGATTTATTGGACCGGGAAAACCTTGGACAAATCATAACAATGGTGGTTGAAAAATACGGAAAGCTTGATGTGCTGGTAAATAATGCACATGCATCCAAACAGGCGACAATCGAAGAAACTACACAGGCTGATCTGGATTTATCTTTTGGCACTGGATTCTATCCGACCTTCTATTTAATGCAGGCTGCACTTCCCTATTTAAAAGAAACAAAGGGAAACATCATTAATTTTGCATCCGGTTCAGGGTTGAATGGGCATCAAACACAAGCTGCTTATGCTGCTGCAAAGGAAGCAATCCGCGGTATTTCACGTGTAGCTGCAAATGAATGGGGCAGTTTCGGCATTAATGTCAATATCATCAGCCCATTGGCAAATTCACCTGGTGTTGAGGCATGGTCAAAAGAACAGCCGGAATACTATGAAGCAGTTAAAAGCAAAATTCCAATGGGTCGTTTTGGTGATACTGAAAAAGATATCGGCCGTGTTGCAGTTTTTCTTGCTTCTGAGGATTCAAACTATATTACTGGACAGACAATCATGGCTGATGGTGGATCAATTATGCTCCATTAATTTCTTGCCAATTGGAGAGGATCTTTTGAGAGAGACAAATATTTTTAAACTTATTCAAGCGATTGAAAAGATGAATAACGAAAACATTATAAGATTCACAGAATCATTTCAATACCCGCTTGGGATTTCGCCAATTCTTGTATTAGCTGAATTGAAGCTGAAAGGTCCTCAAAAACATGTCGAATTAGCTGAAACGCTAGGTTATACAAAGGGAGCAATGACAAATATTGCTACGAAGCTTACTAATTTATACCTTGCTGAGAGATTGTATGATGAAAATGACCGCAGAACAGGCCGGTTAAAAATTACTTCTGCCGGTGAAAAAGCTTTGACAGATGCACAGGCAATTGGACAGAAATTGTTTACGAAACATTTTGAGGTTCTTACCGAAGAAGAAATTAATCAATATTTAACGATTCAGCAGAAATTAATAAGAGGCATCCAAGATAGGAAAAATAAAAATTATTAAACAGTACAGGGAGGAATTCACATGAATAGATTAAATGATAAAGTAACAATAATTACAGGTGGAGCACGAGGAATGGGAGCTTCTCACGCTCGTTTATTTGTTGAAGAAGGCGCTAAAGTAATGATTGCAGATATACTTGAAAGTGAAGGACAAGCATTAGCTCAAGAACTAGGAGAAAATGCCAAATTCATCAAGCTTGACGTTACAAAAGAAGAAAACTGGAAAGAAGCCGTTGCCGTAGCCGAAGGAGCATTTGGTCCAGTTAATGTATTGGTCAACAATGCTGGCATCAGTGTGAATAAATCAATTGAAGAAACGACTGAAGAAGAATACAGAAGAATCATCGACATTAACCAGGTATCCGTATTTCTCGGAATGAAAGCAGTTATATCTTCCATGAAAAAGAGCGATGGCGGTTCGATTGTAAATATCTCATCTATCAATGGCATTGTCGGTGGCGCTATTGGATACACCGATTCAAAATTTGCTGTAAGAGGTATGACAAAAGCTGCAGCTCTTGGATTAGCTCATTATGGAATTCGTGCAAATTCTGTTCACCCGGGAGTTATTGAAACACCTATGATAGCACAGGAAGATTCAAAAGATGTAGTTAATGATTTTGCAAAATATATACCGAATAAAAGAGTAGCGAAGCCGGAAGAAGTTTCGAGTCTTGTTTTGTATCTTGCTTCGGATGAGTCAAGTTATAGTACTGGGTCTGAGTTTGTTGTTGATGGCGGGTTGACTGCACAGTAAATAGGTTGAACTGCATGTCCCTCTAGCCCTGTTTGGTGCTTTGAGGGGCATGTGATTACTACTATAAATAAATATTTTCCAATTCGGGGGTTTTACGAAGGGCTTTTAATGCAAAATCATTAGGACAACTTCTATCCAACACTTTACACCACTCGCAAAAACACCCGCCCTTTAGTGGCAAAGTCATAACCAGAAGTAATAAGAGCAATAGTACATACTTTATAAACCAACTTTTTATTTATGACACCATTTTTCCTGTGAGGGTTTTTTTCCATTTGATCCAGCTTTTGTAATTCCATTTTGTTTCCTCCTCAAAAATAAATAACTTATCTACCTTGGTATTAAGATTTATAGATAATTTGAATGCTAACGCCAGAGTGGGGTCATATTTGTTATTTTCAATAGCATTAACGGTTTGTCTGGTAACATCGCCTAAGTTCTAACATAGAATAACCTGCATATAATAAATAAGTACCCAGAAGAGAGGTGACCCTAATGCCCAGAATCAAACGCACCGATAAAGGTGTGGCATTACTGGCGAGGTTAATGCGAGCTGAGGCAGAGGGTGATGGAAAGCTAGGAATGCTGATGGTTGGAAATGTGGGGGTAAATCGAGTTGTCGCCAATTGTTTAGACTTCACCTAACTTACTACCATTCGAGATATGGTATTTCAAAGTCCAGGCGGATTTGAAGCAACGCAAAAAGGTTATTTTTATCAACGTGCCAGGGAACTGGATAAGAATTTGGCTCGAAAGGTAATTAGCGGTAAACGTTATCACCCGGCTACAAATTCTCTTTGATTCTTTAGACCTGAAGGGGCTTGCCCTGCCCAGTGGTATGATCAATGGAATGTTGGTCGCTTTAAATCACATTGTTTTTATGCCCCAGATGCATCCGTATGTCCGGCAGTTTTTTAATTTTTAATTAATCATTAGGAGGTTATTGTCTATGAGTGAATATCAAGGATACCCGTATTATTATTATCCTCAAGCATCCCCAGCCTATTATCCAGGATTCGATTATCGTCAAGAACAGCAACCACAGTCACAGCAAGATATGCAAGGGATGCCCGGCATGCCTGGTATGCCTGGTATGCCGGATATGCCTGGTATGCAGCAAGGGATGCAACAGCAAGGTCCACCAGATATACCTGGCATGCTACCAATGGAACAATCCTACATTGAAAACATTTTACGGTTAAACAAAGGTAAAAAAGCAACTGTTTATATGACATTTGAAAATAACAAGGAATGGAATGCGAAGGTCTTCAAGGGAATTATTGAGGCGGCTGGAAGAGATCATATTATATTAAGTGATCCACAGACGAATAAGCGTTATCTTTTATTGATGGTGTACCTAGATTACATCACGTTTGAAGGAGAAATAAACTATACCTATCCATACGGATCTACTCAAATGACTGACTATTCACCAAGGTAAAAAACTAAATGCATGCGAAAATAGTATAACCAACCTTAAATTTTACAGTTTCACTATGTAACCATAAAAAGGATGACCTATACGGAATCGATCCACAGCATTGTACGGTGGGATCTTTATTCTTATATATGTCATCCTTCTTTTATTTTTTCTCTATAGGGGGATCACAATGAGACATCCATATGAAAAATTCGTCCGATTAGAGTTAATTTCACTTATCTTAGCTATATTTGCTGGGATTGTTGTATTGGTTAAGGGATTTATATTATTAGCTGTTGTTATTATCTACTTAATCGGATGTGGACTATGTTGTGAGGCTATGATCGAACTTAATACTCACAATAGAAACAAGGCTTTCAAGCATTTTGCACAAGCTTTGCTACTCTTTATTTTTATGACCTATATCTTATTCCATTTATAAAGGTTGTTCAAAAAGTCACCAAATGATAAACGGCGAATTTCTCCGCTTTGCTTGTCTTTCCGGTCCTCAAGACTACACCGCCTCGAACTTCTTGTTTCTAATTTGGCACCTTTTTAAACACGCATTTATAAATATTTCGAAATCGCATAACCAAGCAGAATCCAGCCAACTAAGAAAGCTACTCCACCAACTGGTGTTATCATCGCGAATGTTTTAATTCCAGTTGTTGAATAGATGTACAGGCTTCCTGAGAATAATATGATCCCCGCAAAGAACATCCATCCTGCAAAGAGCATTCCTCCACTTTGGAACTTCGCTAAAAGTAATCCAGTTACAAACAGGGCCATTGTATGAAACATTTGATAGGTAACAGCTTTCTCCCACGTAGCTATTGCTTTCTCTGAAATTTTACCTTCTAAACCATGAGCACCGAACGCCCCTAATGCTACTGCTAAAAATCCATTTATTACACCAAGAATAAGAAATAATTTCATCAAAACACCTCTTTTTTATTTTAAAAGTCAAAAATAGACTTTCCATTTGCGTCGTCTCTTTCCGCTTCTGATTCATGTTTTTCGTTTGTTTTCTTAGAGCTTGTACCACTACCAAACATTGCTTTCATTTCATCATCAGAAATAGCTTTCGGGCTTCTCGATCTTTCCTGCTGCTCAACATGCCCATCGTCTACTATTAAATCACTTAAAAGCCTCACATTTTCAATATGTCTCACCATTTGGCTGTGATTAGACTGGCTTAATTGTGCTTGCTGCAACTCATGCATCATTTTCTTAAGTATCGTTTCATTTGGAATCGCCACTGAATCACTCCCTTTCAAACTTTACCTGTATTAGTATAACATGTGTGACCTATCTACTAAAAAAGGTTTATAGAGGTTGTTCAAAAAACCAGCAAATGATAAACGGCGAATCTTTTCGTTACTCGGTTTTTCCGGTCCTCACGTATTAAGGGCATACGTTCCGGCCCTCAAAACTCTCATGCCTCGACCTTCTTGTTTCTAATTTGCTGGTTTTTTGAACGCACTTATACATTCATAAAGTACAAAAATTTGGCTAACAAAAAGCCCTGGAAAGAGTTCCAAGACTTTTATCAATTGATGTTTTCTATTTTTAAACATCTACACGTTTCTTTTTCTTCTTCCTGATAGCGCTCATACATCCATTGCAAAAAGTCAACTTCTTTTCTCTGCAGTTTCCGTCCAAGCTTCTCTTTCGTATCCTCTAATACATTAAAAAAGCTCTCCATCACGCTACCTTGCCCCCTAAGATACCACTAACAAAATATTATCTATTTTAATTGTACATGGAAATTTAAAAGGAATCAATATAATAATTAATAATTTGCCAAATATACAGAAAACAATATAAATCGACATAATTTATTAGCTTGAATGGGAATAATTCATTACTTTGTACGCTTTGTTAAGTCGATCTTTATAAACAATATGTTCACGCGAGAATTTGGTAGGACTATCAATACCTGCAACTGCAGCCATTTCAAAGACTCCTTCGCGTAAAGCTAACAAGTAATTACATACACGATATTTTTTCTCTTCGACGCTTAATGCTTTTTGCAAATCAGGGTCTGTCGTGGTAACGCCTACTGGACAATTATTCGTGTGACAAACCTGAGCCATGATACAGCCAACCGTTAACATAAATCCTCTGGCAATGTTAATCATATCTGCACCCAAAGATAGTGCCATTGCTATTTTGTCTGGCGTAACCAATTGACCTGAAGCTATAATTTTAGTGCGATTACGCAGGCCGTATTTATTAAGTAGGTCATCGAGTAGTGGTAATGCAGCATATGTCGGTAACCCAACAGATTGTGCCAATTCATAATAGGTAGCACCAGAACCCCCATTACCTCCATCAACTGTTATGAAATCTGGAACAATATCGAGTTCCTTCATTGCTTTTACATAGCTTTCTACTTGCGCTTCATCCCCAACAACTATTTTTGTCCCAACAGGTTTTCCACCGATGTCACGCATTTTATCGAGAAACTCTAGTAATCCTTTTGCGTCGTTAAATTCATGAAACCGGTTTGGACTGTTAATCGTCTTCCAAGCTTCCACATTACGAATTTCCGCAATTTCTTCTGTCACCTTTCTCCCTTCAACGTGTCCACCTCGTTGTTTTGCACCTTGAGCAAGTTTAAGCTCGAATGCTTTTACCTGATCTATATCGCTTTTCTTTTTAAAAAGTTCCCATGAAAACTCGCCATCTTTTGTACGAACACCAAATAACCCTGCACTAATTTGCATGATGATATCGACATCACCTTTTTGATGATAAGAAGATATGCTTCCCTCGCCAGTATTCATCCATGTTCCACCAGCCATTCCAAGTCCTTTTGAAAGAGCTGTTATTGCATGATCGCCGAGTGAACCAAAGCTCATTGCAGACTGCCCAATCAGTCCTTTAACTCTAAATGGATTTCGAACAGTATTTTTACCAAGAACAATTGCATCATCATCCGTTAAATAAAAAGGATCTAATATGTCTTCATCATGGTGTTCTTTACGACTAAATAATTTTTCATTATCAACTTTGTATAGACGCGTCTTAACTTTAGGTTCTTGATCAATTTTCATTTCCTCTCGCTGACTAGGAAACATGTTATTTACAATATAAAAGCCTTCTTCATTAAAATCACGTTCCGAACCATAACCTATCATTCTATTATTATATTTGGCCGATTTATACACAAATTCAAATTCTCTCCGGTTAAATGGCTTACCTTCGTTGTCATTATTGAATAGATATTGACGCAACTCGGGACCGATTTTTTCTGTAATATACCTAACCTTACCTAATACTGGATAATTTCGAAGTATAGAGTGTTCCTGTTGTTTTGAATCATGGGCATAGACACGCAAAAAAATAAATAGTGGTACAAGAACCAAAAACGCTATAATTACGATTAAGGTAATCAATAAACCTGTAGTCATCTAACTCTCTCCTCTTTTTTGTCTAATCCTTGCGCCTGTTTACACTAGATATGGCAGGTAGACAATGATAATAATAAATATCCAAATAACATCAACAAAGTGCCAATAATACTGGAAGATTTTCTGCTTTTCTATATATAAAGTATACGGCATATTCATCCGCTTATATTGTGTTAGCAAGAGAATCATCCAACAAGCACCAAAAGTAACATGGGCAGCGTGCAAGCCAACGAGCACATAGAACGAAGACATAAATACGTTTGCCGTTAATCCGTTACCCTCCATCACATATTTATAGAATTCATGAATTTCCAAACCTAAAAATGTGAGACCGAACAGCAATGTAATTACAAGACCAGGCACAATCTTCAATCCTTGACGCTCATCTAATCCCATTTCCGCAATTAACAACGTTCCACTACTAGAAAGCAAAAAGACAGATGATAACACAACCGTTTTAACTTCAAATAATTCATGTGGCATTGGGTAAGTTGGAGGTGGTGTAAATATCAAATACGTTGCAAAAAGTGTTCCAAACATTACACTTTCCACAAACAAATAGATGAAGAATCCAAGACGTTTATCTTTAAATAATGCCTCTTGATAATTATTCATCGGATTTCGCCTCCTCCCAGTAATCCTTTTTACGTTCATCTGTTTCAGATCGAATGATGAATAACGCAAATGTACTTATGCCTCCAAGAATCGCCATCCAATACCAGGAATAGATCATACCAAGGCTCATGATTGACATGGATACCGCAATCAACAATGGTTTGATTGTCTCCACCGCTATTGGAGCAGGTCTGACATTTGTTGTTGACGCAAGTGTCCGCCCTTCCACTTTCGCATACCAATAGGGATCCATTTCCTTTACAACTGGCATTGGATGAAAGGTATTTTCCTGTGATGGTGATTCGACAGTCCACTCTAGTGTACGACCGTTCCAAGGATCATTACCAACCTTTTTTCCATATTTATGCGTTTTATAGACATTCCAAGCAACGAACAACATACTACTACCCATAATAAATGCACCAATTGTACTGATTAAATTTAAGGTGAACAATGAATCACCGTAACTATACGTATAAACCCGACGTGGCATTCCTTGAAGCCCTGTTATATGCATTGGTAAAAAAGTCATGTGAAATCCAATAAGGAATAACCAGAAATGCCATTTACCAAGCGTTTCATCAAGCACCTTGCCTGTAATTTTAGGATACCAATAATAGAGTCCAGCAAAGATCCCTAGAATTGTTGAGCCAATAATCGTGTAATGGAAATGTGCCACAACAAAATGGGTATCATGGTACTGGAAGTTAGCTGCAGCAACAGACAACATTACGCCTGTCACACCGCCCATAACAAATGTAGGAATGAATCCTAATGAAAACAGCATAGGAGCTGTTATTCGAATAACCCCTCCACGCATCGTAAACAACCAGTTAAAGACTTTGATACCTGTTGGAACTGCAATCAGCATGGTTGTGATTGCAAAAAATGTATTTGCCATCGGACCAAGTCCTACGGTAAACATATGATGTGCCCAAACCATGAACCCTAGAAAGCCAATTAATGCAAGCGATAGAACCATTGCTGGATATCCAAATATACGCTTTTTTGAAAAAGTCGAAATAATGTCAGAAAAAATACCAAATGCTGGCAGCGCCAAGATATATACCTCTGGATGTCCGAATATCCAAAATAGATGTTGCCAAAATACTGGACTTCCAACCTCGCCAGAAAAGAAACCCGTACCAAACATACGATCAAACATAAGTAAGTATAGTCCGATTGATAAAACAGGAAACGCAACCAAGATTAAAAATGATGTAATTAGTGCAGACCATGGAAAAAGTGGCATTCTGGTGAGCTTCATACCTGGTGCACGATGGCGAATAATCGTGACTATCATATTTATCGCGGTAAAAATGGTCCCAAGTCCAGAAATTTGTAAACTAAAGACATAGTAATCATTCCCTACATCAGGAGTAAATGTATCGGTCGATAACGGGGCATAGCCAGTCCAACCAGCATTTGGGGCACTATTAAAAAAGAATGACATATTGAATAAAATTGCACCAGCTAAGAAAAGCCAAAAACTAACTGAATTTAAAAATGGAAATGCCAAATCACGCGCACCGATTTGGAGTGGAACTGCGATGTTCATTAAACCGATTAACAATGGCATAGCGACAAAGAAAATCATCATCGTCCCATGTGTAGTAAATAGCTCATTATACTTGTCTTGTTGAAAAACCCAAAATTCACTGTGTGGTTTTGCTAATTGCAACCGAATTAATAACGCATCGATTCCTGCACGCAAAAAGAATAAAACACCAAATAACACGTACAACGTTCCAATTTTACGGTGATTGGTTGTACGCATATAGCTCCATATCAATGGTAACTTTTGTTTTCGCCAAACGTATATCGCCATCAAGATTCCTAATATAATTGTAAGACCCCATGCTGCCACAACGTCTGAAGGAACAAATAGGGTACCTCCGAAAAATGGTATTGTCATTGTTTACACCCTCTTGCTTTTTAAATTAATTCTGAGAATATCTAGAATACGTGGTTATTTTTCTTCTAGAGGTTGATCAAAAAGTCCGGTAAAAATGACGCATCCGAATTTTTATCCTCCTTTTTGAGCACGCACTTCTAACCATTTTTCATAGTCTTCGTTTGACACAACTTGAGTTGTGAACTGCATCTTGGCATGCTGGACTCCGCAGAACTCAGCACAATGACCTTCATACGTTCCTATTTCAGGGTTCGCTATTTTATATAAGAGCTCTTTACCAGGCAGTACATCTGTTTTCCCTGCTAGACGGGGAATCCAAAATGAATGAATAACATCACTCGATTTCAAGTGAAAAACAATCGTTTTATTAGCTGGAATTACTAGCTTATTTGTCGTTTGTTTCCCATTTTCATAATCGAACGTCCAAAAGTACTGTTGGCCAGTCACAGTAACGTGTACAGCTTGTTCAGATTCCTCGGAAGACGAAAGAATAGGTGACTGATTATATGTAATTGATACAGTTGGGACTGCAAGAACTGCCAATAATAAAACAGCTAAAGTTGTCCATGTAATTTCAAGCTTTTTATTCCCCTTCACATCTTTTGGGAGTGTGTCTTTATTTTGATTAGTTTCCCTGTATTTCCACACAAACCTAGCGAATAAAATAAAAACAATAAGTAACACAATCATCATTAAACCAAAGCTGAACCAAATCAAAAAAGCTTGATCCTGTCCTGTCTCACTTTTCGCATCTAAGACGGCTATGTCACAGCCTGCTAATAGTAAAAGTATTGGAATTGTAAATAGTTTTTTCATAGAAACCATCAGCCTTTACTTTAGAAGTTTTGCTTCATTAACTGTAATTGATAGTAGTAGACATATTTCCGAAAAACTGACCTTTTAAACTCTTATATAAAAAGAAGGACTACACTTTAATGTAAAATGTAGTCCTTCTTTTTACTCTTGAACCTGTAATTTTGATTCAAGCTCTGCTATTCTTGCCTGTAGTTCATTAACGTCGTCCTTCGTAGCTAGTCCTAAGTCCTTCGCCATCTCTTTAGTCTGTTCATACTGTTTCGTACTCCACTCGTCTTTTGTTGATTCCCCTTTATCGAGGAAGTTCTGCATAACGGTTCTAGCTTGCTCACGTGTCAATTCGTTTTTCTCAACCAATTCCTTAAGCTTTTTGTCCAACCTTTCCTTACTGCTAACCGCTGCACCCAAGCCTAATAAAAATCCTTTTTTCAAAAAATCACTCATCATTCATAACCTCCTATTTTCTCGATCTTATCATTCTGAAATGCTTTATCAAAAGAATAACTAGCGTAATGGAAAAGACACCAGTTAGTAGATAACCAATAACCTTGTCCACATAAAGACCAGAATATATTCCTCCTACCATCAAGCTAAAACTAAATAACTCAACAAGTATATAAAAATGGTGCATAAGCTTGTTTTGTTGCTTTTCTTTCTCCCATTCTCTATCCTTTTCCCCATTTTCCAACCATTTTAACATAGCTTTTGGAAAAGATAGAATGGGTTTTGCTGAATCCTTTGCAACTTGTACATAGATGGAATCGGTGAAACTCTTACCGCCAATCCACTGTTTAACTTTAGGCTTTGCCCATTTTTCGATATCCACATCTGGATAAAGACTAACTAATAAACCAAAAACAATTGAAATCGCTCTTCCCAAATAGGCATAATCTGCTGATAATTGAATTGGTTGGTCTTTTACAAACAACCGAATATCTTCCTTTATCGTTTCCATTGTATGTGTGTTCATGTGGATAAATGATCCATTTTGGTACATTTCGATTGTTTGTTTAATCATTTTCTTCAGCTTTGTACGATCAGCATTCGGTAAGACAAAGTTCATGTCATCTAGGGTTTGTACAACCTTATCATAATCATCCATAATAAGCCCTTGAATAAACTGTTTAAAATAATGCGTATCCTGCTTTTTCACCTCTCCAATCATGCCAAAATCAATAATTACAATTGTTCCATCCGATTGAATTAAAATATTGCCTGCATGTGGATCAGCATGAAAGTTACCATCGTTTAAAAATTGATCCAAATAAAAATTAAATAGTGTTTTTGCGGTTTGCTGTATATCGATATTGTGTTTGTTCATGTACGAAAGATCCGTGATTTTGGCACCATCCATCCATTCCATAACCAATACTTCTTTCGTGCAAAGGCTTTCGATATATCCCGGTATGTAAATTGCTTCATTTGTTTTAAACCGCTCTTTAAAGTAGTTACCATATGCTAATTCCTGCTCAAAGTCTAATTCGCGATCCATGACAACTATTAATTCACGATATAATGAGTTTAAATCTGCCTTTTTACCAAAGCTAGTAAATAGTTTAATCATCCAGAATACGAGTTTCAATGCTTTAAAGTCCATATGAAAAATATCACGTACCCGGTATCGCTGAACTTTGACTGCAACCTCTTTCCCATTCTTTAACGTTGCTTTATAAACTTGTCCAATCGAAGCAGATGCCACAGGCTCCTCATTTAATTCTAGTAAATGGTCGTTGATATCCCCACCCCATTCTTTTTCCATTAATGACTTTGCATAGGAAAAAGAAGATGGAGGCACACGGTCCACGAGTCCCGCCAATTCCTGTATAAAGGCATCTGGCATGAAGTCTGCCCTAGTACTTAAAAACTGTCCAACCTTGATTAGTACTCCGCCAAGTTTAACGGCAGTATTACGATACTCTCTTGCTAGCTTCTTTACTAGTGCATTCCACTTTCTCCTCGTTTGTTCATCCCAAATATGATGTCTCATATGGAATAAAGAAACCTGAACTATAAATTTAAATGTCATCCAAACTATAACCGTACACCGATATATAACATTAAACCTTATATCCACATTAACACCTCGCCATACTTTACCCTTAATAGGTATGTTTTAAAACTACGAACATTCCAATGAAACCATAATTGTGAACCGTTGTCGAAAAACTAGCCTTTATACCTATTAAAGTAAAAACTTTGTCATAAAAATAAGCTGAATTAACCGTTCTAATTATTTTGAAAATTATCTATCATTTGTTTATAATTAAAGTATGGCACATATTATATATGTTTTAAAAAATTGGGGAGGTTCTATATGAAGAAACTAGTAGTGTTAACATCTACGTTAGGTTTAGCATTATCGTTAGTTTTACCTACTGCATCTTTCGCAGAAACCGGCACAGGAGACACCATAGAAAATTGGGACAAAGAGCGATACGGTGATATTCAGGATATCACTTCTGAACTGAATAGGTTATCGAAGGATGTGGAATTTAAAAAAAAAGCAAAAGAAAAAATAAAAGAAGCTGCTAAAGCATTAAACGGAGAAAATTTAGATGGTAAAGCAAGCACAGCGGCAGATACACACTTTACCTTTGATGGTGGTACGAAGCAATTTCTGGATCGAAACCTAGCATTCCAGTCATATACACTACGTAGTGTTGGAGAAAACGTGGAAATTTGGGTTGCCGACGACTTAGGATTCCCTGAAGGAGATCCACGCCCAGACCAAGTTGTTACCCAAGAGCAAGTGGACAAGCTTGCTGCTGAATTTGACTCCAATATTTATCCAACTGTAACTGGATTCTTTGGTACCCCAGATTCGCTCACGGGGAGCAATGCTCTTTTAGAAGAGATTGGTGCTGTTCCTGAAGGATATTATGAAACTGGCAACGACAAGGTACAGATGTTAGTAAGTAACATTCCTGACGACAATTATAATGATCCAACTTATCCTTTTTTTGTTGCAGGATTCTTCTGGCAAACACTTGAAATGTACACAGACAGAAACATTATCTCAATTGACTCAAACAATTGGGAAGAACGGTTAGAAGGTACATTTTATAGTACAACTATTCACGAAATGCAGCATTTAATTCACGCAGATAATGACGGTGATGAGACTTCATGGCTAAATGAAGGATTCTCAACGTTCTCTGAATACTTAGGTGGTTATGGTCATGATGCTGGTTCAATCAACTTCTTATTAGATCATCCAGAAAACTCACTTACCAATTGGGATGAGCATGTGGGAGCTGAAACTGGCCCGGAAACGATAGCTGACTACGGACTCGTTTATCTATTTACACTTTATAACTATGAACAATTCGGGCAAGACTTCATCCTTGAAGTTGCAAAAAGTCCATTAAATTCAATAGAAAGTTATAACCAGGCATACAAAGACAACGGTATTAACGAAACCTTCCAAAGTGTTTTTGAAAAGTTTGTTACCGCCGTTTTAATCGATGACGCTGACAATATTAAAGGTAAAAAAGGAATTTATGGTTTTGACTTAATTGATTTACGTGAACTTCCTGTTGGCGATGGAGAAGTTCGCGGTACTACAGTTAATTTTGAACAAGCAAAACTATATGAAAAGGATGGTGTTCCAGCTTGGGGTGCTGACTATAAGGTATTAGACTTTGATGGTAAAATTGATACTATTACCTTTGATGGGATAGATTTCTTACCTTTACAATGGGAAACTGTTGCTGATCCATTTGATGAATCAAATCAAGTTTTCTGGGGTGGTACTGGTGCAGAAGCTGATAATAATTTGATTTTCAAAGCTGATTTAACTGGTACAGATGATGCAACTTTAACATTTGATCACTTTGTAGATATTGAGGAGTCATGGGATTATGGAGTGATTCAAGTTTCTACGGACGGTAAGACCTGGACTAGTCTAGCAAACGAAAATACGCGTTCAGATGTAGTGGAAGAAGGCTATCCTAAGATAAAAGAAAATGTACCAGGATTCACAGGTCATTCGGAAGTTTGGACAGAAGAAAGCTTTGACCTGTCAGAATATGCAGGGCAAGAAATTTACATTTCATTCCGTTATCTAACGGACTGGGGCTATCAAGATTCAGGCTGGTTCGTTGATAATATTGAAGTTCCTGAAGCTGGTTTATCTTTTGATGGAACAAGCACAGACAGCTTTATGTCTAAGTCAGAGCTTCTTGAAGACTATGTAAACTATTCGGTTACTTTTGTGAATGAAGATAGGCATGGCAAATACAAGGTAATGCACGTTGATCCGTTCAATGTTACAGATGAGGATGCACTGCAACTACGCCAGTTGTTCAAAAAGGGGACAAACTATATGACAACTTGGTATGCAGCACCATCTGATCAGGTTGATCCTGTTCCATTCGAATACTCTATCGAATTAAAAGATAACAAAGGAAAACATAAAGGCAAAAAGAAATAGTAGTTTAGAGTGCTACGCCTATCCTATATAGCCTGGCAACCAATAAATATTGGTTGCCAGTTTTTTTAAATTTAATTGAAACATTCCAACTGAGATCCTTGTGTATCGGTGGTATAGCACTACCTTATTCCACATCCTCGTATTCTCTCTGATTTATTTATGCGAAATGAGGTTTTGCTATTTTTATAATTTCTCGTATAATGAAGGAAATAGAATTCCGTTTGGGGGAACAGAATGAATAATCAACACTATACACTAAAAGATCATCTTAAATTTATTATCCCATCGTTACTTGGTATTTTTTTATTTATGACACCGATCCCAACTGATGGCGGTATGACGATTCCGATTGCCATTATGGCAAATTGGATTCAAGAACAACTTGCTGGATACTTATCACTTATTATGATGGTGATTATTATTATTACCGCTATAGGTACAGTACTAGTAAAAATAATCGGTAGCGACAAACTAAATCGCACGCCATTTTTTAAGCAATTATTTAATGTTACTCCTTTTTGGGCGGTTACGCGAGTTGTTGCTGCAGTTTTTGCAATAATGGTTTACTTTAAAATAGGTTCAGTCGTAATCTATGGTGAATCGACTGGTGCAATGCTTTTTGGCCTTTTACATGTTTTATTTGCAGTGTTTTTATTTGCGGGTTTATTTTTACCTTTATTAATGAACTATGGCTTGCTAGATCTATTTGGCACATTAATGACCAAAGTAATGCGTCCACTCTTCCGGTTACCAGGCCGTTCTTCTGTTGACGCACTCGCTTCATGGGTTGGTGATGGAACAATTGGTGTTTTATTGACAAGTAAACAGTATGAGGAGGGCTATTATACGAAGCGTGATGCAGCAGTTATCTCTACAACATTTTCTGTTGTCTCCATTACCTTCACATTAGTAGTAATTGATCAAGTGGGCCTCGGGGAAATGTTTGTTCCATTTTATTTGACGGTAATTGCAGCTGGGCTAATTGCAGCCTTTATCATGCCACGCATACCACCATTATCTAAAAAGGCAAACACATATATCAATGAAGCAGAAGATGATATGGACGAGTCCGCCCCTGACGGTCACAACATGTTGACGTTTGGTTACAAAAAGGCACTTAATCAAGCGAAAACACAATCAAGTGTTTTGAAGTTTTTCAAAGAAGGTGGACAAAATATCTTAGACATGTGGATGGGTGTCGCACCAATTGTTATGGCGTTTGGTTTAATAGCAGTAATGATTGCAGAGTACACACCTACCTTCCAATGGCTGGGTTTACCATTCGTACCATTGCTTGAATTGATGAATATTCCATTCGCTCAAGCAGCATCCGAAACAATTTTGATTGGTTTCGCTGATATGTTCTTACCGTCCATTTTAGCAGCGTCCATTGATGCAGAAATTACTCGATTTATTATTGCAGCCTTGTCTGTTACACAGTTAATTTATATGTCAGAAGTTGGTGGCCTGATCCTCGGAACAAAAATTCCTATATCCTTTGTTCAGTTATTCATCATCTTTTTACTTCGTACACTTATTTGTTTGCCCATCATTACGTTAATCGCACATTTGATATTTTAAAAGCAAATTTTAATATAAAAACCCGCTACGATTTGAACATCGTAGCGGGTTTTTTACTATCTGAATTTTTGATCAGACACTTCTTTTATTTTATTTGTAGTTAATGATGTGTTCTTAGGGATTTCTGTATCTACCTCTTCTTGTTCAGAACCCTTGATTACAAGTGTTTCATCATATCCCATCAGTTGTGCAGATGCTTTCATGAACTCATAAAAGCTTTGCTGCTTATCTGGGCCAACGTGATAGATACCAGTCACATCATTAAAAACCATTTCTTCAATAACGTTTGTTAAATCTTCTATATGCACAAACGTTCGAATTAAGTCATCTCGAAAGTCTATAGGCTGATTGGAGCTTAGATGATAAGATAATCGATCTGTACGATCATCCAATTTTCCTACCTCATTTTCCCCGTATATTGGTCCTGCTCGCAATACCACATAATTGGAAAACTCTTTATCAATTAACCGTTCTGCCTTGACCTTTGCATTTGTATAGTTACTAAAGCTATGATCATCAGGTAAATTTGACAATGGATCCTCTTCACTATACGGTCCATCACCATGAGAAAACACAAAGTCTGATGAAATATAAACCAATTTCGTCTGTGGTGTAAGATGTGTCATCAAATGCATTAGGCCTTGGTCTGTAAGTTTGTGCTCATTTGGGCCGCTCATTACTGCCCATACCACCACATCTGGCTTTTCATTTTTAAAAAAGTTTGAGAAAGATTCTGGTTCATTCACATCCAACTTATACAGCTCATCAATTAAAGCTGGTTCACTTAAATATGTTCCAACAACAGTTGCTTCTGGTACATGCTTTAATTTTTCGTATATAGAAGCTCCTACATACCCACTAGCACCAAATACACAAATTTTCATCTTAATCACCTTCCTGCTTTCTATTTATCCAGCTCCAGCGCCCATTGCCTAATGCCCTTCCGACACCTTCTTGCGATAAGTCAACATCGAATCGCATACGCTCTTCGTGTTTCCTTTATCTCATACGGTTTCGTTCAGGTCATACGGCAATAAACGGGCGCTTCCGCTTTCACTTTTACGTATGAAGGTTCTGGTTGTGCTGATTCTTTTTGTTGGAATGACCAAATAGACTTCTCATTACAGATACTTTTCCCTCAATGATTGGTTGTGAAACCAACTGAACTGGTTTACTTGATAATAAAAGTACGATAGTTGCAGCTATAACTGCTAACCCGATTATATCTACCACACCATTCACTTCAAATAAATTCGTTTCACGGAAAAACTGTACAAAAAATCCATGAAGTAAATAGACGTAAAGTGTTTGAGTTCCAAGTCGTGTGAGCTTACTTTCTTTTGATGGAACCCAAGCTAAAACGCTCATCGCCATCGCTGCCGCCGTAACGTATACGAGTAATCGAGCTATTATACCTAATTCCGGTAATCCTAAATCAATATATGACTCTGAAGCTAATAACCAACCAGAATTAAATTCTGGTGCGATATATATAGCAGCAGCAACAAATGTCATTACAATAACTGAAGCGAAACGTATACTTCTTCTTTTCAAGAACATCACATGGTCCTTTGTTAACCAATACCCAATTAAGAAAAACGGGAAAAACACAAAAGTCCGTGATAAACTAAATGTGTGACCGATCTCGCCAAAGTATCCGACAAGTAATCCAACACCTATCGCTACTGCCATACTTAGCATGGCTGGCATCCTTTTGAAAAAATAAAGCAACAAGTGCCAGCTAAATAAACTGAATAAAAACCATAATGCCCAATGCGGATAAAAGATACCTGTTTGCCAGTCACTTTGGCCCAAAAAGAAATAGTATCCTGAATACAACGCTTGGAAAATTAGATAGGGTAACAACAGTTTTTTAGCTAAATTCATAATATATTTTTTATTCCCTAATCCTTTTGCAAAAAATCCTGCTAGAAAAATGAAGGCAGGCATGTGAAACGTATATATCCACATATATAATGTGGTAATCCAATGCGATCCACTCGTAAATGGCTGAATCATATGACCAAATACTACTAAGAAAATAAGCACTAATTTCGCATTATCAAAATATGCATTTCTTCCCATTAAACTCATTCCTTTTAAGTTAATATCACCATGTAAAATCAATATACCCGTTTTTTAAAAGAAATACATGTGTAAAGTGTCGAATTCATAAGGTTGTTAGGCAAATGTAAATAGAATGAAATAAAGATATAAAAGCGTAATACTTGTCACACATTAGAAAAGCGCAAGCGCCCGTTTAGCAACGTACAAACTGGAGCACTCCGCAATGAGATAAAGGAAACATGCCCCTGCAACAGGGGTATGCCGACGCCTGAGCGACAGCCCGTAGTTAGTCGGCCTTCCTTTTTCAACAACCGATGTTGACTTATCGTAGTGGAGGAGTGTGAAGTTTGCTAGTTGCTGGGCGCTGGAGCTAGACATGACCGGTGATATAAGTAAGCTTAATAGAGCTACATAAAAAATTAAAAAAGCCACGTCCATATAGGAAGCGACTTCTTGTGTATTTTATTGCACTGTTCCACTTTGTAGCTTTATAACGAAGTATCTTTTTCTATCGCTGTTTCGTCATTAAATGTTTCTATGTTCAACTTCTTTAATATTCGGGATGTTAATGTTCCAGATAAAATAGAATCGTTCACATTCAGTGCTGTACGGCCCATATCAATTAACGCTTCAATAGATATAAGAAGCCCCGCTAACGCTACAGGCAAATTCATCGAAGAAAGAACGATTAATGCCGCAAAAGTTGCACCACCACCAACACCTGCTATACCAAATGAACTTATACCAATAATTAAAACCAGTTGCAAAATAAATCCTGGTGTTAACGGATCAATTCCAACTGTCGGCGCGATCATCACCGCTAACATTGCTGGATATACACCAGCACACCCATTTTGCCCAATTGTTGCACCAAATGATGCTGACATATTTGCAATTCCTTGATCCACACCAAGCGAATTCTTTTGTGTTTGGATGGTTAATGGAATTGTTCCTGCACTAGATCGGGATGTGAATGCAAAGCTTAATACAGGCAAAACCTTTTTCAGGTACATCATTGGATTTAGACCAAAAACACCGACTAAGACTAAATGAATAATGAACATGACGAACAGGGCAGCGTAAGAGGCGATCACGAATTTACCTAATTCAACGATTCCACCAATATCTGTGTTAGCTACTGTGGTTGCAATCAATGCGAGTATTCCAAATGGTGTTAGTCTTAGTATCATCGTAACGAATCGCATAACTACCGCGTAAATAGCATTCATAATTTTAGTGAACATTTCTGCATGTACTGGGTTTTTCCGACGAACACCTAACACTGCAATCCCTACAATGATGGAGAAAATAACTACTGCAATAGTTGAAGTAGGTCGTTCTCCAGTCATATCTAGAAATATATTAGAAGGAATAAAAGATAGAATTTTCTCTGGGGTTGATAAATTTTCCACATCTCCTAGCCTTGATTCCAGCATTGCCCCACGATCGTTCTCTGCTTGACCTGCATTAATTTGGTCTGCGTTTAAATTAAATAATGCCGCACTTCCAATTCCAACTAATGCCGCTATCATTGCTGTAGAAACAAGAATACCAATAATCCACGCAGCCATTTTTCCTAGTTCCGACGACTTTTCAAGATTGATAATGGACTGAATAATCGATACCATAATGAGTGGCACTACAATCAACATTAACAAGCGAATATATCCACGGCCGACTACGTTATACCATTCCGTTGTTTCATTTAAAATATCCGATCCTGTACCATAAATAACTTGTAGAATAGCACCTAATACAACTCCGAGCCCAAGACCTGTAAAAACGCGCTTGCTAAACGAGATATGTTTCTTTTGCATATAAATTAAAAGTACGATAATTCCTAGTAATAATACGACGTTAAGCAAAACATATGTGAAACTCATTGGCCTTGCCTCCTTCCTTTATTGTCATTTACTATATGTTTAAAAAATAAAATTGTACCAAAAAATTACACACAAAAAGGGAGAAAGTCAGTTTCCTGCTTTCTCCCTTTTAGAAACACATATCTTCAACAGCTTATTTATCCAAATCCTTGTTGGGCAGTCCGTAAAATTCATGGATAAACGCGTAGTCACCCGCCATTCTTCCAACTGGTTTTAATTTTTCAGGGTTCACTTTGTCATTTTCCATGTACATTTCATCACTGATATGATAGCAAACAAGCCGGCCTAAGATAAGATCACTACTCCCCACTTTAACAATCTGATCTAATTGACACTCCATATTTACGGGAGCGTCAGCTACTTTAGGGGCCCGCACAAGTTTACTTTCTGCCTTTTCAAGCCCTGCTATTTCGAATTCATCCTCATCGAGCTGAAAGTACTTGCTAGTTTCATACATTTTGTTCGCTTGTGACTCTTGTACAATATTAATGACAAATTCGCCTGTCTCTCTAATATTAGATAATGTATCCTTTTGTCCGTTCTTATTTTGTCCCCCGCCAACAGAAAAACACAAGGTGATCGGATCCATTGAAGCAACGGTAAAAAAGCTAAATGGCGCTAGATTTGGAGTTCCATTCTTATCAATAGATGAAACCCAGGCAATTGGCCTAGGAACCACAGCTCCCTTGATTAACTTGCTCATATTCCGCTTACTAAATTGTGTATGATTAATAATCAAATGCTGTCCTTCCCCCTTCCTACAGGTACATCTTACTCTATTGTTGGTTCGAGCTCTATCTCCACATTACCTTGCAAGGCACGTGATATCATACAGCTTTTTTCTGCTTTATTGATTAACTTTTCTAGCTTACTATAGTCTTCATTCGATGCTTTACTTGTCAAACGTACGAATGGTTTATGGATAATTTTTTTATAGGTAATTACCCCATTTGTAACATCCACCTTACCATCTGATGCAAGTGACATTTCTTTTAAAGGAAGATCTGCCCGTTCAATCATTGCAGCTAATGTTATTAAATAGCACGTTGCAGCTGCACCTAGAAGCATTTCATCTGGATTTGTTCCGATTCCTGGACCATCCATTTCCGGTGGAATAGAAACTTTTGTTTTAAGATTCCCAGTTTCTATAAATCCTTCACTATTTCGTCCGCCTGGCCAGCTTGCTTTAAGTTCAAAAAGATGTTCCGCCATCGTATCACCTCTTTCTATCTTCATTCTACCTTAAAATTTTCAATAAATTAAATCAAAGATAATAATAAAATGGGGTATTCCTACCCTATTTATCAAAAAATGCTTTTTCAAAGTCCAGCTGAGTGCTATAATTTACAATAGGGAAAGCAACAAAACGTGCTCTCCTCCATGTTCAGTTTAAAAGGATGAAAAACATTGCAAAAGAAAACAATCGAAGCAGATATAGCAAGCTATGTTGGTAAGTTATTTCGCGATAACTTTGGAAAAGGACCAGGCTCGATTTATGTATCAGTCGCTAAACCTTTTATAACTATTCATTTACGTGACTTCCTAGCACCACTGGAGCACGTACTTATTAATCAAAAAGAAGATTTAAAAGTCCAAGAAACGCGTGATATAGTAATGCAAGAACTCATTCCTGAGATCAAAGACCAACTAAAAGCCATTTTAAGTATAGATATTGAAAACATCTACTATGATTGGTCATTAGTCAATAAAACAGGTCTTATTTTAGCCATTGAGAATACAATTGAAGTAAATGTAGATCCAGACTATCTTAGTTATCCTGCAAAAGAAAAAGTTCACGAGGAGATCGCACGTTTTACTAAAAAAGCCCAAAAAGAACCAAAAAACATAGAATCTTTTATGCTTAATTCTAGAACTTTGGTATCTGTACGCGAAGATATACTTGTTCGTATTGAAAAAGAATTAATTAAATCGGGATTTGGCGAACAACTGAAGCTTTCTAAACGTGGTCTTGAAAAAGATATACTTAACACTGATTTTTTGGAATCTATTTTAGATGCTGAAATAGAGGATGCTTTCGTTGATTGGGATTTTGATTTAGATAAAGGTTTTCTCATATTAGTTTTAAAGGAGTTTTAACTACATAGGTGGAAATGTCTGGACAATAGAGCCACGACATAAGCCGAAAAGGATAGATCCTTTTCGTTTTTTTGGCAGATAAGAAAGTATAAATCCTTTCTTACTGCATAAGTGCAACTAAGGCTTTCGCCATTAAGGCTTGGCGATAAGCCAAGTTTTCTAATATTAAAAAGGGATCACTCAAGCAATATTTATAAGGAGTAGGTGCATGTACAAAATAATAGGCATAGGCAAAAATGATATTCGAATCGAACTAGCAAATAAGAAGGAAGTTATAACCTTTCCATCTCAGGAAGACGCGCAAACCTTCATCAACAAGCTAACCTCTGAAGGTGAGATTACCGATGGGTATCAATTAGTTGTTGAAAAAATAAATCAGTAGAGGGACGTTTCAAAAAGTCGCCAAATTAGAAATTAGAAGGTCAAGGCACGAGAGTTTTGAGGACCAGAACGTATGCCCTTAATACGTGAGGACCAGAGAAACCGAGTAACGAAGAGATTCGCCATTTATCATTTGGTGACTTTTTGAACATCCTCTAGAAGAACTCCACCAGCTCAATCTTGGTGGAGTTCTTCTACTGATGATCCAATATTTCCTTTAAGACACTTGCTTGGTTATACTTTTCTTCTTTAGATGCGTATAATAGGGTTACATTTTTATCATGTTTTTTGGTAATATCCTTTATTTCCTTGAGCGCTTCCCCTTGTTCCCCATTCTGTAACTCTTTTTTATACTTCTGTTTAAAATCTTCATATTTTTCAGGATCATGACCAAACCATTTGCGTAGATCACTTGATGGTCCGATCTCCTTAATCCAGTGATCAAGCTTGGCATCCTCTTTTGACATTCCACGTGGCCAAACACGATCTACTAAGATACGTACCCCATCTGAGTCCACCTTATCTTCATATACCCGCTTTAAGTTTACTGGCATTAAATTATACCTCCTAATAAATTGTCTACTACACGATACCCTTTTTCTTGAAAAAATAAGCAACCAACATCAATTCGATGCTGATCGCTATCTTTTAGCTGTGTTGGATGGTTCGATTTATCACTTGATCCATCGCTTCTTTTAATAATGCAAGCCTCTCTTGACTCTCTATTTTTGACGCTTCACAAACTCCATAATAGCATTTAATTTTAGGCTCTGTACCAGATGGACGAAGGCAAACCCAGCTATTTTTTTCCAAGATAAACTTAATTGCGTTCTCATTTGGTAGGTCCATTTTTTCTTGGTCAGTCGAATCACCAAAAATTGTTCGATTGCCAGTAGCGTAATCCTCCATTTTTTCTATTTTCAGTCCCGCTACTTCAGTCAATGGATTTTTACGAACATCTTCCATAATCAACGCGATTTTAGCGGATCCTTCTTTACCTTTAAGTGTTAACGAAGACATACCCTCTAAAAAGTAACCATGTTTCGCATAAAGAATATCTAATGCTTCAAGAAGCGTCTTACCCTGTTCTTTCCAGAAATATGCCATTTCACACGCCATCATAGCTGCCTGTACTGCATCTTTATCTCGAGCAAAGCTACTAATCAAATAACCATAGCTTTCTTCATAGCCAAAAATAAATGTCTCGCCTGTACTATCGAACTGGCGAATCTTTTCACCAATATATTTAAAGCCTGTTAGTGTGTCGATTGTTTTTGCCCCATAATGGGTTGCGACTGCTCTTCCGAGTTCGGTAGTCACAATCGTTTTCAGCATCCTTGCATTAGTGAGCAAGGCCTGATCACTATGTGAAAGGATGTAATCAAGCAACAGTGTACCTAGTTGGTTACCTGTTAATACTTGATAGGATTGATCTGAATCCTTAACAGCGACACCTAATCTGTCAGCATCAGGGTCTGTTCCAATTAAAATATCAGCATCCACTTTCTTACCTTTTTCAATCGCTAATGTAAACGCCTGATGTTCTTCCGGGTTTGGCGATTCAACAGTTGAAAACTCAGGATCAGGTTTTGCTTGTTCCTCGACGACATGTACGTTCGGGAATGATAGTTGTTCTAATCCTTTTAAAACCAAATCGTAGGAAGTTCCGTGAAGTGGCGTAAAAACAATAGATAATACTTTATCCTTTTCAAGCTCTTCTTTTTTCAGTTTAGACAGCTGTTTCAATTGCTCTAAGTATGCATTGTCGATTTCGCTGCCAATCCAATTTAACAAGTCTTTATTTTCAAGTTCACCCTGTTCAATAAAGGGTACGGTCAGTTCGCTTTCTGTTTGTTCAATAAACGAAATGATTTCAGTTGCTTCGTCAGGAACAATTTGACCGCCATCTTCATTATAAACTTTAAAGCCATTGTATTCTGGCGGGTTATGACTTGCGGTAATCATGACTCCAGCAACAGCTCCTAAATAACGAACAGCAAAGGACAATACTGGTGTCGGGTGAAGCTCATTAAATATGTATGTTTTAATACCATATGATCCTAGAACCTTTGCAGTTTCAATAGCAAACTCCTGTGACATGTAACGTGAATCATAGGAGACTACGACACCACGATCATTTACGTTTACACAGTTTACTTTTAAATAATTCGCAAGACCATTAACAGCCTTTCTTATGGTATAGATGTTCATCCGATTGATACCTGGGCCAAGAATACCACGCATTCCTCCAGTTCCAAATGTTAATTCTTTATAAAAAGCATCTTCTAGTACTTTTTTGTCGTCTCTTAGATTGTCTAAGTCCTTTTTCAAGGAAAGATCTAAATTTTGGAATGAATTCCACTTTTCGTATGCTTGTTCCCATGTATTCATGTATAATATCCCCCTAATTCGCCCCTAATGTTGTATCTTCCAAAGTTTAGCATAACTTTTAAAATAATTCTATTTACCTATAATTCGTTTACCAATTGGAATAATTGGAAAAAACTATCAGTATCCTTTTAGAATCTCTTCCTATTATATCGATTTACGGTTAAAATGAAAGGTATCTATATATTTTTAATTAGAAAGTTGTGATCAGATTGGTTAAAAAGCGATGGTTCCAGACACTCACATTATTTATCATGATATTTCTTTTGATTCTATTAATCTCTGCAACAAACTTTATTTTTGACCCCATATTTAAATATATTGGAGCAGTCGCTATCCCAATTATTGGTGCAGGTGTGTTATTTTATCTAACAAAACCAATTGTACGTATTTTAGACAAATATAAGGTGCACCGTGTTTTCTCCATTATTATCGTATTTTTGGTGATTTCGTTAGTTATTTATTTAATAGCAACGTACATTGCACCAATTGCCCAGAAGCAATTTGGAAATTTAATCGATAATATACCTAAAATGGTTGAAGCCGCCCAGGAATTAATTACGTATTGGCAGTCCAACCAGGATATGCTTCCTGTAGAAATAGAAAATACATTAAACAATATCACGTCAAATCTACAAACATATATTGAAGCGACTATGACATTTCTATTTGGTTTTATAGGTCAATTAATTGGATTTGTCTTTGCATTAGTACTTGTGCCATTCTTTTTGTTTTTCATGCTCAAAGATGGAGAAAAGTTTGCGCCATTTGTAACACAAATTTTTTCAGAGAAAAAGGCAAAAAACCTTAAAAATCTCTTGCACAAGTTAGATGAAACGTTAACCTCATATATTCAAGGGCAGCTTCTTGTCAGCTTTGCGATTGGGGTACTATTATTTATTGGGTACCTAATCATTAACCTAGAGTATGCACTTACTTTAGCATTGTTTGGCATGATCATGTGTGTCATTCCGTTTATCGGGCCATTCATATCTGTGGTTCCAGCTGTTATTGTAGGGTTTTTCCAGGATCCAATCATGGCAGTGTGGGTCGGGGTCATTATGATCATTGCACAACAAATTGAAGGTAATTTCATTTCACCAAATGTAATGGGACGTGCGTTACAGCTACATCCATTAACAATCATTACCATCATCCTTGCAGCAGGAAGCATTGCAGGATTCTTAGGCATCTTATTCGCAGTTCCATTTTATGCTGTTGCCAAAACAATCATTGTCCATTTTTACCAAACCTATGTTAAGGCACAAGATGATAGTAAAGATGCACTGATATAGCTTACAAAAACGCTTAGATTGCAATGACCTAAGCGTTTTTGTTCGCATCTCTATTTTTTAGTGAATTCATATACTACCGATGTACCAACTTCATAATAGCCAATTTTTTTATAGACACGGTTAGAGGTTGGATAATCTGCATCCGTATAAAGACTACAAAACTGAGCACCTTCGCTCAGCAACTTCGAGGTCAATGCCGCTACTGAACTAGTCGCATATCCTCTTCTTTTATAGTTATCAGGCGTATAAACCGCATTGACTGTTGCACCATTTTTCGTTTTTCTTGAACGATTAACCATTGATACAGGTTTTCCATCTACTAACCATAAGAAAGTGGAGCGGTCGTTTAGAAATTGAATGGCTAGATGATCTGCATCCTCTCTTGATATGACTTCATTCGCTTCTTGTCCAAATTGAAGAAGCCATTCTGTAATAAGCTGATGGTATTTATTATCCGCTACAACTAATTCACCAGCTGTACTGGGTATGGGGTTAACCTTATCCAACTGATAAATAAGCTGTTTCATATGTATCGTAGAGGTGACTTTATTCCATTTTTCCCATTCCTCAACAAACGGCTTTACAAGAAAATCAGGGCCTAGGATTCCTGGAACTTCTATCTGTTTATCCCATAAAAAGGCTGCAACTTCTTTCGTCACATCTTCTGAGGTCACTTCAAGGTCCGGGAAAATCCAATTATTAGGAGGTGTTTGCATAAAAGGAAAAATGGCTACCCCATTCTTTTCAACATATCCTAAAAGCGCGCCTTCATACAAAGAATGCCCAGCTACAATTCGACTTAGAATTCCAAGCATTAAATTGTTACATGCTTCTTTTTCTAACAAAAGAGATTCTACTAATTTCAAATATTTCTCTGGATCCTTTTCAAAATGAATGTTCATCAACTTTCCCCCCTTTTTTGTAATTGTATAATAGTATACACTACTAGTGTAGGACTTTTTTCAGAAAAAGCTAGGAGTGAAAACGATGAAGGCAAAGGAAATAAAAGCAAAATTAATAGAGTTAAAAGCCGATTACGCTCGAATTATGGGTGATATGGATAAAGTGGAAGCTGTTGGTCAACGAACAACAATTGAAGAGAACCAGTTGGCACTGCTTGAAAAAGAAATCTCTGATCTGAACAAACAACTGGAAGAGCTCGAATAGAGTATCAGCAACATTTCGCAGTTCATCAGCATTTAGCTTAATTCTTATTCTTATTTTTATTCTTAGAAAACTTGGCTTATCGCCAAGCCTTAGTCGCACTTATGCAGTAAGAAAGGATTTATACTTTCTTAACTGCAAAAAAACGAAAAGGAGACCAAATTGTTGGTCTCCTTTTGACTAGAGATTATTTCGCTGATTCACCAATTTTTCTTGAATTTTTTTATATTCCTTACTAGGTGGTGCTAAACTTACCACAATGTCCCCTGCTTCTGGCGTGATTTTCAGATCTTCGGAATAATAATACATTTTACCAGATGGTTTTAGCATGTATAGCAGAACCGTTTCCTCGTCTCGTTCGCTTAGGTAACGATTGTAATTATATTGATCTGTAATCGTCGTTTGACGGAATACATAGCCACTGGTTATTTTACTACTTAAATCTTCCATCGACATATCATCTTTGAAAATAATTTTGCCACCGATTTTATCAACAACATCATTCATATTATCTACTAATGTATACGGACTTGCTTTGTATACATTTGTTCTGCCATACTCTGGCATAAATGTTGTACATACCAATGCATTATATGAATGAAAATCCGTCGCTGCAATCAAGTATTCATATGGGGTTGTGTCTAAGTGATATTCGGTTTGCTCAGAAAGCATTTCTCCATGATAAAAAGGAATTCCCGCCTCACGTGTTTTTCGGAGACGTTCCCATGATGAATCAACGATAATTACTGGCGCCTTCACTTTCGTTAATGACTTGGCTAATTCAACGGTAAATTCATTACTCCCTACAATAATAGTGCCTGGACGTCCCTCCATGGATAAATGGAGTTTCTTAGCCATCCAGCGAATGGAAAACCCGTGGGCAACAACGGTGAAAAATACAAGTCCGAATGTGAGCGTTGTGATGATGGATGCATCCTCATAGCCAGCATCACTTAATATCGAAGCAAAGTAACTCGAAACAGTCAACGCGACAATTCCCCGCGGCGCAATCCACCCTACCAATAATTTTTCATTTAACGATAAATCAGTACCTAATGTTGATAAAAAGATGGATAATGGTCGTACGATAAACATCATCAATAGTACATATCCAATAATTTCTGGCTGAAAAATTTCTAATAACACTTCTACCTGTAAGGAGGCAGTCAGCATAATGAAAATAGCTGAAATTAATAGCATAGACATGTTTTCTTTAAAATGTCTCATGTCAGCAACAGAGCTTATCCCCATATTTGCAAGTGTCATACCCATCGCAGTCACCGCAAGTAACCCTGTCTCGTGCATAATTTCATCGGCGATGGTGAAACACAAGATAACCACTACAAATACTGCTGGTGATTTTAAATACTCTGGAATATTACCAGTTTCAAACATCCAGCCAATTCCGCGGCCGCATGCCCATCCTAGTATTGCTGCGAAAATGGACGCTGCAAAGAATAAGATAAGTGCAGATCCATCTGGGTTATTCGCTGTGAAGTATGCAATAATTTCAAATGCAAATACAGCAAGTAGCGCACCAATCGGATCAACAATGATACCTTCCCATTTCAATATCTTCGCTGGCCGGGGCTTTAATTTAGATTGCCGTAATAAAGGCAAGATAACTGTTGGTCCTGTCACGATAAAAAGTCCACCAATTACAAACGCGACTGTCCATGATAACCCCGCTATATAGTGTGCGGTTAGTGATCCTAAAATCCATGCAATAAATGCACCAACTGTCGATATCCGGAATACTGGCTTCCCTAATCCGCGCAACTCTTTAAAACTTAAGTTCAAGCTACCTTCGAACAAAATAATAGCTACGGCTACGGTAATAATTGGATTATATACATCTCCAAAGTCCTCTTCAGGATTCATCAAGCCAAATATTGGACCTACCAAAAGCCCCGCAACAGACATGACAACAATGGCTGGCATTCGATAACGCCAGGATAACCATTGCGATCCAATCCCTAAAAGACCAATGAGCATAATTTCAAAAAGAATTGACGGAACCATATCAAACCCCCTCTTAATATCTTTACCAAGATTTTTATATAAAGTTATTTTAAATGTGTAGGGTATTAATGTAAACAATTTTAGTTCGGTTTCAAATAAAATTTTCACGAATTTATTCACACAACTGTTAAAACTCTTTGTTATCTAGTGTTGACAAGCCAATAGTTAACTTGTTAAGATTGTGCTTGCTGTTTTATAAACTGTGAAATTTCACACTAAAAATTATCTGATAATATAGAAAACAATTAGTATTAGTATACCATTATTTGTAAACAATTTTCGCGAGGTGCATTTTTTAGTCTAACCAGAAGGAGCAAACATCATGAAAAAAGATACATTTATAATTGGATTTATGCTTTTCGCCTTGTTTTTCGGTGCTGGTAATTTAATTTACCCTCCAACCCTCGGAATTGAATCAGGGACTTCCTATTGGGCAGCAATCGCTGGCTTTATCATTACCGGTGTAGGATTACCAATACTTGCTGTGACAGCCATTTCTTTTGTAAAAAGCGATGCACGAGAACTAGCTGATAAAGTCCATCCGCTATTTGGGCTTATTTTTACGTCAGTTGTTTATTTAGTCATCGGACCACTTTTTGCTATTCCACGTGCCGCATCTGTGGCATTTGAAATGGGCATAGAACCATTTACTGCAAACATGTCAACATCACTTGTTTTGTTAGTATTTACAACAATCTTTTTTATTTTGGTTTATGTTGTCAGTTTAAATCCATCTAAAATGGTGGATCGAATTGGCCAATATTTAACACCAATCCTGTTAATTGCGATCGTTGCTTTAGCTGTTGGTGGATTCATCCTGTTAGATACCCCAAGTTCTGGTCCAACTGATAAATATGCCATTTCACCATTTTTCACTGGGTTTGTTGAAGGTTATTTAACGATGGACGCAATCGCTGCTTTGGCATTTGGTATCATTGTTGTCAATGCTTTTAAAGAGCGCGGTGTTACTTCCCAAAGCCAGCTTGTAAAATCCACTTTAAAAGCAGGGATTATCACTGGTATTGGATTAATCATCGTTTACGGCTCTATTGGTTGGATTGGTTCGAAAATGGCTACTGTAGGAACCTTTAGTAACGGCGGAGATATTCTTTCCAGTGCTGCAAATATTATGTTTGGTAGCTTCGGCGCATTGTTACTAGGAGTCATTGTAGCTCTGGCATGTCTTACAACGTCTGTCGGATTAGTTGTAGCATGTGGACAGTTTTTCACCAAGATTACGAACTTAAGCTATAAATGGATCATTTCTCTAACAACAATTGTTAGTTTTCTAATTGCAAATCAAGGGCTAAATACGATTATTGGTTATTCTGTACCAGTACTCGTTTTTATCTATCCAATTGCGATTGTACTAATCATATTAACCTTTATTCAAAAGCTATTTCATGGTGCTCGTGCTGTCTACCAAGGCGCCATTCTATTGACAGCAGTAACTAGTCTTTACGATGGTTTACTTGCATTTGGTGTCGATTTATCAACTGTGACACCCTATATGGAAAAACTTCCATTCTTTGCGCTAGGTCTGGGGTGGGTTGTACCCGCTGTAATTGGTGGAATTATTGGCTATATAATAGCTAAGATTGCAAAATCAAACTACGAAAAATAATGAAAGTTTATAATAATTATAAAGCTGATTTGTCTTAACACCGTCCTTTGATAGGAGCGGTGTTTTTGTTTTTTCTATAAAGCCAAATAATCTTTATGACTGATATTTTCGGCTCATTTTTTCATGATAAATATGTTAATATATAAGTAATGAAGGAGGATTATGATGATCGCTGAAGCAGAAAAAATCCTACAAACCTATTATGGTTTCCCATCTTTCAGGCCAGGCCAAAAGGAAACTATATCAAACATACTTGAGTTAAATAATACACTAGCTGTCATGCCCACTGGAGGCGGTAAATCCATTTGCTATCAAATTCCTGGGATGTCACTCGACGGAGTTGCGATTATTATTTCGCCATTGATTTCGTTAATGAAGGACCAAGTCGATGCTTTAAACTCACTTGGTATTGCAGCTACATATATAAATAGTTCATTATCAACAACTGAACAACAACGTCGGCTTCAGGATATCGAAGCACGGCGTTATAAGTTTCTCTATGTCGCACCAGAACGCTTTGAGTCATCTTATTTTATACAAATGGTGAAACGATTACCTATTGCGTTAGTTGCGTTTGATGAGGCACATTGTATTTCGCAATGGGGGCATGATTTTAGGCCTAGCTACCGTTCAATTGTACCGAATTTAAAGGCTTTATCAAATATTCCTGTCTATGTTGCACTAACTGCCACCGCTACGGAAGAAGTCATTTCTGATATTCAGAACCTGTTACACGTTGAAAATGAACATGTTATTAACACTGGATTTGAGCGTGATAACTTAGCATTTCATATTATCAAAGGAAAAGACAAGCCGAGCTATATTCGATCTTTTCTATCTGAACGAAAAAATGAATCTGGGATTATTTATACAGCAACCCGAAAACAAGCAGATGCCTTATATGATCAATTAACAGCAAAAGGACTCTCTGTAGCAAAATATCATGCTGGTATGTCTGAGGATCAGCGAAAAAAATCGCAGGCTGCATTTATCCAGGATGAAGTACTTATCATGATCGCTACAAATGCATTTGGAATGGGTATCGATAAATCCAATGTACGATATGTCATTCATTATGCAATGCCAATGACAATTGAATCTTACTATCAAGAGGCTGGGCGTGCAGGGCGAGATGGCGAGCCAAGTGATTGTATCTTACTTTTCTCCTCACAAGACATACAGCTACAGAAGTTTCTGATCGAACAGTCCTTCATGGATGAGGAAGCAAAGCGTCAAGAATATCGCAAGCTACAAGCTATGATCAACTATTGTCATACACACAGCTGTTTAACGTCGTTTATTTTGGATTATTTTAATGATGCACATGTGAAAAAGACATGTGACCGTTGCAGTAATTGTATGCATCGCACAGATCAAACTGACATGACAAAGGAAGCACAAATGATACTGTCCTGCGTGAAGCGAATGGGTGAACGATTTGGTGTAAGCATGACAGCAAAAGTTTTAAAGGGATCAAATGATAAAAAAGTTAAAGATTTTAAGCTAAATTCAATTTCTACGTACGGCATTTTATCCAACTACACCGAAAAAGCGTTAACCGAATGGATTCACTTTATGGTTGCAGAAAAATTACTCGCTACGGAGGAAGGCCGCTACCCCACTTTAAAATTGAATCAAGAATCAGTTGATGTACTGAAAGGAAATCGAACCGTATGGATGTATTCAACTGTTATCCCAACTGGGGAAAGCGCAGATTATCAAGAGGACCTTTTTGAAAAACTAAGACAACTACGTAAACAAATTGCCGACGATCAAAATGTTCCACCATACGTCCTATTTTCTGACGCGACACTAAAAGACTTAAGTCGTTATTTTCCAGATTCAAAAGAAGACATGCTAACGATCAAAGGAATTGGCGAGAAAAAGTATGAACAATATGGCGATGTTTTTCTAGAGGAAATTCAAGCCTGGCGCGAAAAAAACCCAGACGTGAAAACAAAAGTTAGGATTGACGATAGTACCTCTGTGGCAAAGCCTAGGCCAAAAAACACTGATGAACCTAGTCATCTAGTTACCTATGAAATGTTTCGGTCAGGTAAATCGATTAAAGATATTGCAGTCATTCGCGAGATGTCACAGCAAACGATTGAAGGCCACATTTTCAAAGCAACGAAAGAAGGCTATCCAGTTGCCTGGGGAATATTTTTCACTGAAGAAGAGGAGCAGAAGGTTTTGGAAGCCCGAAACGAAATCGATGAACCTAGACTAAAGCCATTGAAGGATTTGCTCCCTGAAGGATACAGTTACACGAAGATCAAGGCAGTTTTAGTTAAAAACGAATATATGTGATTTGAGGGTGTACTTCCTTTGGGAATGCACCTTTTGTTGTGTAGATGCGTTGATATCCTTAAACGAACGTTGATTTTATCATTCGGTAGTTATCAAAAACTTGTCACGTGACCCAAAAACCAAAATACCACTCCCCAACAAACTCGGGAGCGGCACAATTCAAAGTTTTATTTAATTTCAAATGCCCATGTTCCATTACGGAAAACAGCTTCTGTTGTTCCGTCCTGCATGACGCCATCAATATCAAGGTTTTCTGATCCGATCATGAAATCGACATGTGTTAAGCTGTCATTAACACCATGCTTGTCAAGTGCTTCACTATCCATGTCTGCTCCGCCTTCTAAATTGGTTGGATATGCTTTTCCAAGCGCGATATGGCAAGATGCGTTTTCATCGAATAGTGTATTGTAAAAAATCAATCCTGATTGTGATACAGGTGATTCATGTGGCACCAATGCAACCTCACCTAGACGTCTAGCACCATCGTCCGTATCTAGTAAATGTTTTAATGTATCTTCACCTTGTTCTGCTTTAAAGTCGACTACTTTTCCTTCTTTAAAGGTTAATATGAAGTTATCGATCAGGCTTCCCCCATAGTTTAATGGCTTGGTACTTGAAACTGTTCCATTAACGCCATATTTATGTGGCATAGAAAATACTTCCTCTGTCGGCATATTCGGATTGAACGTAATGCCTTTTGCAGAATCGGCAGACCCGCCTTTCCAAATATGTCCTTCTGGTAATTCCAATTCAAGATCAGTTCCTGGTGCTTTGAAAATTAATTTTTTATAGTTTTTCTTATTCATTAGCTCGCGTGCAGTTTTCAATGTATCATTATGTTCGCTCCATGCTGCGATTGGGTCTTCTTTATCAACACGGACAATTTTTACGATTGCATCCCAAAGGCTTTCAATCGCATCATCCTTAGATTGATCAGGGAAAATTTTCTGTGCCCAGTCACCTGTCGGGATTGAAATAATAGACCAAGTAATAAGATCATTCATCGTGTATTTGCGGAAACTTGTCATAGCCTGTGCCGCAGCTTTATTTGCTTTGGCAACCCGTGCTGAGTCAATATCCTTTAATAAGTCCGGGTTGGTCGAACGGATCGACAATACAGCAGCACCATCTTCTGCGTACATATCATGTAATTTTACTTTCCACTCAGGAAAATCTGCAATCACTTCATCTGGCGAATTTTCATATTTTAAAAGTGTAAGTTCATCATCTACCCAGTTAATATGTACGTCCTTTGCACCAATTTCGTATGCTTTCCGGACAACAATTTTAGTGAACTCCGCGCCCTCTATTGGTGCATTAATCATAAGTGCCTGATTTTTTTGTAAATTAACTCCTGTACGCAATGCAAGTTCTGCATACTTTTCTTTTATTTTTTGGCTCACCATTCTATTCCCTCCGTTGATATCATATATTTCGTGTACCGTTATTATTTCATAAAACCTCCCAAATTACCAAGCAATTGTACAAATTATGCAAAAATGTTGTTGTCAATTATTGTATATCTGTTTATCTCACAACCATATAACTGATTTTACGCATCATCTAGAATGTGTTATACTGTCATCAAGTTACTTTTCGTAATTAATGTATATAAAGGCATGTAAAAAACCATTTTAAAAGAGGTGATCTTCATGCAAGAATTATGTCCGCGGTTTGAAAATGCAATGCAACTTGTCAGCAAACGTTGGGTAGGTTTGATTCTCTTTGATCTTTTAAAAGGTAAAAAACGTTTTTCTGAAATGGAAGCAGACTTACCTATTAGCGGAAGGTTGCTCTCTGATCGGTTAAAAATGTTGGAACAGGAAGGTATTGTTGAGCGTAATATCTACTCCGAATTTCCTGTTCGAATCGAGTATTCTTTGTCTGAAAAAGGAAAAGCATTAGAACCAGTAATTCAAGAAATTCAGCGCTGGGCTGAAGACTGGGTTATATTAAACGACCAAACTGAAGAAGAAATAAAATAGACAATAGGCTGTACACAAACAGCCTATTTTTTTTGCAACGGGTTCCGTTACCTATCGCAAAGATTAAAATATATGTTGCGTAACAATAACCGGTGTACGTCTACAATTTCGCATGCAAAATGAATAAAAAATACCTAAAATTACTTTTGAGGACATCAGATCCTTTATTTATAGAGAAGGCATCAATATTTCGGTGTTAGCGGACACCAGATACCTTATTTGGGAGGAATACCCTTATTTTACTTCGATATATGTTAAATAACGGATTGTATGTCCGCATACCTCCTCAAAATCACTGTTTTAATGAAATAACGAATCGTATGACCGCCAGTTCCTGCTAACAAGGTGTTTTAAATAAGCAATTAAACGAATACGGGAAATCGCGATAAAAAAGTTGAATTTTTTAACAGGCTCGCATATAATTGTGGTAGCAAGTAATAATAAAAAACGAGCCGTAAGCTTGAACTTACGACTCTAAACAGTTTCCGCAAGATGCGGCGACTTTTTAACTGGGTAAAAGTAATCACCAGCTTATGTCGGCAGGGTGATTACTTTTTTTCATGGCTGCTCACAATCAATACAACAAGAGTTGCAAACAGAATCATCAACTCAAGTGTTTTATCAATTGGTATCACAGGCATTCACCCCCTTTCTTTCCTGGGGATGATACTGCCAACACCTCCCGTCTGTTATGGGATGTGCGCCTCACCCTGCTTCACTGTCTAACTCTATTATACAATACATCCATCCAAAAGGAACATATATTCTTAAATATTTTAACATGTTGATATTTTATAGACTCAACTTTAGCAAAAGTAAAATAGACAATAGGCTGTATACAAACAGCCTATTTTTTGTGGTTATTTTAGGAATTAGTTAACCCTGAAGCTTTTCACCTAACATAAACAGCACCATGACATGTGTCCTTCATACAAACGTTGCTAGTTACCGATCACATCTGTCCGGGTCCATGTTCAGGTCACCAAAATCTATAATGGATTATGCAAAATCAAGCCCAGTATGTCCCGAAAAAGTAGTGTAGCTCTGCAATGCCGACCGAATATCAGTCGGGGCAAAGGAAGCCCCTGAATGACTAATCGATGACTTGGAAAATGGCGCGCCTGCAATGCCACATTCATCAGTTTTGCCACCTTCAAATGGTACGAGCAATTCGCTGACCTTTGTTGTATAACGATTCTTAAAAACCGCTTCTCAAGCAGGCTTAAGATGTCTCAACAGTGTCATCGTATCGCCTGCCTCTCATATAATACGGATCCATTTTTTACAACAGTATTTATGTGGTTAACACCGTAATGATATGGAATATACATATAATTTGGTGCATCCCACAGAACAATATCTGCTTTTCTACCTATCGCAATTGTCCCCGCTTCTGAACCACGACCAATCGCATGCGCCGCGTTAACTGTTACCGCATGCCAAATTTCTTCAGGTGAAAGTTTCAATTTTAATGCTGCAATTGACATAATTAACTGCAAATTTTCCGTTACGGAACTACCTGGATTAAAATCGGTTGAAATAGAAATTGCCGCACCAGCATCCACCATCTTGCGTGCAGGTGAATACGTATCTTTCCCTAGGTAAAAACTGGTTCCAGGCAAAATAACGCCAATTGTATCAGATGCTGCGAGCTGCTTGATTCCCTCGTCAGAAGCAACAGCCAGGTGATCACCACTGATCGCTCCAACCTCCACAGCAAGTTCTGTCCCACCTAACGGATCAATTTCATCTGCGTGAACTTTAACACCAAAGCCCTTTTCCTTAGCAGCTAATAGATATTTTCTTGATTGCTCGACTGAAAACACGCCTGTTTCGGTAAAAATATCCACAAATTCGGCAAGATTCTTATCTTTAATTTCATCGAACATTTCAGCCATTTCATCCAAAAAAGCATCTGGATTTTCTTTATATTCAGGTGGAATTGCATGTGCTCCAAGAAAAGTTGAAACAAGGTCTAATGGATGCTGATCACCAGCGGCTTTTGCAACCTGAAGCTGTTTAAGCTCGGTTTTTTTGTCTAATCCATACCCACTTTTTGCTTCTACAGTGGTAATCCCGTGCATAGCCATCCGATCCAGATGGAATAAAGCTTTTTCCAATAAATCCTCATAAGCTGTTTCCTTTGTGGAGTTAACCGTTGATAAAATGCCTCCACCTTGCTTTAAGATTTCAAGATAAGGTACCCCCTGTTGTTTTAAAGCCATCTCTTTTTCACGTGAGCCACCAAAAACTAAATGTGTATGAGGATCGACTAAACCAGGTGTAACAAGTTTACCTTTTGCATCAATTGTGCGGGCTGCTTGGATATTAGCTGCTTTTTCAGACGAACCAATCCAATCCACTTTTCCGTTCCGAACGGCAACTGCAGCTCCCTCCAGTACGGTTAGTTCATTCATGTCGCGACCTTTTACAGGGCCCTTTTTATCCATTGTAAGTAATTGTCCGATATTTGTAATGAGTAAATCTACGTGCATGATATGTGCTCCTTTCTATTTTTTCGTTGGGATTGTAATGTTATGTTCCTCGGCAAAGTCAATGGCAGATTCATAGCCTGCATCTGCATGACGAATGACTCCCATACCAGGATCTGTTGTTAGAACACGTTCAAGACGTTCTTGTGCTAAATCTGTTCCGTCTGCTAGAGCAACCATTCCGGCATGTAGGGAATAACCCATACCAACGCCACCGCCATGATGAAAGGAAATCCACGAACCACCTGCAGCTGTGTTGATCAGTGCGTTTAATACCGCCCAATCACCTACAGCGTCACTACCGTCTTTCATATCTTCTGTCTCACGGTTTGGTGACGCAACAGAGCCACAATCTAAATGGTCGCGTCCGATAACAACAGGGGCCTTTAATTCACCCGTACGAACAAGTTCATTAATTGCTAGACCCATTTTCATGCGTTCCCCGTAGCCTAACCAGCAAATTCTAGATGGAAGCCCTTGAAAAGCAATTTGATCCTGTGCCATATCAATCCAGCGAATTAATGCCGCGTTTTCTGGGAATAACTCTTTAATCAATCGATCTGTACGATAAATATCTTCTGGATCACCTGAAAGTGCCACCCAACGGAATGGCCCTTTTCCTTCCGTGAATAATGGGCGGATATAGGCTGGCACAAACCCAGGAAAATCAAATGCTTTCTCCACGCCCTCGTCATGTGCAACTTGACGAATGTTATTACCGTAGTCAAACACAATTGAGCCTTTTTCTTTATATAAAAGCATCGCTTCTACGTGCTTTGCCATGCTTACTTTTGATTTTACATTATATGCTTCTGGATCTTTCTTACGTAAAACTTCTGCCTCTTCAACTGTGAATCCAACTGGAACATAGCCATTCAACGGATCATGTGCAGATGTTTGATCTGTTACAATATCAATTTTAATATCTTTGTCTAGGAGTGCATGGTGGGTCTCAGCAGCATTTCCTAGTAACGCAATGGATAAAGATTTTCCGGCATCTCGCGCCTCTTTTGCTAAGCAAATTGCTTCATCAATACTTTCCGTCATAACATCGCAGTATTTTGTTTTTAGGCGTTTTTCGATACGGCTTTTGTCGACTTCAACTGCAATAACAATCCCTTCATTCATTGTGACAGCAAGCGGTTGTGCACCTCCCATACCACCAAGACCAGCAGTTAAGGTTATGGTTCCTTTTAACGAGCCATTGTAATGTTTTTTTGCAAGCGAAGAAAATGTTTCATATGTTCCTTGTAAGATCCCTTGTGTACCAATATAAATCCAGCTACCAGCTGTCATTTGTCCATACATCATTAGGCCTTTTTTATCGAGTTCATGAAAGTGTTCCCAATTTGCCCACTTTGGTACTAAAACAGAATTAGATAATAATACACGTGGTGCATGTTTATGTGTTTTAAACACCCCAACAGGCTTACCCGATTGAACTAACATCGTTTCATCATTCTCAAGATTTCGCAATGTCTCAACAATCGCGTGAAAAGCACCCCAATTACGAGCAGCTTTTCCAATTCCACCGTACACAACTAGCTCTTCAGGGTTTTCAGCTACCTCAGGGTCTAGGTTATTGTACAGCATACGTAATGCCGCTTCTTGTTCCCATCCTTTACATTCTAATTCCAATCCTTTTTTTGCTTTCACTTCCACTTTATTCATGAAAAACTCCTCCTTTTAAACTCACATTTGAATGTGCGTCCTCTTTTAACCAGTTTGTTAGATTCGTAATATCTGTTGCAAAAATACGGTCAGCAGTAATGTTAGGAACAATCTCACGAGCTTTCTTGTAAAACTCTTTTGTAAGAGTTCCCATTTGGTCGGTACCTCGATATTCTACAGCTTGCATTGAACAAATTAATTCAATTGCTACCACATGTCGTGCATTTTGCAACATTTGCAGTGCATGTCTTGCTGCAATCGTTCCCATACTGACATGATCCTCTTGGTTGGCAGAGGATGGAATGGAATCCACACTTGCTGGATGTGCAAGTGTCTTATTTTCCGATACAAGTGACGCTGCACTATACTGCATAATCATTGCGCCAGACTCAAGGCCAGGGTTCGGACTCAAAAACGCCGGCAAATCATTTAGTTGCGGATTCACCAAACGCTCAATGCGGCGTTCAGATATGTTCGCAGTTTCGGCAATACCAAGTTTGATAAAATCCATTGCAAACGCAATTGGTTCCCCGTGAAAATTTCCACCTGAAATCACTTTATCTTGGTCCGAAAAGATTAATGGATTGTCAGTCACAGCGTTCATTTCGGTAAATAGTTTATCTTTTGCATAATTGATTGTTTGCCAGCATGCACCAAGAACCTGCGGGATGCACCTTATTGAGTAGGCATCTTGAACACGTAGTTCACCTTGTCTTGTGATGAGCGTACTGTCAGCTAAGCTATTACGCATCCGCTCTGCTACGTCCATTTGTTCCTGGTGACCACGTGCAGCATGTAAATCCGTATCAAATGCATCAATAATCCCTTGCAGTCCTTCCATCGTCATTGCAGAAATTAGTTCACTTTGATGAAGAAGTTTTTCAGCTTCAAGGTATGTGATTACTCCCACAGCGGTCATTGCTTGTGTTCCGTTTATAAGTGCGAGTCCTTCTTTCGCTTTTAATGTTAGTGGTTTAATTCCTTCTCGATGAAGTGCATCAAAAGCTGTCATTTTTTCACCTTGATAGATAACGTCCCCTTCACCCATAAGGCCTAGTGCCAAATGGGAAAGTGGCGCGAGATCTCCACTTGCCCCGAGTGAACCTTGCTGTGGAACAACTGGATGAATGCCACTGTTTAATAGGTTCAATAGCTGGTTTACTACTACTAGACGAACACCGGAATACCCCTGCGTGAGTGCATTTGCCCGAAGCAAGAGCATTGCCCGTATGATGCTTTCAGAAAATGGCTCTCCTACCCCACAAGCGTGGGAATGAATCAAGTTTAGTTGTAGATCGTCTAGATCAGTGTCTTCAATTACCACATCACTAAATTTTCCAAAGCCTGTGTTAATCCCGTACATCGTTTTTTTATCCATAATAAGCTTATCAACCGTTTCTCGATTTGCTTCTATGTTTATACATGTTTCAGTTGCTAACTTCACTTTCTCATTGCCAAAAACAACGCGTTTCACTTCATCAAAAGTTACTGTTTTTCCAGTCAAGATAACCATGATTAACCTCCTTCTAGTACCGCTTTACTTGGATAAAGCAATGAAAGTAAAAAGAGGCTACGGTTATAAACCGCGCCTCTTTAATCGATCATTTAATTGATTTAATTGTATCTTGCAGCTTTTCATAAAAAGCACCCCAATTATTAGAAAACTCTTATTCCTATTGTAAGCGTTTTCTATTAATGTTGCAACTATTCATAAGAATTTTTCGCGAAATAGTGGTGTTAGTGAGCGATAAAAAAAACGCAAGAGCTTTTATGGCCCTCACGTTTTTTGTTTAATCCTGATCATGTTTTGCTTCTTTACGATCCCAGAGTTCAACACCATTTTGGTTTTCTAGTACATCTCGGTAAAACACTGGATCTTTTCCTTGTTTTCGTTGACGTTGATAATCTTTTAATACGCGATTTGCAATCTTAAATAGCTTAGTGATGGCGTATAAGTTAATCAATGCCATGATTGCCATTGATAAGTCAGCAAGAGCCCATACTAAATCAAAGGAAACAATTGCTCCAAATACAATCATTGCAAGTACAGCTATACGATAGAGGAATAAAGCAACTTTACTTTCTTTAATGAACCCAATGTTATTTTCTCCGTAATAATAATTCCCAAGAATAGAGCTATATGCAAATAGGAAAATTGCCACTGCAATAAAGATAGATGCCCAATCACCAATGTGGAATTCAAATGCACTTTGTGTTAATTGGATCCCGTCAAGCTCGCTTCCTTGATATCCGCCAGCCGAAATAATAATAAAACCTGTTGCACTACAAATTAAAATGGTATCAAAGAATACACCTAATGATTGGATTAACCCTTGTTTTGCAGGATGTGTAACTTCTGCGGTCGCAGCCGCGTTTGGTGCACTACCCATTCCGGCCTCATTGGAAAATAAACCACGTTTAATTCCCATCGAAATTGCTGCACCGAATCCACCACCTGCTACTTCACGAATACCAAACGCATTTGCAAGAATAAGTGAAATTAAGTCTGGAACTGCTGCTATATTCACGATTAACACATAAACAGCAAGAATAATGTATAGAATAGCCATTATTGGAACTATGTATTGTGTTACATTCGCGATTGTTTTCAATCCTCCGAAAATAACGATAGCCGTTAATATGACAAGAATAATAGCCATAATGCCTTTACTGAAATCAAATTCGTTAGCAAACGCTAAACTTATTGTATTTGATTGCACGGAATTGAATACAAGTCCATACGTAAATGTAATCGTGATTGCAAAAAGGATTCCAAGCCAACGCTTATTGAGCCCTTTTTCCATATAATATGCAGGACCACCACGATATTGGTTTTTTTCAGGAACTTTATAAACCTGCGCAAGTGTACTCTCGACAAATGCTGTCGCAGCACCTAACAACGCAATAACCCACATCCAAAAGATTGCTCCTGGTCCGCCAATTGCTATGGCAGATGCAACACCAGCAAGGTTTCCTGTTCCTACCCTCGATGCAGCACTAATAGCAAATGCCTGAAAGGATGATGTCCCTTTTTTCCCCTTAGCACTCATTGTTCGTTTATCGAATAAAACCCGGAACATTTCAGGTAAATACCTAAATTGGACAAATTTTGTTTTTATAGTAAACCAAAGGCCAAGGCCAATTAGAACAATAATTAATAAATAATCCCATAAAATGCCATTAATTTCTCCAACCATGCTCTCAATGAAACCCATGTTTTGTTCTCCTTCCAGATAAATTCAGAATGCTTTATTTTAAGCTTGCATTCTATATACCCCTTGCAACTACTTGTAATCCATATTTCAACAATAGACTCTCAATATTTTATCATAACTGCAAAGAAAAACATAATTGGAAAGTGGAATGAAATGGTGGTGATATATCGAATTAAGTGCTGATTTCCTAATTGAACTTCCAGCAAAAAAAATAAACCGCCTCAAAACAGAAGCAGTTCATCATACAAAGCTTTATCGATCCCAAGGGAAATCGGTGCCAAATGCTTTTGCTAGTTCTTTTGAGTTTGCACGACGTTCCTTACGATGCTTTGCTCGTACTGGTGCATGTTGATGGAGGTTCTTTTCAAACTCTGTTTCCGGTACAACCGATTTGACGGGGATTGGGCTACCATTTTCGTCCACCGCTACAAATGTTAAAAAGGCTGTCGTGCATACTTTTCGCTCTCCTGACAGCAAGTGTTCCGTTACTGCTTTAACGAATACTTCCATCGATGTATTGTGTGTCCAAGTTACAAATGCCTCTACGCAAATGGAGTCTCCTTCTTTTACAGGTGCGAGAAAATCAACTGAGTCTGTTGAAGCAGTAACCACTGTTTCTCTAGCATGACGAGCCGCTGCTATAGCTGCCACATCATCAATATGTGCCATCAGCTTTCCGCCGAATAATGTTCCATGTGTATTGGTGTCAGGTGGTAGTACATGTGATGTTTTGACTGTTAATGAATTCCTACATGTGTTTGTTTCCATTTTTGTTTTCCTCCTACTATCTTACAAAATTGGTGAGAGTAACCGTGAGATGGATTCTTTAAATCGAATACCAATCGATCGTTGTTCATATAAACTTTTGGTCATCTGAGTGGAGAGACTAATATCCTCCATATAGCTTTCCACTAATTTCCCAGCTACAGTACTGTCATATAAAAACGCGTTCCCTTCAAAGTTCAACTTAAAGCTACGCACATCAATATTAGCGGTCCCAACTGATGCAATTTTACCATCTACTATAATGGTTTTGGAATGAAGAAATCCGTTTTGGTAAATATATACTTCCGCACCAGCCTTAAGCAAGTCGCCTATATAGGAAAGTGTTGCCCAATAGACAAATGGATGGTCTGGCTTATTTGGGATCATAATCTTTACATTAACACCTGAAAGACAAGCAATCCGTAATGCATCCGCAAGACTCTCATCAGGGATGAAATATGGTGTCTGTATATAGACATATTCTTTAGCTGATAAGATCATTTTAATGTAACCATTTTTTATTTGTTGCCATTCAGAATCTGGGCCGCTTGAAACAATTTGAATTCCTACATCTCCAGCGGGAACAGCAGCATAGAACCGTTCGTCATATAAAATATCATTTCGTGAAGCTTGATTCCAATCTAAAATAAAACGCGTTTGCATATGATGAACAGCATCCCCAATTATACGCAGATGTGTATCACGCCAATAACCAAATTTCTTATTTTTGCCCAAGTATTCATCACCAATATTGAAGCCGCCTATGTAGCCAATTTTTCCGTCTATGACCGCGATTTTTCTATGATTACGGTAATTGATTTTCATATTGATTTTAGGAATTTTTGGAGGAAAAAAAGCCTCTACCTGCCCACCGGCTTGACGAATTCGTTTTATAAACTTTCTACTTAGTGTGCGCGATCCCATATCATCATATAAAACGCGAATTTCTACCCCTTCATTTGCTTTTTTCACTAAAACATCTGCAATCTGTTTTCCGAGTTCATCATAACGAATGATATAATAGAGCAAATGGATATGATCGTTGGCTTTTTGTAGGTCTTGCAGTAACGCTTTAAACTTTTCTACTCCATCTGTATAGATATCAACCTTGTTATCTTGTGTAAAAATCGCATCATTATTTCTTAAATGCAAATAGTACAGATCTTTATATTCGCTTAGTTCCTTTTGTTTAAAAACAAACGTATTTTCTTCTAAAGCCCGAAGTTGAGACTGTACGGAGCGTTTAACACCCAGCTTACTTTTCGTCTCCCACGTAAAAATATGTTTATTACTGATTTTTTTGCCAAACACCAAATAAAGAAAAAAGCCCGCAATTGGAATAAGCAATAAAACCATTAACCATGCCCACGTGGCAGTTGCGTCTTTTCGTTCCAAAAATATAACGGTAAATGCTAAACCCATATTTGATATGATAATAAACGCTAAAAAGTAAGGCATAAATTCCAAGGCGGTCTTCTCCTCCCTCTAGAAATTCAGATTTTCTTAGTATCCATAATATAGCACACTTCACTCTAACAAGTTAGTATGACAAAGAGGTGACTTAGATGAAAAGTAAAAAATATGCTTTAGTGATTGGTGGAACGGGGATGCTGGCGCAAGTATGCCATACGCTAGTTGATGATTATTACTATGTATCTGTCATCGGTCGTAGTACTATTCGCCATCAGCGTTTAAATTATTCAAGTCCAGACTCAGATAAAATACATGCAATTGAAGTGGATTATCACGATGATGGTCATCTTAGATATGAGCTACATAAAGCTTTTCAATCATTTGGCATACCGGACCTTGTAGTTAGTTGGATCCATGGATCAGCACCACATGCACTTAATTCGTTAATCGACGAAATAACAGGAATACATCAAACAAAGACATGGAAGTTATTCCATGTTCAAGGTAGTTCCCGCTATTTTATAAAAGAAAACACGCCTGTACCTGAAAATTGTCAGTACAGACGCGTTTTTTTAGGATTTATCCTGAATAGTACTAACTCACGATGGTTAACACATAATGAGATTGCTACTGGTGTTATCCACGCAATTCGGACTGATCAAATAGAAACCGTTGTAGGCACCCTGGAACCATGGGATAAAAGGCCATAAGCTGTTAAATTTGATTCAGCGCCTGTTCTATATCTGTCCAGATATCTTCCCATGCCTCAAGTCCGATGGATAAACGTATTAATTGATCCGTTATTCCCATTTGTTTTCTAGCTTCTACAGGAATAACAGAATGCGTCATTGTCGCCGGATGCTGGATAAGTGTTTCTGCGTCTCCTAGACTCACAGCAATTTTTATAAATGACAGCTTATTCAACAAGTTCTGAGCATCGGTTTTTGTTCCATTTATGGTAAATGAAATGACGCCTCCACCACGTTTCATTTGTTTCTTGAATATCGGGTAATCAGCGTGGTTTTCATCACTTGGATAATAAACATGGTCCACTTTCGGATGGCTATTTAGCTTTTCAAATATCTTTTCCGCGTTATCCGAATGGCGGTCTAATCGTATTGGTAATGTTTTCAATCCACGAAGTAATAACCATGCATCAAAAGGTGAAATAATTCCACCAATATCCTTTTGAGTAGTCATAGCTACTGAGTCTAAAAATTCCTTTTTCCCTACCACTAAACCAGCAACTACATCACCGTGTCCACCGATATACTTCGTTGCACTATGAAGCACGACATCACAACCAAGTTCCAGTGGTTGCTGTAAATATGGTGATGAAAAGGTATTATCTACTACCACAGGAATATTAAATTCTTTAGCAACCTTTGCAACCATTTGTAAATCGATTAACTTCATTGTTGGGTTGATTGGTGTCTCCACATAAATACATGTTGTTTCAGGGCGTATAAGACGCCTAATTGCTTCTTCTGAATCCATTTCTGAAAAGTCATGAGAAATATTATATTTATCTTTCATCATAGTCAGCAGTCCAAAGGTACATCCATATAGACCTGATGAGCAGATAATATGGTCATTCGCTTTAGTCAGTGCAATTAATACAGCAGAGACAGCTGCCATTCCCGATCCAAATGCAAGACCACGTTCCCCTTTTTCTAGCGCAGCAATCCGTTCCCCTAATACAGCGACAGTTGGATTTCCAAGTCGCGAATAAATATAACCTTCTTCTTCTCCGCCAAATCTGCTTTCTCCTTGCTCTGCAGTGTCAAAGGTAAATGTAGAAGTTTGAAATAGTGGTGTAGCTAAACTGCCTAACATATCTTTAGCGTCATATCCCTCATGTATGACCGTTGTCTCAAAACGCTTTGAATTGGTACTCATTTTTTCTCCCCCAATAGAAAAACTTGTCACTCGTCTCCTCTTTAGTAGCGAGTTGCGAAGTTTATCTTATACTTATATCCTTAGAAGTTCTTAATGAAATTTTTATGCAGAATGTTCTAAAACTATCATATATGATTTTCTATTGTTTTGAAAGCGTTCCCCTTCATTATTATATAAAACCTGCTTATTGCTTTTTATTAGGAAAAACCCTAAACTTATCTTACTTTATTTTTTATTATGGTAGAAGAATAGATTGGGAGTGTCAGTTGTGGAGCAAAGTGACAAAAAAATTGGTATAATATATACTGCTAGCGCCTATTTCCTATGGGGATTCCTACCAATATACTGGAAGCTTATTCAAGAGGTGTCAGCAGGAGAAATATTAGCACACCGTATTATCTGGTCTTTCCTGTTTATGGTTGTTATCATACTTGTTATGCGAAAAGGAAAGTCATTTATTAAAGAATGCAAATTAATCATCAGGAACAAACGCAATTTGATTGGTATTACACTTGCATCAATCATGATTAGCATAAACTGGCTAACGTACATCTGGGCTGTAAATAGTGACCACGTAATCCAAGCAAGTCTAGGATATTATATAAATCCGTTAGTTAGTATCTTACTTGGAATTATTGTGTTAAAAGAAACCTTAACAAGGAGACAACTAGTATCCTTTATCCTTGCTGGTATTGGAGTTGTTTATTTAACCTTTAGTTATGGTGTATTTCCGTGGGTTTCTCTCTTATTGGCGTTTAGTTTTGGATTCTATGGTCTTTTGAAAAAAATGGTCGATGTTAATGCCATGTTCGGATTAACAATTGAAACAATGATTGTAACACCATTAGCACTTATATATGTACCTTTATTCACTGAAAACACTTTTGTACAGGGTGACCTTACATCTAACACGAATTTATTATTGATTGGGGCTGGTGTCGCAACCGCGGTTCCATTATTACTATTTGCAAGCGGTGCGAAAAAAATCCCATTATCGATGATAGGATTTTTACAATACATCGCACCGACAATCATGCTAATACTAGGTGTATTTGTGTACCATGAGGCATTTTCAGCTTCTCACCTTGTTTCATTTATGTTAATCTGGATTGCATTAGTCATTTACATGGGTTCTGCATATCGCAGGCCATCCAAGAGACAAAGAAAAAGTGTTTAATTCCTTCTAAGTAATGTGATACTTTCACTAAAATAAGGGTATACATTATAAGAGGAATTTAACACGCTCCTAACGTAAAGAAAATATACTATCCATAGGTGTGGTCATCATGAAGAAAAAAACAGCTATTATTACTATAGGAGTATTATTGGTAGGGTTAATGATTTTTATAATCATTTCAACTGCATATTCTCCCATTGACAAAGCTATTGATAAAGCAAAAATTGAAGAAAAAGAGGATAAACCAGAAAAAAAAGAGCCAGTTGAAGAAAAAGAAATAGAAACAGAGCATAATGTTACAGGAAAAGTGAAAGACTTGGTAACGGGTGCTGTTCAAGAAACGGTTGACTTTCTCACAAATAATGAAGCTCGAGTTGTAGCGATTGGTGATTCACTAACGCAAGGTGTTGGTGATGAGACTGGTGATGGTGGTTATGTTGGAATGTTAGAAGATGCCTTGAACTCAACAGAGGAAACAATTGTAGAATTTGAAAATTACGGCAAACGCGGCCGTCGTACGGATCAACTTTTGAAGTATTTGGAAGACCCTAAGGTAGCAACATCAATTTCAGATGCAAATATTGTATTGATCACAATTGGCGCAAATGACATTCTACAGGTAGTCAAAGAAAACTTTACCAATATAACAATTGACGACTTTAAAGAGGCCCGCGTTGGATACGAGGATCGCTTAAAGAAAATTTTTGAAAAGATTTATTCATTAAACCCTAATGCAGAGGTTTATTTCCTAGGATTTTATGATCCATTTGGGAGATACTTTCCAGAAGTCAAAGAGCTAGGAGTAATCGTTCAAAATTGGAACCAAACTGGCAAAGCGATTACTGAGAAATATAACAACGCCACCTATATTCCGACAATCGATTTATTCGATGACCGAGGTGTTGATTTATTTTGGAAAGATAACTTCCATCCAAACTATAAAGGCTACCATCGAATAGCAGAAAGGGTTTTGGAATTTCTGCACAAAGAGAACGAGCAATAAAGTAGTACAAGAGAAGGGTGGGCATCTATGAAAAGACGAGACAAACAGCTGAAGTCAAGATGGAAGAAATATTTCTATATATTGCTCACACTTAATGTAGTGATTTTATTTGGTATTATTCTATTAATTTTCTGGCCAGTGTCAAGCTCAAACATACCATCTACAGAACAAGTTGATGAACAAAAGAGTTCGCAGTTTATTGTACGAACAACGAGAAGCAATTTAAATGATCTAGTCAACGCATATCTCGATAAACTACTGGATAACTCACGGCACCACTATAGCATTGTGTTAAAAGATGACGTTCATTTAATAGGAGAGCTACCTATTTTTTCTACAACTATCCCGCTCTCTGTTCACTTCGAACCACTCGTACAAGAAAACGGGGACGTTATTTTGAAACAAAAATCTATTTCTTTAGGCTTATTAGAGCTTCCTAATCAAAAAATCATGGAGTATATGAAAAAGTACCTACCAATGCCAGATTGGGTAACGGTAAATCCAAAAAAGGAAGAGCTATATCTGGCAGTTACGAATATGGATATCCGTAGTAACTTTAAAGTGAGTATTGAACATTTCGATTTAGAAGCGAACAATCTCGCATTTAAAATTCATGTCCCTTATGAGTCACTAGGAATAAAGCCAAATTATTAACCTGATTTCATGACCACCAAGGTCTAAAGCAACTTGGCTTTAGACCTTGTATTATTCACTCTCCTGATATACTTCATTCATTTGTTTGATTTTATCTTTTACGCTATCTACCAAATGGTCAGGTGATAACACTTTGGCCTGATTTCCCCAGGTTAAGATCCAATTGATCAGACCACCTGATAGCTTTGCTTTAGTCGTTAATACGAAATGGTCCTCATTAATCTTTTTGATATCTGCTTCTTTTCCAAACCGATCTAAAACAACATTAACTAACTCTATGTGAAAACGTACTTTAATCCAGATTTCTTCCCCAGCAAACATGTGAAAGCTTTGATTTATGTATTCTTGTAAATGGAAGTTATTGCTTTTTACAAATGATTGCTCACTTACTTCAATATGCCGAATCCGGTCTAGACGATAATGCCTGATCTCTTTTGTTTCTTCAAAGAATCCAATCAAGTAATAAAAATCATTCTGCCAGATCAATGCATATGGTTCTACATGATACCAATCACCATTACGATGAAATGCAAATTCTTTATCTACATTATATTTACCATATTTATAAGTTAGAGCCTTCCCCTCTGAAATAGCCCGATGAACACAATCAATATTGAGTTTAACCAGGTCGTAATCCATATTCGTAGATTGACTAAACAAAATAGGTTCTGGCAATGTTTTTCCAATATGTTTACTAGTTAATTGCTTCATCTTTTTGATTAACTTTTTCTTTTCGTTCGTTGTAATAAATCGTGCAGATAGAATAGCATCAATCATAAGCCGTAATTGATAGGTCTCAAAAAGTCTAGCTTGGTGGCTATAAAATACCTTGCCAAACTTCCCCTTATTTTTTACAATCTCAAAGTCCAACTCGTCCAAAATTTCCAGGTCACGCTTGATGGTGCGGTGATCCACCTTCAATTCGCCACCAGTTATATGTCGTAACTTTTCACTCAGCTCTTCAATGCCTACTTCATTATAATCATCTGTATCCTCAAACAGAATTTCCTTTACCTTCACTAAACGATAATTACCTCCACGTTCCATACAGTAAGAATCCTCCTATTAGAAAACTTGGCTTATCGCCAAGCTTTAATGGCGAAAGCCTTAGTTGCACTTATACTGATATCTACTAAAAATTTATATTTTTTATCAGTGTAAAAAGAGCCATCTACAAGTGTATATGGCCCTCTCCCTATCGAATCACAAATCGTTTTACCTTCGTTAATAAAAATGTAAATGATTGCTTTGTTAACACGCTTTCACCACTAGTTAATACTGGCTCCAAAACAGTTTTTTTGTAATCACCAAGTTTACCTTGAAAGACCAATTGTAAACCAGATAGTCCTCTGATATCTGACGGTGTTGTAAAACAGTCAGGTTTCGAAAGCTTAAACCCTTCTACATCGCGTAAAACAGTCGCGACAAATTGTGAACAAAACATTGCGTGTTCGCGATTTATTTCTATTTGTAGCATGACGCCAAAAAGTCCTAAAAAATTATATTTATAATTGCACGCTTGCAGCTCTATTTCTCTTATTTTTGCTTGAACCTTTTGAAACTCTGCGTCAGTCAAATGATAAGCATAAATGGCACATGATGCATTTTTCAAAAAATTATCGTGAATATTTTCCTTCACAAATCCACCGATAAACGGGTTCCTTGGATTTTTTCTACCGAAACTATAGACCTCCTGCAATTCATCGTCAAATGAGATCGATACATGATTTAAGCCTTCTTTCGTACAATAATTAATTGCACGGGATAAATAAGTTCCAGTATCTGTAAAGAGAAAGTAAATCGTTCTTCCTCCCATGGCATTCCCCTCCGTGTGACGGTATGCATTTAACACTTATTAGTAGTGTTGATTTATTGTTACATATTTACCGTGAAAAATATAGTCTTTTCATAAAAATAAATTTAAATTTACATTAAAAAGTGAATTTTTAAAAATTTATTTTTTAGCTGTGTTTCCTTACTATACTATATGAAGTTACCGCACAAACTTCTACTTTTTTTCAGAAAAAGTTACTTAAGATTGACTAATTGCTATAAATGCCGTAAACTAGGGTTGATGCTATTTTTAATCACAAGACAATTGTATTAACTACTAATGTTTTAAAATATATGAATTACGAAGGCTTTCGCCATTAATAGAAGCGATAGCCACGTTTTATTATTGGAGGAACTAACACATATGATAAATGTTTCAAATGTAAGTTTACGTTTTGGTGACAAAAAATTATTCGAGGATGTAAATTTAAAATTTACACCTGGAAATTGTTATGGTTTGATCGGAGCTAATGGTGCTGGTAAATCAACTTTTATCAAGGTTTTATCCGGTGAAGTTGAACCACAAAGTGGCCATGTATCCCTTTCTTCCGGAGAACGTATGGCTGTTTTAAAACAGGATCACTTTGCATATGAAGATAAGGAAGTTTTGGATACTGTTTTGATTGGACATGAACAATTATACAAGGTAAAACAGGAAAAAGATGCTATTTACATGAAAGCTGATTTTTCTGAGGAAGATGGCATGCGTGCTGCTGAACTTGAAGGTGAATTTGCGGAAATGAATGGTTGGGAAGCAGAATCAGATGCAGCTGTCTTGTTAAAAGGACTCGGAATTGGCGAGGAACTTCATAGCAAGAAAATGGGCGACCTATCTGGGGATCAAAAGGTCAAAATTCTTCTTGCACAAGCATTGTTTGGCAACCCCGATATCCTGTTACTTGATGAGCCGACTAACGGACTTGATATCCAAGCTATTCAGTGGTTAGAGGATTTCCTAATTAACTTCCAGAACACAGTAATTGTTGTTTCTCATGACCGTCACTTTTTGAATAAAGTCTGTACTCATATTGCAGATGTTGATTATGGAAAAATCCAAATTTATATTGGCAACTACGACTTCTGGTATGAGTCTAGTCAACTTGCTTTAAAAATGTCCCAGGACGAAAATAAGAAAAAAGAAGATAAAATTAAAGAACTTCAAGCCTTTGTTGCGCGATTTAGTGCGAACGCTTCAAAGTCTAAGCAAGCAACTTCCCGTAAGAAAATGCTGGATAACATTACACTTGAAGATATAAAACCTTCTTCTAGACGCTATCCTTTTGTCGGTTTCACTCCTGAGCGTGAAATTGGAAATGACTTACTTCGAGTTGAGGGCTTAACGAAAACTATTGGCGATAAGAAAGTATTAGATAATATCAGCTTTACCGTTAATAAAGATGATAAAATTGCATTTGTCGGTCGCGATGATATAGCAAAAACGACTTTACTTAAAATTATAATGGGAGAAATGGAACCAGATGCTGGAACTTATAAATGGGGAGTGACTACATCACAATCCTATTTCCCTAAAGATAATGCCAAGTATTTCGAGGATAATCAACTCCCATTAGTGGATTGGTTGCGCCAATATTCACCTGAGGACCAAACCGAAACATTTTTACGCGGATTTTTAGGTAGAATGTTGTTCTCTGGTGAGGAAGCACTTAAGAAAGCGAATGTGCTTTCAGGTGGAGAAAAAGTACGCTGCATGCTAGCAAAAATGATGCTTAGCAATGCAAACGTACTTGTATTAGACGAACCAACAAACCATTTGGATTTGGAATCCATCACAGCGCTTAATAACGGATTGATTAAATTTAAAGGATCCATTTTATTCACATCACACGATCACCAGTTTGTACACAGTGTGTCAAATCGGTTAATCGAAATTACGCCTAGTGGTATTATTGATAAAGAAATGTCCTATGATGAATATGTGCAGGATAAGAAGTTACAAAAAGATATTGCAACAATGTATGCTGTATAATATAGGAAAGAGCGACACCGAGATTGGTGTCGCTCTTTTTAAATTGGAAGCAGGAAATTTTATCTCACTTTATCAACGTTCGTTATCAGATATCAATGCTTAACTCGTTATATTAACACTCGCCACTTCATCCACAGTTATGCTTCATTCTTACTTTCAATCCCAATCAAAAGAAGGGATCTAGTCTCAGACTAGGTCCCTTCTCCTAACTAAACGTTTTTATTAAAGTTTCGCTTCTACCTTTTCCAGCATGTCTTTGGTCATTTTATCAAGGTCATACTCCGTTTTAAAGCCCCATTCTTTCGTTGCTACAGAGCTATCGATTCGGTTTGGCCAGCTCTCAGCAATCTTTTGGCGAACTGGATCAACGTCATAATCAAGCTCGAACTCAGGAATGCTTTTTCGAATAGCCTTTGCAAAATCTTCTGGTTCAGCGGAAATGGCAGTTATATTGAACGCGTTACGATGCTCTAGCTTGCTGCCATCCGCTTCCATCAATTGAATGATCGCATTTAGCGCATCTGGCATATACATCATGTCCATGTATGTTCCTTCTGCAATATAGGAAGTGTAGGATTGGTTTTTCACAGCTTCATAATAAATTTCAACTGAATAATCCGTTGTTCCGCCGCCTGGTGGTGTTACGTAGGAAATTAATCCTGGAAAACGCACCCCGCGCGTATCAACACCATGGCGTGAATAGTAATAATCACAAAGTAACTCGCCTGCTACTTTATTTACCCCATACATCGTTGTCGGACGTTGGATCGTATCCTGTGGCGTATCGTCTTTTGGTGTGTTTGGACCGAATGCTCCGATTGAACTAGGTGTAAAAAATTGTAATTCAAGCTCACGGGCAACTTCTAGCGCATTCACAAGCCCGCCCATATTTAGATCCCAGGCTTTCTTCGGGGCAGCTTCAGCCTTGGCCGAAAGTAATGCTGCAAGATGCATAACCGTATCGACACCATATTCTTTTGCCACGTCAAATAATCGGTCATAATCGGTTACATCGACAATTTCAAAAGGTCCATCCGCATCATTATGATCTTCTTTTTTTCTTATATCTGTTCCAATTACATTTTCTTTACCATATGTCGTGCGTAGTTTTGTAACAAGCTCAGAACCAATTTGCCCTAAAGCTCCTGTAACTAATATCTTTTTCATTCATTTTACCCCCAACAATTCATCTACCGTACGCTATTACGAAATAACACCTATTTCTTTCCCAACCTTTTCATATATCTGTAGTGCATCGTCAAGCATTTCTTTCGTATGTGCAGCACTAGGCATGTTACGCACTCGTCCTGTCCCTTTTGGTACAGTTGGGAATACAATGGATTTCGCATAAACGCCTTCTTCATATAACTTTTTACTAAATTTTTGCGTGTCTAACTCATCACCGATTACACATGGTGTGATTGGCGTTTCACTGTCACCAATATCAAATCCTAACTTTTTTAGACCAGCTTTTAAGTACTCACTATTTTCCCAGAGCTTTTCATTTAGTTCTGTACTTTCCATCAGCAATTCAATTGCTTTTGTGCTTGCAACTGCGTCTGCCGGTGTAACAGCTGTTGAGAATAAAAACGGGCGTGAACGAACTTTTAACCAATCAATTAGATTTGTTTTTCCAGCAACATACCCTCCAACTACACCGATTGCTTTCGATAATGTACCCATTTGTAAGTCTATTCGATGCTGCAAGCCAAAGTGCTTTACTGTCCCAGCACCCTTACCCATTACACCAGAACCATGTGCGTCATCTACATAAGTGATTAAATCGAACTCTTCTGCAATATCTACAATTTCTGGTAGTAGGGCAACGTCGCCATCCATGGAAAAAACACCATCCGTAATAACCATAATTTTATTATAGTTTCCAGATTCAACTGCTTCTTTTGCTTTTTTACGTAGGTCATCCATGTCAGAATGGTTAACGCGGATAATCTTCGCTTTAGACAAACGGCAACCATCAATAATTGAGGCATGGTTGAGCTCATCTGAAAGAATTGCGTCATTTTTGTCCATAATAGCTGAAATTGCTGCCATATTACAATTGAACCCAGACTGATATGAAATCGCTGCTTCTGTATCCTTGAACTCAGCTAATTTTTTTTCAAGTTCAATATGAACATCTAAAGTACCGTTGATTGTACGTACAGCACCTGCACCAACACCATGAGAATCAACGGCCTCTTTCGCTACCTTTTTCAATCGTTCATCCGTCGCTAAGCCTAAGTAGTTATTGGAAGACAGGTTAATTAGTTCTTTCCCGTCTATTGTAATGGTTGGTCCATTAGGGCCTTCAACAGGTTCAATATCATTGTATAATCCTTTTTCTTTTAGATCCGCAATATTTTCTTCTAAAAACGAATGTAATGATTTACTAGTCATTTTATTATATCCTCCTTAATATGTAAGCGCTCTATTATCTATCTTTAAAAGTCTCCATAAAAACCCTGCGTAACTCCTCTTACAGTTTACCATATTTCACTAATTTTGTTTAATCAGAGCGAGTGTATCTTAGTATGTACATGATTGTATTTTTATTACACAAAATACCTGTCATTTTTGTAAGAAATTACACTAATTTTGTCATAAAATACTATAGTAAAATAGTCACTTTTTTATTATACTAGTGCTAGAACTACTTTATCGCAGTTTGACGGGCAGTAAATCCCCACCCAAAAATTTGGGTTAGACCGTGAATTTCAGGTGGGGATAACTGCCCGTTCAAGCCCGATCGGTTCAACTAACATTCGGTGGGAAAAGAACCCCCACTGAATGAAGTTTCACTTTATGGGGGAAATAATATGAAAAAAGTATTAATCACTGTGTTTCTTATGTTAATTATTGGGTTTGGCATCATAGGTTATACACAGTCTGAAGATCCAAATCAAACAATTGAAAAAGACACTAGTCCGTCATCCATTAAGCTTTAAGCTTATTTGACATAGAAAAAAAGGAAAGCACAAACTAAATAGTGCTTTCCTTTCATTATGCTGGCTATTTTTCATTATTCAATTGTTATTAATTTAAGATTGTTACGTCTACTGTACGAACACCCCATGAGTATGCTTCATCTTTTGTTCCAACATGGATGTCGATTTCACTACCATTGATTCCTCCGCCAATATCTCCAGCAACAGCGCGGCCGTAACCTTCAACATAAACTTCAGTACCTAATGGAATTACATCTGGGTCTACTGCAATTACTTTTGCATTTGGATTGGCATTTAAGTCAATTCCTGTATAAGTTACTCCTGAACATCCAGGACAATCAGCTGTGTAAGCTGTTGCAGATACAGTAATTGTTTCACCTTCTGGGTTACTTTCTTTCGATGTATTTTCGTCATTTGATTTTTCTACCTTAGCAGTTTCAGTTTTTGGTTCTGGTTTTTCAACTTTTTTAGGTTCTGTTTTCTCAGCAGTTTTTGCTTCTGCTTCCACAGGTGCATTTGTTTCTACTGCTTCAGCTGGCTGACTAACTTGTTCTTGACCTATGTTGGCAGTACCATTAATCGCTAGTTTTTGACCAATAACAATTAAGTTAGAGTCTAGATTGTTCCATTCCTTGATGTCTTTATAATTCACACCAAATTTGTTTCCAACCCCAATTAATGTGTCACCTTTTTCAACCTCATATATTTCATTCTTTTCTTCATTGATTACCAGTTTTTGTTTTGGATGAATCACTGTAGATTTCAGTGAATTTATATTAACTAGATCGTTTACTGTTGTATTGTTTTCTTGCGCTATCTCCCAGAGGTTATCTCCTTTTTCTACTTGATACTCCTCAGCTGAGACACTTGACATTCCTGCACCAGCAATAATGATACCTGTAGCAAGTGTGGCTACTAATTTCTTCATAGGTTGTTCCCTCCTCGAATTTCTGACAATCCTTATATTATCACAGGTAAATAAGCATTGCAGTTACAGGGAGGTTAAGAGTCTATTACAAGACTTAACGAAACACCATTGAAATGTTACAAATGTTATAGACTTATAACAAACGAGCGTTTTATTACAAAAATTAGGGACCTTTGAACTATATATTGTGTTACTTTGAAGGTTATTTACACCGAATCCTTGTATTCTAGTATATGTTTTTAACTATGTGAAACGGGAAAACTATTTATTATGGGGAAAAAATCACAAAAACCTTGCAATCTAATCTTAGATTGCAAGGTTTTTGTGATTACTATATTTATTTATTCATTTTATATATTATTTAGTTACTAATTGTTTTTTATACTGCTCAAATTCAGTTGGGGTACAACGCACCCAGTGTCTTGGAGCAACTTCTCTGAACTCTGGTTGTTCATCAACATTGTGTACCGTTGGATCGTACTCAACACGTTTACGGTTACGTTCATATTCAGGATCTGGTAATGGGATAGCAGAAAGCAGTGACTTTGTATATGGATGCAACGGGTTTTTATATAACTCACTACTGTCAGCTAGTTCTACCATATTTCCATAGTACATAACGCCAATACGATCACTTAGATATTTAACCATTGATAAATCATGAGCAATAAATAGATAAGTCAAGCCGTAGTCACGTTGTAATTTTTTCAGTAAATTTACAACCTGTGCTTGGATAGATACATCGAGTGCTGAAATAGGCTCGTCGGCAATAATAAACTCTGGTTTCACCGCAAGAGCACGTGCAATACCAATACGTTGTCTTTGACCACCACTAAATTCATGCGGAAAGCGTGTTGCATGTTCTTTATTCAAGCCTACTGTTTCAAGTAGTTCCTCAACACGTGCTTTACGTTCCTTCGCATCTTTAGCAAGATTATGAACATCGATTCCTTCAGCGATGATATCCATAACCGTCATTCTTGGATTAAGTGAAGAAGAAGGATCCTGGAAAATCATCTGCATTTTACGATTGAATTTTTTCATTTCAGCTGTAGACTTTTTACCATGAACATCTTCACCTTTAAACTTTACACTTCCATCTGTTGCTTCATATAAACGAATGATTGTTCTTCCGGTTGTAGACTTTCCGCAACCTGATTCTCCAACCAATCCAAATGTTTCACCTTGATAAATATCGAAATTAAGGCCATCAACAGCTTTTACAACACCTTTTCTACCTATTTTGAAATGACGCTTTAGATTACTAACTTCTAATAACTTTTCAGCTGCCATGTATTTCACCATCCTTAGCTCCCGGAGCTTCACCAGTTGACGCGAACCCATCCATCCGTTTTTGCACGGATGCTGGAGGCTTTACCTTTGGAGCATTTTCATGCAATAACCATGTTGCAGCATAGTGTGTATCTGATACCTTAAACATTGGCGGTTGCATTTCCTCGTCTACTTTTAATGCATATGCATTTCGTGGTGCAAATGCGTCACCTTTAGGTGGATCAGTCATATCCGGTGGACTACCTGGAATGGTGATTAAATCCTCTGTACTATCATCCAGTGTAGGCATTGATCCTAATAGTCCCCATGTATATGGATGTTTTGGATTGTAGAAAATTTCCTCTGTCGTACCGATTTCAACTATTCTTCCTGCATACATAACCGCGACTCGGTCTGCAACATTTGCAACTACACCCAAGTCATGGGTAATGAAAACAATTGCACTGCTTGTTTCTTTTTGAATATCTTTCATTAATTCTAAAATTTGTGCTTGAATGGTAACATCTAATGCAGTCGTTGGTTCATCCGCAATCAAAAGCTTCGGATTACACGCTAAAGCAATCGCAACAACAACACGTTGGCGCATACCACCAGAGAATTGGTGTGGATATTGATGTAAACGCTGATCTGCATTTGGAATCCCAACAAGCTTTAATAATTCAACTGCGCGCTCACTTGCATTTCTGCGATTCATTTTTTGATGCTTCATTAGGCCTTCCATAATTTGGTTACCGATTTTCATTGTGGGATTCAATGAAGACATTGGATCCTGAAAGATCATCGATATATCTTTTCCACGTATTTTTTGCATTTCTTTTTCTGATTTATGAACTAGGTCTTCCCCTTCAAACATAATTGTTCCTTCTTTTATAACACCCTGTGGTTTCGGAAGAAGACGCATAATAGCTTTAGTTGTAACAGATTTCCCTGACCCTGATTCACCAACAATTGCAAGCGTCTCTCCTTTGTTTACATCAAATGTTACACCACGTACTGCCTGTACTTCACCGCCAAAGGTGTTAAATGATACGTTAAGGTTATTCACTTCTAATAATTTACTCATTTATAAACACCTACCTTATTATTTGTGCATTTTAGGATCAAAAGCATCTCGTAATCCATCGGCCACTATATTAAACGCAATCATGATTACTGAAATGACAATTGCCGGATATAATAGTAAGAACGGATATATTCTAAGATAATCAAATCCTGTATTAATCAAGGTTCCGAGTGATGCTTCTGGTGGCACTAAGCCAAGTCCGATAAAGCTTAAAAATGCCTCAAAGAATATTGCACTAGGTATCGTGAACATCGTATTAATAATAATGACTCCACTAATATTCGGCATTAAGTGCTTTGTAATTATTTTAGAAGCCTTTGTCCCTAATGTTCTTGATGCTAATACATATTCCATGTTTTTAATTTTTAGTATTTCACCACGTACAATCCTGGCCATGCCGATCCAGCCAGTGATCGTCAAAGCAATTGTTATCGATATAATACCTGGTTGTAGGATAATAATCATGAGTAGGATTACCACTAAGTTTGGTATACCAACAAGAACTTCCAAAATACGTTGCATCACATTATCCACTCTGCCACCAGCGTAACCAGAAATACCCCCATAGGCTACCCCAATAATAAGGTCAATCGCTGCAGCTAAAAAGGCAATATATAAGGATACACGCGTTCCTTGCCAAAGTCTTGTCCACTGATCTCGACCTAGGTTATCTGTCCCTAACCAGAAATAAGTGTTTTCCATGTCTTTCGCTTCATAAATATGGTAAGTAGCTTCAACAGTTGCTGAACTTTCTGTACCGTTTCCTTCATTAACTACTTCAATATCAATAAAGTCCTCTTTATTATCATATCGTAAATAAGCCTTTTGAGTAGCTTCTTCAACGGTGGCACCTTCAAATTCACCACCATGTGTTCCATCAAAGCCTAACCAACCGATGTCGTCTAGTGCTGCAACACGTGGTGGCATAGTCCCTCTTGTTACATCTTGATCGTTATAGCCATATTCGTTCATACCAGGACCAAAAAAGCTCAGTAACATAATAATAATTAATACAATCATTGACACTATAGCTAGTTTATTTTTAAAGAATGTTCTTGTCGCATCCTGTAGAAATGTTCTACTTGGTTTCGCAATCTTTTCACTAGTATCTTCTTGATGCTCGAGGGGTTCAAAAAGTTCCTTTGGTAATTTATTCTGATCCATTTTAAAGCTCCCCTCCAGTAATTCTGATTCTAGGGTCAATTATTCCATATAAAAGGTCGACTACTAAAATAATAACAACAAATAAAAATGCAAATAGCAGTGTTGTTCCCATAATTGTAGGGTAGTCATTGACCATAACAGATGCTACGAATTGTTCACCCAAACCGGGTATTGCAAAGATTTGTTCAATAACGAGCGTACCAGTCATTAAGCTCACTGCCATCGGTCCAATTACAGTAACAAGAGGTATTAATGCATTACGTAGTCCGTGTTTAAAAATTATTCCCGTTTCCGTGACACCCTTCGCTCTTGCAGTAAGGATAAAGTCTGATCCTAGTACTTCTAGCATCTCTGTTCTGGTGAAACGAGCTGCTGTTGCCATTGGAAAAATTAATAATGAAATGGTTGGTAATATGGAGTACTCAAATCCTTCCCATAAAGCAACTGGAAACCAACCTAGTTTAACTGCGAAGGCCCATTGCAGAAGACCTGCAAATACAAATGATGGTATAGATGTACCAAGTACAGCTAAAACTGTGGAACCATAGTCAAGAAAACCATTATGGAAAACTGAGGCTATTAGACCAAGGAGTATTCCTAATAATGTACCAACTAACATAGCCTGAAAACCTATCTGCAGAGAAGGACCAATTCTATCCATTATTATATCAGTAACTGGTGTGTTCGAGAATGCAAAAGAAATCCCTAAATCACCCTGTACAAGTCCACCTATATAATTCAAGTATTGAATTGGAACTGGATCATTAAGTCCATACTTTTCTAACACTACTGCTGCCTGTTCTTCTGATAGTTTATTTTCAGCATTAAGTGGGCTCCCTGGTAATAGTTTCATAAGGAAGAACGATATTGTAGCAATTAAAAATAAAGTTATCGCCATATACATAATACGTTTCAGTATATATCGCGTCATACTTGCACCTCCCAAGAATTTTGTAAATTCATGTTGAAATATCCGATTGTTTACAATTATAAGACTTTTTTTAGACATTGGAAAGAGAGTATATACCGCTTGGAATATACTCTCTTTTACCAATTTACATAACACAGCATATTCTATATTATCTTCCTACGAATATGTTTATTCAGTCGCTGCGACACTTGCCCATTTGTAATCATAAGTAGCACCCATTACGTTTTTAACTACACCTTGAATCTTAGGCGAAATTAATTGTGCACGAGCACTTTGATACAATGGAGCTACTGCTGCATCTTCAGCTAGAATTTTTTCAGCTTCTAAGAATGCTTCATAGCGTTTAACTGGTTCAAGCGCTAATTCATTTACAGTACTTTGAACTAATTCATCATATTTTTCGTTTGAATAACCCATATGATTGTTTCCACCGTCAGTCAACCATAGGTTTAACCAAGTGTATGGATCTAGAAAGTCAGGACCCCAACCAGCATACTGGATGTCATAATTCTCACTTGTATCTAATTCTAAACGTTGTTCAAATGGAACTTGCTGCAATGTAATTTCTAGTCCAGGAAGATTTGATTCCAATTGGTTAGCAAGGAATTCGTTCGTAATCTTACTTTGTGTTTTATCACTACCTAAGAACCCTAGTTCAACTTTCTCTTTACCAATTTCTTCTAGGCCCTTTTTCCAAAGTTCCTGTGCTTTTTCTACATCATATGTTACCAGATCCCCATTGATTTCCCGGAAATCTTCATTGGTTTCAGGATGGAACGAGAAGTCTGTCGGTACAAAACCATTGGAAACAACTGATCCGTCATTTAATACCTCATCAACCATAGCCTGTTTGTTTATTGCCATGCTAATTGCTTTACGAATATTTACGTTAGCAAGTGCTTCAGACTTTGTTTGGTTAAGTTTCAAATAGAACAATGATGCTTCTGGTGTAATTGTAAAGTCTTCATGTGATGCATATTTATCTACTAGATCAGAAGAAATAGTAGCGCGATCAGCTTCACCTTTTTCATATAAATCTACTCTAGTTTGTGCATCTTTTACAACATCAAATGTTATTTCTTCTAACTTAACAGTTTCAGCATCCCAGTATTCTGGGTTTTTCGCTAATGTCCAACTAGTTGAAGTACTCTTCCAATTTTCCATTGTAAATGGTCCGTTAGATAATAACGTTTCAGAGCTTGTTGCATAATTGTCGCCTTGCTCTTCGACGAATTTTTCATTTAACGGGAAGTAAGTTCCAAATGCTGTTAATGATTCAAAATATGGTGTTGGTTTTTCAAGTGTAACAACTAATGTATAATCGCCGTCAGCTTTCACACCTAATTCTTCAACAGGCACTTCGCCTAAGTTAACAGCTGTTGCATTTTTAATTACGCCGCCCATCATGTATGGACCGTACTCAGAACCAGTTGCAGGATCCACTGCGCGTTGCCATGCATAAACAAAATCATGTGCTGTTACAGGGGCACCGTTTGACCATTTTGCATCCTCACGAAGATTGAATGTCCATGTTAAACCGTCTTCGCTTACTGTATGATCTTTAGCAATACCTGGAACCATTTTGGAATCCTTATCCAGGCGATAAAGACCTTCCATCGTATTCCCTAGATAAATAAAAGCAAGTTCATCAGTAGCCATAGATACATCCATTGTTGGGATAGTATCCGATTCTAATAGATTAAGTACTTGCTTTACATCTTCGCTTCCTTCTGCAGTTTCTCCACCTGAGTCACTGCCACTATCTGAACTTGTGCTGCCCCCGTCATCTCCACTTGAGCATGCAACCATGAATATACTTAGCAAAATACCTAATGCCAGCAGTAATGAAAATTTTGACAATTTCATGGTATGTTGACCTCCCCTATTTTTGTTTTTCTAAACATGTAGTAAAACTCCCTACTCTATGCATTATACAATTTTTCAAACTACTTTGCAGTACTTTTTTTGAAAAATTATTTCGAAACTTTGATATGAAAGCGCTTTAGATTACAAAAATAGTTCTTTATACCTATACATATTTACTTATTTCTTACACTATTTTACTCATTATGTCATAAGTTTCTTTTAAATAGTTAACTAGTAATCTAATTATAATAATTCACATTTTTTTGCTATAATATTTGCTATAATAATAGATATTCTATATTGAAGGGTGTACATGTATGGTTTATATAAAAAATAAATGGATTTTTCTTCTGATTAATATATTTGTAGGTACTATATTATTTCTGACTTCTGCGCCAGTGTATAATCTAAGGCATTTTATTGATTCCTTATTTTATGTAACACTTGCATATTTCATCTTAATGCTATTTTTATTTATTATAAAAGGACGTTTCTTTGATGGCATCTCATGGAGTTTCCGAAGATTTCGTTCGGTCATGTCCAAAAAAAGAGATTACTTAGTAGAGCTTGGAGATACCCCCATGCCATCTGATCGCATAAGCATCCCGTTTTACCGATTTATTGCATTCCAAACATTTGCTTTATTGGTCACACTTACTTTACTTCTCGTCGTTTACTATAGTTAACAATGTACTACTAGGATTGCTATAACTCCTGTTTAATTCTGCTATCATAACAACAGTAACAGTTGTAAGTTGGCCATTCTCGTATCTCCAAAATAAAATGGAGCCCATACTATAGAACTCCACTTTTATACATTACTTAGTTAAATAGCCCTTTAAAGAAGTTACTTAGCGCCTGGAAAAACTCACTAAAGAAATTGGCTACTTTATTCCAAAAGCCTTCATCTAACCCTAGTTCATCCGCTTTATCTTTTATTGTATTCGTTAAATCTTCCAGCTGGTTTTTCACTTTATCAAAATCAATATTTAAGTCACGCATCTTGTTAAAAAGGTCTACAAGCATTTGACGATCCGCTTCACTTAGTGAAATGTTTAAATTACTTAGTTGCTCTTGAACAATTTGTTCTACCTCTTCTTTTGTCGCTGGGTTTTGTTCAGCAATATCTTTTTTAATTTCAGTTAAAAGTTCACTTACTTTCTCCTGACTTAGACCATCCTTTTTGGCAAGATCCGTTGCAACGCCTAGTTCCTCATTAGCAAGCTCCATCCGTTCTTTATCTAACTCGACGCCTTGTACATCATATGCTTTATAAATCCCTGTAAGTGCAGAGTGTCCACTAACTTTAACAGGTGAAGCAACATCTACTGTTGCATTTTCCACACCTGCAGTTAATAATGCATTCGCGTACATTTCGCTTGTTACCTCTGTGATATTGTCAGGTGTTTCTATATTTATTGTTAGACCTGTACCTTCTTCCTCGCGCACAATTTTAGCAGATGAAAACATCCGAGCTTCAGGATTACCATTAATATATTTTGCAGCATCCTCACCAGTGATTGTATATTCTTCTACCGCTTGATCATCATTTACATGCAATAATTCTCTTACTTCCTTCTTTTGTGCATCAGATAAATTACCACCTAGCACAAGAATTGGAACACCTAATTTTTCATTAATGCTTGTGGTTGCATATGCTGGCTTTGATAGTCCTACTATAAGGGCAAAAGCTAATAAGATCATCATTGTAGTTTTCATTGTTTTGATCATTCGTAACGTCACTCCTTTATTTGCTATTTTACCACAATCATCCGGTAAAGAACTTGAGCATTTACCTTTAAATTTACTTCGAACTTCTATATATTTAGGGTACCGAAATAAATTGTTGGAAAGAAGGGCTTTGTCATCACTGATCAAACTCCTATTGTAAAACGAAATTTAACTATTATGTGGTTTGCAAACTTTTTCATTGCAGGAAGCATGACTATGATACTCCCGTTTATCTCCCTATATATAAAAACATTTGGTAACTTTTCCGATTCCTATGTACAAAGCTGGTCAGGTTGGATCTTTGGTATTACCTTTGTATCGGCCTTTATTTTCTCCCCCATTTGGGGCAAAATTGGCGATAAATTTGGACGAAAAAAGATTCTAATCACTTCTGGCCTAGGGTTAGGCTTATCTGTATTATTAATGGGGTTCGCCACTTCCGTATGGCAGCTTTTTTTATTGCGCTTATTTATGGGCGTCTTCACAGGCTTTATTCCGACTTCACAAGCCATGATAGCAACACAAACACCAAAAAAAATCGCTGGAAGTGTCCTTGGTACCTTACAAACAGGAAGTATCACTGGAGCACTCGCAGGGCCATTGCTTGGTGGTGCGATAGCCGACATCTTTGGTTACGCAACTACCTTTAAATGGACATCAATCGCGTTATTCCTATCAGCAATCATTGTTTTATTTGGAATAAAGGAACTGAAAATGAGATTCTCCGACGATGAAGAGTATCAGACCTATTCAAGTAAACAGGTTCTATTGCATATCGTTCGGCAACCGGTATTGCTCATCGTCATGTTAATTTCAATGCTTGTTCAAGTCGCTCATTTTAGTATACAGCCAATATTATCTTTATATGTTGCAGAGATACACGGGACAGCAAGTATTGCCCTATTCTCGGGAATGGCTTTTTCCGCAGCGGGGCTTGGTAATTTGCTCATGGCAAAACAGTGGGGCAAAATTGGCGATCGAATTGGATATGTAAAAATAATGATCATTTTATTATTTATGGCTGGTATCGTGTATTTCCCTGGGGCTTTTGTTACAAATATCTGGCAATTAATTGTACTGCGGTTTTTACTTGGCATATCGATTGGCGGTATCATACCAGTTCGTATTGCCTATATTCGACAGGAAGCACCACTCTCTATGCAAGGAGAGGTACTTGGGTATAACACAAGCCTGCGTTTCTTAGGTAACGTCATCGGCCCAGCGCTTGGTGGAATGTTAGCTGGTTTCTTTGGGTTTTCAGCGGTATTCTTTGTAACTAGTGGTTTACTTGTAATAAGCGGCGTTATTATGCTGGTTACCTGGTATCGACATGAATACGAAGGTAAATTCCAGCATGCATTTTCTTCTCATAGGAATTAAGAAAAGCGCGCTGAAGCTAGACAGTTGAAATCGCTAACCCTCAGGTATGGCGATTTTTTCTAAAACATTAAAATTGAATTTATAGCTCGTATATGCTAAAACTAACAGAGTCATGAAATAATAATGTTTAGAAAGAAAGTGATAGCAATGGGTATAGTCATAGTCGACGTTTGCGACGGAAATGCCATCGCTACTATTAATATAGAAGAAATTATTGAGAAAGAATTTCCAGAAGTTGCTGTTTTGATGAATGAATGCCTTTCATTTTGCGGGTTGTGCCGACTTAAACCATATGCGTTAGTCAATGGAAAACGTGTTTCTGGTAATACACCTGAAGAATGTTTGGATAAAATAAGAGAAGCAATAAAAAAAGAACTGGCTGTATATCACTAACAGCTAGTTCTTTTTTGCTTGTTTTTTCAATTGGTTTAGCAAAGTCTGGTGCTATTGATATAAAATGCGCCATAATTAAAATCATGTTCGGTGCCCTGTGACCGCTGCGGAAAAAACACTACGCTTTCCGCGGGCTCGCGATGAGCCTTCCCGCAGGAGTCTCCGTGTTTTTCCTTCGCTAGGGTTGAGCTCCTCCTAAATTCATAACATTCATCTCTTCACTCTTCAGTGATTGGAGCGGAGGGCAGTCGACTCCTGCGTGAGGATAGGCATAGGTGAGACCCCGCAGTGCGGTAGGAGGCCACTGAAAAAGTGATGGATTTTAAAAATTTAACTTTTCACCCTAACTTAGCATCTCGAATATACGGAGACTCCTGCGGGAAGTAAGAGATCGGCGAGACCCCGCAGGACGGCAGTCCGAGGAGGCTCGACACTCGCCCGCGGAAAGCGGAGTATATTCGAAGATGCGATGGTAGATCCACATATTTTTTATTATATTTAACTTTTTCAGTGGCCTCGTGCGGTAGCACGAGGAGGCTCACCAGCCGCCCGCGGAAAGCGACTGCCCGCAGCGGAAATCACGTTGCTGTTATGTCGTAGTTTAAATATTTTGTGTCAAAAACAACAATCTTTTAGAAAACTGCCTTTCAATTATAAACTTGCTTGATAAATCTCCTTGGAGTCCTCTTTGTTTAGCTTTTTAAAATTACCATATTCCTCGCGAACCTGAACAGTTTTTCCTGCCATGGTTTCAACTGTGCTTTCATCAATATCGTAATCTGCAAGCTTATCTGGCGCACCAATGCTAGTCCAGAACTCACGTAGCTTCATAATTCCTTCTTCCGCAATGTCACGATCTGCTTTCCCATTAGGAACAACATCAAATACGCGAACAGCAAGTTGCTTAAAACGGGCGATATTTTCATCCAGCACATGGGTCATCCAGTTAGGGAATAATATTGCAAGACCACCACCATGTGGGATGTCATGAACTGCAGATACAGCATGCTCCAAATTATGTGTTGCCCAGTCCCCCTGATAGCCCATGTTCAACATGTCATTAAGCGCTAGCGTTCCACTTAACATAATTGTTTCACGATACTCATAGTTTTCCGGATCATCCAGTAATTTAGGAGCGGTTTCAATTACCGTCCGTAAGATACCTTCACAAAAACGATCCTGTATTGGCGTATTAGATGTATGATGGAAATAATGTTCTAATACATGGGACATGATATCAACCATACCATATACCGTTTGCTCACGTGGCAAGGACATGGTGTGTGTTGGGTCTAAAATGGAAAACTTAGGGCTTGTGTGTGGAGATCCCCAGCCATGTTTTTCGTTCAGCTCCCAATTTGTAATAACCGACCCACGATTCATTTCCGAACCAGTTGCCGCTATTGTTAGTACAGTACCAAATGGAAGCGCGTCTTCTGCTTCTACTTTTTTCGTAACAATATCCCAAATATCAGCATCAGACTTTGCACCAGCAGCGATTGCTTTTGTACAATCAATTGTGCTACCACCGCCAACAGCAAGTAAAAATTCAATTCCCTCTTTTTTACAAATTTCAATTCCGGCGCGGGCAGTTGTCACACGAGGGTTGGGTTCTACTCCAGATAATTCATGAACCTCCGCACCGATTTCATTTAACTTTTCTACTACATTATCATAAATGCCATTTCGTTTAATGCTTCCTCCACCGTATACGATCAATACTTTTTTTCCGTACACTGGAACTTCTGTTGTCAAAGCTTCTAATTGCCCTTTACCAAAAATTAACTTTGTTGGATTGTGATAGGTAAAATTATTCATATCAATCCAACTCCCGTTCTACTTTCGTGTAGACAACAACATCCATTTCTACTAGTACATCTTTAGGTAACCGACTAACCTCCACAGTCGCACGTGCAGGATATGGTTTTTCTAAATATGAACCATATAATTCATTTACTATACTGAAATTATTCATATCATTGATAAAGATTGTAAATTTCGCAACATGTGAGAAGTTTGTATCTGCTTCTGATAGTATTGCTTTCAAATTTTTCATTACTTGTTCTGTTTGCGCCTCAATTCCTTCTACAACTTCACCAGTTTCGGGATTAATACCGATTTGTCCTGAGACATATAAAAAGTCTCCAGCTTGAATCGCTTGTGAATAGGGCCCTATAGCACCTGGAGCATTCTTTGTATGGATTTCTTTTAACATGTAATAAAAGCCTCCTTGTTTTTTCTTATAATAATGCCATTATAATCTTTCTTTGGGAAAAATCGAAGTAACTCGATTTACTATATGTTTATTTCGAGGGCAAGGGTAAACGTGCTTTGTTCGTAATACGCTATCCAACTACACTTCTGGAATATCTATAAACCCTGTTCACAGTAGCTGTAATTATTCGAGTTATTATCGTTCGGCGCACGAATAATACAAACTTATCTAACGCCCTTTACTAGTCTTTAAGACTATGAGACAAGGGCCTTTTTTAATAATCTAGCTACAAACACCGCCATTTCTTTTTCATTCCTTCATAGAATAAATCATCACAGTAAAAGGAGTTGGTAGAATGCTAGGATTTTCAATGATTCAGCTTACCAGAAATTATAGTGAAAGGTTCGACAAAGATCTGCGACAAAAACTAATCCATTTATATAAACCCTTTCGCCGCACCCCTTGTTTTTTACATCGTCCATTAGAAAATTTTTTAAAAAGGACAAAGAAGTTTCCCGTTATTATTGAGTTCGACCAAAAAGATGTCCCCTTATCTTCGTCTTTAAAAAAGGCTCGTCAATTAGTCAGGAAGAAGGCTAGATCCAAGTTAAAGTACGAGTATTCCAGCACATCCAGTTGTTCAGCGATCCTAACGGCATCATCAATTGAAAAACTCATGCACAACGATTGTCACATCAAAAAAATTTATTATGATCGAGAAGTCAAAGCCTTGTTGGATGTTGCTTCTCCATCCATTCATGCAGAACAATTGAATGAACAAGGTTTAACCGGCAAAGACGTAAACATTGCCATCGTTGATACGGGGGTTCATCCGCACCCAGATTTAAAACAGCCGACTAACCGAATTATTGCCTTTAAAGACTTTATTAACAACAAAATGGAGCCTTATGATGATAATGGACATGGAACACATTGCGCAGGAGATGCGGCTGGTAACGGTTTCTCTTCAAACGGAAAATACCGTGGGCCTGCTCCAGAATCTGGTGTTATTGGCGTAAAGGTTCTCAACCAAATGGGATCAGGGTCACTTTCCACTATTGTTTCAGGAATTCAGTGGTGTATCAACCATAAGGAAGAACATCAAATTAATGTGATTTCCCTATCTTTAGGGGCCGCAGCTGATGAGTCTGACTGTAATGATCCGCTTGTTCAAATTGTTGAAAAAGCATGGGAAAGCGGTATTGTTGTTTGTGTAGCTGCTGGAAATTCGGGTCCTGATCAAAGAACGATTGCAACCCCCGGAATCAGTTCGAAGGTCGTGACTGTTGGGGCTATCGATGACCAAAACACAGTTGATCGTGCTGATGAAGAAGTTGCATCTTTTTCAAGTCGTGGACCTGCGTGTGGAGGAGTATCGAAACCGGATTTATTGGCTCCAGGGGCTAATATCATCTCTTTAAGAGCTCCGGGTTCTTTCCTAGACAAAATAACGAAATCGAATCGAGTCGAGGACAATTATTTCTCTTTATCAGGCACATCGATGGCAACTCCCATCTGCTCTGGTGTAGCAGCTCTTGTTCTTCAAGCTTATCCAGAGTTTTCCCCTGACGAGGTAAAGCAACAACTTCTTCAAGCTGCTGTTGATAGGGGATTGCCATCCTATGTTCAAGGCGCGGGATATTTGGATGCCGAAAAGGCTGTCACGCTAAATGATAACAGCGGTAAAAGTGAGAAATCGACACAACGTTAGTGTTGCCTGGTATATGCCCCATTCCTATTAACGTATATTCATATTTGATGAATAACAAAAGCCCAGTTCCTTCAATTTATAAAGGTATGCTGGGCTTTAATATGTTCTTAGTATTTAAAAATCTCCTTACATTTTTCCACATAACATTATTTTACGGATAGCGATTTTTCCAAACATCCAATTACCCAGAGTTTAATTTCTCACGCATCGCCAATATATCTTGCACGTAATAAATGTCTCCGTAGCAGGCATTAATTTCCCGTGCTCCTTCCCGTAAACATCTATATTTGGATTTGTTCGCAGCACTCTCATACATCTTTTGGGAAAAGTTAATAGCGACTTCCTGGGTATACTCTCCCTTATTTTCCAAAGCATACTCAATAAAGCCTCTACCAAAATTATACGATTGAATCGCGAGCTCTAGGTCTCCATCTGCCGCATTTAAAGTTTCAGAAAAATAATAGACCCCTTGTTTAATAGATTGTTCAGGATCCTTGATACAATTCCTTTCCCCGCAATAGCTTTCAGAAGCTTGCATCGGATCATTTCCACGGCCACCAGATTCTTGCATCATCATTGCCAACAAGATATCCACATAATTTTCAACCTCATTTTTTTTTGCATACTTTTCCACAAGAGGCTGGTATTGCTTCACTTCATCGCTAAGTATATCTTCATCTACTTTGAACTCCGTCTGGACCAAAAGCGATATGATTACTAGCAACCCAATAATTGAAGCGGTTGTAATGAAGGCATTACGGACTGCTATTTTTGTTTTTTGTCTCATGTCATCCCTCAACTTTTTACTAACTTATCACAATTCAATAATACTTCCACGGTTCAGTTGAAGCAAAAGATAAAGTTATCCCCAGCTTCTTTCTGTATTTGTGAATTATTTTCCCTTATTTTGTACTAGAATTTACGTTCTGCACAAAATATTGAGTTATCCTCAACTTTGTCCACAGGTTGTGTATAACTTTTCAGGATATGTCCACATCATATATTCCTTTTTTCATCCTAGATGAAACACGGACAGAACCACTTCTGGGTAGGAAGCGGTTCATGTAGTCGATTGCTATTTAATTGGAATTATTTTATGACTCTTCAAACTCCAACTCAAGCTGATTCGTATCCGTAGTAGGCTCATCAATCAACGAGACTAGTATTTCTGCAACTGTCTCTTCATTCACAATTGATCCTACACCTTGTCCTGCCCATAATGATTGAAACTCTGAAACAGCAAAATCTTTACTTGCTCCCCGAATATCTTTCGTAAGTTCATTTTGGATTGGAAAAGGCAGTAAATCAAAACCACTTACTTCCACTTCGCCAATGAAGCGATTCATAATTGCTCGTGCTGGCCTTCCGGAAAAGGCGCTTGTAATGACTGTATCTACAGCTGATGCTTTTAGTAGTGACCGTCGATATGCAGTGTTTGTTCCAGCTTCTTTTGCGACTAAGAATTTAGTTCCTAGCTGAACACCTGATACTCCCATAGCCATAAGCACATCAATTTGACTCTTATTTGAAATTCCACCCGCAGCAACAATTGGTACATCAAGATTTTCCAAAAATTCCTGAACCATGGAAAGTAAGCCAAGGTTACACCCATTTGGATATCTCACTACATCAAATGTCCCGCGATGGCCACCCGCTTCAAATCCTTGGGCAACAATAATATCATAACCTGCTTCAACTAATTGATTTGCCTCTTCTAAATTAGTTGCCATTCCAATCAACGTTACATCATTTTTCTTCAGACGTTCGATTAATACAGACGAGAGTACACCAAACGCTGTACTGACAACTGGAATATCTTTTTCAATGATTACATAAACCTTTTCCTGCAAATAATCATAAATCTTTACGGATTGATTTCCAGAATCAATTTCCAGTTCTTCTCGGTATTTATTCAGAAAGTGTTGCATTTGCTCTACATCACTAGAAAACGCTTCTAAGTTTGTTGCGAAAAGATTAACGGCAAATGGCTTATCTGTTAATTGTTTTACTTGATCAATTTCATCTCGCAAAGACGAAGCACTCATATAGCCCGCTCCTATAGTTCCAAGTCCACCAGCATTTGCCACCTCAGCAACGAGTTTAGGAGTTGTAATGCCGCCAGCCATTCCTGCTTGAATAATTGGTATACGTAAATTAACGTTTTCCAAAAGCTTCCCCATGCTGTGTCCCTCCAATTTTTTAACTATTTATACTAAACATACCACAAAAACTGATATTTTTATGCGTATATTGTACTAAATTACCAATTATTATCATCTAGTATTCATGTCACAAAAATAACATATTTTATCTAATGGACATAATATCAGTGGTTTTGTCAAGTTTCCTATCTTTCCTTCTTGACAATATTAAGAAAATTCCGTACCATAATAGAGATTAGCGTAATATGTCGTTTTTTATTTCGTCAATTCTCGCATGTCAAAATGGAGCTAAACCTATATTCAAACCAAAAAGGTACTATTTCGATTAACGCCTTCGAACGTAAACTAGCAATACGTGTAATCTCACAAACCCACTCCTTAAGTTGACAGCTCTATCTAATTATAGGAATAAACAGTAAACAAATACGGAGGTAGGTCCACAAAATGAAGATAAAAATTGCGGTATTCGGTAGGGAAGAAATAATTAAGCGAATGAATGATTATGTAGAGGGTCAAGATGATATTGAAATAATCCCTTTCACCTATTCAAAAGCGGTAGAAAACGTTGATTTAATTGAGAAGGCTTTTATGTGCGACGTCTATTTATTTGGTGGTACACTTCCTTACTTTTACGCTAAAGAAAAAATTGATAGAAAGCGCTTACCCGCTGTCCAAGTGGCATTTGATGAATATATGATTCTAACGTCCTTTTATCGTTTGAGAAACAATCACAATCAAGCGCTGGATCGCATATCAATCGATGTGTTACACAAGGAATATGTTGAGGAAGTAATTAGTGAATTAAACATGGAGGATCGGGATATTTATACCTATAGCTATGGGGAAGATTCTATATTAGACATCGGCAAAATCTTTCATTATCATAAAGAACTTTATCAAACAGGAAAGATTGATTATGTATTAACTTCAATTGAGGAAGTGGAACAAAGACTCATTGATGAAGGCATCCCAACAAATAGGATGCTAATTCCAAAATTGAACCTGGAGCGTGCTGTTGAAAAAGCAAAGTCAATTGCTACATTAAACAAAAGCAAGAGCGCACAAATTGTTTCAGGTTTTGTTCAAATTAAGGACTTTGATAAAATTCTTGTCCAACAAGGGGAGATTTCAGCACAAGAAATGCTTCTTAAGCTTCATAAAATTCTATTAAAATTTGGCCATCAAACTTACTCTTCTGTTTTAACAAATGGTGATAACCAATTTTCTATATTCGGTACAAGGGGCATTCTTGATCATATTACGAATCATTACCGCGATTTCCCCTTATTACAGGAGATTGCTCGTTCACTAGGTATTCCAGTAGAAATCGGATTTGGCTTAGGCTTAACAGCAAAACAGGCTGAAGATAATGCTAAGCTTGCACTTGAAACATGTAATCATTCGGAGGAAAGTAGCTGCTTTATCGTAAATGAGCGGAAAGAAACAATCGGACCTCTTGGCGTAGCGAAACATGTCGACACATCACGGTTATACCACGCACTTATTCACCGAGCTAGACTAAATAATGAGTTATCCTATAACTTTATTGATTTTATTAACTTACGCAATAATGAAGCCTTCTCTGCAAATGATATATCAAACTATTACCAGGTGACAAAGCGTAGTGCAGAGCGTACCATTCACAAGCTTTTAGCGGGCGATGTAATTCGTGTTGTTGGTGAAGAAAAACCATATGTTAAGGGTCGACCACGGAAACTGTTTGAGTTAACGTTATAGAAATGGTGAAACAGAGCTAGGTTTGATAACCTGGCTCTGTTTTCATGTGTTGTTGTTTTGGGGGAAGTTTGGATGAGCGTTGATTTATCGAATTAAGCGGTGACATCCAGCTACGAACGCTGACAAAAAAATACCCCTGTCTCAAGGGATATTCGTATTATCCTTTATTGTCATTAAATAGGTAACTCATAATCTGCTCGAATAAAGCAACATCATCTGTGATTAAAAAAACTGGCAACAGTAAAATTGCAAGCACCACCGCAAGATTGGCAACAAAAAATTTCGTTATTCCATTTGCAATTTTCTTCATTTGTTACATCCCCTTTTGTACTTTAATAAGAGCAAACACCACTACCATAAATTGCTACGTTTAGTGTACCAGATAAACGAACAAATTGCAGGTTTTTTATGATAATTCAGTAAATTAAAATACAAAAGTTTATTACAAAGTAACATTCTGTTGGTTAAATTGTCAACTAAGTTTATCTCCCATCCAAAGGCTGATTAAATCCCCATGAGCTTGCTTAGGCTCATGGGGTAATCAAACAAATTATAAACTTAGTAATTCACGTATATCACTTTCGCTAAGGCTTGAAAGCATTTGCTCTCCTGGCTGAATCACTTGATCAATTAATTCACGTTTCTTTTGCTGAAGGGCAAAAATTTTATCCTCAATGGTTCCTTTTGTGACCATACGTATTACTTGAACGACATTTTTCTGTCCAAAGCGATGGGCTCGACCAGTAGCTTGATCCTCTACGGCAGGATTCCACCATAAATCATATAAAATGACAGTATCTGCTCCTGTTAAGTTAAGCCCTGTTCCTCCCGCTTTTAATGAGATAAGGAATACACTTTTTTCTCCATTATTAAAGCTTTCACTCATCTGAACACGTTCCTGTGATGGCGTTTGACCATGTAAATAAAAGTAGCTAATCCCATCTTCTTCTAGCTTTTTCTTAATGATTTCATGCATGCTTGTAAACTGAGAAAATATCAACATCCGCTTCCCATTTGCTACAGCATTGTTGACTGTTTCCATTAATTGTTCTAACTTACCTGATTTTCCTTCATAGTTTTCAATAAATAAAGACGGATGACAGCAAATTTGTCGCAATCTGGTTAGACCTGCTAATATTTTCATCCGGTTTTTATTAAAATCCTGATTGCTTAAGGATTGCGCTGTCTCCTGTTGTAGTTCACGTAAATATCCCACATATAATTCTTTTTGTTGTTTGGTTAGTTCTGATACGTGGACCGACTCAATTTTGTCTGGCAGCTCTTTTAATACATCTTTTTTCAATCGGCGTAAAATAAATGGTTTTGTTAGCATAGCAATTTTAGAATGAGCCAACTGTTTAAAATTCCGTTGATTAGGCATTAATCCTGGTAAAATAACTTGGAAAATTGCCCACAGTTCATCGATTGAATTTTCAATTGGTGTGCCACTAAGTGCAAAGCGATGCCCCGCCTTAATTTCCCGGATTGCACGTGATGTTTTCGTTACATAGTTTTTAATATATTGTGCTTCATCTAAAATCAGGGTGTGAAATGTTATGTCTTGGTATAATGCGATGTCTTGCCGTAATGTTGCATAGGACGTAATCCAAACTTCATCCCCTGTATTTGCGTCAATCATTGCTGCGCGTTCTAACGGGCTACCTGCGATTACACGGACTCGCAAGTCTGGTGCGAATTTTTCACACTCATTTTTCCAATTGTATAGAACAGATGAAGGCGCCACAATTAAATGCGGTAAATCCTGTTTTAATGACAGCAAATATGTAATACTTTGGATGGTCTTTCCAAGTCCCATATCATCTGCCAATATACCACCTAAGTGATAGCTACTTAACGATTTAAACCACTGGAATCCGGTCTCTTGATAATTGCGCAGGGAAGCTTGTAAATTGTCTGGTATCTCATAAACCTGTTCTTCTGGTGATTTTAGATGATGCAAAAGTTTTCGAAACGTAGGATCATAATTTTTTTTCGTTTCAATAAGGGCGTCGACCTGTGCACCTCTGTATGCAGGTAACTGAACACTTCCGTCTTGTATATCTATCTTTTTCAAATCTAGTTCAGACATTAACTCTTGAATCGATGTGAATTCATCGCTCTCAAGTGATAATAATGCCCCACTGTCCATACGATAATAGCGCTTTTTCTCTAGAACGGCGTTAAGGATTTGGTTAATTTCATTATCATTTATTCCGTCAATACTAAAACCAATTTCTAGTAGGTTGTTCGATGATTCCAGTCGCACACTTGTACTTGGAATTGGTTCGTTCTCCATATAAAACTTTCGTAAATCTGAGGTAAGAAAAAGATCTACATACGATTCAAACATTGGAAGCACATCGTATAAAAATTCATACAACATTTCCTCGTCTGCATCAATGTATAATTCTTTTCCATTAAAGTGAAAATTCGCATGCTCAATTAGCTGCATGATTTGTTGTTCTTTTTCTACATCTCGAATGATCAAGACGTCCTCTTCTTTTTTTCCATTAAACGGATCTACTTGATACGCCCCATAGTGATATTCCAATCTTCCAGTAATCCAATCTGCCTTTAAATCAATATAAAGTTTTGCCTTGAGTGGAACTTGAATTATCTCGGATGCTACACTTTCAGATATTTGTACATCACCGACCTTTTTTAGTGATGGTACAACTTCAGATAAAAATACATCCGCTTGATCGGCTGGAATTGGTAGATTTGGGTTATCCCTAGAAATTTCACTTACCTGCTCAAGCATTGGTACCTGATCTTTTTTTGGAAAGTAAAAAGTCCCAGTATCAAACATCAATTCATACTTGGTAAAATAAATGGCATCCTGCATCCCCTTTACTGCAAGCGCAAGCTCCTTGTTGTTTTTTTCTAGTTTAAATTCATAAGGAAGTTCATCTTCCACAATTGAAATGTCACGAAAAACGTCTCGTTCAGTGTCCACAATAAAGTCCCGTTCGACCAATTTTTTTAATAAAGGTTTTGCTAGCAATGGAGAAATAGAAATGGAGCGCCCTTCTGAAATATGTGATTGATAGCGATATAATGAATGACCGTCGTATAGCCGTTCATTTTGTACGATGGACATGATTGATTCAAATAATTCTAGATCCTCTGCATCAAAATAATGCAGTTCTGGATTATAGGTGAATGTTTTCGTAAAAAAATGCTCTCGCTCTTGAAATACATCCTGCAGGAATGCGTGTATATCTTTTACAACTAAACGACGCTTTTCTCCTACTTTAAGTTCAAGAAATAATGTATCATTATATGTCCACTTACAAACATACTCTACCTGTAATTGTTGACGATTGATACTTAGGCTACTTGCACGCTTTTGTTGTTGTATATCCGTAATTGATTGAATAAAATCCTTTGTCTTTTGAAATTTATCCACTTGACGAAAAACTCCCTGTTCCTTATGCCTTTTACCAATTGCAAATAACACCGCAACTATATGCTTACATTGATTATAGGTTTTAAACGCTGGGCAATCGCAATAGGCATCTGAAAGCTCATGCGGCCACCTTTTTGTATTCACTTCCACAAAGTAACTTTCACTTCCATAAACCGTTGCCGTCCATACATGAAAATTAATATCGTATAATAATTCAGTTACCCTTCCCTGATGAAAATATTCTAGACCTCGTTCATATACTTGGGAAGGAAATAATCGTTGCATATGGAAAATATCATAGCTTTTCAAATCAGGTTAACCCTACCTTCTTGTTATCATTACTTATATTGTATACAACATATCGATCTTTTTAAACTAAATCAAGTACATTTTTGCTTTAACTCAGATCAACATTATACTCCAAATCAATCGGGCACACTAATTTTTCAATCCTTGCTGCGCGATTTTGTGGCATTATACTCGAATCCTTATGATTAGTGCGCAACTTTATTTTTTGATTTTATAAGTAAATAAATATACAAGCAGATAGACAGCAAAACTGAACCAGCTGAAGTAGTGTAAATGACACTATAATCATACATAAAGGCTAATTGGCCAAAACAAATTGCACCTAATCCAACCCCTAAATCGAAAAAGGAGAAAAAGGTTGCATTAGCCATTCCCTTTCGATTATCGGCAGCCTTATCAACCGCCCATGCCTGTAATGCTGGTTGAACACTACCAAAGCCTAAACCATACATTCCGCCAGCGATCAGCATAACCAGTGTGCTTGGTAGCCATGAAAGTAATAGCATGGAACCGAATATTAATAAAGTTCCAGGAATAAAAACGTAAATATGCCCTTTAGCGTCGTAAATTTTTCCAGCAAAAATACGAGATATCATTAGGAATATCGCAAAAACTAAGAAATAGGATTCAATCCCCGGAATGCCCTTTTCCGTCGCATATAATGGAAGAAATGATGCAATTCCACCGAATGTAACCGTAATAAAAAATAATAACAATGATGGCTGGATTGCTGTTTTTTCAAAGATATCAAATTTAACAGTGGTTGTTTTATTTGGCGATTGTTCCACCTTTTTATAACGAATCGTAGAAGATAGTAAAAATGCTACTAACCCAAGTGCCGCACAGATCATAAATAATGACTTAAATGATATGACTCCGACAAGTGTTAATCCGAGAGTAGGACCAAAGGCTAATGCTAAGTTACCAGATAAACCGAAATAACCCATCCCTTCGCCCCTGCGCTTTGACGGAATCAAATCTGTTGCAATGGTTCCCGTGGCTGTTGTTGAAAACCCCCAACCAATACCTTGTACCATCCGCATGATAAATAAAAAGAAAATACTCGCAACAAATGCGTAGGAACCGACAGAAAGTACAAATATTGCGAGCCCAATCATATAGACAAAGCGTCTGCCTTTTGATTCTAATGCATGGCCTGCATAAGGTCTCAAAAGCAAAGCAGAAAATGTAAAAATACCAGTAATAAGTCCAATTAATTGATCACTTCCACCAAGCTCTTTTACAAAAAGCGGTATTGTGGGAAGTGTCATTTGGAATCCAAGAAAAATAAAGAAGTTAGCCACACAAATAAGAACAAAATCCCGTGTCCATATTTTATCTGGCAACTTAGTTGTTTTAGTCGCGGTTAATTCAGTGCTCATGAATGTCTCCCTTTCTTCGGTACTCGAAATACAAGTATACATGAGCTAAGGAATAATGGGAATGGATTGGATTAAAACTGGGAACAGTCCCCCCTCTAAAACTTTATAATCGCTTTAATGATATTGCTTTGCGCATGTTACTAATTGCTTTCTTACCCTCTTCTTTTTTGGCAATCATTACATTGGTATACAGTGCATCAACAATACTAAGCTGAGCAATCCTTGATGATAGTGCTTCTGAACGAAAGTCTGTTTCTTCAGCAATTGTATATAGCGAAATATCTACTTCTTTCGTCAATGGTGACTTGGCAAAATTCGATATACTAATCGTTTGCACGTCATTTTTCTTAAGTACTTGCAATACATCGAGTAGATCCTTTGTAGAACCTGAATGGGATATCAATACTGCAACATCCTTTTTCCTTAGCTGTGAAGCTGACATGAGCTGCATATGTGAATCAAGATTTGAGCTAACGTGTAAACCGCTTCGAATAAATTTATGATAGGCATCTAGCGCCACCAAAGCAGATCCGCCATTACCGTAAAACTCAACTTTTTCTGCTTGTAAAATGGCATGGACTGCCTGTTCTAGTGCATTTCCGTCTAATATATGCAACGTATCTTCTAGTGTTTTCATATTGGAACGGAAAACTTTTTCCGAAACTGTCGCAACACTATCCCCGTCATTGATTTTTTCATGAATATCTTTCATCGGTGTCACAATCTCAGCCGCAAGGGCAATTTTGAAAGCTTGATAGCCTTTGAAGCCAATCCGTTGGCAAAAACGGAATACTGTCGAGTCTGCTATTTCTAGATCTTCGGAAACTTGATTTATCGTGTGATGAATAATTTGCTGTGGGTTTGCTAGTATATAATCAGCAATCTTCTTTTCCTTCTTGCTAAACTTCCCATAATTACTCCGTATACTCGCTAATCCATGTTGGTTTTCATTGACCATGTCGCATGCTCCTTGCTATATAGGCTACACTACCAAGTATATAAGAAAAGAAATTTTTTTTCATTCTCTGTGTGTAAAAATGTATTGATTACGGAAAATTATTTTATATAATATAATTTATAAGAAAAAATATTCCTTTAAACAAGGAGGACAATATGGATATAGGAATAGTAGGTTTAGGAAAAATGGGACTCAATCTATCATTAATTTACTGGATCATAACCATGAAGTAGTCGGTTATGATACGAACGCTACACTATCAAATGAATTTACTCATGAAAATCTCCAGTTTGAAACATCTTTATCAACAGTTGTCGAGAAGCTACCAATACCTCGTACGATTTGGTTGATGGTTCCTGCGGGTGATGTTACGGAAACCGTAATTAATGAATTAACTCCATTACTATCAAGCGGAGACATTCTTATCGATGGCGGGAATTCTAACTATAAAGATACCTTACGACGTGCCTCTACATTAAAGGAAAAAGGAATTTATTTCTTTGACTGTTGTATAAAGATAACCATTTTGGATGGAAACGTCTTCAAAAATTTGCTCAATTTCAGCAAACTTTTCAGGATCACCCCCAATCATCGTACATGCCCCCTCGCGAGCGCCGTCAGTACCTCCGCTCGTACCACCATTAAACCAAGCATCGTTGTTAAATGATGTTGTGTAGAAATAATTTATTTCTTCACAACATCATTTCCTCTAAATTCGTTGCGTAGTGCTGCGACAACTTTTCCTGAGAATGTATCATCTTCTTGCGATCGGTAGCGCACCATGAGTGACAATGCGATAACAGGTGCTGCAACTTGAAACTCAAGTGCTGTTTCAACTGTCCATTTACCTGCAATGCATAGCCTGATTACAGTTGATGCAGAAAATAATCCACTCACCAACAGTATTACTTGGGCAGATACTCGTAGTGCAAAACATGCACAACAAATCAAAGACAAGCATAATGGGCACGAAATCTATTTACGTACTGGAACACCAATCCACCCTATGTCACCACTCGCAAAGTTAGTCTGGATGCGAGATGAACAACCAGCCGTCTTTGCTAAAGCGGCAAAATTCATCTCAATTAAAGAATATGTTTTTTACAAACTTTTTGGTGAATATGTGATTGACCATTCGATTGCATCTGCTACTGGCTTAATGAATCTTAAAACATTAGATTGGGACAAGGAAGCACTTATATTAGCTGGAATTACCTCCGATCAATCATCTACGCTCGTTCCAACTACACATCAACTGAAAGTGATAAAGGAATACTACCATTCCTATATTGGATTCCGTGGTGAAGTTCCTTTTATTATTGGTGCAAGTGATGGTGTTTTATCAAACCTTGGTGTGAACGCAATTGAACCAGGTGTTATCGCTGTTACAATTGGGACAAGCGGTGCAATACGTACGGTATCAGATCGACCTCGGACAGATCCAAAGGGTAGAATTTTTTGTTATGCATTAACCGAAAACCATTGGATCATTGGGGGACCAGTAAATAATGGGGGGATTATTTTACGGTGGTTACGTGATGAATTGGCTGCTTCTGAGGTAGAAACAGCAAAACGATTAGGAATTGATCCATACGATGTGTTAACTCGGATTGCAGCTGGCATAAACCCCGGATCAGACGGTTTAATCTTCCACCCATATATGACCGGTAAGCGGGCCCCATTATGGAATGCAAATGCTCGTGGTTCCTTTTTCGGTCTAAGTATTCATCACAAAAAGGAACACATGATTCGCGCGGTACTAGAAGGAATTATTTATAACTTGTTCACCGTTTTATTGGCGCTTGAGGAATTGACTGATGAGCCCCAAAAAATTCAGGCAACTGGTGGATTTGCACGTTCTGAAATGTGGCGTCAATTAATGGCGGACATATTTGATAAACCAGTGATTGTACCAGAAAGCTATGAAAGTTCTTGTCTTGGTGCCATCGTCTTAGGTATGTATGCAGTTGGTGAAATTGACGATTTCAGTATTGTTTCAGATATGATTGGCCAAACACACACTCATCGTCCTAATGAACATAATACCAACGTATATCGAGAGCTTCTTCCTATCTATATACGATTATCACACATGCTTGGTGAGGAATATGATAGTATAACTGCTTTCCAACGAAAATATGTTGGAGGAACACAGAAATAAATTTATCCATTAAAGTGGTATAATTGACCTACTTTACAACTATATATAGAAGACCACAGTGCGGACTGTGGTCTATAGATAAGCGGTTCTCCTAGGAGTCGGCTACTCTATGCGAATAGACCTTTCCGATTACTTTTTCAGGTAATTGGGAGGTCTATTTTCTATTGATCCTATTGATCAGGGTAATGACCAACGCCAGTAAGGCAATCAACAAAGAACCAAATCCAATTAGCACCATAAATGTTTCATATAAACTCACAAGGCACCACCTCCGTTCGGAAGGCTAACCGTTGATCCTAAAGAACATTATCTACTTTAGTATATTAATCGCGCGTCTTCTTTGAAACGTACATTCACACATATCGCATGTCCATTTTTAAAGTTGTTGAAGTAACAAATATAATCCTGTAAATAACAATAAGACATATGTCATCATTCGAAATATGTGCTGGTTAATCCGTTTAAATAAAAGCTGACCAGTGATTAACCCGACGATTACCATCGGTAGACCTTCCAAGCTAGATACCCAAATAACTTTTGAAGTCCCAACAAAGATAATTTGAATGATTAGACTTACAAAATAAATAAAAAGGTAAAAAGCAAGCGTTGTTGCACGGAGCGCTTCTTTCGATGTGTTCGTTCCAGAAAAGTACAATAATATAGGAGGGCCTGGCATACCAATGCTAGTTGTGAATGCTCCAGATAATCCTCCAATCGTAAAATCACGAATGTTTGTCTGTTTAATCCGATATTTTAAGATTAATAAAAATGTCAAAACCAAAATAAGTACGCTAACAAAAAGCTTTAGCACGGTCATATCTAGCGACAAAAAAATGCTGATTCCAATTGGTAATCCAACAAAACTACCTATCATAAAACGCCGCAGGATTCCATAATCTATATCCTGTTTTATTTTCATAATTAGAGAAAGTGAAATAATTAATGACAATATTAAGTTGATTTGGATGGCTTCGCGCGGTTCAAATAATAAAAGTAAAAAGGGAGTGGCCATAATGGAAAAACCAAATCCAGTACTCGTTTGGAGAATCGAAGCAACTAATATAATGATGAAAAAAATGATGAATGCATCCACGGAAACACCTGCTATATATGTATTATGAACCTAGTTATAGTTTAACAGAATGAAACCTCTATGTCTTACTCAACAAGTAGTACAAATTTCGGTAGAACTTTAATCAAGGCTTTTTTCGTATAGTTTGTTGCTCATACCACCGAAGTTAATATAAAATGCGACGTAATTGCTGGTTTTGGTGGTTGGTCAATCGTTCCGGAAATCCACTTCGCTTTCCCACAGGCGTCTCCGTGGATTTCCTTCACTGGGTTTGTGCTTAACAATTTCAATTTACTTGATCACTGGTTGCTTTTATTATAAAATAGCCTTCAATTTATGGCAGTTGATTGGAGCGGAGGGCAGTCGACTCCTGCGGGAGGATAGGCATAGGTGAGACCCCGCAGTGCGGAGCACGAGGAGGCTCACCAGCCGCCCTAAGGTGCGCGACTGCCCGCAGCGGAAATCAACCAGCACTTACGTCGTAATCTATAGGTTTTGTGTCAAAAACAACAATCTTTTAGAAAACAACCTTAATGAAAAAGGGAAAGTTGATCCACAATACCATTTAATAAGGTCATGATACTGGACAGCATTAAAGTGCAACCAAACTGTAGCACTTTTTCTCTATTTAGCAAATGGGAATCCACCAATTAATTTTTCATAAGCATGGCTTACTCGTAGTACTAGTCCATCATCGAACCGATTTCCAGCAAGCTGCATACCGATCGGTAATCCGCCCTTCGTAAATCCTGCTGGAATGGAGGCCGCTGGCAAGCCAGTCATATTATAGATGTGAGTCATCATCCAATCTGAATCCGCTTCGATCTTTTTTCCTTCAATCTCTTCGGGCCCTAACAACTGATAATCAAACGCTGGAATAGAAAGTGATGGAGACATGACAAGATCAAACGTCTCAAAATGTTTTTGAAGTTCTCTCCATACAACTGTCCGTTTTTTCTGATAGCCGATATACTCGCTTGTTGACACGTCAAATCCTCGTTCAATCATCGTATGGTAGGATGGCGTAAGTAGTTCAGGGTAATCGCGCAACATCGCTGCACTGCCTGCTGAAGCAGATGCGTACCATGTATTTTTAAAAAATCCAAGGAATTGATGTAAGGTCATGCCGAAATCCATCGATACTTCTTCTACTTCTGCTCCTACCTCTTGTAGCCTTTTTACTTGCTGATCGATTACTTGAAGTACCTCTTTATCTACTGTATACATCCCAAAGTCTTTCGTATAAGCAATTTTTACACCAGCTAAACTTCCTTCTAATTGATCGACTAAAGCCCTATCAAACCGAGGAACGGAAAATGGATCTGTCGTTGATAGCCCTTGCGTGGCATCAACAAATAGGGCTGCGTCTCGAACAGTTCGAGTTAACGGACCATGATTCACGAAAGGATTATTTGTACCAAATGCATTGACTAGGCTATTGTCCATCGGAATTCTACCATAAGATGGTTTAAAACCATAGACCCCGCAAAAGCTCGCAGGAATACGTACCGATCCTCCCCCATCACTTCCTTCAGCAAACGGAACCATCCCAGCAGCAACTGCGGCTGCAGATCCACCACTAGATCCGCCTGCAGTTTTATCTAGATTCCATGGATTTTTTGTTGCACCAAACAACAAATTGTCTGTTGTTCCTTTATGACCAAAATCAGGCGTGTTTGTTTTTCCAATGATTATAGCTCCAGCCGCTTTTAAACGCTCGACAATTGTCGCATCACGATCTGGTACATGATCAGCAAAAACCTTTGTCCCGAAAGTAGTTCGAATCCCCTTTGTTGGCGTTAAATCCTTGATTCCAACGGGCACACCATGTAAAACTCCTAAAGATTTCCCTTCCATAACATCCTGTTCTGCCTGCCTTGATTCGTCCATTACGTTTGGATTCAATGTCACAAAAGCATTAACTTGACTGTTATGTTTCTCAATTTGATTGATATAATATTTCATCACCTCAATTGGTGAAAGATCCCTTGTTTTTATCTTTTTTGCAAGATCATCTACTGCGTAATTTGCAAGCATTTTCCCACCTCAATTCTTCATTTTCAGATTTAATTGTAGCATTAACCCTATTGGTTAATTAAGTTAAATGATTGTATATACATCGTATTACCTACTTTCCCAATTAACTGGATGAATCTTCTATAAAATTATAGTCAATTTGCATGATTTTCCCCACAACCAGTTTAGTATTTTGTATAATAGGAGATAATCTATTACATATGTTTACCAAAAGGAGGATAAAATGAAGAGTATACGCTTTTTATTCATCGGATTAAGCTTATTGCTATTATCTATCATTATTTCACCTATCGTTGACGCTCATGAGGGCCAAACGTACGAAGTTGGAACATCATCTCTTCATGTAAGGATTGCCCCATCACATGACGCAGAAATTTTGGGACAATTAACAACAGGTGATCAAGTAGTTGTTTTTAATGAACAGCATGGGTGGGTACAAACGTATTATGGCGGGAAAACAGCATGGGTCGCATCACAATATTTGTACCCCGTAGAAAACACCAAACAAGATTCAAGCCTAACAATAAGTGAAACAGTGACCGTTAACACAAACGGGGTCTATGTCCGTAGCGGCCCTAGCACTGACGATTCAATTATTGGCTTTGCAACATCAGGAGATACATATACGAAAATTAAAACTGCCAATGATTGGCATAAGGTAATGCTTCAGGATGGTTCATTTGGATGGATTGCAGCATGGTTAACAGACACTTATACACCTGAATCTGTACCTAAATCTGAACCTAAATCTACGACCAAAGAGCCACAAAACAAGCCTAAACAGAGCGGAAATGGTTCACTTGAGGGCTATACTATTGTGCTCGACCCTGGGCACGGAGGAAATGATCCTGGTGCAATTGGGTTCAATGGAGTCTTAGAAAAAGATTTGACATTATCAATAGCGGAAAAGATTGCTCAGTATTTGCGTGATGCAGGTGCAACTGTCGAGCTTACCCGGGCAGACGACCAATACTTGTCGCTAGAGGAGCGCACACAATTTAGTAGTCTATTTCAAACAGATGCATTTATCAGCCTACATTATAATGCCTATCCATTTATAGCCGTAAACGGTATTGGTACGTATTATTATGAAAGCGGCAAAGGGCTTGCTTCGTCCATACAAAAGAAAATTGGACAACAGGTTGCACTACAAGATCGAGGCGTCCACTATGGGAACTTTCATGTTTTACGAGAAAATAGTGACTTATCCGTTTTAGTGGAATTAGGATTTATCACTAACCCAAATGATTTGTTCACCATTCAAACGAGTGCATACCAAAATAACGTTGCACAGGCAATCACGGATGGGGTAAAAAAATATTTTCTCAGATAATAATGAACAAAAAGCTGTCTAGCCGCAAATGGCTAGACAGCTTTTTTTATCAAAATTAGATTTCGATAGATAATTGCGCCACCGATGACAGCTATCGTCGTTCTCGCAATCGTTTTCTTATTTTTGAAATAATAGCGTGTACGTTCCGGAACGCCAATTATATTTTGAATAGTTATCCAAGTTAGTATGTACTAATGCACTTATCTTCACCCCCCAATGTATTTATTTATGTCATTGGCGGAAACTAAGTTATCAAACGGAACTTACGAGAGAAAGGTTGAATTACTATATGAAAAAAGGTTTAATTGATTGGCCAACTTTTATTGGTGCGCTAGTATTAATCCTCGCTGTCTCTATTCCACTCATCCTTTTTCCAGAGGCTGGGGCAAAATTTGTAACTATGGCAAATGACTTTATGACAAGTACCTTTGGAATGCTATATATCATAATGGGTCTAGCAGCATTTGTATTTCTACTTTATGTTGCCTTTAGTAAAAATGGACAAATTAAGCTTGGCAATGCAGATGAAGAAAAAGAGTTCGGCTCTTTTTCTTGGGCAGCAATGCTTTTTGCTGCAGGGATCGGTTCAAGTATTCTTTACTGGGGCATGATTGAATGGGCTTATTACTATCAGGGTCCACCATTTGGACTTGAACCTAGGTCAAATGAAGCAATTCAGTGGGCATCCTCTTATGGCATTTTCCATTGGGGTCCAATTGCATGGGCGATCTACACACTTCCCGCCTTACCGATTGCTTATTTTTATTATGTTCGAAAAAAGCCAGTACTTAAAATTAGTGAAGCGGTTCGACCAGTTTTAGGCAGACTTGTCGATGGACCACTTGGAGTTATCATCGATGTTCTATTCATGTTTGGTTTAATGGGCGGTGCAGGGACAACCTTGGCTTTAGGAACTCCAATGATTGCAGAGGGTGTGCATGATCTGACGGGTCTCCCAGTAACGCTAGGTTTAAAAACGGGTATTTTACTTTTATGTACAGTCATTTTTGCCATAAGCGCATACTCTGGGTTACGACGTGGAATAAAAGTGTTAAGTGACATTAATTTATGGCTTGCTATATTGGTATTAGGATTCATTTTTGTTGCTGGTCCTACAGTATTCATTAGCGAAGCGACGATAAGTAGCATCGGGATTATTATGGACAACTTTTTTCGAATGGCTACCTGGTTAGAACCGTTTCGAAACTTAGCTGGTTTTACAGAAACGGGATTCCCTGAATCATGGACCGTTTTCTACTGGGCATGGTGGGTCGTATACGCGCCATTCGTGGGGTTATTTGTCGCACGAATTTCACGCGGAAGAACGATTCGCGAAATGACATTAGGCACCATGATTTACGGTACAATCGGCTGTATTCTTTTCTTTGGCATTATGGGTAATTTCGGCCTTTATCTGCAATTAAGTGGAAGCTTCGATGTCATCAGCTTTATGAACGAGTTTGGTGCACCCGCCGCAATTATCGCTATCCTTCACCAATTACCATTGGCTGGAGTTATGGTAGCTGCATTTACTGTGTTAGCTATCATATTTTTAGCCACAACATTTGATTCTTCATCCTATATTTTAGCTGCAGTTGTGCAAAAAGAAGTACAATCAGAACCACTCAGGTGGAATCGTTTATTCTGGTCATTTACCTTATGTCTGTTGCCACTTGTCTTAATGTATATCGGAAACCTAGAAACGTTGCAAACTGCTAGTATTGTAGCCGGATTTCCAGTTATCTTTATCATGTTGTTGCTAGCATGGTCGTTTATGAAAGCATCAAACAGTGATATTAAAGAATCTAAAGAGTATGAATCACCAACAATCCATATAAATCGAAAAGAGATAGTGGAGCGGTTACGGAAAAGACGTATGGAACAAAAAAAGAAGCGGTCTGCTCTAGAAGCATTACAAGATAAAGATGTAGATAAGGATAAGTAACAAAAAGACCAGTTCACTCATAGGATAGAGTAACTGGTCTTTTCACTATTATTTAATCCGTATTTCATACCATAATTTTTTTGGGGTACGATTTCTGCTTTCGGGCAATTTTGTTACTTTGGACTTTGGAAATTTGAGTTGTACATACTTCAATTCCGCATTTGTTAACCGTAATTCCCTAATACAAGCTCCATCCTTAAAAGAATCTGACAAAAACTCATCAAATCGCTTATCCTTCTGATGATTCATTCGCCATCCCCCCTATGAAAAATTATAGGACTTTTTCAACCTGTTACTATGTTTATGCCCGTGATCGGTTACATAGTATCAAAAAGATTATTGTTTTATAACTCCACAAATTGCTTCTTTTCCTGTAATGCCTCTAATGCTATCTTTGTTTCATCAAAGGGAATTTCTAGATTGCCAACCTTTTGTGTTGTTTCATGCCCTTTACCTGCAATAAGTATCGTATCGTCCTTTTCACTTATCTCAATCGCGTGCTGAATGGCCTTCTCGCGGTCGAGAATTGTTTTATATTTACCATTATAGCGGTCCATTGCCTGGGAAATATCTTGAACAATCATCAATGGATCAAATGTTTTCGGGTTATCTGATGTAACAACAGAAAAGTCCGCAAACGTTGAAGCAGCGCGGCTCATTCCATCGCGCTTTTCTCGTCCCTTATCACTTTCATCTGCATACACACCAAATACTAAAATCAGTTTTCCTTTTACATAAGGACGAATAGTCTTTAACGCTTGCTCCAATGCGTCCTCAGTATGAGAAAAATCCACAATGACCTTATACTCTTCTTCTTTGTAAATCGTCTCTAATCGACCCTTGATACCTTTAACGTTCTGAATTCCATACCGAATATCCTCAAGGGAAATACCGTTACAATATGCACAAGCAATCGCCGCTAAACTATTGTATACATATATCTTACCAGGAATATTGACAGCAACTTTAACACTTCCTGAGGGGGTATTAACCGTATACGTAGTTTTATCAAAAGAATAATGTATATCAGTTGGATAGATATCTGCTTTATGTTCAAGTCCAAACGTTACCAACGTTGTTTCATAGTCTTTCACTCGATTAATCAACCTTCTGCCATACTTATCATCCACATTAATAATGTTGAAATCCTTTGTCAGATCAAAAAGCTCAGCCTTTGCTTCAAAATAATCGTCCATATTATTATGCAGTTCTAAATGATCTGGCGTGAGGTTCGTAAATATACCCGTATTAAAGTTACTGTATGCCACGCGTTTTAAATTTAGGGAATGGGATGAGACTTCCATGATACAATTGTCAACTTTTTCATTTGTCATTTCGGAAAATGTGCTTTGTAGGTTAAGCGACTCAGGTGTTGTATTTTTATTTTTCACCAGCTTATTGTTGATTAACGTTCCGATTGTTCCAATTAAGCCCGTTGATTGTTTTGCTTGTTCAAAAATTGACTGGATAAAGTACGATGATGAGGTTTTGCCATTTGTACCAGTAATCCCAACAAGATTTAACTTTTCAGTAGGATTTTGGTAAAAGTTAGCTGAAACCCGGGCTAGTGCATCCCGTGAATTAATTACCTTTAAAACCGTAACATCCTGTTCTATTAGCATATCTTTTTCGAGTATAATTGTTGATGCACCTTGCTCGATTGCTTTATCGATAAACTGATGCCCATCAACTGCAAAGCCTGAAATAGCAACAAAAATACTATTTTCCATAACTTCTTTGGAATCATAGGATAGTGTACTAATCTCCTTGTTTAAATCTCCTTTAATAGTGTCAAATTCAAGACCCTGTACAATAGAGTTTAATAACATCTTTACAGCTCCTCATGTTGGTGTTAATATTCTTTGTTAGTTTACGCTGGTTTATTTACTGTTGGTATACGCCTGAACGATGAACGGCTATTACCTTAACCTTTGCCCTCTATCTTAACGTCATCTTTGTATACATGATCTAAAGCAATTCCTGCTCCATAATCCATTCCCTGACAACCAGCTAATAAAACTAGATCCTTTTTCTTAGCTACTGAAAGAGCTGCATGTATTGCGTCAGGTAATTCGTCATATACATCCACTCTAATATTTGCGTTTTGCATTACATCCATAAATGCTTCCATTTCCTCATCTGTTACTTCATCTTTTGACGTTACATGAGATGAACTCTTCGTAGCTATAATTTCACGTATATTAAGCTTTGACGCACTTTCCGCAATAGCTTCTGCATTATCTTTATTTATTGTAGGTCCTCTTTGTCCCCTAATCGCATAAACCAGTTGAAGATTCTCATAATCCATGTGTTCTAATGTTTGCAAGGTAACTTCAATATTTCCTGGGTTAGCAAAGTGATCATCTATTATGATAAATTCATCCTCATAAATAAATTCAAATCTTCTTGGGACACCTGAAAATTCTTTAAGCGTATGCTGAATGGTTGATATGGAAACACCACAAAGCAATCCAATGGTAATGGCGGCCATAGCATTATACACAGAATGCATACCTGGAACTCCCAACTCAACAGTAAACTTGCTAGGTTCAACCTCGTTATCACCTACAGGAATTGGCTTTAAAATTTCAACTGTAAATATAGCTCGCCCTGTAGATAAATCTACATTCTTACAATGAATATATCCGTTCTTATGATCAATACCATAAGAAATAACCTTTGCTTTCGTTTGGTTTACTAACGATGCCGAATATGTAGAATCTAAGTTAAGAACAGCAATACTCTTTTCATCTGCCTCTCTAATCAACCTCGATTTAACCTCAACGTATTTTTCAAACGATCCATGTGTTTCTGCGTGCTCAGGAGTTAGATTATTAAGTGCTACGATATCATAGTTAACGGCATCTACACGTTGCATTTGCAGGGAAGCAGATGAGACTTCCATACACACATGGGAAACACCTTTTTTTACCATCTCATTTAAATAATAATGCAAATCTAATGATTCGGGCGTGGTAAGCTCTGATTCAATTGAAACATCGTCTGTTTTTATTACTACCGTTCCAATTAGCCCTGTTTTTAACCCTTCATTTTCTAAAATAGCGTTCATCATATAGGAAGTGGTTGTTTTTCCATTAGTTGCAGTAATTCCTATCATTTTCATCTTTTCAGATGGACATTGATAGAAAACATTTCCCAATTGCCCTAACGCAACTCTACTATCCTTAACGAGAAATTGGGGGATAGAAATATTTTCTTGAAATTCTTCTACTACAGCAGCCTTTGCGCCTTTTTTCACGGCATCATGCAGATAGTTGTGCCCATCCACTTTATAGCCTCTAACACAGACGAACAAACTATCATTCGAAGTTTTTTGTGAATGATAAGAAATACCTTTTATGTCAATATCCTCGATTTCGAGACCATTTACACTGTCAATTGATTTTATTAATTGGCTTAATTTCATCTTTTATTCTATGCCCCCATTTCGTGTATACTCTTTAGTCCATTATACATTAAATTTTATTCTATGAATATGTTAGGCTACGATTTGCGAAGACGGTAAAGTTTATAAAAATTCTTTATAGTAACTTTCAATACTGCATAAAGTGGGATGGCAATTAAAATTCCTACAAACCCATAAAGTGCTCCTGCTACTACAAGTAATAAAATAATTGTTAATGGATGTAACTGTAATCTTTTTCCGAAAACAGCCGGTGAAACAAGGTTACCTTCTAACTGTTGTACAATAAGAAGAATAATTAGCACATATACTACCATCACTGGATCCTGGATTAACGCAATTAAGATTGCAGGTAAAACACCTAACGCAGGACCAATCAATGGTACTACCGCAGTTATGATAACAAACATAGCAAGAACTAGAGCATAATCCAGATCAATAATCATATAACCTATATACATTAAAACACCGTCTACTAACCCTACAGTCAACTGTCCGAGAATATAAGATGCAAGCGTACGGTCAATATCCTTTAATATTCGTTCTCCCTCATCCAAATGCTTATTAGGGATAAATTTCAGAAGGTAAGGTAGGAGCTTGTCTCCATCTTTCAAAAAGTAAAATAGGATAAACGGCACTAAAATTAAAACAGTTGCCACACTTGTAATTGCTCCAATGATCGCCGTAATATTATTACCAATCGTTTGTGCAAGATCACTTAAAAACGTAATTGATTTTTGTTTAATCTCTTCCACCGAAAACATACCAAAATTATTTTTTTCAATTAAATTCTTCGTTTGTTCAACTGTATCCTCTACTTGTGATGGAAACTGTTCCGTTATTTGTTGTGCCTGGTCGACAATTTTAGTCCCAACAAGCTGGATAAACAAGAATACCATAGCTGCAAAAAGCACATAAACAGCTATGATTGCTATAGAACGATTCATATATCTCGGCTTAGAAAACAAATCCACTACTGGCCTAAGTATGTAATAAAACAACCCAGATATAATAATTGGAAAGAATAGAATTGCAATCAACTTTTGAAACGGATTTAGAAAAAAGTCTACTTTTCCCAGGAAATAAATACAGAGCAAAACGATTAATGTTCCTATTGCATATTTAAAAAAAGGATGTCTAATCCACATTCCCGCACCTTCCTTTTGATTATTTTATTCTTTAGTCTTTACCTTTTATACAATTATACTAAACAACAATCGAATCAAGAAGTATAAAGTGAAACTTCATTCAGTTGGAATTTTCTTTTCCCCTACTGAATGCGAATTGAACCAACCCTAGCTTGAACGGTCAGTTATTCCCCACCTAAAATTCTCAGTTTAACCTCATTTTTTAAGCCATGAGGTTTTACTGCCCAAACTGCGATAAATTTGAATAAAAACGTAGAAACAGGACATGGTATCAATGTTAGGAGTTGGATGACTTGGAAAACGCATGGATGTCAATAATACCCTTTTTAATCGTTATTGCAATGTCTATATGGTTAAAAAAAATAATGCCCGGCCTTGTTCTCGGCCTCCTAGTTGGCGCCTTGCTCGTTGAAGCAAACCTATTAGGTGGAGCACAGGAAACAGTTACATATGTTGTAAACACTTTATCTGATAAGTCGAACATCCAAATTATTGCATTTCTTTATTTGTTTGGCGGGCTTGTAGGCATGATGACTATATCTGGTGGTATAAAAGGATTTTCTGAATGGATTGGCGGTAAAATACACTCACAACGGGGATTACTCAGTTTAATCTGGCTAACACTTCCATTCACCTTCATGATGCCAATGTTCCGGATTATGATGATTGGCCCTGTCATTAAATCTATTATGGAGAAGATGAAGTTATCCAAGAAAAGAGTTGGAATGACGATGGACGTTTCTACTGAATCTGTCATTGTACTTCTGCCTGTAGCAACAGCTTTTGTTGGTTTTATGATTTCTCTAGTGGATAGCGGTATTCAAAAACACCAACTTGATGCTTCTGCGTATCACATTTTTTTACTAAGTATTCCATTCAACTTTTTTGCAATTGTCACGTTGATACTTGGACTGGTTCAAACATTTTGGTCTTCATCGAAAAAAGAGGACGAACCAAAAAAACAATCTAATGATGCAAAAAAAGAGGAACCTGACTATCACAAAATGGGCCGTAAAAAGGAATTATCAATGGTTAAAGCACAGCCTTGGAATTTGATTGTACCATTGTTTCTGCTCTTAGGCTTTTCCTTATTTTTATTATGGCAAGACGGGAATGAAAAAGGAGCAGATAGCATCTTCCAGGCGTTTTCAATAGCTGATGCGACGTTTGTGATGCTACTCGCGGTATTTATCACCTTAGTTATCACCTTTATTTTTTATATGCTGCGTCGCCAGCCGATAGACGAAACGATTTATCACTTTTTCGATGGTGGAAATCGACTGATGCAAGCAATTATTCTTTTAGTGCTTGTATGGGCATTGTCACTTGTAGCAGAGGATCTTGGCTTTTCTTTATTTATCAGTTCAACACTTGGGTCATTTTTACCCGCCTTTACTATACCAGCTGTCATCTTTGTAATCGGGGCAGTTGTTGCTTATTTTATCGGATCTTCATGGGGGACATGGGGTTTGTTCATGCCACTCGGAATCACCCTTGCTACGGTTACTGATTCATCATTAGCTTTAACAGTTGGAGCGGTATTTGCAAGTGGAGCATTTGGAGCACTGGCGTCACCGCTCGGGGACACAACGATTACAACTGCATCTATTCTAGATATGCCACTTGTTGAGTATGCACGCTATAAATTGAAATTCGCTTCCATTTGCGCTGGAATAGCAGCTGTTTTGTACCTAGCAGTCGGATTCTTCATCGTTTGATAAGAAGTGGGGGTGGAACGGGGTTGGATTGGTTTATATCAGTATTCGCTACAATTCATCCAAGCTCTATACCGATTCCGCAAAGCTCTCACTTATAAAATGTTACTATACTTTTTTGTTATATATACAGACGTCATAACGGATAGAAGAGCGCCATAATCAAGAGCAAACCTAACCTCGTCTCCTACTTTCAAATCAACTTCTTTTGCATCAAGAATCGTATGGTCACTACTCGATCCGAGAATTTCAATATCTAATTCAGGTGTTAATCCTGCTACAAGAACGTCTTGTGATCCGAAAGAAGCGATAGCCCTTCTTATCAGTCCACGGTCACGAAATTGCAGGCGATTTCCAAACGCATTCTGTCCCGTTTCCCCGTAAGGAACAGATGGCTTTATTTTCGATTCAATTACCTCTGACACAAACGTAAACGCATCTGTATATAATCCAGGTATAGCCTTTCGGTCAAGTGTTTCCCGTCCCAAATAGATTGATTCACCTAGTCTTAAATTGTTGATATTTCCAATACTATCAGCTGCAGTAAACCAGTTGTAGTTAGCTGAATTACCGCCTGTAACATGTACTAGCGGAAGTGAAAATCTTGTTTGAATGATGTCAGCAAGTTTCGAGAGTTCACTCATATTATCTTTGCTTGGTCTAACACCCCCAAAACAGGCAAAATTTGCACCGATGCCCACAATCGCAACTCCCGAAAGTTCCATAACCTTTTGAATAAACCCCTCGAGATTTGCAGGCATAATACCCTCTCTTAAATCGCCCATTTCTACCATTAGGATAATTTGGTGTACTGAATTAGATAGATTTGCTGTTTCAGCAAGCTTTTTGATGACACTTAACTCGGTATTCATACTGATATCAGCATATTGAACGACTGCATCAACCTCACTAAGGGCTGGCGACCTTAGCAGGACAAATTGTGCACTTACACCTGCATCGCGCATTTTCTTCAGATTAACTAGTTTGGAATCCGCAAGCATATGGATCCCATTATTCACAAAAATCTCAGCAATAACTGAATCGCCGCATACGGTTTTTGTAACTCCCATAAGTTCAATTCCTTTTGAACCATATAGTTGAACTAGTTTTTCCGCATTGTGCGCGATCTTTGCAAGATTGATCTCAACCCTAGATGTGGCGTGTATGGCTGTCTCTATCAATTGACAAGCACTTTTTTAATTTTACTTTTTAATTCTGGATAAACCTCGAAGAACCTATCGATTAGTTTGTCACAGCCGTGCTTTAATACATCTGTAGCTGGAAGTTTAAGGTCCTTTTCATACTCAGAAACAGCCTCAAGTACCTCTTTATCCGACATATCCTCATGATTAATGGTAACCGCGATAACCTCTGATTTTGAAAATGCTCCGATTAGATCTATCTCACTCTTTAATGTTGGCATTTTCATATAGCTGAAATCACCAAGGTTTTCTCTTTTCGGTGGATGCTGAACAATGATAGAACTCGGTCTTGATCCTCTAATAATTGAGCAGGCGCTGATATAAGCAGGGTGGCTTAATGCCCCTTGCCCCTCAACAATAATAATATCAGGATTTTCATTTTCATAAGCTCTCATGATTTGATTTTCAATCTCACCTGTCATAAATTGTGAAGGAATGGCGTCTATCGCTACACCGTATTTTGCACCTTGAATCAATCCCGTTTGACCTGTAGCCACAAACGCAACATTTAGTCCCTTGTTAGTAAGCGCTTCTTCAAGCAAAACTGATGTCGTTCTTTTACCAACAGCGCTGTCCGTACCAAGCACTGCAATAATCGGAGTTTTGACATTCAGTATTCTTCCTGAAAACAGGTGCATGTCTTTCTTTTGTGGTGGCTTTCTTACGTCATGGATAGTAACTTCAAACTTTAAGGAATGTTTTACAAATTCTTCATCATCTGTAAAAAATTCATGAAGCGTGTTGACTATATTCATTCCTTGCTCCATTGCTGTTAACACAATTTCTCTCTCATTACTCTTCAAAAATCCCTCGGAAGGCGCGATTCCATAAATGAACTGATCTGGTACTTCAGATAAATTTCCAAGAGCGTGTTCAAGACTTTCAAACACTGGAATGTTGTTTCTTTTCTCTTCCAGATATTCACCTGCATCCAAACCAGCCTTTGTACTGTCAATTACTCCTACAATCTGATATTTACCAGAACTTCTCACTAGACCATTTGCAGTCTTTCCGTCCATTGTTCCGAATTTACTTTCGCAATAAACAATTGCTGTTTCCTTCATAAACTTTCACTCCAATTTATATATTTTTGTATCTTATCTTCAGTAAATGTAAAATTTTACCATCTAAGAGCAAACAAAAAACACCTTAACATATAGCGAAAAAAAGACAGGCTTAGAGCCAGAGTACTAATCATGCGAGGTGTTTCTTCGTGGTATTCAGATTATTTTTACTACAATTATCATTATAGCACAGTTCAGGAAATAATGTTTTTATTATTATTAGGATGACATGCTTTGATTAGTTCATTAAAATTGTCGATGATTGCGGTTTTTGAGGTGAGATATATCCGCCGTTATTTCGATATATCCGCCGTTATTTCGATATATCCGCCGTTATTTCGATATATCCGCCGTTATTTCGATATATCCGCCGTTATTTCGATATATCCGCCGTTATTTCGATATATCCGCCGTTATTTCGATATATCCGCCGTTATTTCGATATATCCGCCGTTATTTCGATATATCCGCCGTTATTTCGATATATCCGCCGTTATTTCGATATATCCGCCGTTATTTCGATATATCCGCCGTTATTTCGATATATCCGCCGTTATTTCGATATATCCGCCGTTATTTCGATATATCCGCCGTTATTTCGATATATCCGCCGTTATTTCGATATATCCGCCGTACTCGCTCGATGGTATCGAGCTTCGTACGGCTTGTATATTTGCTCCACATCATTATCTGTTGGATCACTACTACGTTTTCTGCATCAACTTTTGTACCCATTACTTCTTCACACCCTTACTAGCATAAATCATACTTAAAATATCATTGAACTGATGCGTTTCCACATGGTAACCATTGTCAACGAGCCTATCAACCAACACAGATCTGTCGGCATAAAACTCGTCCTCAATTGCTTCAATAGCTTCCGTATTCCCTGATTCATGGAAATCTCCAATTACCTTTGTTCTGTGTTGTTCATTCAAAAACATTAAGTCAACAATACAAATTTGCCCCTCATCCTTTAGTACTCGATCCATTTCTTTGAAAGCCAAAACCTTTTCACTGTCTGGCAAATGGTGCAACGCATAGCTCGATACGACGTTATTAACTTGATTGTCCAGTAACGGTAATGCTAAGAAATGCCCCTTCCGAGTTTCCATATTTGGATGTTTTTCATTACATATCAGAAGCATTTTTTCCGACTGATCGACACCGATAACTTTTGTGCTTTTCGACAAAAACTTTGCTCCTAGATTTCCTGTACCAACCCCAATGTCTAAACTTATATCCCCTGGTTGCAGACTAATCGAAGTGACTACTTTCGATAGCGCTTTTTCATAATCCTCGTGCACATTGAAGCGATAGCCATGCATTTTAATATTTTGATCATAATCAACAGCCTGTTCATCAAAATTCCATTTGTCTTCCCAATTTTTTCTAGCATTTTTTATTCCTTTTAAATGTTGAGATAACATAACTATCTCCTCTATCGAGTAGGTGTCTACATCCGTTCCGTCCATCATTTGATCAATGGTCTCAATCATGTCTTTCATTTCAATCCACTTTTCAAAAAGCGCTGATCGTTGAATAGTTAAGTAATCATTCATACCCATTTCTGGATTTTGTAGAATTTTACCGATATTACTTATAGAAATACCTATTTCTCTTAACGCTAGTATCGTACTTAAGCGAAGAATATCACTTTCTGTAAAAGAACGATAGTCATTTTCGACATCCTTTTCAGGAAAGATTAATCCTTTTTCCTCGTAGAAACGAATGGACCTTGGTGTCGTATTTAGTCTTTTAGCAACTTCTTTAATATACACGTTTATCATCTCCCTAGAACCCACTATAAACGTTAACGTAACGGAAATGTAAAGAAGAAATTTGAAATAATAAAAAGGCGCAACCATCAGCTGCACCTTTTTATTACTTATTCATACTGGAGAAAAAGTCCCCTAAGGGATCTTCGTCAAGCTCAGTGTCTTTTTCTTCAACAGATTGAGCATATAAATCTTCTTGCATATCATCTAAATCTAAATCACCTAGTCTTTCGCTTGTATCAGTCACGTCATCTTCCTTACTACTGGCAACTTCATCAAAATGCATTGTTTCATATCTATTCGTTGAACCATTACTTAATGATGCCAATAACGATGTTGCACGTATGGGATCACTCAACAATTGATACACAATAGTTCCAATTAGTACTTCAGAATGCTCATGTTTGATCCAGCTTTTTTGTTCCTTTGTTAGTTGTTTTGGAAGCGGAATTGTGACCGTTTCGCGTTCTCTTGTGTAGGTTTCATTAACCCCTTTTAATACATACTGAGCAATTTTGCTGGAAAAATTTCTTCGTTCTGTATCCTTTAACTTTTGTAATAACTTTAGTACATGGTCGGGTGTGTCTGAAGGAACACGAAATGTAATAGACTGTCCGCGCTCTATACCTTTTTTCGTATCTGACATACTATCACCCTACTTTGCTTTTTCTGCAGTTTTTTCTTCTTTCGTATCTTTTGTATCTTTTGTATCTTTTATAGACTTCGCAACAAAATCAGAAATTAGTTTGTAATAAGCGTTTGCCATCATCCAAATACTTTCATTTTCATCTTCAAAAAACTCGATATTAAATCCATCTAATTTGTTGTTTAACGCTTTAATATACTCTTTTAATACTGCCGATCCACCACCGACAAAATAACAGATTTCTGATTGTGAGTTTTTTGCCCAAACATTACGTAAATAACGGTATTCTTTTTTAGCTAACTCTAATAGAATACGATCTGTTATGTCATGCACATTAGTCCGGCTTCCTCGAACCATTATATGGTGGCGATCATTTTTGCGGGTGATAATATCTACCACATCACGACGGCTATCTAGTTCGACACCATGCTTAGTTCTTATTTCTTCGCGAATTTCTTCCAATGATTCTGCAACACCTAAATTAAAGCCTTGTGCTTTATCATCGTCAACATTGCGATTGCGGATTACCGCGATATCTGTTGAAAGTCCACCAATATCTTGAATTAAAATTTGTTTATCGATTAGTTCTTTATTGATTACATTTCTATCATTATCCATGATGAGGTTTACGTATGCTGCGAACCCCTCTGGATATACCTTTACTTCATCGAATTTGATGTTAACCTTTTTTCCTTGGTATTTCGGTGTTACCAAAAATTCAACCTGATGAACGGATCCTAATAGCTGTGAACGATAACCGACATCTTTACCTTCTTTTACTTCACGAAGCGGCAGGCCTGTCCCTAGTGTATAGTTTGCATCAATCACATCATTCCTGCCCGTTTTTAGTTCTCCATTGCTCACAGCATCTAATGCTAAGGAAGCAATTAACATAACAATTGTTTGATCTTCTTCAGATTTACTGCTTCCTGGATCTAGCTCCGTAGAGTTATTTGACTTAGTCGCTAGATTACCAACCCGGTAAACAGCATTATTTTCTTCTAGGGCTGGGGAATGGACTCGGATATGTATGTTGTCCAAAGGATCTTTTTCATCAAGTTCTTCTATTCCAATTACAGGACGATCCTCCATATCACGAGCGATTACATTTGGTATATACAATTCATTTTCTAACTTTCCAAAGTTTGCTTTTAATGCGTCATTTCCTACATCTATTGCAGCAATTCTAGATTTATTCATTTACCATCATTCTCCTCTCAATAGTAGTACACTTCTAATAATAGATTATTCTTTTTAAATAGGCAAACAGGCTTTTACTAGTATTCTTTTCCGTATACATGTACACAAAAATGCAATCACTAATAAACCAACATGTGTACTACTTTGTTTACTTGTACACTGCATTGTACACGTAAAGATTACATTTTGTTTACAAGTTTTCAAATGTGTATACAGAACAAATTTGGACATAATCTTGTATTCATGACGATAATAGAATGATAGATTTATCTAAAATTATTGGAAAAGAGGAGTACGAAAAATGAATCAGAGACAAATTCTCGAAAATAAAGTCAATGGATTATTAGAAGCCTTTAAATAATACGAAATTGGATATGAATGATCCTGCCATCGTAGTGAACTCTAATGACCGATTAGCTTTCTTATATAAAAGAAATTTACCTTCAGACTTTTAAATCTACTCTTAAAGAGATTGAATGCCATGTAAGATTGGTAAGGATAAGCAATGAGACAAAAAAATACAAGCGCAAATGCATGTAGAAAAATGGTTGAAATGATCACTTTTTGGGTATTAAAGGGTATTAAAGTAAAAATACACCAGAAAGGACTGAGTTTATGGAACTTTTTCAAACAATTATTGCAAACATTTCAAACTTTTTTTGGACTTATTTATTATCTATTTTATTGATATTCACCGGTCTACTTTACACAATTCGACTTAAGTTTTTCCAATTTCGCTTCTTTGGTCATGTGTTACATAATACGATTGGTCAAATTTTCAAGAAAAATAAACATGAAGGTACAATTACACCCTTCCAAGCATTTACTTCTGCTTTAGCCTCAACAGCTGGTGCAACCAATATTGTTGGTGTGCCTGTTGCAATTGCATTAGGTGGTCCTGGTGCACTATTTTGGATGTGGGCTGTAGCGCTTATCGGCATGGCTACAAAATATGGCGAAATTGTACTTGGCATGAAATATCGGGAGGTAAATGAAAAAGGTATTTGGGTTGGTGGACCACAGTACTACATAAAAAAAGCATTAGGGTGGAATAAAATTGCAACCCTTTTTGCTCTATTCCTTATGCTTGAGTTAATACCAAGTGCGATGGTGCAATCGAACTCAATCACAACACAGGTTGAAGCTGCTTTCGGTTGGCCCGTAGAATTAACTGGTATTATAATGGCAGTATTTATAACCCTAATTGTATTTGGAGGAATCAAGCGAATTGCCAAAGTTACCGATAAACTTGTTCCGTTTATGGTTATTACTTATCTATTATTCGGAATCATTTTGATAGTAGCAAACGCTGATCAGCTACCACACGTTTTTGGGCTTATATTCACGAATGCATTCACACCAATATCAGCTGCTGGCGGGTTCGCAGGTGCTGGAATTGCACAAGCGGTGAGATGGGGAATAGCACGGGGTTTATATTCAAATGAAGCAGGAATTGGAACGGGCCCAATAGCTCACTCTGCTGCTCAAACTGATCACCCCTCCAAACAAGCTTTCTGGGGTATTTTTAGTGTATTTGTTGATACAATTGTTATTTGTACGGTCTCAGGCTTAGCCGTTCTTGTTACTGGTGCCTGGAAAATGGTCGGCCCGAATGAAGCGTCAAGTATGATTACTGTAGCATTCTCTAGCTTGTATGGCGATGCATTTGGTGGTACTTTTATCGCGATATTCCTATTCTTTTTTGTTTTTACAACCATTGGTATTCTTGTCTTTTTCGGTGAAAAACAGGCCGAATACTTATATGGTTTGAAAACTGCAAAATTCATGCGCATTGTGTATATAATAGCTGTATATGTCGGTGCGGTTGGAGGTCTTAAATTTGTATGGCAATTCTTAGATTTAATGTTAGCATTCGTGGTACTATGCAACGTCATCCCTATGATGTTCTTAAGCAAAGAAGTAAAGTTAATTACTGACGATTATGTCCATCGAATCTATAAAGGAAATGGTGGCAAACCGCGCGTAACGTTATTTACTTCAGAGTTAGATAAAGAAAAGAATGGATAGGTTACTTTATAAGAAGCCTCTTCCATATACCTGAGAGGCTTTAAAGGCAGCCATATATAGTCAGTAGAAATACACCTTTTACAATCGTTTTTTATTAACGGATACGGCGGCTCTCAATTATTGCTTGCAATTCATATAGGTTCATCATGTCAATCCCTCCTATTACCTTTCGTACTACAAGTATAGGCAGGATCTAAACTTTCCATAACAGCTAAGAGTCTGAAATTCGCTCATCCTTCAGGCTGAAAAGACCGATAGTAATCACATTTAATAGACACTAAACCAAAAAATAAGAGAGGGTTGCTGTCTCCCTCTCTATCTATCTACTTTCTATGAAATTTGACGATCCCAATAACGATGAGCCGCAATCGCTTTAACAAAACCCGGTACAAATTCATCTATATCGTCACTAACAATCACGCCAACACTTTCCGCCTTACCACTTGATTCAAGCCACTTCTTCCCTTCCTCAGTACCACCAATTGGTTTAAAATGGGAAAATGCCTCGTTAACAAAGTACGCAGTTTCCTGGTGGAATTTACCACTTACATCTTTACCACCAACTACATAAATGGCATCAAATAATACCGATTCACTGGTCAAAAATGTGTGATCAGCTTTCAATACTGTTCCTTCTTCACTGGTCACTTTTCCGAGTTTTTCACTAACAATCTCAGGATTTATCCCTTCCGCTTTTAGGGCGTTTAGCGCTTTTGTTACCTCGCCACCCTTATATCCGTTACCAAGCAAAACGGCAACTTTACGCGTTTTCGCTTTTTTATTCGTATTTTCCTGACTTAAGGCAGGTGAAGTTTTAGTAATGTCTGACCCTCCATGCTCAGGGGGTGCAATACCAAGTGCATCGGCAACCGTTTTAGCTAAATCCATACTAACATGGGCAAACATATCAACCACTTGTCGTTGAACCGATTCACTATCTACCTTTCCAAGTTCAAAGCTAAATGCATCCTTGATATGTTCTTTCTCTGGTTTACTCATACTGTTCCAAAACAATGTTGCTTGCGTGAAATGATCCTTAAAGCTTTCACTGCGTGCACGAACCTTACGCCCCTCCACTTTTTCCTGATAATGAACATAACCGTCTTCTTCCTCACTTGAGGTTGCAGGTGTATTCTCAGCTAACGAATTGTTATGGTAGCTTACTTGTCCTTGATTAATCGTTTGTCTCGCTATGCCATCCCGTTGATTATTATGGAATGGACATACAGGTCGATTGACTGGGAGTTCGTGGAAATTTGGACCTCCTAGACGACTTAACTGTGTATCTGTATAAGAAAATAATCGGCCTTGTAACAATGGATCATTTGAAAAATCAATTCCGGGTACAACATGTCCAGGATGAAATGCGACCTGTTCCGTTTCAGCAAACACATTATCGACATTGCGATTCAATGTCATTTTCCCAATGATTTTCACTGGTACATCCTCTTCTGGCCAAAGCTTTGTTGAGTCCAATATATCAAAATCAAACTTGAATTCATCTGCTTCATCGATTATTTGCACACCTAATTCATATTCTGGATAATCTCCATTCTCAATCGCCCCAAACATATCTGCTCGATGAAAATCAGGATTCTTACCATTGATCTTTTGTGCTTCATCCCATACCACGGAATGTGCACCAAGCACTGGTTTCCAATGGAATTTTACAAAATGGGCTTTCCCTTGATGATTCACAAATCGAAATGTATGAACGCCGAAACCTTCCATCATGCGGAAGCTCCTTGGAATTGCTCGGTCTGACATCGCCCACATAACCATATGCGCTGCCTCTTGATTATTCGCAACAAAGTCCCAAAACGTATCATGGGCAGATGCGGCCTGGGGTATCTCATTGTGTGGTTCAGGCTTAAGTGCGTGCACTAAATCTGGAAATTTCATTGCATCCTGGATAAAAAATACTGGAATATTGTTTCCTACTAGGTCATAGTTCCCTTCTTCTGTGTAAAATTTAGTTGCGAACCCACGAGCATCACGTGCGAGCTCACCGGAACCACGAGAACCAGCAACCGTTGAAAAACGCACAAATACAGGGGTTTTCTTTGTTGGGTCCTGCAAAAATCCTGCCTTTGTATATTCCTTCATTGATTCATAAAGTTCAAATTCACCATGGGCTCCATATCCCCTTGCATGAACAATCCGTTCTGGAATTCGCTCATGATCAAAATGGGTCATTTTTTCACGAAAATGAAAATCCTCCATTAATGTTGGGCCACGTTCACCCGCTTTCAGAGAAAACTCATCTTCTGATACCTTTAGTCCTTGATTGGTTGTCATCTTTTTACCTTTATCATCCGTACGAAACCGCTCTAGTTGTTCATTTTTCTCATTATTATGCTTATCATTCATTTTAAAGGTTCCTCCTTTTGATAATTAATTAACTTAATTGTATAGTTTTAAGTTCCCTGATTATGAAGTATACAAACACTTTAGTCTCTTGACTTTTATTAAAGAAAAATGCTAAAATGACTTATATTCATTTTTAGAAAGCGGTGGAATAATGCGTGTGAAAAAGCAGGAAAAATACGATGCAATACTAGATGCGGCGTTTAAAGTGATCGAAGAAAAAAGCTTTGAAAACACATCTATTTCAGATATTGTAAAGCGTGCAAATGTTGCGCAAGGCACCTTTTATTTATATTTTAAATCAAAAAGTGACCTTGTTCCGGCAATCGCTGAAGAATTGCTCACCAAAACATACGATATGGTTATCAAGCATGTAAACGATTCTATGTCTTTCAATCAAAAGTTGGAAACAATTATCGATGTAACATTTAACATCACAGAAAGGTATAAAGAAGTTATCGTATTATGTTACTCAGGGCTTGCATATGGTCATTCCTTTGAAAAGTGGGAAGAAATGTATACACCCTACTACAACTGGATGGAAAAGCAACTAAAACTTGCACAGGAACGAAATGAAATTGCACAAGAAACTAAGATTCAATTTAATGTGCAGGTAATTATTAATATGATTGAACAAACCGCTGAACGTACGTATTTGTTTAATAGTACTACCGGTATGGACAGCGTCGACCACCTTAAACAGGAACTTTTTAATTTCATTAAACGGGCATTGATTTAATTTTTATTCGTAAAATGAATGACAGTCATTCATTAATTATATGGGGTGATCATGATGGCATGGGTATTACTTGTAATTGCTGGTGTTTTAGAAGTATTTTGGGCGTCTTCTCTAAAATATGCAGATTCCATACTAGAATGGCTAGTAATTGCTGTTCTAATAGTAATTAGTTTTGGGTTATTAACGTTAACGTTCCGCACCATTTCAGTTGCTGTAGCTTATACCGTGTTTGTAGGTGTTGGAACAATTGGAATTTATCTGGTTGGCATTTTAACTGGCGAGCCTTTTACCATTAAACAGCTAATTTTCTTTTTGATTTTAGTGTCCGGTGTTCTGGGGATGAAATTTACAACAAAAGAGGGTGACAAATAATGGCTTGGATCTTATTAATGGTAGCTGGTATCGAGGAAGTTATTTCAGTAAGTCTGCTAAAATATGTCCATGATTATAATAAAAAGTGGCCGATGTTTATCATTGTTCTAGGATATGGGCTTTCCTTCACTTGTATGGCAATCGCCATGAAAACTATTACACCAGGTGTTGCATATGCCATTTGGACTGGAATGGGTAGTGTCGGAATTACACTAGTTAGTTACTTTTTATTTAAGGAGAAAATTCACTTACCTCAGCTAGTATGCCTTAGCTTAATTGTAATTGGCATTGTTGGTCTTAAAATAAATTAACACTAATTTGCAGGAGTTTTATAATCAAATGAAGAATAGATACTAAAAGAGTAAGGAGAGATTCCATGAAGAATATTAAGCAAATTGGTATACCCGTTAAAGATGTAGATCGTGCCATACATTTTTATAAAGACTTACTAGGCCTTTCCCTTTTGTTTAACACGGACAGCATGGCATTTTTCAATTGTAACGGGATAAGACTCATGTTAAGTCTCCCTGAAAAAAGAGAATTTGCTCAGGCTAGTTCTGTTATTTACTTTGAGGTTGATGATATCCAGGAATCATATGCAGATCTCACCGAAAAAGGAATCCCGTTCATCGATGAGCCGCACAGAATTACAAAGATGGAAAATACGGAAACCTGGATGGTGTTCTTCAAGGACTCTGAAGATAACACCCATGCATTGACAAGTGAAACCATTACACATTAAGAGGAATAGCTATGTTACGCCTGTTAATACAAACCATAAACTACAACAACTTTTCTGGTGGTGTTTCGCTATGATCCTCTTTTTCAATTTCTGAAAAGATATCTTGTTTTGTACTTTTTTCTTGGTTATTTTCTGTAGGAACAAGATTTTGCATCGTTTGTTGTATCTGAGTGAGTAATAGTTGAAACTCTTTCTTCGTTACAGGCTGTGCTTCTTCTTTTAATATAAAGCCCACCTGACCGTTTGGTTCCAATGTTGCCCATTTTACATCACTTATTTTACTAACGCTTTTCTGCCTGAGGTTCATTTCTAGCTGATCTACTGTTAATCTTACTTTTTTTAAATTTTTCTCATTCAAGTTCCCGTTCTCAATTAGAACCTTTGATTTACCAGTAATTAGATTTTCAAACAAATCACCTTTCACTTGCAAAAATTCCATAATTATTAGTGTAAAAACAAGAATAGCGCCAATAATAAATGTTACCCAAATGTTTTTATCAGCAACAGGCTGAATCAGCAACGAACCGATAGATATCATAATTACTGTTTCAGTAAGTGTCATTTGCGAGATGGATTTCCTTCCTGCTATTCTTAATAGAAATGTACCAACTACTACAATAAGAATCGCCTTCCAAATTAAGTCCCAATCCATGAAATCAAGCTCCTTTTACTTTTTTTCTGAGGTAATTACTTTTCTTATTAACTTTGGCTTTTATCTAAGAAATTATTCGATAGGGATATTTCCATCATGCGTAAAATGAAAAAGGTAGATGACTATTTATTATGGATATTAGTGGAGGCCATTGAATTACGGATACACTAAAGTCAGAAGAAATAAGCCAGAAGACAGTCCAACAAATGGGACATAGGATGTCATAAGGTAAAGGCTGGAATTATGTTTGAGGAAACTTGAGGATTTTTAGAATTTCGTTTACAAAATAAACTTATATGATTATTAAAATCGGGTGATGCCAGGCACCACCCGATTTTTAGTAAGCATTTATTTATTGGCCATCAAATACTTTAACTGCTGCCTCTGCTACCTGGGTGTCCTGTGCCACAGTACCACCACTGACACCTACAGCTCCTACTACTTTTCCATCTTGCATTAAGGGGATCCCTCCGCCAAAGACAACAATTCTTCCTTGGTTGGTCGTGTTCAATCCATAAAGCTCTGCTTTGGGCACTGTAGCCTCTTCTAGGTTGCTTGTTGGCATTTTTAAGGCAACAGCCGTCCACGCCTTGTTTTGTGCAATGTCGATGCTCGCGAGCCATGCGTCGTCCATGCGATGTACTGCAATTAGATTACCACCTTCATCAAAAACAGATATAACCATTTGTACATCAATTTTTTTGGCTTCTTGTTCCGCCCCATCAATTAACTTTTTTGCTAAATCTAACGTTATTTTACTCAACTTTATCCATCCTTTCTTTTTGCTAGTGATTTAAATAATCATACTAATTTTTTTTGCTTTTGAAAAGCACATAAGGACCTATTCCCATTTAATTGGATTAGAAACATGAATTCTATCTGATTACCGGTAAACCACTACTTCGGATTCGAAACTCCAATACTATCGCTCACGCAAAAAGGAAGCCGAATTAACGACTTCCCTCATCTTAGTTCTCTAACTTATTGTGGTTTGTTTTGCTGTGTTTGTTGTGCTTGATCTGCTTGCTGGCGAGCTTGTTGTACTTGTTGTTGTGCTTGTTGGAACTGTGGATCTTGCTGTGCATTAGACCCTGCTTGAGCTTGGTAGTTCTGCAAAGATTGTTCCGCTTGTTGCAGTTGTTGTTGAGCCTGTTGCAACTGTTGCGGATCAGCGCTAGCTTGTGCTTGTTGAACTGCTTGCTGAGCCTGCTGTGCTTGTTGGGCAGCTTGCTGTATTTGTTGTTGTGCGTTTTGTTGTGCCATAGTAAATAAAACCTCCAATAAGTTATTGAGCTATATACACTCTACATGTATGGTTTACCTGATTAGTTAAATTATGCACATTAATTTAAACCACTAGAAAAACGCGCCTAATAAATTAGGCGCGACATTTTCATTGGACTTTTACACTATTTTTTCTTTCTTAATTTGCTTACTTCGTAGTTGGCCACATGCCGCATCGATGTCTGCACCATTTTCCCATCTAACTCCGCAATTTATACCGTACTGTTTCAATGTTTGAAAAAATGCTTGAATTGTCTCAGATTCACTACGCTCATATTGATTATGTTCATCAACTGGATTATAAGGAATTAAATTCACATAGGTCAGATGACGTTTGTTAGCAAGTAACTTCGCAAGCTGCACCGCTTCTTTCTTATGATCATTTACATCCTTTAACATAATATACTCATACGTGATGCGTCGATTTGTTTTTTCTAAGTAGTAATCGACAGACTTCATCAGCTTTTCTATTGGAAATGCCTTGTTTATTTTCATTATCCGTGTTCTAAGCTCGTCGTTTGGTGCATGTAAGGATATCGCTAAGTTAACTTGTATACCAGTATCTGCGAATTCATATATTTTATGTGCAAGTCCACTAGTTGAAATCGTAATGTGTCTTGCTCCGATGCAAAGTCCCTTATCGTCATTAACTACACGGACAAAATCAATCATATTCGTAAAGTTATCGAATGGTTCACCAATTCCCATGACAACGATATGACTTACACGCTCATCATTTTCTTGCTCATCAAGATGCTTTTGTACGTTCATTATTTGCTCGACAATCTCGCCAGCAGAAAGATCTCTACTTTTCTTCAGTAGTCCACTTGCGCAAAATGTACAACCAATATTACAGCCCACTTGGGTAGTCACACAAACGGACAAGCCATAGTTAAACCGCATCAAAACGGTTTCAATTAAATTTCCATCTTCTAATTTAAATAGAAATTTTATTGTCCCATCCTTTGACTCTTGTTTAACCGTCTGTTCTAATGTGTATAAAACAAAATGTTCTTCAAGTAGTTCAATACAGTCCTTATTTACATTATTCATTCCAGAAAACGCTGTTACACGCTTTTTATATAACCAATTCCAAACCTGTTGTGCTCGGAACTTCTTTTGGCCATGATCCAGTAACCAATCTGTTAATTGATCAAATGTAAGTCCATAAATGGATGTTTTATTCATTGTGTACCCTCTTTTCAACGATGCATTCCTTTACCTACCTATACTACTGAAAATATGAGCATGAAGCAAATGGTTTGTAGTGGAAATTATAGTTATTAAAGATAATGATGGATTCACCTTCTCAAACCAACTCGCATCTTTGTAACGTCAAGTATGTGATGGTGGAAATCAAATCCTTACTATCTTTTTTCAAAACACTTACATATGGTTGATGTTTATCCACGTGTCCCCACAAACTGTGCGGGATATGTCGTTCACATACAAGAATAATTTCAGCTCGACTAATTTTGCCAGTTAATCGTTCATAACTTTCTTCAAACGGATTATGTAGTTCGGTATTACAGCCATGTTTTTCCAGACAATCCTTATAATCACTTAAGAACCTGGACCCGATTACCAAGACTTTAAAGTTTCCGAACTGCAGATACTCATTTTTCGGTGTTGGTGAATTTGTTTGTTTCTTTTTGTACTGGAGTTGCTTTGGCATTTCCATAGAAAAACATTTTATAATTGTTACACTATCTTCTTTAAGAATTGCTTTAACTGGTTTATCAATTTCTAGAGGTTCATTGCTTACGTTTGCTTGAACAGCATATACCTTTGGGGAATTGGCTTGAGTAACATCTACAAACTGCCAACTTCCATTATCAAAAACTAAATAACCCAACCGCTGTACTTCACTACTATTTGTTGTGCTTTTAAGTTTATATTGGTTATTCCGCTTCTTTATATGAAAGTTAAGTAAATTTACTCTTCTCATCAACAAGTAAAACACATTTTGGTCTCCGCGATAAAAGTGGTGTAGGTTTTCAGATGTGATATAGTCTTGTATTAAATCTACTAATTCAGGAACATAAGCGCTTGAAATATACTGCTTCATATAATCCAATAAAAACAATGGATCGTTTTTTATCTGACATTCACGGTTTCGAAAAATATGAACTTCTTTTCGTAAGTTATTCACTTCTTGTTCCAAATCTCCATACTTTTCATGAGTCAAAAGATCGTAGTTTTCTACCTGTTGACGTAAGGCCTTGTTAGACTTTTTGAGTTGTTGTACCTGATTTAAGAAGTTTACCTTTGCATTTCCACTTTTTTGATCTTTTTGATGCTTTACAATAAGTCTTTGTACTGTTTTTTCCGCTTCCTTCCGTATATTTTGTTCATTTAACAGAAGTTTATCACGCTTCATTATTTCTATTTCATACTGTTCTTTTAGCTTTGACAGCTTTTGATTTGTCTCATAACGTTCATATTCTAATTTTGCTACTTTTTCTTTAAATTCAAGTATATGTTGCCTTTGCTTTATAATTGTCTGCTTACTTCTATCAGACCTTTTTTGTAAATCATCCACTTGTTTTTGCGCACGTTTCCTTAATCTTTTTTCTCTTTGAAGGTCTTCCATTTTTACGGGAGAGGGTAATGATTTCACCGGTTTTCTTTCAGTAACTTTAGCTTTAAATCTTGCTCTATTTTTTTCCAATTGTTTCGTCTTTTGATCTGCCGCTTGTTTCTGGATTATATTATTCATGCAACCCTCTCCCTCCCATATCCTGCATCCCTTTTATATAGTTATATTATACTATATTTACAGAATATTTGTAGGCCAAAAGTATTAAAAATTGATTTATTTGCAAATAAAAAAGGCAGAGGGTAGATGTCATTATAAATATTCCTAAAAAATAAAAAACCAGATCTTCGCATTTAATGCGTTAATCTGGTTTTAAATTCTATTTTATTTACTTACTGCCGTTTTTCACCATTGTTGCTACTTCAATCGTACGTTTTGCTTGGTGTTTTACTGCACCTTCTACATCTTCAACCATTTCTCCATCTTGTCCAACTGTAACACTTGTGCCGTATGGGTTTCCACCAGCTCCAAATAATACTGGATCAGAATATCCTGGAGTTGCTACAATTGCACCCCAGTGGAACATGGAAGTATACAAGGCTAACAGTGTAGCTTCTTGACCACCGTGTGGATTTTGTGCAGAAGTCATACCACTTACAACTTTGTTTACCGTTTTACCGTTTGCCCAAAGTCCACCTTGTAAATCAAGGAACTGTTTAACTTGAGAAGGCAAGTTACCAAAACGAGTTGGAATACTAAAGATAACGGCATCTGCCCATTCTAGATCGTCTGATGTTGCTTCTGGAACGTCCTTTGTTGCGTCGACGTGTGCTTGCCATGCAGGGTTAGATGCGATAGCAGCGTCAGGAGCAAGTTCAGTGACCTTTAACACCTTTACTTCAGCACCTTCCGCTTTACCACTTTCCTCAGCCCATTTTGCTAGCTGATAATTGGTTCCAGTTGAACTATAATAAATTACTGCTAACTTAACGTTTGACATATTATCCGTCTCCTTCTTATTTCCAAATAATTTATTGAAAAAACCCATGTTTAAACTCCTCTTATTTATTTCCAATTAGCAATTTAATATCAAATTTAATTGCAATTTAAAAATAATATTTTATATGGATTACTTTATGTAAGTTAGTATATTAAAATTACGTAGTATTGTCAAGTAAGTGATTTCGGTTTAAGCAGAATTAAAAAATCCAAGAAATAAACATCAATTTTGACGTTCCATTTCTTGGATTATGCATTAACCATTGCTATGTTATTTCTGCCCGTTATTTGGCAACTTTTTCAGCAATATATGCGGAAACGTCTGCAATTTCTTGTTCAGAAAGCTGACCTTCAAACGCCGGCATTCCGCCTCCGCCATTTTTCACCTGCTGAATTACTGAATCGTAATCACTTGAAGCTTGAAGAGCTGGCCCACTGCCACCTGCACCTTCTTGTCCATGACAAGACATACAGTTACTTTGGTATACTTCAGCACCGTTTGCAGCATCTCCTTGGGCAGTTGTTTCACCGCCACCATTACCGCCATTGTCACCGCCAGATTCAGAACCTTCTTCTCCACCGCCTCCGCCACAAGCAGAGATAACCATAATCAATGCGAGAAACAGTAAGGAAACCAAAAACTTTTTATTCTTTAGCATTATTTCATCTCCTTAATTAAATTTAAGCTACACTTTTACTAGTACTTACCTTAAACAAACAATGGTAAAACCTAGTATTTGTTTTTTACATGTAACTATTCATCATTTGTCACTGATTTTTTTCAAATTGAAGCTCATAGGCGGATAAGTGGACGATTAGATATATACGACGTATCATTTTCTTTGAGAGAAGATATTTAATCTTAAGGAGTGAACATTGTGGCTTCAAAATATTTTAATCATATACCTATGTCTGTCCTGGATCTAGCCCCCATTACGGAGGGAAGCAATCCCAGGCAGTCATTTAAAAATAGCGTTGAACTTGCACAGCATGTAGAGGAATGGGGCTTCAATCGGTTCTGGCTAGCTGAACATCATAACATGCCAGGCATTGCTAGTTCCGCAACTTCTGTCATCATTGGCCATATTGCTGGAGCAACAAAAGAGATTCGTGTTGGATCTGGTGGAATTATGCTACCGAATCATGCAACCCTTGTAATTGCCGAGCAATTTGGTACGCTTGAGACGTTATATCCTGGACGAATTGACCTTGGCCTTGGACGTGCTCCCGGGAGTGATCAGGCAACTGCTTATGCGCTCCGTCGCACATTGAACATGCAAGTAGATGATTTCCCAGCACAAGTAGAAGAACTTCAAGGATATTTTGAGGATAACCCTGAGGCCAGAGTGAGAGCTGTTCCAGGAACTGGTCTTGATGTTCCGCTTTGGCTTCTTGGTTCAAGTGGATTTAGTGCTCAACTATCAGCACATAAGGGATTACCTTTTTCCTTTGCAAGTCACTTTGCACCCGACTATATGATTCCAGCATTAAATCTTTACCGCGATAATTTTAAATCGTCTAGTGTACTTCAAAAACCTTATGCGATGCTAGGAGTTAACATCATAGCAGCTGATACGGATGAAGAGGCAGAATGGTTAGCAACTTCACAGCAACAGCAATTCCTAAGCATAAGAAGAGGAGAACCAAGTAAATTGAAGCCGCCTATCGATAACATTGAAGAAGTATGGTCGGCCATGGAGCGGGCGTCTGTTGAAAAAACACTCAATTCTAGCTCCACTATCATCGGAAGCCCTGATACAATCAAACAGAAATTAACAAGTTTTATCGCGGAGACAAAAGCAGATGAAGTCATCGTAAACTCACAAATATTTGATCAAAAAGCAAGACTGCACTCGTACGAGATCATAGCAGATATGATGAAATAACGGGTACACTTGCAAAATACAAAAGCCATGATTCAGTTGAATCATGGCTTTTGTATTTTAGCTTTTTGGATCATTGGCTCATTTAAACCACCCTTTTTCTTTGAACCTAGAGATGGCTTCAATACGGTTTGTCACATCTAGCTTATCTAATATTACTGAAACATAATTGCGAACGGTACCAGTAGTGATAAATAGTTGACTGGCAATTTCCTTTGTATTTTTCCCGTTAGCAATTAAATTTATGACCTGTTCTTCCCGTTCCGTCAAAGGACTACCCGTACTATACGCCATATCCACCAATTCAGGTGCGTAAATTTTTCGACCATCCATGATGATACGAATTGAATTCGCCAAATCCTCACTTGGACCGTCTTTCAACAAATAGCCGCTAACTTCTGCTTTACGAGCCCGTTCAAAGTAACCTGTTCGAGCAAACGTGGTTAAAACAATAACTTTACAAGGATCATTTTTTAATTCTTCAGCAGCATCAAGTCCGCTTTTTAAGGGCATTTCAATGTCCATCATACAAATGTCAGGTTGATGCTGCTTCACAAGAGCTAGAACTTCTTCCCCATTACTTGCTTTTCCAACTACCTCCATATCTTCTTCTAAATCCAGTAAAGATCCAAGTGCACCAAGTAACATCCGCTGGTCCTCTGCAATTACTATGCGAATCACAACGACTCCTCCTTCGTTTGTTTAATCACGTGCGGAACTTGTATGGTAAGGGTTGTTCCGTCAGATGAATCCAGATCTAATCGGCCGTTTACAAATTCCAACCGTTCTCTCATCCCCTGAAGTCCATTCCCTTTATAAGAATTGTTTTCATTTGAAACCCCAACTCCATTATCACGTACGGTAATTAGTAATTCATTTGGAAATTGTTTAACCACAATTTCACAGAAGGTTGCCTTACTATGCTTAACTACGTTTGTGACAGATTCTTTCAAGCTCATACTTAACACGTTTTCAACCAAAAGAGGCACATTTTTCAAGGTCAAATCACCTTCTAAGTTAAAATCTATTTGTGCTGCATTTAAAATTTGCTCAACGCGAATGATTTCGTCCTCAAGCTTTGCGCCTCTCATATCTGAAACCATTTCACGGACCTCTTTTAATGCAGTTCTGGCAGTTTGATGAATATCATTAACTTCCGTTTTGGCAGAATCAGGGTTTAAAGTTATTAACTTCCCAGCTAAATCACTTTTCAATCCGATAAGGGAAAGTTTTTGTCCCAATGTATCATGTAAATCACGTGCAATTCGTTGACGTTCCTCCATAACTACCAACTGAGAAATTCGTTTATTTGCATCTTTTAATTGTCCCTCTAATTTTTCATGCTTATTACGATTATACATATTAAACGGCAACAGAATAACGCCAATTACACTGATGATAATAAATGGAATCTGCATTAAAAATGCTTCACTTTGTATAAACAAACCAATACTTACTGCTGTGATTGTCGTGACTAGATGAACCACATATAACGTAATAAAACCAGCTTTATTTTGTATATTTCCAATATAAAATGCTAAGAACAGTGAAAAATAGACGTATCCAAAAAACAATGTCATTACAATACTGATTGTCATTTCAATACTGACCGATAAATAAACGGTCCAACCTTCCGATAGAAACGACAATCGGTACGTCGCAAAAAACAATAAAATCATTGCAATACCAATTATAATTTCAGTTGTTGTTGAGGAATGAAAGATAAAATAAAAAGGGAGAATACAAAAAATAATCCAAGCATAGGAGCTTAGTCCCGTGTTTCTTGGAATTATATGATACCAACTTTGCATAGCCACCCCTCCTTCATTATAAGTATACTTAGAAAACTTGGCTTATCGCCAAGCCTTAATGGCGAAAGCCTTAGTTGCACTTATGCAGTAAGAAAGGATTTATACTTTCTTAACTGCCAAGAAAACCCTTCATTACTAGATGAAGGGCTTCTGACAAAATTATTTATTTTTCCTGAAAGCTTGATCTTTTTGTATTTAAATTCGCATTTACAGAAGACTCTTTCAGAACACCCTTAATTTCTTTAAAGCTTTTAAACGATTTACTTGTCTCGTCCCACAAACGAAAATGAATCGATTTCAAACTAGAAGCGAGTGTAATCGTCGTTGCTTGTTGCAATGGTGGTGTCGATTCATGTGCCTTTTCCAAATTATAATTAGGAACCCTTGGACTTAAGTGATGCACATGATGATATCCAATACTACCAGTCATCCATTCCAGTACTTTTGGCAGTTTATAATAAGAGCTTCCATCTACAGCTGCTTTGACGTAATCCCACTCATCTTCATTTTCAAAATAAGAATCCTCAAACTGATGCTGTACGTAAAATAACCAAATACCTAGTGATCCAGCAATAAATAATATTGGAAGCTGGATAAGTAGAAACGCCTGCCATCCGATTGTCAATATCAACAATCCATACAAAATAACAATAGAGACATTGATTAAATGTGTATTGATACGTTCTTTTCGTTTAGCATCTTTTCGATTGAAACGCCCTGAAATTAGAAAAAGATAAATCGGACCCAGTCCAAACATAACTAATGGATTCCGGTATACCCGATAGGACAACCTGCCCCAAAATGACGCAGCCTTATATTCCTCAACCGTCATGACCCAAACATCGCCAGTTCCACGCTTATCTAAGTTACTACTTGTCGCATGATGAATGGAATGTTCTCTTTTCCATTTTTCAAAAGGGAACAATGTGATAATTCCCGTTATCGTACCAACAATTCTATTTGCCTTTTTATTTTTGAAAAAAGACATATGTGTGCAGTCGTGGAAAATAATAAAGATTCGAACTACAAACCCTGATGCAACTACTGCTAATGCAAGCGTTAGCCAGATGGATATAGACAGACTTTGATAGGCAAGAAACCAAAGTAAGAAAAAAGGTAGAATTGTATTAATTAATTGTCGTATACTTGCTTTCATATCTGATGTTGCGAATGGTGCAACATTTTTTCTTAATTGTGTCTGTTTTTGTTTACTCATAATGTCCTCCTTGAAAAGGATTTCTATTTCTATTATTTGATTAAAAATATACTTTTTATTCTTATTTTCAATAATAGAAGAGAATGCTCCCTTACAAAAGTCATAAACGTCAAGTAGCATACATGACAAATGTCATATGTTCTTAGCTAGGTTCTACTTTTTCTACAAATGTATCAGGCATTACTACCGCGATAACTTCACCTTTTGCACAAACTTTACCATCAGCTATTACTTCTGTGTATACCTTCCATTTCTTTGGATGAATCTTCTCAATTGTCCCGATTGCTTCTAGAGAAACATCTTGTGGCGTTGGCTTTAAAAAGTCTACATGCAATGAACCTGTTACAAAGCGTGGCACTTCAACTCCTGCACCAGGCTCATATCCATTCTCTCTATGTAATGCAAGTGAAGCAGATCCTGTTCCATGGCAGTCAATTAATGATGCGATTAATCCCCCATAAACAAATCCCGGTATTGCAGTATGTTCGGGTTTAGGTGTATAGATCGTGACTGTTTTATCCCCTTGCCAGCCAGTACGAAAATGATGGCCATTTTTATTTAACCTTCCACACCCATAACACCAAGCAAAATCATCGGGGTACTCATCCTGAATAGCCTGTGCAACTTTTTCTGTCATTTAACTTCATCTCCCATAGGTTTAGTAGAATCAAACAATGTTCATATTAGATTAACTTTTCTTTTTCTAGTATACATTCTTTGGGGACAAAGGAATAATAATTTCATATCCAGCAAATGTTTAGATAAGACAAAAACATTTCTGTACAATGGATAGTGAAATAGTAAATTTAAGCAATAATAAACGAATTAAGGGAGGCGATCAGTTGAAGGCAATCGTTGTAAAAGAACCAGGTGATGCAGAACAATTACACGTAACGGAGCAACCTAAGCCGGAAGTGAAAACTGGAGAACTATTGGTCAACGTTAAAGCAGCGGCGATAAATCGAACAGACATTGTAAGTCGCGAAGGCAAGTCTGGTTATTTAGACAATCCAATTTTAGGTGTTGAAGTATCAGGGATTGTGGTTAAAGCTGGGAAAGGTACAAACGTTGAAATCGGCACACGGGTTATGGGCCTTGTAAATGGTGGCGGTTATGCTGAATACGCGGTTATCCCCGCGGAAAGGGCAATGGTCATTCCAGAGAGCCTTTCATTTGAGGAAGGCGTCGCCATTCCTGAAGTATTTTTAACTGCTTTTCAAACCTTATTTTGGTTAGGTGACTTACAATCAAACGAAACTGTACTTATTCATGCTGGAGGTAGCGGAGTCGGCACGGCAGCTATTCAGCTCGCAAAACAACTTATGAATGCGGATGTTATTACAACAGCTGGATCCGACAAAAAGCTGGATTATTGTCGCTCATTAGGGGCAGATTTATGCATTAACTATAAAGAACAGAACTTTGCAGAGGAAGTCTTGAAAGCAACGTCTAATCAAGGAGCAAATGTGATTCTCGACTTTATAGGTGCCTCCTATTGGAAACAAAACCTAACTAGTCTAACAGTAGACGGACGCTTAATTTTAATTGGTGTTTTAGGCGGAGCAGAAGTTGAACAGGTAAATTTAATGGAGCTTATGGCAAAACGTATCCAGTTAAAAGGTACTTTGCTTACGCCACGAAGCGACCAATATAAGGCTGATCTTACGCGTGACTTCGTTAATAAAGCAATTCCGCTTTTTAATAAAAGTAAGTTAAAGCCCGTTATCGATCATGTATTTCCTTTCGATGAAGTACAAAAAGCCCATAAACATATGGAAAGCAACAAAAATATTGGGAAAATTATTTTACGAATAACCTAATATAATTTGTTTCCTCTAGTCTTCTTTTACTATTTTTGGTAATGTGTATGGTAGAAGCATTTATTTAACAGAGATGAGGTTTTTTCATGAAACGACTAGTCATTTTGGGTGGTGGATATGGTGGTATAAAAATTTTATCCAATCTATTAGATAACCTACCTGAAGAGGTTCACATTACACTTATAGATCGAAACCCATATCACTCCCTAAAAACGGAATATTATGCAATAGCAGCTGGTACAACTTCTGACAAAGATGTCCGCATGGAATTCCCGACACATGACCACGTAGCATATGAATTCGGTGAAATAGCTGAAATTGATACGGAAAGTCAGCAAATTTCATTCAAGGATAAGAGCAATTCCGTGCCTTATGATTATATCGTTATTGCGCTTGGGTGTGAGGATAACTACCATGATATCCCAGGTGCTAGCGAGTTTACCGAAAGTGTTCAAACGTTTTCAAAATCGAGACATACTGCTCTCTCTGTCGGTAATTTGAAGGCTTTTGGAAAAGTAACTGTCGTAGGAGCAGGCTTAAGCGGAATCGAAGTTGCATCTGAAATTAGGGAAAGCAGATCCGACTTAAATGTTCGTCTACTTGACAGAGGGAAAACGGTTCTCAAACCATTTGATTCCAAAATTCAAGATTATGTAGAAGATTGGTTTGTAAAAAATGATGTGGAAGTAATACATAATGCGAATGTAGAATATGTCGAAAAAGATGGTGTATGTAACAATGGCATATGCTATGTGAATGATGTTACCATTTGGACAGCTGGGGTACAACCAAATTACTTAGTAAGGGAATTACCCTTTGAAAAAGATGCACAGGACAAAATCATCGTGAATGAATTTTACCAGGTTCCGACGAACACAAATGTATATGTAGTGGGCGATTGTGCTTCCTCAACCTATTCTCCAAGTGCACAATTGGCTATCCAACAAGGTGAACAAATTGCAGACATCCTTTCCTCGGTTTTACAAAACATGGAACCGAAACAACAAAAAGAAATAAAACTAAAAGGTACACTTGGTTCACTAGGTAAATCAGATGGCTTCGGTAACATGTTCCAAAAACCCGCCACAGGATTATTACCACGACTAGCAAAAACGGGTGTATTGTGGCTAAACAAACGCCATTAATGAATGGAAGGTTTTTAAGCTTAATAGAGGATGTTCAAAAAGTCACCAAATGATAAACGGCGAATTTCTTCGTTGCGCAGTTTTTTCCGGTCCTCACGTATTAAAAGCATACGTTCCGGTCCTCAAAATCTTCGCGCCTTGAACTTCTTGTTTCTAATTTGCCGACTTTTTGAACACACACTAATACGGTACTCTGGATAAGAAAACTTTATCTGGGGTATTTTTTTATCCATCTTCGTCTAAGTGAAAATCCGGTTGGTGTTGATACTTGGTTAAATTCACTTGTCCACTCTCACTAACCTCGATGTTTTCAGCTATCAGCAGGCTTTTTTGACTCATCAGACCTTCATTGCTTTTTAAGGCGATTTCACCTTTGATAGATACAACACGATGCCATGGCAACTCATGTTTCTTACTCATTGAATGAAGAATCCGAACAACCTGCCTTGCACCACGTGGACTGCCTGCAACACTCGCAACCTGACCATATGTCATAACCTTGCCCTTTGGAATGTCCTTTAAAATGGTTACCACTTTTGCAGTGAATGGCTTCATACTGTCCCCTTCTTTCTGGAATTCCGCGCGTCCATAGTATTCTTCCTGGGTAAATACACAAAACTAACCGCCTTACCCTGCATAAAATGTATTATTTAAATGCATTTGTGAGGAGGAAAGATTGTGGAGAATAAAAGACGAATTCGGGCATTTCCTCGTTTTTGTATATTTCCAGGTTATCGTTGGTGTGGACCTGGATGTAGTGGACCCGGTGCACCCATAAACAAAGTTGACGCAGCCTGCAAAGCCCATGATCTATGTTATCGCCGATATGGCCCATGCTGTAAATGTGATGTTGAATTTCTTCGTCGAATACAGTCCTGTCGTAACCCACATACAAGAGAAGGCCGCCAAGCTAACGTCCTTTATAATTATATGAAAATACAATCGTTTTTCACATGCGGTTTTTAGAAGGATACTGTTTAACTCCGTATCCTTCTTATAAAGCCGAATTTTTTCAATAATAGCTCATATTTACTTGTAAGACAAGAGCACACGGTGAAAAAATATAAAACATTATTTTCTATAGACTGATGCATTAATTAATCCTCCTATTAGTAGAACTACGGCAGTCAGATAGAACCATATCATTAAAATAATCATATTATATAGTTGTCCATAAAACATAGAGTAGTTGCTTATACTGACATAGTTTGAAAAGACAATCGATACAACTTGCCAACCGATTGTTGCAAAAACTGCTCCTGGAAAAACCATTTTCCAGGACAGCCTGATACTTGGTACAACCTTATATAATACTAAAAAGAAAAAGTACAAAAACAAGGTACCAATACCCCATTTAGCAATAAACCATAAATCAAACAATGAATCCTGAATTCTCATCCTCGGCAAGACAAAGGTACGAATAATGTCCTCAACAATCGGAACAAGTAAGGAAAATGATAAAATAATCATAATTCCCAATGTGAGCAGCAAATCGTTCACTATCCCCATTAAAAAGAAAGACTCTCGCCTAATTTGATAGGCTTTATTTAATGATCGAACCAGTGACTGGATCGCCATAGATGCCAACCAAAAAGCTGCAATGAGACTAAAAGACAACCACTGACCTTGTCCCTTATTCAAAACGCTTTCCAATGTACTGCTAATTACCTTATACGTCTCGCTGGGGGCAAAGGGTTCGATCAATACTAAGATATTTTTTAAATCGAAAGGCAGAAAACTAATCAGTGTAAAAATGGAAATAAGGAAAGGAAATAATGATAGCATGAAATAATAAGCCATTTGCGCTGACTGATCATAAAAACGTTCTGCAAAAAACCGAATAAGGATTTGCTTGGTGCTTTTTAAAAATCTCACTGATGAACCCTCCTTTCTCCTTGTTTGGCCTGTCTCTTTTAAGATTAATTCTATGTTTTAAGGCGTTACTTATTACAACGAACGAACCTTTAGGTCTTTTTACACTGATAAGAGTATAAATTTATCAGTATAAGTGTAACTAAGGCTTTCACCATTAAAGCTTGCGATAAACCAAGTTTTCTAAGATAAAACAGGACCTGCCAATATGACAAGTCCTGTTTTACTAAAATTAATTATCATTCATCCTTCTTGCTTAAATACTCGTTCGGTGCTTCACTTTCATGAACGTTGTAATTTTTAAATTGGCTCTTGCGCCCGTTTCGATGCTCGCCGCTATTTTTATTTTCTTTGAATTGGTTGTTAAACTCTTTTTCTTTATTCACCATTTTAATTAGTACCTCCTTTCCAAATGTAAGGTTGATTTAGTTTTTGAAATAAGGCTTGCATTATGCATTGAATTAAACTTAACCAATTCTTTCAAATGTCTCCCGCTTCGCAAGGTAATCACAAAATCGATACATAACTATATAAATGGGTAGAGAGTTTCATCTCCTATTTCCATCTAACATTCTGTATTACTAACCTACTTTTAGGAATTGTAGGCATTCTTGTCATGCTGAAGCTTAAGTTTTGGCTGGGCAATTCATAATTAACCTGTTGCGTTAGAAACTCCAAACTCGCTTTCATTGCCTCCACGGTGACCCACTCCCCAGCACACCTGTGACCCATATCAAAATCACCTCCACCCTGGGGAATAAAATTAAAAGGTGTACCTTCCCAGCCGCGGAATCGTTCAGGCATAAACTCGTTCGGTCTTTCCCAAACGGTAGAACTGTGATTTGTTCCATACATATCAAGCAAGACTAATGTCCCTTTTTTAAAATCGTGTTCTTTCCACGTAAAATCCTTACGCACCCTGGCACCGAGGAATGGACCAAATGGATAGTAGCGGCGAACTTCCTGGACAAACATTTGGCTATAACCCTTCTCGTTCGATTGTAATTTCGTACGAGTTTCAGGGTACTGATGCAAAGCTATTACACTAAATGTTACATACCTGGCGATAGCTACAATTGGCCTTAAAATATTGATTAATTCAACAGCCGCCATTTGCTTACTCATTAATTTTCCATTTAAATCACGATGCCATGCCATGGCGTATAAAGCTGTATCCCCGTCAGCAATCAGTTTTCCAGCACGAACTTGTTTGATGATTGTCCTGATCCACTTTTCCGATCTTTTTCGAGATCTTCTACCCAACCAGTGCCTCGGCCCAACGGCTCCAAACGCATCAATCATCGCTCCAAAATCGCTCGCACGTTGCTTTACCTCCTTTGCCCATAATGGTACACCAGCCCATTGACAGGCCAATCGACACATAACTTTCTGTGTTTCTTTGAAAAATACAACATGATCCATCTGTTCCCATTTATCAATCGCATATTCCCATTGTTTCGTTGTTAGATCCCGCAGTAACTCTAGCCTTTCTGGCGTCATCAGTGACATAAACAATTGTTTTCGATGTCTATGTTCAGCGCCATCCATTGTTTGAACACCCTTTTGGCCAAATAATGATTTCTGTACTCTCTTTGGAGCTGCACCTTTCCGACGAAAAAGCTCATTATTGTAAAATACTTCTGCAGCCTCTTTACCGCTTATACAAATCATTTTCTGTCCCATTAAACGTGTTGTGAAAATATCCGTTTCAAAACGGCGGCATCTATTTGGGATATAGCGATACCCTTCCATCAATAGCCGGAGCGTATTATCTACACCCTTATCATGCGGTGTCTGGCTAGTATTACTGTTTGTCCCATCCATCTTTTTGCACCTTTCTCTTTAGGGAAATTATGTATTAGCTTTTGAATTCACCTACCTCTTTATTCAAAAAGCATAGAAAAAGAATGTCAAATCCATTCTCTCTCTATGCTTAAACCAAAATAGTACTATTTTTGAGGTCCCGAAGGTGTTGAAATACTTGATAACGCCTCTTCAGCATCATCCGTTAACTGATGTTGAACTGCCACATCGCCTAGCGAAATCATTCCGATAACTTGTCCGTTCTCAACTACTGGCAAGCGACGGATTTGTTGTTGAGCCATTAATTCTGCCGCTTCATGAACATCCATATCTGGTGTTGCTTGAACAACTTGTTGTGCAGTCATAACCTGTGAAATTGGAGTTTGAGCGTCTTCTCCTTGAGCCGTAGAACGAAGCGTAATATCACGGTCTGTTATAATTCCAACCATATCGCCATTGTTATTCACAACTGGAATTGAACCGATATTATGTTCACTCATGACTGCACCAGCTTCTTGTATGGACTGCGTTTCTTTAATTGTGAAAACAGTTGATGTCATAATGTCTCGTATTTGTTGTTCCATTAAAATCACCTCCCTATCCCTAAATAGGTTGGTCATTATTGCAACTTTTATTATAGGGATATTTTTCATGTTTAAAATAATAAATTCCGACCAACAAGCATCTATTTTGACTCAAGCTTATCTTGTGCTGTATCTTATGGAGATGAATACACAGTAATTTCATATGAATACAATACTATTTAATCAAAGCACTATTTTAATCCTTTTCGGGAATAGTACTTTTAGAGGTTGTTCAAAAAGTCATCAAATGATAAACGGCGAATTTCTTCGTTGCGCATTTTTTCCGGTCCTCACGTATTAAAGGCATACGTTCCGGTCCTCAAAATCTTCGCGCCTTGAACTTCTTGTTTCTAATTTGTCGACTTTTTGAACATGCACTTTTAATAAGGAGGTCGTTTGATGAAAGCGATTTGGCGAGGTTACATTAATGCCTCACTAATTTTAAAAATCACCATTGCACTCATTCTTGGTATTATAGTTGGAGTAATCTTTGGTAAAGATGCTGCAGTATTAGCACCTTTCGGAGATATTTTGATTCATTTACTAAAATTCTTAATCATTCCGCTTATTTTATTTACGTTAATCGTGGGGGTTAACCAAACCAAAATAGGTAACTTAGGACGTATGGGTGGTAAAGTATTTCTTTATTATCTACTAACATCCGCCTTAGCAATTGTAGTTGGAATAGCCGTTGCTAGTCTTTTTGATCCTGGTACCGGAATGACGCTTGATACAAGTGAGAAGTTCGATGTCCCAGAGAATCCTGGCACGATAAGTGTCCTATTAAGCATCATTCCTGAAAATATTTTTGTTGCGTTTAGCGAGCTAAACCTATTAGGAATCATTTTTACAGCAATTGTGTTCGGGATTGCAATTTCATCATTACGATCATCTAAAGAGCACGCTGAACTTGGTGAACATGTATACAAATTCATTGATGGTCTTAATGAAGCGACATTATCGATCATGAAGGTTATCCTCCAATATGTTCCAATTGGAATTTTCGCTATCATCGCGAAAACAGTTGGTAATCAAGGGGCAGATACATTGCTATCCTTAGGTAATATGATTCTTGTTCTTTACGTAGCTTTACTTGTACAGGTAGGTATTTATGTTCTATTCATGCTTCTTTCAAAAATCAAACCAGGCAAGTTCTTCACGCATGCACGTACACCAATGATCACTGCGTTTGTTACTCAAAGTAGTTCTGGTACCTTACCACTAACCCTAAACGCGGCAAAAAATTTAGGGCTATCACGAAGCTTATACGGCTTTAGTCTTCCATTAGGTGCAACCATTAATATGGATGGTGCGGCAATCCGTATTGCGGTGTCAGCTGTATTTGCTGCTAATATCGTCGGCGACCCATTAAGCTTCACTGATATGCTTCAGGTTGTGTTGGTTGGTACATTGGCATCCGTTGGTACAGCGGGTGTCCCAGGCGCTGGCATCATCATGATTGCCACTGTTTTTGCACAGTTAGGTTTACCAATGGAAGCTGTTGGTCTATTGGTTGCTATTGATGCACTAGTAGGAATGGGCTGTACTGCACTGAATGTAACTGGCGACTTAGTTGGCACAAGTATTATTAATAAATCAGAGAAAAAACAAACTGCCTAGCTATAGATTTAGAAAAGCGCAAGCGCCTTGAAAGACACGACAAGCATAAACAGAGCGATGCAGTGTGAGTGCTTTGCTCGCACGGAAGCGAACTGCTTATGTCCCCTAGTGTCTAGGCGCTGGAGCTAGACAGATAATCGCCTTTATACTTTCTTTGCTCTCAAGAGCAAACTGCCATAACCCCTTTTAAAGAGGTTATGGCAGTTTTTTTAGAAAACTTGGATTATCACTGATATCCATTAAAAATTTATACTTTCATATCCGTGTAAAATATTATTGACATCCGCAACAACTATTGATAAAGTTTAATTGATAATGATAATCTTTATCAATTAAACAATAAGAGAGGATGATTTTATGAAAAAGGCTGGATATATTGTACTTATACTGCTTATTTCTATCTTGACAGCATGCAGTGAAAAGGATGGACAAGAGACTACTACTTCTAAGACACAATCTGTTTCAGGTGATAAGACCATAACGATTGAAGATGGTATGGGCGAGGTAAGCCTCGAAGGAACACCTAAAAGAGTAGTGGTATTAGAATGGACATATGTTGAACATCTTTTACCTCTAGGCATTGAACCAATAGGCGTATCAGACGTTGAAGGATACAACAAATGGATAAACGTTGGCGAACCACTAAGTAAGTCTGTAAAAGATGTTGGTACCCGCGCTGAACCTAACCTAGAAGCTATCTCGCGTCTAAACCCAGATTTAATTATTGGGGTAAAATACCGTCATAAAGGGATTTTAAAACAGCTACAGGATATAGCTCCTACTGTTATTTTTGCTCCATATTCCGAAGAAGGTGTCAAAAACCAATACCAGCATATGTTGGATGAATTTCATACCATTGCAAAGATTTTCGACAAACAAAAGAAAGCTGATGAAGTTGAACAGCAACTTGAACAAACTTTCCAAGAACAGGGGAAGCGAATTACAGATGCAGGCTACGAAAAATTAGATGCTGTTGTTACGCAAGCTTTCACGTCACAAAACGCACCAGTATTACGCTTATTTACGGATAATTCCGTTGTTGCCGGTGTGCTAGAAAAAATGGGAGTCAATAACGCCGTCCCATCTGACAAACCAGAGAAATATGGTTTCCTATCCGTTTCGGTCGAAGCATTGCAAAATTACCAAGACAATCATTTCTTTTATCTAGTACAAGAGGACGATACTATTTTCAGTAAACAATTAGCAGGTAATCCCGCTTGGACCAATCTAAACTTTGTAAAAGAAAACCATACATATAAGCTACCAGGCGATATGGGAACCTTTGCAGGACCGCTGTCAGCTAAAAGACTATCGGTAGAATTTGCTGATGCATTAGTAAATAAGAAATAGAACCAATCCATAGTATAGGTGATCTACTTATTCCAGATGAGGAGAATTCATATGAATCATAATGAAATTTATGATGTTACGATTATTGGTGGAGGACCTGCAGGATTATTTTCCACCTTTTATAGTGGGATGCGTGCGATGAAAACAAAACTTATCGATTTCCAACCACAATTAGGTGGAAAAGTTAATGTGTATCCTGAGAAAATAATTTGGGATATCGGGGCTCTAACACCGGTAACTGGTGAAAAGCTTATGGAACAAATGATTGAGCAGGCATCAACCTTTGACCCAGAAATCGTTTTAAATGAAAAGATCATAAAAGTAGAAAAGCCATCGGAAGAACAACTATTCATACTGACAGCTGCTAATGGAAATAAACATATAAGTAAAACCGTTATTTTAGCAGTAGGTGGTGGAATTCTAAAACCAATCAAACTAAATATGCAAGGTGCTGACCGCTTTGAGGTTACAAATCTACATTATGTAATACAAAGCCTAAATAAATTCAAAAATAAAGACGTTATGATATTAGGCGGTGGGAACGCTGCTATCGATTGGGCTGTCGAATTAGAACCAGTAGCAAAAAGTGTTAAAATTGTCCATAGAAGAGATCAATTTGATTGCCATGAATCACAGTTAACACATGTTAAGAAGTCAACTATCCAAATTCACTCGGAGTCCACAGTTAAACAATTAGTTTCAACCCAAGACAATACAAAAATTAATTCGGTACTCGTGAAAAATAATAAAACAGGTAAATCCTCTCAAATTAAAGTGGATGATGTAATAATAAGTTATGGTTTTGAAAGAGAGTTATCGTTTATTAAAGACAGTCCACTCGACATTGAACTAATAAATGATTACTTTATCAATGGAACAGCAAAGTCACAAACTTCTATTGATGGTCTCTTTGCAGCTGGCGATATACTAGCCTTTGATGGGAAAGTCCATCTAATAGCAGGCGCTTTTACAGATGCAACAAATGCAGTAAATCAAGCAAAACACTATCTGGACCCATCATCAACTGCGACTGGCAGGGTCTCCTCTCACAACAGCCGCTTTGAGGAAAAGAATAAAAAAATTCGCAGCCATTTATATGTAAACAATTCATAAAACCAAGAGAAATCATCTTTTTCAATTAGAAATAGATGATTTTTTTTATTTCGACTGCCACTTATAAAATTAAGGATATCACAAATAATAATGTATAAATCTAGTTCACATAGCTTTTTACAATTATGGTATAATAGAGAATAGTCTAAATATTTTATAGATAGGAGGAAAAATATGCAAGAGGACCAAATGCCACAAGACTTTGTTCATGTAAAAGACGCTAACCGCCAAAAGAAACTCACTAGATCTAAACTACTAAAAAGAATGCTTTTTGTTCCACTTGGCGCAATTTTAGTAGCAGTAGGACTAGAAATATTTTTGGTACCTAACAACATCATTGATGGAGGAATCATTGGAATTTCCATTCTTACATCTTATTTAACCAATATTAATCTTGGGATTTTGCTTGTCCTCTTTAACCTTCCATTCTTTCTAATCGGTTATAAACAAATCGGTAAAACATTTGCCCTTACAACCCTAATGGGCGATATAATTCTTGGAATCGGGGTCGCTTTATTTCATCCGGTTCCGGTTCTAACAGACGATCTTCTACTAGCCTCGGTATTTGGGGGGCTTTGTCTCGGGGTAGGTGTAGGTCTAGTAATTCGTCATGGTGGTTCATTAGACGGCACGGAAATTATGGCTATTTTATTTAACAAAGCAAGCCCATTTTCTGTGGGTGAAGTTGTTATGTTTATGAATGTTTTTATTCTTGGCAGTGCAGGATTCGTATTCGGCTGGGATCGTGCGATGTATTCTTTAATTTCTTATTTTATCGCGTTTAAAACAATTGATATTACAATTGAAGGATTGGATCAGTCCAAATCAGTCTGGATTATCAGTGATCAACATAAAGAAATCGGCGAGGCAATAAACGCTCGCCTTGGTAGAGGTGTGACCTACCTAAACGGTGAAGGAGCCTACACTGGTGAAGAAAAGAAGGTTATTTTTACTGTAATTACTAGACTTGAAGAAGCAAAAGTGAAAAATATTGTAGAGGATAAAGACGAATCCGCTTTTCTCGCCATAGGAAATATCCACGATGTGAAAGGTGGTCGTTTTAAGAAAAGGGCAATTCATTAAGAAGGGATTTTCTAATGTTACATGCTATTTGCATCATTAAAATGAAAATAATAGATCAAATTACCTATTAATAGTCAGTTAATTAGTACTATTTTTAAAATTGTCCTTCTATTATATTTACAATATTTCGCCTAGACTCTATTATTAGACTGTTACCAAACTTCTTTTATTGGAAGTTTACTAGTTGTTAACAAGGAGGTCTACATAATTTTTAGGGATTTAGGGCAGATAAATCTAACCATATTATAGGGGGACGTGGAATAAATGAAAAAAGGAATTATTCTTTCTACAACTCTAGCACTTACGTTAGGGTTTGGAACTGTAACTACTAGCGCAACAACAGCAGGTATTCCTGAATCTAACAATCTTTCTGCAAAAGTTTCATCCTCAGTTGGGTCACCAGTAGATTTAGGTATTGCGAACGATGAGAAATTAATAGAAATGCTTAAAGAAAATGGCACAATTGCAAATGACGCTACTCCTAAAGAAGCTAATAAAGCTTTAAAAAAATACCTAAAAGGAAAGGCTGATACTGCAAAAAAGACGAAGGATAAGCTACCTAAGGGCTTGGATGGAAAAATGAAGGACAAGACAAAAAAGCACGATAATGGCCTTACAACTGGTAAAGGTAATAAACTTGGACAAGCTAAAAAGCAAGACATAGATTCTGTGGAAAAAGAAGCTTATAACGGCGAAACTCGTTCTGATAAGGTTCTAGTACTAGCAATCGATTTCCCAGACTATGAAGCAAGCTCTATTACAAACGAAGAAACAGACATGTGGTATGAAAATTATACTCATGAACATTTCCAAAATATGATTTTTGGTGAAGATGGATATGAAGGGCCTAACGGTGAAAACCTTGTATCGATGAAACAATACTACGAACAACAATCTGGTGGCAGCTATACGGTAGATGGTACAGTTGCAGGCTGGTATACAGCTGAACATCCAGCTGCTTACTATGGCGGAAATGTTCCTGCACCAGATGGCAGTGATGCCCGTGCACGTACATTAGTATTTGAAGCACTTAAAAAAGCTGGACAGGATCCAAATGTTAATTTAAGCGAGTATGACGTTTATGATCGCGACGATTACGATGGGGATGGCGTATATGCTGAGCCGGACGGCATTATTGACCACCTAATGGTTATCCATGCGGGTGTTGGTGAAGAAGCTGGTGGAGGATCTCTTGGTGGAGATGCAATTTGGTCTCATCGTTGGAATCTTGGTGGATTAATCGCTGTTCCAGGTGGCTCATCTGAAAGTGATCGCTTCGGTGGTCAATTAGCTGCATTCGATTACACAATTGAACCTGAAGATGGCGCTGCTGGTGTTTTTGCTCACGAATATGGTCATGATTTGGGCCTCCCAGATGAATATGACACAATTTACAGTGGTGCTGGTGAAGCAGTATCGTACTGGTCACTTATGGCAGGCGGAAGCTGGGCTGGAGATATTCCTGGAACAGAACCACCTGGAATGAGCCCATTTGCTAAAGAAATGCTACAAGAATTACATGGTGGTAACTGGTTAAGTGGAACAACACTTAGCGCAGATGAAATCACTAGTGAAGGTACTTCTGTACTTCTTGACCAAGGCGTAACAAAAGGTACAAATAATGATGCTGTGCGCGTAGACTTACCTGATAAATCTACTGTTGTGAATACACCATATAGTGGTGAGTATGAATACTTCAGTGGAAGTGGAAATAACCTTGATAACTCAATGGTTACATCTCTTGATTTAACAAATGCTACAACTGCATCATTTAACTTCAAGGCATGGTATGACATTGAAGTGGATTGGGATTATGCTTCTGTACAAGTGAAAGAAGAAGGTTCTGATGAATGGGTTTCTGTTGAAGGTAATATTACAACAGCAACGAATCCACACGATCAAAACCCTGGATTTGGTATTACAGGAAAATCTGATGGTTGGGTTGATGCATCATTTGATCTATCTGCATATGCAGGACAAAATATCGAAGTGAAATTAAACTATTGGACAGATGTTGCTGCAACACTTCCTGGCCTATATGCTGATGACATTACAGTTACAGTTGATGGTGATATTGTTATCTCTGACGATGCTGAAAGTGAATCAGCATTTAATTTAGAAGGATTCACTAAAGACCAAGGTAAGTTCTACTCGGAGCATTACTATTTACTAGAGTGGAGAACGCATAATGGTGTTGACAAAGGTCTTGCTCATATCCGACGTGGCGCTAGCTTAATGAGTTTTGATCCAGGTTTAGTAGTTTGGTATGTTGATGATTCATATGATAACAACTGGACTGGTGATCACCCGGGTGAAGGATTTCTAGGTGTAGTTGATGCTGATCAACGTGCTGTAAAATGGAGTGATAAAAATGTAGCTGCAACTCGCTATCAGCTTCATGATGCTGCATTCAGTCTAGACAAAACGGAAAAAATGTTTATCGATTATAGTAATATAAATGGTCTTACAATGAAAGATAACTTTACAAAACGTACACCATTGTTTGATGACCGTGCAGACTGGAGCAACCCAGGTCTAGTTGATGCTGGTCGTAACGTTCCAGAACTAGGATTAAAATTCCGTGTTATTGGACAAAGCGATGATGAAACTGTTGGTAAGGTATTGATTTATAAATAAGCATTAGAATGAAGTAAAGAGAATCCTATCTTCCACTTTGGAGGATAGGATTCTTTATTCTTTTCATGTTGATTTATCGCATTTTTATTTTGAGGATCGACTTTTAGAGTTGGTCGATCAACTTTCCGGTCGTGCCGATTGACTTTTTGATGGTGACGATCAACTTTCCAGAATTGTCGATTGACTATCGTGTTATCTCGCTCAACTTCATAAATCTGCCCCCCCTTTACCTTACTGTTTCTTTATTTACTAGATTCACAGGCGCTTCATCATTCAGTCCTTGCACCAGGTTCATCATAGCTAGTTCAAACATTTTCATTCTAGTTTCAAATGTTGCTGAACCGATATGTGGAACAGTAATTACATTTTCCAATTGCAAAAGTTCGTTATCCGTTTGAATTGGTTCTTTTTCAAATACATCTAAGGCAGCGGCGTATATTTCACCCTCTTTTAAAGCTTTAATTAAAGCCTTTTCCTCAACATTTTCACCGCGTGAACCATTGATAAAAATAGCCGATTCTTTCATTAGTGAAAATTGCTCTTCACCCATAATTGGTGGATTATTTTTGTTTGCAGGTGCCATCAGAAGAACATAATCAGCTTCTGTCAAAAGCTCATCAAGACTACAGTATGTGGCGTCGAACTCGTTGTCTCTCCTCGTTCTATTGTGATAAAGGATTTCCATATCAAATCCGAAATGGGCGCGCTTTGCAACAGCAGCACCAATCCGACCCATGCCGATGATTCCTAATTTTTTATGGTGAACATCAACACCATACTGCTCCATTCCGACCATTTCCATCCACTTCTTATTCTTAACAAAACGATCAAGCTCCGTAATTCTTCTGGCAGCAGCAAGCAACAAGGCCATCATTGCATCGGCGGTTGTATCTGTTAAAACATCAGGTGTATTCGTTCCCATCACATGGTGTTTGTTCATTTCCTCCAGATCAAAGTTGTCGTAACCTACAGAAATATTGCTGACGATTTGCAGATTGCGCGCCTGTTCCAAAAGCTCTGAAGTAATTGGCAACCCCATTCCAATTAGTCCCTTACAATCCTGTAATTCCTTCAAAAAAACTTCATACTCTTGTCCAAGATCTTTAAAATGAACTAGATCGACATGTTCTTTTAGCTTTTCAACTGCCAGATCTGGTAGGTCGTGATATGCAATTACTTTTGGTTTACCCATGATTGATTATCTCCTCCTTATTACACTCTCGGTTTACTTTCAAATCCTGCTTTCTTATGTGTTCCATCACAATATGGCTTTGTCGATGAATGTCCACACCTGCAAAGCGAATAAATTCTTTTCGTGGTATACGCATTTCCCTCCGCATCTACTAGCTCAATATCTCCTGACACAAGTAGCGGTCCATTGTCATTCACTTTTATTTGTAATTTATCATTCATAAGAATCCTCCTTTTCTTCGTTTCTGGATCAAAAACATATAATTGAAAACGTCACAGTTAAACTACCCTTATTTTTTCATTATTCTATACCCTTAAACTTCGACAAACGTCCAGAAAACTCCTTTATTTTTGATTACACAAAAATAGTACAAGAGCATTTCATGCCCTTGTACTCCTAATGAAAAGTGTATGTTTGTGATTCAATTTTTAGTTGTAATTATTTCACTTACATATAAATTCATTCTTATATTGTTAAGAAAAGACTTGCCATAAAGACAAGTCTTGATAAATTGATTTTATTCAGCTATTAACCTTTTGAAATGGTAGAGTAAACCAAAAAATATGGTGATTATTCACAGACTCCATTCCAATCGTACCCTTATGATGTTCAACGATTTCTTTTGAAATGGCGAGGCCTAGGCCTGTTCCTCCTGTTTCACGATCACGAGATTGGTCTACCCTATAAAAGCGCTGAAATATTTTATCTTGATCCTCTATAGGAATTGGTTGACCCGGACCTTCAACAGAAAAATAATAGTCCGATTCAAGGGTTTTTCCTTTTATTGTAATGGAATCTGTACCTTGATAATATAAAATGGCGTTTCCCACTAAATTACTAACAACTTGTGAAATTCCTTCACTATTTACATCCACGACTATATTCTCCGTTTGAATATTAACTGTTATGTTTTCTTTTTTCAGCGACCATCGAAACATTTCAACTGATTGTTTAATTAACAATGCCATATCTACAGCTTCTTTTTCAGAATATGTTTGTTGTGATACATTATCCCATTCTTTTAATTGTTCTATTTGTTGGACCATATTCGTAAGACGCTTTGACTCCTTGTATAGTGATTCATATAATTCTGGATTACCATCAATCATTCCGTCTTTTAATGCGCGTAAATAACCGTTCAGATTCGTTAAAGGTGTACGAAACTCATGTGATAAATCTGACACAAGTTTTTGTCGATGAAGTTCATTGTTTTTCAATTGCATAATCAAATCGTTAAATTGGCTAATTAATTGCCCGGTCTCATCTTTGGTACTAACTTCAATAGGCTTTGGGTATTGGCCACGTTTCATAACTTTTGTAGATTGAATCAATTTCCGGATAGGACGTATTAATTGCTTGGTCAAATAAAAATGAATCATACTGCTCATTACAATTGCAGTTATACTAAAAATACACAAATAATGGAATAAAGTTGAATTAAATAGATTCTGTTTCTCCTCATTCATTGTTCCAAACCCATCAACTAAAAAACAGGCTGTGTTATAGATCGCCCAACAGCTGACAGCAATAAAAAATGCAACAATTACTACATTTAACAATGTTAACCGCCATAAAAATTGTTTAGGTAGCCACGACTTCTTATTGAACAAATTTATACCCCATTCCTCTAACTGTACAAATCCGTTTGGGTTCTTGAGGATTATTTTCAACTTTTACTCTCAACTTTTTTATATGCGCATCGATGGTACGATCCAAAACATTTTTATCAGCATTTGGATATAGTTGTTGAATAAGATCTTCCCTTGATAGGACCACGTTTGGGTTTTTCATAAAATGGAAAAGAAGCGTGAATTCATGCTTTGTTAAACGCAATTGTTTATCAAAAAGTAGAACCTCTCCTTTTCGTGGTTTAATACATAACCCGTCATATACTATTTTTTGACAAAACTGTCCCGTTCTTCGTAGAACCGCTTCAACATGTGCAACAAGTTCGTCTGGATCAAATGGTTTGGTTATATAATCATCGGCCCCTATTTTCAAGCCATTTATTTTATCAACTGTTCGTACTTTTGCTGACAGCATAATAATGGATACTTCATTTCGTTCCTGTTCTCGTACCCATTTACAAAATTCCTCGCCACCAAGTTTAGGAAGCATTAAATCAAGAACTATTAAACATGGATACTGATGTAAAAAGGAATCTTTTGCTGCTTCTCCATCGGCAGCTTCGACCACATGATAACCAGCTTTTTTCAAATAAATGCTAACAAGTTCACGGATCATATTATCGTCTTCTACAACGAGTATCGTTTGTTTCACGGAACTGCACCTCCCCCGTCATTATACACAACAAAAGATATCTACTTCATCTTTTTGAATTCTTGCAGCATCATATCATAATTCATTGCGCCTAATGCTTTAAATTGGATACGACCATTTTTATCTATCATATAGGAAGTCGGGTATGCCTGGACTTCATAGGTATTAGAAACTTGAGAGTTCTCATCCATCAGAACTGGAAAAGTCATCTCGAACTCTTTTACAAACTTGGTGACATTATCGATGCTCTTTTCTGTTTCTGTTAAATTGATTGCTAAAATAACAACGTCCTTATTATCATAAAATTTTTGAAGATCAGGAATTTCGGCCCGACATGGAGGACACCAAGTCGCCCAAAAGTTGACCACTACTTGTTTCCCCCTATAGTCAGATAGCTGGGCAGTTTCCCCGTCTAATGTTTTCAATTTAAAATTTGGAGCATAGTCACCTATATCAAGCCCTACCTCATCGGAATTAACGTTCTCTTTTTCATCTTCCTTATCCATAGGCGGAGACGTTATGGCATTGCCCGACATATTGTCACCATCTTTCTGATTGGTAGTTTCATCAGACGAGTATACGAAATCATAAACAGCCCAACCAAACATTCCTATTATAATCACAATAAAAATTACCTTCTTCATTGATTATTACCTCCGTTACTAGCCTAATTTTGCAAACCATGTATCCTGTACCAACTTAAGTAGAAATTCTGTAATGCGTGGCATTTGGCCAGTAAATAAAACCAACCCCATAATGATCATAATGGTGCCGCCTACTTTCATAATCACTTGACTATGACGAACAATCCATCTAGTTGATCCGAGGAAAAAAGTCAGGACAAGAAATGGTAACGAAAAACCGACAATATACATAGCCGTATAAAATACACCTTGTCCTGGGTTACTCGCAGCCAAGAATAAAATGGATCCGAAAATTGGACCAATACATGGTGTCCACCCCGCAGCGAATCCCACCCCAACAAAAAATGTCCCAAAATAGCCAACAGGTTTCTTGGAATAATGGAATCGCTTCTCTTTCATTAAAGCTGTGATATTAATCCAACCTGCGACAAATAACCCCATAGTAATAATGAAGATCCCCGCAATACGCTGAATTAGCAGTCCAGATTCACCGATTAACAATTGTTGAATCCATTGCCCTAAAAACGAAGCACTGACACCTAAACTAATAAAAATAAGCGAAACTCCCAGCAAAAAGAATAGGGAATGGCTCACTAATTTTTTGCGAATTTTAGCATCCTGCTTCCCTTGCAATTCCTTCACACTTATCCCAGTAATATACGATAAATACGCAGGGAAAAGCGGTAGAACACAAGGTGATAGGAAAGACAACGCACCTGCGCCTATCGCCATAAACATTCCTATTACCAACATTGTATCTGTCTCAATACCACCCATTATGACACCAGCTTTCTCTGTTTATAAATAATTAGTATAAAACTTGTTATAAAAAATAACCCGATAAACCACGAATCCATTATATAGCCGAATACCGTTGTAAAGCTCAGGATGTATTCAAGTACAAACACACCTGCGGACCAGCCAATTAACATCATTAATGTCACTGTTGGACCTGCCATACGGTCACTAACTAGCAGGTATACTATCAGAAGAATAGTCAATAAAACCGTGTATCCAATCGAATATGTATTGTTATTCCAAACAATTTGAATAAACTCATACACAAATGACGCCACTAAAAACACAGGGATGAAGGATTTGATTAATTGAAACACATCGATTTGGCGCCGCTTCGACTTATAAGTAAGTATTAAGGCACTAAATAATATGGCTAGATAAAACGCATGTGAGCTACTTGGATATGCCAAAATTGCTAATGGATCTTTTATGAATATAAAAAAATTCATTATTATTTTTCCAAGCCAAATAAAAATAAAAAAATTAATAAGTTGTGAAGCAATTTCCTCCATTTGTTTTTTCTTTTGTGCTTTTGATAAACCGCTTATTATATAAAAAGAAATCAATCCTGCAATTAAACTTATGACAATAATGGCGATAGATAATACCTTCGCTGTGATCATAGAAGTTCCTCCAGTCAAATGCCTTCCTAATTTTATACTACAAGATGAATGTGAAAGTTTGATGAAAATAATTAGAAAAAATATCAGGACTTACCTTTGTTCACGCTCGAACATGCGTGAAGTACTATCCGTCTACTGAAAATACGATCCGTCATCGACATTTCACTATCCGGTGGGATCACTCAGAAACTAAAAAGGGCGACAAGGGGCAAGCCTCGCCCTTAGTCACCCCTTAAGTATCTTTAAACGCTTTGATCCATACAACTAATTAACTTATCCTCAATTTCTGTAGCTTTCTCTTTAATCGATTCATCTTCGACCATTTCTACTAATACTGTTGGTCTAGGCATACCGATTTTAATCATACCTGAATCTTCATAAACAACGAGCTTACATGGCAAGAAATATCCAACCATCTGGTTCTTGCTCAACATATGCTGTGCCTCTTTTGGACTACAAACCTCTAACACTTGGTAAGGTTGATTGAACTGGAGTCCTTTCTTTTGCAATGTATCTTTAATATCAAATTGCCAAAGAACTCCAAAACCTTCTATCTTTAAGTTTTCTTCAAGTGATTGAATTGCTTCTTCCATTGTCTTATTTGTTTCTACTGTATAATGAAACATGAACACATCTCCTTAAGGCGTTAACTTTCACTAAATAATTTGCAAAGGTTAAATGAATAACAAATGCAACAAAAACTTTATCGACAGCGTTAGCTTCTAGTTAAATGTTTTCTAAATCACTAAAATATCAAGCCAAATCTTTAGTGCCGTTCCTAAAATTAAAACTGCCAAGATCAATTGAAGATACTTTGTATTTATTCTTTTTCCAAGACTTGCCCCTAGTGGAGAGGCGATTAGGCTTGCCACAATCATGATGGTTGCTGGTATAAACAATATTTGGTCTGTGATTATTTTACTAGTTGTCGAACCAATAGCCGATATAAATGTAATAGCTAAAGATGAAGCAATTGTCATTCTAGTGGGCAATTTTAATAATAAAAGCATAATGGGAACCAGCAAAAATGCCCCACCTGCCCCTACAATACCAGCACCAATCCCAACAACCAATGATAATATTGCTGCAAGCGATTTATTGAAGCTTTCTGTATCAAACGGAGTATCATCAATTCCCTTTTTGGGAATTACCATCATAGCTACAGCAAGTAAAGCTAATATTCCATAGACCATGTTAATTGTTCCTTCAGTCATACCTGATGAGAAAAAACCACCGGCCAAACTTCCAATTAAAATACTGCTCCCCATATAACCTATAATTGTTCTATTTAAATATCCACCTTTTCGATATGCCCATACACCGCCAATTGTAGCGAAAAGCACTTGAATAGCGGTAATACCGGAAACCTCGTATGAACTAAAATGGGCGAGACCTAAAATAGCTGGAATATATAACAACATGGGAAAGTTAATAATAGCCCCACCGATTCCTACCATTCCTGATATAAAGGAACCAATAAATCCAATAAAAAAAATTGTAACGATTAAAATAATACTATACTCCATTTTTTATCCCCCAACTAAGAGAGGGTCTCTCCTACGCTTTTTTAATCCAAAATTTTAGTACATTGTCTTCTTCTGTATCCTTTAGTAATTGGTGTCCACCTGACTTTGCCCAAGCTGTTAAATCACTTTTAGCTCCTTGATCCGTTGCATGAACTTCTAACACTTCACCTGAATTAATTTCTCCTATTGCTTTTTTTGTTTTAACAATCGGCATTGGACATGCCAATCCTTTTGCATTTAATATTTTTGCTACATCCATCTTTACTTCCTCCTCCTTTTATTATCCGTGAACCGCACAACGGTTTGGTCCAGTTTCCATTTCTTTTTGTCTTTCTTCTTCTGGGTTGATTTTTCCCATGTTTGTTTTGCGAATTTCTTGATATGCATTGGGTTGGTCTGGTAGATTTTCCGTCACCATTTTTCTAAATTCATTTTCATTGTTTACTTGCAACCCGGAATTATTTTGATAAAGGTCACCTAGACGGGCAGATACTTTTCCATCTTTATCTAACTCTTCCGCAAATGAATAATGCGCTGGCAATACAATTAAGTTGCCTGGTAGTTCTTTATAACGATTGTAAAGTGTATCGCGAAGGTCTCCAACCCAATCTTCCGCTTTACCCGCTAAGTCCGGTCGACCAATTGATTCAATAAATAGAATGTCACCTGTTAATAAGTACGTATCATCGATGATTAATGTCGTACTACCTATTGTGTGTCCTGGTGAATAAATAGGGTTTACCTTAACAGTTGTATTTCCTATAACAATATCGTTTCCTTCTTCTAATGCTGTATAATTAAATCTTACTTCAGCTGCATCTTTAGGTGGTAAATAATATGTTGCCCCAACTTTCTCAGCGAGTTTACGGCCACCAGAAATATGATCCGCGTGTAAATGCGTGTCAATTAAATGGTTAATTTGTATTCCTTTGTTTGCGACGAAGGTTTCATATTGATCAATCATTCGAGCTGTATCAACGATAATAGCTTCACCATTTGACTCAATTAAATAAGAAAGACATCCTTTACCAAGTCGCACAAATTGATAGATACTTCCACCATCCTGTAAACTGCCAATCTTTACTGGTTCCAGATGTTCGCTCCACGCTTTCATGCCACCTTCTAGGTTATAAGCATTAGTAAATCCATCTTCTTCTAGTTCTGCAACAATCATTTGTGATGACCCACCTTTTGCACAAACGACGATAACCTCTTGATCTTTTTGTACTTTATTAGCTATTAGCTCAACACCATCTAATAAGTTAAAGTAAGGTTCATTCATGATTGTTACTTTTTCACCTTCTATTTTCCATTTTTTAAATTCATCTGTATTGCGTACATCTAAAATAAAGGTATCTTCCTTATTCACAATTTTTTTCGCCAACTCATTTGTAGTTATTGTTGTTGACATTACATACCCCTCCTAGTTTTATTTGTCTGTTGGTCCTTCCCATTTGGACATTCCAGGTACAACATTTCTTACACTTTTATATCCTTTTTCGGTTAACTTTTGCGCAGCTATATCACTGCGGTTACCTGTACGACAAATGACGTATAACTCCTTATCTTTGCTTATTTCAACCATTCGCTTTTCAAGTTGTCCTAATGGGATATTTACCGCACCGGGTATATGTCGGAATACAAATTCAGCGGGTTCACGAACATCCAGGATAGTGAAATGTTCTTGTCCTTCCAATTTATTGCGCAGTTCCTCCAAATCAAGAATATCTTCATGTTTAGTTATTTCTTTTGTTTCTGCATCATTTGCTTTACGCAGGTAATGGTTTAACACGTTTCCATTTACAACGGTTCCAAGATACTGATGTCCCGTGCTTTCTGCCCAGGCCTTTATATCAGCTGTAGAACCTTGATCAGTTGCCTCTACCTCGATGACTTGACCAGGCTCCATATTCTTAATTGCCTTTTTCGTTTTAACGATTGGCATTGGACATGCTAATCCTTTTGCATCCAATGTTTCATTTGCTGTAATACGCATAGCCATTTCCCTCCTTCTTTTCTTCACGTCATTTTCCCAAAGTCAGCATCCCACCGACCATAATTACCTTCACTTTTATCCCCCTAAGTTTTATATATACACATACCTGTTTGGGTATATTGAATTCGAAAAAAATTTATATAAATAAACTCACATTTCCATTTTCAGCCTCACCAATATAAGCCGCCACACCGCCATACTCTATCTCATCAAGTAATTCTTCTTTTTTCAGACCAAGTAAATCCATTGTCATGGTACATGCAATCAACTTAACGTCTTGTTCTTGTGCCATTTCGACTAACTGCGGTAGAGGTAAAGCATTATGTTTCTTCACAACACTTTTTATCATTTTTTGGCCCATACCTAAATAATTCATCTTAGAAAGCCCCATTTTATCAGCACCTCTTGGCATCATCTTACCGAATAGTTTTTCCATTAACCCTTTTTTCACTGGAACCTGTGCATCTTTACGCAATGCATTTAACCCCCAAAAGGTATGAAAAATTGTTACATCATGATCATATGCCGCAGCACCATTTGCGATAATATAAGCCGCCATTGCTTTATCATAATCACCACTAAATAATACGATGGTTGTTTTCTTATTATCCGACATTTATATTTTCCTTTCTTTTACACATATACATGTATGGGTATTATTTTTTATTAAAAAAAAGGTGATAAAGCTTGCTCACCCTTATCTACTTTTAACAAGCAAATTGACTGCTTCTTTAATAAGATCATCAGAACTATTTCCATTATCCTCTTCTTCACGTATACATTGTGCAAGATTCGTGCTTACTACCAAAGCAGCAGTTCTGTCCACTGCATTTCGTACTGCAGTCATTTGAGAAACTACATCTTTGCATTCCTTTTCGTCTTCCATCATTTTCAATAATCCTCTAACCTGACCCTCTATGCGTTTCACTCTATTTTGTACCTTTTCATCGTATTTCAAAGGAAGACCTCCAGTCGTCTAGCCATTTGTTCTTGGTGAACATTCATCATAATATACCCTATAGGGTAATTTGTCAAATGAAAAAAGTGCATTCTATCCGAAATATCAACGTTCGATGGACTAGGCGCTGGGGCTGGACAGATAAACGCCGAAATCTATACTTTCTTTGCCTTTAAAAAAAGAACCCCTTAAGGTCCTTAGTGAAGCACTTCTGAACAGTCGGCTCCGCTTTTTTGTCTAGCTGTGGCTCCTAGCGACTAGCAAATAGTTAGTCCTGTTGAATGCACGGAAAGTTCACCGTACTTTCACATGCCTATCTATTTGTACGTCGCTGAACAGTCGGCTCCGCTTTTCGTTGTCTAGCTGCGGCTCCTAGAAGCTGCCGTCATAAGCAAGGAACACTCCGAGCGCCGTAGTTCGTGGCACTCTGCGGTTCCTTGCTTATGCGTCCGCTTCTGAACAGTCACCTCCGCTTTTCGTTTCTTCCTTAATTCAATTTCTCGACGTCTGTTACGATGAAATTATTTTTGTTTAAATCTTTCTCTATGCGGTCTAGTTCTTTTGAGTCTATATTTTTAGGCAATACGATACAAACTCTTCTTGCATACTTTGAATTGTTATTTAACGAAATAACACTTTGTACACTACAAAACTTGTTAACGATTTTCAACATTTTTTGTAATGCTCCTGCAAACTCTACGGTACCTATCGTTAATGAGTAGCTACCATTATTCGCTCCCCATGCATTTTCAAGCACCGTTAACACATTAGCATGTGTCAAGATCCCTAGGAAATCTGCGTCTTCATCTAAAATAGCTAAGTATGGTAATCGTTTAATGCTTGAAAATACCTTAAAGAAAGGGTCACTCTCATTTACAAAGCCTTCTTGGTCCCTAACAAGTTCTTGGACTGGAATGGCCAAGTCACCTTTTTCCCTCTCATATTCTAGAATATGGACTTTGTACACATTACCAACAAACTTTTCATTTTCATCCAGGACCGGGATGCAACGGTAACTGGATTCAGTCAATTTATTTAAGGCTTGCTCGAGACTTTCATTTTCCTTCACAAAAATTACTTTCTGCTTCATTACATAATCATTACTCACAATCATCAACACATACCTCCCAAGCTTCTATATTATTCATATTCCACACTAATTATCACTACTTACATTGTTTTTAATTTAAAAACCCCATCCTTGAATAATTCGACGTTTATTCCATTTTTCCTTCTAGCTTATTGTTAAATTGTTCGCTTGGTAGAATGACTGAACAAGTGTATTATTAGTACAAGATAATTTTTAAAAAGAGTGGTGATGCAGATGGGACGCTTTGAAAGTAAACACTACTGGATTGGGAGGTTACTTGCTTCAGACCCAGGACGCACGCGGTTTCGAAAGGCTGGAAAAGCAACGATTAGTTTAATGTCATCAGTATTTACTACGTTATTGGTTTTATACCTACTTGGAATTAATCTTTTAACACCTGCAATCGTCGCTGCAATGACTGGAATGATGGGGATTATGCTTGTCAATGACGATACGAATGAGGAAAAGAAAGTAACAACCGGCTTATTGGCAGTTGCCGCCGCCTGTGGAATTACTAGTGGATCACTTCTATCAAGCAACCCGTATTTCATCGACATCCTCATGATTCTTATTATTGTTAGTGCCTTTTACTTTTCTAGGTATCGAACAGGATATTTCTCCATCTTTAATATTGGTTTTATAACCGTTTATATCTCATCCGTTCTACAGATACCTGTTGGCCAATTGCCATTGTTTTATATGGGTATTTTTATTGGAGTAAGTTATGCATTTCTATATAACTTTATTATTTTTAAAGATACACCACAAACATTAAAAAGGAGTATGCGTTCTTTCCATATTCAATGTAATCTAACACTGGAAATTCTAGTCGAAGTGATTCAAGATCCTGAGATTAGCCAAAAGCGGATAAATCACCTGAATAATAATGTTAGAAAAATCAGGGACTATGGAAGAACCGTATCAGTGGATTTAAATGCAGAAGATATCAGAGCAATCTGGCCAGGGCTTAAAGTTTCCCAACTTCGCCTATACGTTTTTGATACTGGCATGTTAATTGAGACATTAACGGAATCAATTAACAGTTTAAAAAAGGCAGATGCACTTGAAGTTGAGGAGTTAAGAAGATTGCTTGTATGGGTTATTAAGTCCATTCGGGAAGCACGTATGCTGGTTCCAAGCTATGACTGGCGGAATTTAGAGGAGGCAGAAATTGCAGTACAAGGTCTACGCCTCGCTATCAAGGATCTTTTAAATGGGGAAGAAAAACCAAAAGGATGGGTATTTCTTATCCGGCGAATTGAATCCATTGCCAATCATGTTATCGAAAGCGGATTTTCCATGCAACAAGCCCTACATAAGGGTGCAGCCAGTTTAGTTGCTCATGAGGAAGCTGATATAAACGATGATGATGACAATGATAACGAGGATAAGTTTAACCAATCGACTAAAAAGTCAGTACAGGCCCTAGTCGCAGGGATTATTTCAATAATTGTCGGTGGATTTATCTCACCTAATCGACCATACTGGGTAATTCTTACAGCATTTGTCGTATTACTTGGCACGCAGTCTGTTGGACGGACCTATAAAAAAGGATTCGAGCGTTCTCTTGGTTCAATTATCGGTGCAGTGCTTGGGTTTGGACTGGCAAAATTGATTTCCGGCCACTCGGCCATTGAATTAACCTTGCTGTTCATTGTTGTCTTTCTGGCGTTTTACATGGTAACCGTTTCGTACACTATCATGAGTATGTTTATTACCATGCTTCTTGCGTTCATGTATGATTTATTGCTGGGTGGCATTACCATCCAGTTAATCGGTGCTCGGGTCATGGATACGATAGCTGGTGCGCTTATTGCATTACTTGTATCATCGGTGATTTTCCCAAAAAAGACAACGGATAAAGTTGCTGATACCTTTGGTGAATTTTTGGAAGAGCTTGAACCATACGTGATGGACTATCTGAGGAGTTTTAGAGAAGAGGTAAGTGTTAAGGGACTCGCACATAATGCCTTTTTAATGGATGAAAAGCTTCAAGTCATTGAGGATGAGGCCAAGCCAATACTTAATCGTCATGAAACAATTGTCCGCGCGAATATATCTCGTAGAATAACTATATTAACTGCAATAAATTATTACGCTAAGCACTTGGTCGCATCCTCCTATCGCGGTAATTTTGAATTATCAGCGGAAATAAAAGAAACTTTTATAGAAATTGAGAAAAAAACCGAGCATAACATCATAACCCTACGCAAGCTTATTAAAGGAACTGAAAGGACCGGTATTATTTACAACCTTAAGGAAGAACGTGAACAAATCGAACGCCTTGCCCCAAGCAGAATAAAGTCTCACCGCGATTTAATCCATCACCTCTATTATGTATGGCGGATCAACCAATCAATTTTGACACTTGGAAAAGAATTGGGAGCGGTTGAAAAGTGAAAGGTCATCCCGTGTTCAGATTAGTTGAACACAGGATGACCTTTTGTCATTATTATTAAAAATAAATCTCGCTATGTTGTTCTTCCACATTATACAACTGGAAGAATGACATGTGATGGATACTTTTCACTATGGTAGATTGTTTGATTAGCAGTCTTCGATTCAGCACTATTCAACATGGTTTTACCTGTATTCAGATTAGCATCGAAGCGCGGAAAATTACTGGATGATATTTCAATCCTAATCTGATGACCTGCAAGAAATACGTTGCTCGTTGCCCACAAGTCAATTTCATACTGAACGACTTCCCCGTTCAAATCTGCTTCAGGTTTGTAACCATTCCGATACCTTGCACGAACAATGCCATCTGTTAAATTATAGGCTGTTCCATTTGGCAAAACATCGATTAATTTTGCGGTGAAATCAGTATCTTTCGCATCTGTTGCCGCCCAGAGCTTGACTTTTACAGGTCCCGTAACTTCAACTGGCTGTTTCAACGGTTCAGACGTGTAAACTAAAACATCTTCTCTTTCCTCAATTTTTCTTTGATCTCGTGGTCCAGTTACATTAACACTGTCGTGTAATGTACCTCCTCCGCAAGTAGGTACTGGATTTTCAGGGTCATAAACAAAATGGTCTGTTGGTTCCTTATCTGGTTTTACCATAGACAGCTTTCCGTCACCACCGCCTGTATTGGCCCCGCCTTCACTATGCAAATAATAGGGTACATAGTTTGTACGTGCAAGTGGCCAATCTTGTTCATCGCGCCACTGATTTATCCCCATTATAAAGATTTTAACTGGTGCTTCTTCACCAATATGCGTATCTTTACCTTTCAACCAATAATCAAACCAACGCAGATGAAGATTTGTGAGATCTTCTTTATGGTCGATCCAATCTTCTGCTGCGTGTGAACCAAATTTACGTTCTCCAATCACTGAACCGAAATTCCCGTGAGCCCAGGGACCAATAATAAATTTCTGATGTTCCCTAGCCCCAGATCCATCCGCGTTCGCTTTCATTCCCATATAATTGTCAATCGTGGACCCAAGCAAACTATCATACCAGCCTCCCAGATGAAATGCTGGTACATTTATCTGATCATACTTGTTTGTAATACTTGATCGCTGCCAATTTTCATCTTCCAATCCACGTTCTAATTGCTCAAAGAAATACGATGCTACACCAAGCTCCTTAATAGGTGGCCAATCTTTAATCGGTGCATGACGGTACCATTCTTCAATATGGTCAATACTTTTTGCCAACTTTTTCATTGCTTGTTCATATGAATCTGGATCTTTGTACTTTCTTTTTATAAGATCTGGTGCAATTGATTCAAGCACCCAGGTTTCAGATCCTCCCAAACCGTAAGCACCGTGATAGTAAAAATTACCGTCTCGTAGATCACTTAACGTCTGTGCTGGAAAAATTGCTTGTAAACTCGGTGGACGTTCAGTTGCCGCCAACAGTTGGGTGAAGCCGTAATAAGAAAGGCCGAACATCCCAACTTTTCCTGAAGAGTATGACAATCTAGCTGCCCATTCAACTGTATCGTAACCATCTTCAGCTTCGTTTAGAAATGGCTCAAACTCCCCTTCAGAATGAAAACGTCCTCTTACATCTTGAATAATCACAACATAACCACTTTCGACGAGCCGGTTCGTATCAAGATAACGGTGAGAATAAAAGGGCAGATCTTTATTGTAAGGAAGACGAGTCAGTAATACGGGAAATTCCCCATCCTCATGAGGGCGGTATATATCGGCATAAAGCACAGTGCCGTCCCGCATTGTGCAAGCAATATTTTTCTCTACTAACATTTTCAATTTAGAACGCTCCTTTTTGGGGGACAGTCCCCCACCACGTTAACGCGTTAAAGCAATGGGGGACTGTCCCCATCTAAACGGTTGCTTCCGTTTTATCCGTACTTTTCACCTTTACTGGCGAAAGCAAACGCTCAAACCATCCCATTACAAAATCGGCAATTACTGCCATCAATGCTGTTGGGATTGCTCCAGCCAGAATTATAGCCGTACCATTCGTAGCATTTGTACCACGGATAATAATATCACCCAAACCGCCTGCTCCGATAAATGTTCCAATCGTGGCAATACCAATCGCAATAACTAAAGCAGTTCTTAGGCCTGCCATAATAACAGACAAGGCTAACGGTAACTCTACCATCCTCAACAATTGAAATTTTGTCATTCCCATACCACGGCCCGATTCAAGTAGCGCGTTATCAACACCCTGAATGCCTGTATACGTATTTTTAAGAATGGGTAAAAGAGAATATAGAAACAAAGCAAAGACAACTGTATTTGCCCCGAGACCCATAGCTAGCATAAGGACTGCCAACATGGCCAGGGCAGGAATCGTTTGAATAATGTTCGTAAGTGAAATCACCCAAGCGCTTAATCTAGCATGACGTGCAATAATGATACCAACAGGAATGGCAACAATTGCTGCAAATAGTACACCATATGCAGACATCAGAAAATGACGTAAAAATTGATCCCATACGTACCCCATATTTTGCGAATAGTACAATCCTAAATCCGTAAGTGTTTCCAAAAATAACACCTCCCATTGATTTTTATTCGAAGTAATTGTTTTTCTCTAAAAATTCTTTAGCAACAACCCTTGGCTCTTTCATCTTAACGTTTGCTTGATAGTTCATTTCTCGCATTTGTTCTGTGCTTATGGTTCCAGCCAATTTCTGAAGAATGTCGTTTAGCTCGGGATGCTTCTTAAGCACTTCATTACGAGCAACCGGAGAACTATCATATGGCGGAAATAAATTCTTATTGTCCTCCAATGTTACAAGGTCAAACGCCTCCATGCGTCCGTCAGTGGTATACGCCAGTACAACGTCCATCTCTCCGCTTTCAACCGCCTTATACACCAAGCCAATGTTCATCGGAAAAATACGGCCAAACTCAAACCCGTACGTTTCAATAAATGAATCATAACCAACACCAGGGCGTCGAATCCAAGCACTGTCTACTCCTAACCTTAATTCAGAAGCGAGTGCCTCTAGGTCTGAAACAGTTTTCAAATTTTCCTTTTCAGCCAATTGACTAGTCACGGTAAAAGCATAGGAGTTAGCAAAACCATAGGAATCAAACCATGTCTGATTGAATTGTTGTTGAAATTCTCTCTTCACAATTTTAAGAGCCTTATCAGGATCCTTGACCACATCCATTCCCAATGCACCAACTAGATCCGTTCCAGTGTATCTTGTGGCAGTGATATCAACTTCACCTGCTGTCATTGCTTTATGTTGTACAGTGGAGGACCCCATGTTCGAGATCATCTCTGTTTGAAGATCCGTATAATGATCAATCATTTGGCTGACGATGTTTCCCATAATTGCTGATTCTGCTGTACCTAACGTACCAACTGTAACAGTTTTTTCTGCAGGTCCACTCAACCCTGGCAATGAGCAGCCGCCAAGTAACGATAAACTTAGTGCCAAAGCGATAATCGATTTTTTCGTCATTTTATTCACCTTGTCGTCATCCCCCTTTCTAAATGGCTTCCTCTGAATCTCTAAGACCTTTTGGCGTTGCTCGCTTCTCAAGACGTCCTAAAAGCAAGTCTGTGATTAATGCCAACAAGGTAACAGGAACAGCCCCTACTAGAATTAAATCTGGACGATATAGGTTCATTCCGTTAAAAATATAGTCACCTAATCCACCAGCTCCGATAAATGAAGCAAGTGTCGCCCAACCAATTAAATAAACCGTTGATACTCGAACTCCAGCCATAATAACTGGTACTGCAAGTGGCAATTCAACATCCCGGATTCGTTGCATGCCGCTCATACCCATGCCTTTTCCGGCCTCTAACAAACTTTTATTCACATTATTAACACCTATATACGTGTTTCTTAACATTGGTAACATGGAATAGAAAAACAATGCGGCAATCGCAGGAACTTTACCAACTCCGAGAATAGGGATAAAAAAGGCGAGGATCGCAAGACTTGGAAAGGTTTGAATGACTCCGACTGTCCCGATTACAAAGCCTGCAACCTTGGGGATACGTGTAAGTGCCACCCCAAGCGGAATTGCAACAATGACGCCTAGGAGAACAGAAATCAACGAAATATAAAAGTGTTCCCATGTTTTGATTAATAATTGACCGCTGTTATCGGCCAAAAACTGTAATAATTGATCCATATCCTTTCCTCCTTCCTATACATTTACTGTACTAAGATTGTCTTCTTCGCCCCAAATGGAGTCATACACGACATCTGCAAGGTTTGCTCTAGTCACAAGACCTAAGAGGCGATTTTCCTCATCAACAACTGGCACATACTTCATGCCCCTTCTCAATATTTTATGAACTGTATCACGAAGCAGGGTTCCTTCTTTAACTGTATAGACTTCCGAAGACATTACATCCCCAACCCGCGTCGCCTTTTTACGATTCTGATCAATAATTTCAATATCAATATAACCCTTTAACACATTCCGCTCGTCAACAACAAGCAGTGAATCTACTCTACGCTGCTTCATGATTTGAATCGCATCAGATAGAGATTTATCCTCTGAAACCGTTGCAGGATCAGCACTCATAATCTGTTCAACGGTTTGAATGCTTGGTCTTGCCTGTACTAACCGCTCCTTGCCGATAAACTCTTCCACAAAATCATCAGCTGGATTTCGTAATATTTCATCCGGTGTGCCAACCTGCACTAACTTACCTTCACGCATAATAACAATTCGGTCTGCAAGCTTTAGGGCTTCATCCATATCGTGTGTTACAAATACAATGGTCTTCCCTAATGATTGTTGCAATTTCTTAAACTCTTCCTGTAATGCATCTCTTGTTATTGGATCAAGAGCACCAAATGGCTCGTCCATTAAGATGAGGGGTGGATCTGCTGCAAGTGCACGCAATACACCAATACGTTGTTGTTGTCCGCCACTAAGCTCATTCGGATAACGTTCTAGATAACTCTTCTCCATATCTACCAGTTGCAGTAACTCTTCTGCACGGCTTCGGCGTTTATCTTCAGGCCATTTCAATAGCTTCGGAACAAGTGAAATGTTTTCCTCGATCGTCATATGTGGAAAAAGCCCAATTTGTTGAATGACATATCCGATTTCTCGTCTAAGCTGCACCAAATCTTTTTCCAGAATATTTTCTCCTTCAATATGAATACTTCCCTCCGAAGGCTCGATTAGTCGATTAATCATTTTCATGGTTGTTGTTTTTCCACATCCGCTCGGTCCAATAAAAACAATAAACTCCCCTTTATCAACCTCTAGGTTCATACCGTCAACCGCTTTCTTTCCTCCATCGTACACTTTTGACACGTGATTGAATTTCAGCAAGTGAAAGACACCTCCAAATTATTTTCATATCGTCTATCTTTTCCAGTAACACTGAATTTAACAATATTAAGTATAAAGGAAAAAACATAAAGTAAAAAGTTTATTTACTGTACATATAATCCATAAAGTTTGTAAAATATATATTGTATAAAGTTCAAAAGGGGTTTTACTTAGAATTGCCACAGATAACGATAAAATACTCTACTATCCTCGTTTTCCATTTTTTAGTTAGATGTGTTACATTGTCTTTATATAAAGTAGGCTAGTCGAAAGGATGAAGCATATGGAAGAGGAACAAATGCTCAACAAAATGATAAAAGTTGAAGAACAATTTGTAGATAAAATCGCCGACAATATGCATACATTTGGAATATCGATAACCGTAGGGCGTGTTCTTGGAACCATTTATATGAATAGAGAACCGATGACGCTTGATGAATTGTCAGAGAGTATCGGGATGAGTAAAACCCGGATGAGCCAGGTTGTACGGGAAATGCTAGACCTCAATATCGCAGAGAAGGTATTTGAAAAAGGGGTGCGTAAAGACCTGTACAACGTTGAGCGTGATTACTACCAAACGTTTATATCATTATTTACATCTAACTGGCGCAAAGCTATTAATAAAAGCAAAGTATTCGAGCAAAAGCTTCAGCGAGAACTTGCCGATATTGAAAAAAGTGAACCATTAAATGAACAAACAGAAGAAAAGCTCAATGAATTGCTGAAAGAAACGCGAATATGGTTGGATTACTATGACTGGATTGACAGGCTAACTGAGTTTTTCGAAAGTGGAGAGATATTTGAACACGTACCCATACGTGAAAGTAAAACAGATAAATAATTATTCATCCATAAGCACATCCTATTTTAAACAGAAAAAACGCTAGGAGGAATTATCATGCAAAAAAAAATCATTATATCATGTGCTGTTACAGGAGCTGGAGCGACTACGAAAAAAAGCCCACACGTTCCCGTCACACCTAAGGAGATTGCAGATTCAGCAATTGAGGCAGCAAAAGCTGGCGCAACGATTGCCCATGTTCACGTCCGTGACCCAAAAACTGGTGATCTAAGCCATGATCCAGAACTGTTCCGCGAAGTCGTGGAAAGAGTTCGTGAGTCAGACACAGATGTAGTTCTTAATATCACAGCTGGAGGCGGTGGCGACTGGATCCCAAGTGATGAAGATCCGGCTACCGGTGGACCAGGTACGGATATCCAGACTCCCGAACAACGTCATGAGCCAGTTGGTAAATTTTTACCAGAAATTTGTACACTAGATTGCGGCAGTGTTAACTTTGGTGAACAAGTTTACATTAGTCCAACCGATTGGTTGCGCGAACAAGCTCGACTTATCCAGCAAAGTGGTGTGAAGCCAGAACTAGAGTGCTTCGACACTGGACAAATTCGCTTTGCTAAACAGCTGATAAATGAAGGTCTCATTGACGGCGACCCGATGTTCCAGTTTTGTCTCGGTATTCCATGGGGGGCAGATGCAGACGCTGAAACAATGCTTTATATGCGTGACAAAATTCCAGAAAACTCCCATTGGGCTGCATTTGGAATCGGACGCATGCAAATGCCAATGGTAGCACAATCTATTCTTCTTGGCGGACATGTCCGTGTCGGTTTGGAGGACAACCTGTATTTGAAGAAGGGTGTTCTTGCAACGAATGGTCAGCTTGTTGAAAAAGCTGTATCTATCATTGAACATCTTGGATCCGTGCCAATGACACCGCAAGAAGCACGCGAGCAACTCGGGTTAAGAAATCCACATGGGAAGGCTGAATAATTATGGATGACATCAAGAATACCATTCAAAAAGTAACTGTCGTAGGCACAGGTGTTATTGGCAACGGCTGGATCGCTCGCTTCTTAGCGCAAGGCTATGAGGTTACAGCTACTGATCCAGCCCCTAATGCTGAAGAAAAAATGTGGGCTGCCATAGACAATGCCTGGCCAGCACTGGAAAAGCTCGGCCTAGCTGAAGACGCAACACGCGACCGTCTTCATTTTGAGCTGGATCTTGAAAGTGCTGTAGCAGATGCCGATTTAATTCAGGAAAATGCTCCAGAACGGGAAGAATTGAAACGGAAACTGTTAGCAGATATCGACCGTATTGCAAAACCAGAGGCTATCATTGCGTCCAGCACCTCTGGTATCATGCCAAGTACATTACAAGCAGATTGCGAGCATCCAGAACGCGTTATTGTAGCTCATCCGTTTAACCCAGTGTACCTCGTACCGCTTGTTGAACTTGTGGGAGGCAAACTTACAGCTCCTGAGAATATTAAAAAGGCAGAAGCTTTCTATACGTCAGTTAACATGAAGCCACTCATCATTTCCAAAGAAATTGAAGGTCACGTGGCAGACAGGCTAATGGAAGCGATCTGGCGTGAATCCTTACACCTTGTAAATGACGGAATTGCTACAACAGAAGAAATTGATGCTTCAATCGTCTACGGACCTGGCCTGCGATGGGCGTTAATGGGACCTTTCTTAACGCTACACTTGGCCGGCGGTGAGCAAGGTATGAGACATATGCTGGAACAATTCGGTCCTGCATTGAAATTACCATGGACAAAACTTGTTGCGCCAGAATTGACTGATGAGTTGACAGAACGTGTTATTGAAGGATGCGAACAGCAGACGGAAGGCCATTCGATTACAGAACTTGAACAACGACGCGACAATTTTCTGATAGAACTACAACAGCTGCTTGAAAAGTATTGGCCAGCAGCAAACCTGAACGGAAAAATTTAACGAATTCTACTACTGTCTTGAAATAACTGATATTGAACGAGAAAGGAGGAATAACCATCATGTTCCCTGAAGACAATACACTGATGAGCGTGAACGTACGGCCAGAATGGGTTGACTATAACGGACACATGAACGATGCCGAATATGCCCGTGTATTCAGCATTGCCGTGGATCAGCTGATGAACAAGATTGGCATTGACGAAAGCTTCCGCGATGAACAACACTATTCCATTTTTACCTTGGAAACACACTTATGCTACCTGGCAGAAGCTCACCAAGATGAGCCGCTTCAAGTGACAGTACAACTACTTGATCAGGATGCCAAACGACTGCACGTCTTTTTCGTTATGGAAAACAGGGAAGGCAAGCGTCTGGCAACAAGCGAGCAAATGCTCATGGGAATGGATATGAAAGAGGGACGTCCCGCACCTTTCCCATCCCAAATTGAGTCAAAAGTATCAGCCCTAGCAGAAGCTCAAAAAAATAAACCCGTCCCTGACGAAGCAGGGAAAAAAATCGCCATACGCAAAAAAGGCAAATAACGGTGATAGAAAAATAAGTAGCCTTGGCGTTTGCCAAGGCTACTTATTATTTTTTATTACTATGATGATAACCAAGATACATTTTATCTTTTTTGTCTTCAAACGGGAAGAGCTTTAGTTCTTTTGCTTTCTCATAATGATTTGTAATTATCTCTTCAAATAATTCGTTTTTATTTTTATTCTTCGTATCAATTCCTAATTTTTCTGCAGACTGGAAAATTTTCTTTTCATGAATTTCATCCACTAAGGTATACGTATCTTTGCCTTTCGTATTAATACCTAATTCTTCAGCTTGGTTCTTGATTAGCCTTACAAACACTTCTTTCCTTAATTCCTTAAATTCTTTCCCTTTTGCTGTGATTCCTAATTCATCCGCCTGTTGCTTCAACATTGCCTCATAGACTTCTTTTGCCAACACCTTTGGATCTTTACCTTCTATCTTAATGCCTAGCTCTTTAGCCTTTTCCATTATCCTTGCATGGTGCACTTCTTTTGCAAGCTCTTGAGTCGTTTTTCCTTCTGTCTCAATACTTAATTCATCTGCAGCTTTTTTTATTCTCGCTTCAGTTACTTCTTCTGCTAATACTTGGAGATCTTTACCCTCTGTTTCGATTCCTAGTTCTATAGCTTGAATCTTGATCATTGCTTCATCTTTGTAAAAACCAGGCTTCTTCCTGTCCTTATCATTAATCATGCTGTGACCTTGCTCGGATTTTCCTACATTCCCATCATCAACGGACGCAAATCCTACAGGAGTGCTAATCCCTAGTGTTAACACTAGTGTAAGTACTAAAAATAAACTTTTCTTCATGTTGTATACTTCCTTCCTGAAGTGAAATTGTAAATTGCTATTACTTAGCATTTCCCATTCCAGGAATTAAATGAAAGAAAATATAATGGAAGAGTGAAAAACTGTTATTTGGAAACGATAAGCATTGAAGTTGAAGTTAAAATTGGAGGTGTAAAGAATGGCAGATAAGGAGGATCGTGAATATAGAACTGGTCAAGGAGTACCAGAAGATGGAGAATATATATGTCAATCAGGGAAAAAAGCAAAGTTAAACAGAAATGAGGATTTTCCAGCATGTCCTATTAGCGATGAAGAAACAGTTTGGACAAATGAGGATCAATCATAGAAATTTAAAACAAGGGTAATTAACCCTTGTTTTAGTCTTCTAATTTGCTATAAAGAACCTTCCCATTCTTGATAATCTCCTTCTTAAATTGCAAGGAAACATCTTCATCTTCCAGTTTAACAATGTCTAATAAAAGCAACGTATCCAGCTCATCCTCGATAGTAAAAGTTAAATCAATCCATTCCCTTCTTGCCATATCGGGAGCGACAAAGGCCAAATCAATATCAGATCTTTTCTTATGATCCCCAACCGCTCTTGACCCGAAGAGAATAATCTTTTCCACTTTATCCACTCTTAAACCGATAGTAATTAACTGTTTCTCAAGTCTTTGCTCAATCATTTGGTACTTCATTTTCGCTATCTTTATATTTTTCTTTTAATACGTTAAACGTCGCCTTCATTTCCGGGAAGTATCCAGCAATATGTTTATATATCCGCTTTGCCTTTTCCTCATCATATACATAAGAAGTTTCATTCCTATCTCGCAGCATTTGTAACCAAGATTCTTCATTTTCTAACCAACCAATCGCATAAGCCCGCTTCAAAGTATCTCTGGGGGTTTTGGGTTCGATACCTTCTTCTTCCAGCAACCTTTTTAGCGTTTTCCAGTATAATTCAAATGTAAATTCAAAACGCTGTATCGTTCCATCAATATATAAACTATTTATCTCGTCCTCATTTAAAGCATCTTCTAATCGTCGAATTGCTTTTTGTAAGTTTTCCATACTCTGCCTAAGTTTTCTATGAGACATTGAAGGGCTTCCCTTTCATCACCGAAAATGAATTCCTACTATACTACTACCTACATTTTACTATATGATTTGATACATTAGCAAACCGACCCACATTGGAAAACATTCATCTTATATATTCCGACTTCATTATCGAATAAACGACCGTATCATGATATTTCTCCCCGTCAAAATCCGTCTGCCTAAGCACGCCTTCTTTCGTGAAGCCATACTTATTCAAAATCTTTTTTGATCCATTATTACCAGCAAAAGTATCGCCAACTATGCGATTTAACCCAAGAGTTTCAAAGCCAAAAGCGAGAACCTGCCGAAGAATTTCAGTCATTACACCATTATTTTGATATTCCTTACGAATGATAGCACCTATATCGGCCTTCTTATGCCACAAATTTAATTTATGAAAATGAAATTGGCCAACAATTTCACCATTCTTATTATTCACGATTACCCATGGAATTTCCCTTCGATCATTATAGCGTTCCAGCTGCATATAGATTATCTCTCGCATCTCAGCTTCTGTCTGAACTGGATGCGGCGTAACAAACTTCATCGTTTCCTTGTCACTGACGAAAGTAAATAATTCTGCTGCATCATCTATCGTTAACCCTCTTAACATGTATTGTTCCGTCACTAACCTAGGTATTGTGGTAAAAATAGCTTCGATTGACATACGTGTTCCCCCTGTTAGTCTTTTTCTTAGGCTGTTTTCTAAAAGATTGTTGTTGACGCAAAAGATATATAATGCGACGTAATTGCTGGTTTTGGTGGTTGGTAATCGTTCCGGAAATCCACTTCGCTTTCCGTGGGCTCGCGATGAGCCTCCTCGATCACAAAGAACGCTCTCTGTGGGGTCTCATCGTCTTCGCTTTCCCACAGGAGTCTCAGTGGATTTCCTTCACTGGGTTTGTGCTTAAAAATTTCAATTTACTTTATCACTGGTTGCTTTTATTATAAAATAGCCTTCAATTTATGGCAGTTGATTGGAGCGGAGGGCAGTCGACTCCTGCGGGAGGATAGGCATAGGTGAGACCCCGCAGTGCGGAGCACGAGGAGGCTCACCAGCCGCCCTAAGGTGCGCGACTGCCCGCAGCGGAAATCAACCAGCACTTACGTCGTAGTCTATATCAACTTCGATGTATGAGCAACTACACGAAAACAGCCTTTTCTTAAGTATTTCCTTTAGTTCTGCCCACCCTCTCAGTTAACTACAAATCCACTTAATCTAAAAATATCATAGCGCACCAAATTACCATAATAGTCTTACTATTATCATTGTATCATTTTAACACCTCGGCTTTACGTTTATTCTTATTTAAAACGGGGAAAAAATATCAATCTCCGAAAGAAAGGTGACTATTGATGGAATTATGGCTTGAATATGGCTGGGCATTGCTTGTTATCATTGCCCTAGAAGGATTGTTATCTGCAGATAATGCCCTTGTAATGGGGGTAATCGTTAAAAACTTACCAGAAAAAAAACGTAAAAAGGCACTATTTTATGGCATAGTAGGAGCATTCGTTTTTCGTTTTGCTGCATTATTCGCTATATCCTTTGTTGTTAATATATGGCAAGTTCAAGCAATTGGAGCTGCATACTTAATATACTTAGGTGTAAAAAGCCTCGTTAAAAACAAAAAAGAAGACAAAAAGGGTTCAGGTTCGGAAATCGATGGAGATCAAAGCTTATGGAAAGCTATCCTAAAAGTAGAACTAACAGATATTGCATTTGCGATTGACTCCATACTAGCAGCTGTCGCAATTGCTGTCGCTCTTCCATCTACACCATTACCAATGTTTGGTGGAATGGATGGAGGTAAATTCATTGTAGTATTCATAGGTATGATAATCGGTCTTGCATTAATTCGTGTTGCCGCAACATATGTCGTCAAGTTCATGAAAAAGTACCCTGTATTAGAAAAAGCAGCATTCATGATCGTTGCATGGGTCGGTATAAAATTGGCCGTGCATACACTAGCCCACCCAGATGTGAAATTAGGATTAATCACAGAATCATTTACCCATAGTATATGGTGGAAGGCTACTTTCTGGGGTGTGATGGCGTTGATTGTGATTGTGTCTATTGTGTTGGCTAAGAGACGTGGGCCTGCAAAGGATTACAAAGAGGAGAATACCTCATTATAACTGGAAATTTATAAAAGGGACAAACCGGGGAGAATCATTCTTTTCCGGTTTGTTCCTTTTATTTTGAGCTATTAGTCTTTTACGAAAACCTATTCCACATCAGTCAAAAACACTTTTTCTTTAAACCCACCACGTTGATCCGCTTTTTGTTCACGAATCTTTTCTACTTCTTTAATCCCGCTACCATGCACAGTAGCTAGGGAATGAATCAACTCTAATAAATCAGCTAGTTCCTCTAGAGCATCTTGGTCATTATCCGCTTCTAAATACTCTTGTAATTCTTCTTTCGTTTTCTTTTTTAGTTCCTTTACATAATCATCGTCAGACAAAATAGTAGTGTTAGCATTCTTTCCCGTCATTTTGATGATTGCTGGAATTTTATCACGGATTAATTTGTTGTATGTAGGCATTTAAATCTCTCATTTCTTTTCTATTTAGTTACTCACTCCACACGTTAACATATCATGTATGTGATAGCATCTAAAAGTATTTTCCACTACTAAAATATTCTTGAATTTTTTCACTCCGGAAATTCGACAGACTTATTCTGTTTAAATTACCTATACTATAGACAAGGTCTTAAAAAAGGGAGTGTTTTTATTGAAAAAAGTCCTCAAATCGTTAGCATTGCTTTTAATAATAAGTCTGTTATTTTCTAATATTGCTTTCGCAAAAAGTGATAATGGAAAGCAATCTTTAGTTGCTTTAGGCGATTCTATCCCATTCGGCTACAACTTGGGTCAACATAACCATCATCCTGCAAAATCTGCTTATCCTTATTTAATTGGGAATGATAGTGATTTACGTGTACGCAACCTTGGTGTTCCAGGCTGGCAAACACACCAAATGTTGACTGCTTTGAAAACAGATCAAAAGTATCGTCAAGCGGTTAGACATGCTGATTATATTGTTTTAAACATTGGAAATAACGATCTTTTGCAGGCATTAAGAGCCGCTCAAGCAGCGAGTAATGGAAACTCACTTCTGTTTATGCAATTGTTGCAACAAGAAATACAGAAAAGTAACCTGTTTGCAAACGTTGGTGGAATTATCGAGGTAACTCGCTCACTTACCGATGCGCCAATCGTGGTATACAATGTTTACAATCCTTTTCAATTAGATGATCCTTTATATACATTCGGTTCAGCAATTCTACCTACTATAAACAGTCGTTTTAAAGATTTAACAACTTTGTATAATAGTCAATATGGCAATGTTCTTTTGGCGGATGCCTATTCTGCATTTGGTCAGAATCAATCAACTTATGTACTTCCAGGTGACATCCATCCTACAGTTGAAGGACAAATCAAACTTGCTGAAATTGGCATGGATGTGTTAGATCTTAACTAAACTGACGAAATAGCCAATTGATACTTATAGACTTATACTGATATCCACTAAAAATTTCCTATTAGAGGTTGTTTAAAAAGTCACCAAATGATAAACGGCGAATTTCTTCGTTGGCTTGCCTTTCCAGTCTCATGTAGGAATAGCCTACATTCCGGTCCTCAAGGCTACGCCGCCTCGAACTTCTTGTTTCTAATTTGGCAATTTTTTGAACACGCATTATTAGTGTAAATAAACAAGCAGCCCAGTGTAGAAGCTAGGCTGCTTGTTTATTATGACATCCATTTTGGCGGAATATTTTTGTCCCAATAAATTTCCCCAAGCGGATGGTGTTCTTCAAAATCATCGGAACTTACGTGATAGTGAAAATTGAACCAATATCCCTCAAGTGGCCGTTTTTCGCGCCTAACATCAAATCTAACAATATCTTTCTTTGTTTGGTAATCATATATGTTAAATATCTTTTCTCCATATCCATGTGCTGGTTCCTCTGTAATTGCGAGATAAGGGGAGCTTTCTTCTGCTTTTTCTACTATGTTATTAAGTACTTTTTCCATTTCGGGTAAAATAACACTCGTGAATTCATCATCCACTTGTTGAACAATTTTTGGCCCTAATTTGGTCATGGTTTGTTCCTTAGCTTGTTTAGTTAATAAACTTATAAAATCATCAGGTTCATCTTCTATTATTTCTTCTTCGTTAATTTCTGCAACTGGGATGATAACATCCGCTTCCGAAGAAACAGCTTCATTCGTTTCCTCAGCATTGGTATTTAAATAAGTTGGCGGAATATATACTCCAAGCGTCATAAATGTAATCAGAATAACGGATATTTTTCTAATCCATAGCTTCATATGACTATCTCCCCGTAAATATACTTAGTAATAATTTTACCATGCTAAAGGGAATTGTCTATACAAATTTCAATTTTTAATAAAATTGTAACAATTATTTACAGAATTGTTTGTATCCTCATGTTATCGTTATTAAAGAATAATCAAATCAATCATAGGGGTTTTAAAATGAAGTTTTTTTTGAAATTAAATGCCATTAGTGCTCTTTATGGTTTTATATTTTTTATCGCAAGCGAGCTTATGTTAAACGTATATCGTATTAGTGAAATAACTGGATGGGAGCTGGGTTTTGTCACCAACGTTGGTGTCGCTATTTATATTATTGGATTTATACTTTCTACAACTTTATTCATCAACGTAAGAAGAAAATGGTTGGAAAACCGAAAAGCTATCTTTTGGTCCATTATTCTTTGGTTTCCGTATTTCATTCTTTTTATTTATCTATTTGCTTCTTTATTCCCTATCACTAATCCAGCAAATGAGCCTAATCCTGGGGTTGGTCTTATAATTATGGGTGCAGTTATTTTTTATCCATTTTATTTACTACTTATAAATTTAGTTGGTGCAGGAATAGTCGGTAAATCAAACGGTGACAAATTATGATCATTCTATTTAACGTGGTATGGAAGGCATCTAGAATTACCTAACAAAAAAACTGAACAATTACGTTCAGCTTTTTTGTTTATTCTTGGCTAACTTTTCTCGATCCTTTTTTCCTGGTGGTTGCTCAAGCCAATTATGTTTAATCATGATATCCGCTCCACTTTTTGCAAGTCGCGCAACTTCTAACGATAACCGTTCATAGTTGACCGTTAAATCAGTACGTTGACTGGCAGCCGCAGCAGTGGCATAATTTCCTATTCCAGATGCACTTATAAGTGAGATATGAAACATAAGCAATTTATCTGAGAACGTCTGTGTTGTCGAGTAACTTATACTTACATCAGGGGTATGTGGCGCTTGAATGTCATCTTCCAACAGTGTAGAAGCAAAGATCTTAGTGTGCTTTTGTGAAATTTCTTTTCCTCGTAGCATAAAATCTTGTACTTCTTTAGTTGGGGAAGTTTGAGCAAAACTAAGACACAATTTCGCTCCCATTTCGTTTGTCAGTACATTCATATACAAATGAGAGATCTCAACGGCGTTTAGTGGTCGTTTATTGCTAAATGGATTTAAGCCACTCATATATTTTTTGCTGTCCACATAATCCGCTTCTTTAGGAACTTCAATATAAGGATGTCTGGCATTTATTCCTTTTGAAAGAGCTATTTCACTCGATTCATTAAAGAGAGTAGCTGTTTCTGTTAAACCCTGTATAAAATAATTTCTTATTTCTTCTTTGGCGCTCATAGCGACAAACCCACCATATCCTAACATTCCTACTTTTGCCATGTGATTTATATACGATAAACAAAACGTATCAGAGAAAAGCCATGGAGCGTTCATGTTTACGTCTTCTTCGGTAAATCCATTTGGAACGGCGTATTTTTCCTTTTCAAAAAGAGTGAGTAATTGATCTAAATGATCTGATGAAATATTATATGCTGACTGCACAGCAGGCTTTATGTCTGGGTCATCAATATACTTTAGCATAAAACTTAATATACATTTAGACATACTGTCATTCATATAAGCAGTCCATAGAGAAGCAATTTCTGATGATGTTAAATGAATTTTCTTTTCTTCATTCATAATGTAACCTCCTATTTTGATTGAGCTTGTGAATTAGAATTTTTCTTACAACCGCAATAAAACCCCTCTCTATCCACAAAAAACTAGTTAAAGAAATCAACGTATAATGCCATTTCCACTTTTTCCATATGATCTTTCCAAAAAACACTCAAAGACTGTCATCGGTACGCTAAAGAAAAGTGCTTTTGATAACGCCATTAATGTCTTCGAACGGTAGGATACCTGGTTATATAAAACACCTATTGTTGGAAGCAGTAAGTAATCAAACAGTAAGCTAATATTCATTTTTTGCCATAACTTCCTCCCGTAATGCAAAATTCTAACTTCAGCTTTTTATATAATGCCTTTTAATAGGGTGAACTATTCAGAAGGTATTTTATGGCCGAGTTGAATAAAGGAAGGAGAATACAAAAGAGCAGGGAGATATCATTCTTTATCTCCCTGCCCTTCGTATTTAAATACGATAACCTCTACAAATAATGCCGCTGCACCCTTTTTCCATCATACGCATATTTGACCTTCTTATCCTCCACATACGTTTCCATGTGAACATTTCGACCCCACAATTGATAGATATATGGGAGCACATTTTCCAAGTACGGAAGATTCAACTCGGTGCCCTCATAGCTATGCACCAAATACAGCTCTCCGTTTCGCATGTAGTCTCCATCTTCCACGCTTAGAAACGGGAAGCCTCCATTCACCCGCATGTGTATCAGCTGATCTCTTACTTGCTCATAATCCTTATCCGTAATTTTATAATCACGACCTTGTTTCTCGAATAAATACATATCTTCTTGCTTAACTAAATCCTTGGTTAAATAATTTCTGATGAATGAAATATCAGATTCGATTTCCCGAACTTCAAACATCTTTTCCCTACCTGAATTGAGTTCAACGCCTAATTCCTGCATCTCTTTCGTAGGATTGTTGTATCGTTCTTCAATGTCCTCATAAATTTTTAAGCCAAGGTAATAAGGATTAATTTGTTGTTTGGAAGGCTGCACAACACTTGCGTTCAACGACGCAAATTCAACCGCTTCGTCAGACGTTAGATCCAATTCCCTTAGGATCCGTTGATGCCAATAAGATGCCCAGCCTTCATTCATGATTTTCGTCTCAAGCTGTGGCCAGAAATATTGCATTTCTTCGCGCATCATCGTTAAAATGTCACGTTGCCAATCTGCTAATTCGCGACTATTTTCCTCAATGAAAAGTAAAATATCTTTTTCTGGCTTCGGGGGAAATTTTTTCTTTTGTTTATCTGTTGATGGCTTATTGTCAGATGATGGATTTTTATCCAAACTCCATAAATCATCATAAGGAGTTACTGGTTGCGCCTGTTCTTTCTTATCATCCGCCTCAACGTCATTCACATTTAACTTTGGTCTTACAATTGATGGATCAATGTGCTCCTGAATCGATAGAATAGCGTCTAAGAACTTTTCTACCTCATCCTTCCCATACAACATCTCATAGTCAGCAATACGCTCTGCAGTTGCTGTCATACTCTCCACCATATCTCTTCTAGTATTGGAGAAGCGAACATTATTTTTGAAAAAATCACAATGGGCAAGTACATGCGCAACAATGAGTTTATTTTGAATCAAACTATTGGTATTAAGTAAAAATGCATAGCAAGGATCGGAATTAATGACCAGCTCATATATTTGACTTAATCCAAGGTCATATTGTAGCTTCATTTTATGAAACTGTTTACCAAAGCTCCAATGGGTAAACCGCGTAGGCATGCCATATGCTCCAAATGTATAAATAATATCTGCAGGACAAATTTCATAACGCATCGGAAAAAAATCAAGTCCAAATCCAGACGCAATATCCGTAATTTCATCAATCGCGTTTTGGAGTGCCTTCATTTCTGTCAATGTAATCCCTCCAAGTGTACTTTTTATAGCTTATGAAACAAGAGGGAAATAATGAACGATGAATTTCTCGTAAAAGGCTGTCGATGGTGTTTTTTGATATATTTTTTGTAGTGTTGCACGCGCGGAGTATGAATTCAACAATTTAGAATATTTTTGTTCTACTAAAAGGTAATCCACTAACCTCATTAGTATTAATCCTATCTCTTAGATCATTATCCTTTTTTCTAGGGGTTACACCGAGAAGTAGATCGTTTCTTTAATTTCTTTTTCTTGAGATTCTTCAAAAGGCAAAAGAAAACCTTCAGGCGGGTTACCTAATAAAATTGTGAAAGCTCCACCTTCAAAGTAAATTAGATAGCTATTCTCTTGCTCGACTTCACTTTCCAAGAATACTTTTGTGAACTCTTCAATTTGATTGGCGTTTAGTTCACCATCCAATAGAATTAATTCGCGTCCGCTGCTTTTTTTAATTACCATAAAGACGCCATGTCCACCGATTATTTCTTCTTTATAATTTATTGTCTCCATTGTTTCATGTTCAATAACTTTTGAATAATTGTACCCACAACGATCACAGCAAATGAATAGTTCTCCCGTTTTATAGTAATCATCTTCAATTGCGGTCCGACTACAGTTAGGACATTTTATCGCAGAATAAGTAGATGCCACTTGAGGTTCTCTCCTTTAAATTTAAAATTGGTTGTAATTAGGATTGGAATTTTATTGTACAGTTAAGAGGTCCTGTTTTATTGGTTCAAAAAGGAGTCTAAGAGAGCTTTACGAAGGGATCATTAATGAAGCAGTGGATTTATACATATATTACATTAATTTGCCAAATAGTCAATAAATATTTTTCACGTACTACGACATGATTCCTGCATCATTTTGTAAATCAAGGAAAGTCTATACGATAGAGGTGATTATCATGGAACAAGATTCTATATCGATTGAGGAATTTAACGAGTCTTTGAGTAAATGGACTGGAAAAAATATTAAAATTTTAAAACAAGAGATTGAGGATAATGACGAGACGTTAATGACATTAGAGAAAGTTTCATACATTGAACATACAGAAACGATAGACGACTATGTAGCTAAGTATGCACTACATTTAAACGGCACGGGAAAGATAGAAAACGCTGATAATAAACTTGAACAGCTCCCATTACCGTCATATGAAATACCTCTCGAAGACACAACAACCTATCAATTTAATGGATCTCATTTCACGTTGAAAAATGAACGAGCAGCATACATGATTGAGCTTGCAGATAAATAAGATTCCTTTACATCAGTAACCTTTTGCGCTCTATTAACTACTTCAAAAGGGCACCCCACCCGGGAATGCCCTTCCTAATTAAACGGTAGCCTCTTCTTTTCTGAAAAAACTCTTCATTGCATGATACACGTCTTGTTTTTCCTTTAGGATGTAGTGACGGAATTTCGGATTGTCAAATGCTTTAAATGCGTTCATTAATGTTGTGTTACGGCTTCGTTCATTAATTTCGCCATAACCAAACATATTGGAAACCTCCATCATCTCTTTAACTAGCTTCATACACCTCGCGTTATCAGATGCAATGTTGTCACCATCTGATAGGTGAAACGGATAAATATTAAAGCGTGAAGGATTGTACTTTTCGTCAATTAGCTCAAGCGCCTTTGTGTAAGCTGAGGAACAAATCGTTCCACCGCTTTCCCCTTTTGAAAAAAAGGCCTCTTCTGTTACTACTTTTGCTTCCGTATGATGAGCAATAAATTCAATATCTACTGTTTCATATTTTGAGCGTAAGAACCTCGTCATCCAGAAAAAGAAGCTCCTAGACATATACTTCTCAAATGTTCCCATTGATCCACTTGTGTCCATCATTGCAAGCACGACTGCTTTTGATTCAGGTTTTGTTACATTATTCCACGTTTTGAAACGTAGGTCATCATTGTAAATTGGCGTGATTCCTGGTTTTCCTTCTCTTGAATTACGTTTCAATGCTGTTAAAATGGTTCGCTTTTTATCCACATTGCCCATAAGTCCTTTTTTACGGACATCATTAAATTCAACTTTTTCATTTATGATTTCAGCTTGTTCTTTCTGTTTTAAATTTGGGAGTTCCAGTTCGTTGAAAAGGGCTTCTTCTAACTCAGCAAGTGAGACCTCTGCTTCATAGTAATCGGTGCCGGCTTTATCTCCAGCTTGTTTTCCATTTCCAGCACCATCTTTCCCATCACCACCCGGTTCACGTGCAACAACATCACCAACTTTACTATCACCGTTCCCTTGACCAACATGCTTTGATTTATCATAGTTATAGCGTATTTTATATTCATCTAGGGATCGAATTGGTATTTTGATAACATCTCGACCATTTGACATGATAATTCTTTCTTCACTAACAAGATCTGGCAAATTATTTTTAATAGCATCTTTCACTTTATCCATATGACGTTGCTGATCTTGTAAACCTTTACGATGGAGGGACCAATTTTCCTGGGATACGACAAAACTACCTTTACTCTCTTCTTGCACCATATCCTCTCCTATCTATTCTTTTTTTAGCTTATGCAACTACAAACAAGTTGTTGTCGGTTTTTCGATTTTTGGGTAAAAAAATAACAAGACATCAATATGATCAGTCTTGTTATTTTCCAAGGTTCTCTAGTTATCTATTAAGCAAGCTTCCTACGTAACGCAATAATTCGTTAGCAGATATGGAGTTATAGCCATGTTCATCAATTAACCGTGCAATCACTTCGTTAACCTTTTTAAGCTGGGATTCATCTGGCGTTTGTGATGAGGTCGTAATTTTAACAACATCCTTTAAATCAGCAAATAGTTTCTTTTGAATCGCTTCACGTAGACGCTCATGTGACGTATAGTCAAAGCGCTTCCCTTTCCTCGCATAGGCAGAAATACGAATGAGAATTTCTTCTCGGAAACCTTTTTTTGCATTTTCCGAAATACCAATTTGTTCCTCAATCGAACGCATAAGCTTTTCGTCTGGATTCATTTCTTCTCCTGTTAGCGGATCTCGCAATCTATTTTTATTACAATATGCTTCCACATTATCAAGGTAATTGTTCATCAACGTTTTAGCAGACTCTTCATACGAATATACGAATGCCTTTTGAACTTCTTTCTTGGCAATTTCATCGTATTCTTTTCTTGCCACAGCAATATAATTCATAAAGTCTTCTCGATCCTCCTGTGAGATCGATGCATGCTGGTCAAGTCCGTCTTTCAATGAGCGCAACACATCCAAGGCATTAATTGCAGGTACTTCCTTACGAATGATTGTTGACGAAATTCGGTTGATCACATACCGCGGATCAATTCCCTCCATTCCTTCTTCCGTATACTCTCTCTTTAATTCTTCTACATCCACTTGGTTAAAGCCTTCAACATTTTCTCCATCATAAAGGCGCATTTTCTTCACAAGGTCTACCCCTTGCTTTTTGGAACCCTTCAACCTTGTCAATATGGAAAATATAGCTGCAACCCTAAGTGCATGTGGCGCAATATGAACATGTGCCATATCACTTTCGTTAATCATTTTTTCATAAATCCGTTCTTCCTGACTTACTCGTAAATTGTACGGAATTGGCATGACAATAATACGTGAATGAAGTGCTTCATTCTTTTTATTCGAAATAAACGAACGGTACTCCGCTTCGTTCGTGTGCGCGATAATAAGTTCATCGGCTGAAATTAAAGCAAATCTACCTGCTTTAAAATTGCCTTCCTGCGTCAAAGATAATAGATGCCATAGAAACTTCTCATCACATTTCAAGATTTCCTGAAATTCCATCATTCCTCGGTTAGCTTTATTCAATTCACCATCAAAGCGATATGCTCTAGGGTCTGATTCAGATCCATACTCCGCAATCGTTGAAAAGTCAATACTTCCTGTTAAATCAGCGATATCCTGTGATTTCGGGTCTGAAGGACTAAATGTGCCGATGCCAACACGTTTATCTTCAGAGAAAAAGATTCGTTCAACCAATACATCTTCCATTCGACCATCATAATCCTGGTCAAGCCGCAGCTGATTCAGAGGCGACAAGCTCCCCTCAATACGAATCCCATACTCTTCAAAAAAGTCCTCACGTAAATGGCTTGGAATAAAATGAAGTGGATCCTCATGCATCGGACAGCCTTTAATTGCATAGACTGCACCTTCATCTGTCCTAGAATATTGTTCGAGACCGCGCTTTATCATGGTCACAAGCGTGGATTTACCACCACTAACAGGGCCCATTAATAATAAAATTCGTTTCCGAACATCGAGCCTCTTTGCAGCAGGATGAAAATATTCCTCGACCAATCGCTCAATTGCATCCTCTAATCCAAAAATTCCTTCCCCAAAAAACTGATACATTTTTCTACCGTCTCGTTCTTTCAAACCAGAACTTTTAATCATATTGTAAACGCGTGAATGTGCTGTCTGGGCAACCTCAGGCCTTTGCTTCACTATCTCTAAATATTCTTCAAATGTTCCTTCCCACATAAGCCTTCTTTCTTCTTCCCTATAGCCCTTTACCTTATTTAAAATATCCATCAATATTCCCTCCATCTATGTCAGGGTTTATATATCGTATGCATGGGCATCCATCATGATACCCACTAGTTTTTTTCGTAAGTAGATCGGACAAGCTTTTTTCTTCAAGTAATGACTATTAAAATTGGATAGAAGCATTAATTACACGAAAATCGAAATTATATCTAACCTCTGATACACTTGAAATATTATAGTATGGGGGGATTTACATGCGACTTAAGAATAAAAAAGTGATTGCACTTGTGGAACATGACTTTGAAGATCTAGAACTTTGGTATCCAGTTCTACGACTGCAAGAAGAAGGCGCAAAAGTCCATTTAGTTGGTAAAGAAGCAAACAAAACGTACGTTGGAAAATATGGTGTACCAGCTGAATCAGCATATGCTTTCACGGATATAAAAGCTGCTGACTATGATGCAATCCTTGTTCCTGGTGGATGGGCTCCAGATAAATTACGCCGCTATCCTGAAGTTCTGGAATTTGTCCGGGAAATGGATGAAGCAAAAAAGCCAATTGGTCAAATCTGTCACGCTGGTTGGGTACTCATTTCAGCGGATATTTTAAAAGGGAAAAACGTTACGAGCACTCCTGGAATCAAAGATGACATGACTAACGCCGGGGCTAATTGGAGTGACGAGCCCGTTGTCGTTGACGGTCACATCGTATCAAGCCGCCGCCCACCAGATTTACCACCTTATGTGAAGGCATTTGCAGATAAATTAGCTGAAAGTTAACAGCGAAGTAAACCAGAATTCATTTAAGTTCGTACAACTCTATGCGTTTCTATTCTACTAAAAAGATCCCTGCGCAATTAGCTGCGAGGGATCCTTTTTACTACCAAAACGTATTATTTTTTCCAATAATCCTTAAACGCATTAATAAACTTCTGCGGTGATGTTTTCACTGTATAAGTGTATAGGCCTCCGGTTGTGTGTAAATAGAGCAGACCTCCCTCACCACCAATCGCCCGGTATGATAAATCAAGTACATCCTCAATAGAAAATACGCGGTGCTGGGTGACAATCCTATCGTTATACAAATAGATGACACGTTCATGTTCAATGTTTACTTGTTCCACGCTGTTTACTTCCCGTTGAACCTTTACATACGGATGTTCAGCTATCAAATACATGTAATTCCCCCATCATCTATTTCTCTATAAGTTTTCGAAAAACAAACGAATGACGTCAGCTCCACCAATAAATGTTCCGAGTGAGCTACCCAGGTTTGCTAGTACAACAACAAGCAGTATACGTGTTACTTTATTGTTCCAAAAACCTTTAACACTATGAACATCTTCCGCAAGGTTTTCAAAATCGCCTACATTTGGTCGGACGAAATAGGCTTGGACAAATCCTGCAAACCAGCCAGCGGCAGTAATTGGATCGAGCGACGTTATTGGTGCTGCAACAAAAGCAGTAAGAAATGCAAGTGGGTGTCCGAAAGCGATTGCAACTCCAATTGCTGATAAGCTTCCATTCCATAGCACCCAGCTAATTGTTTGCTGAAGTGCAGCATCTGGATTGGAATAAAAGGTATAAGCAATAATCGAAAGAAGAAAAATTGGAATGAGCCAAGCAATAATTTTAGGCACTTTTGACTTGGGAGGAACCTGAGATAGACGTTCTAAATCATGTTCTTTATTTATTTCAACCTTAATACCAGGAACGTGAGCAGCTCCTAGGACAGCAACAATCTTTTTTCCCGGTGCATCTTTAATCTTTTGGGACAAATACTGATCCCGCTCATCAATTAGAGGCTTCTTTAATTTTGGAAAATTTGCCGTCATATCAGCAAGCATCGAATCCAGCATATCCTGAGACTTCATTTTTTCCAGATCCTCTTCCGAAATTGTTTCTTTTGTAAAAATACTACCGATAACCTGCATGAGGAGAATTCCCTTACCCTTCAACCCAACCCCGCGCCATACACGAGAAAAGGTTGTTTGGATGTTTCGATCAGCTAACACTAGATCAGCATTAATGGCTTTAGCTGATTCAATCCCCTGAATCATTTCTTGACCCGCATTAATTCCAAATTGTTTTGCCATACGACGTTGAAAAGAGGATATTGCAAGATTCATTAAAAGTAGTGTTGCTTTCTTTTCTTTAATAACTTTAAATATATCCATATCACGCCATTTATTTCCATCCATAATCGATTGATATCGTTGTTCATCAAGCTCTATACAAACAGAATCTGGGTTTTCAGCTTCAATAACTTCCTTTACCTGTTCCGCACTGTGTTTTGATATATGGGCAGTTCCAATAAGTATAAGTTCCTTACCATCTATATGTATCCTCGTAATATTTTGGTTTTCCTCAGACATAAATGACCAACTTTCTTTAAAGCTTCTACATAAAATAATAAACTAATTTAGCCTAAATGAGAATTATTTTGTTAGAGGGGATAAAATGAATCATCTCTAGTTTAGACGATAGATCAAAAAGCGCTCATATGAATCATCTTTATAACCCGGCAACCTGATCTCCTCTTTCAACTTAAAAACCGTATCATTCTCCAAATAAAAGATATAATCGTCTGAAGGATAGTATACTATCAGGTCCACTTCCCGTTCTGAAACTTCCACTGAGCGTAATATATTATTAACGACATTCATGAAAATTTCTTTTGAAAATGGGTTAAAAAAATAGAACCGATTGTCCAGGCGATCAATATGATAGTCTTCTGCTAGGCAGCAATGGAAATGAATTTTATCGTTACTTTGCTTATTTTTTATCCTATAACTACTCTGATTTTCAATTGCTATCTGGTAGAACGTTGGGTCCATTTCCACACCTGTAACGTGTGCTTGATAGAAGTAATTAGCAAAGAAATTCAGCCTACCCTTGCCACACCCAAAGTCAACCATATGATCGCTGCTTTTCAACTCATAGCTGTCAAATAAAACTTCTAATGCACTGTATTGAGTTGGTTCATAGGGATGATAGTGGTAGGATCTATTCGATTCCTTTTGGTACCCACCTGTATGGATGCTCATTAATTTATCATAGTAGTACTCTGTGAACCTCTCCCCCTAAATCGAAGATTTTGATGGAGCTTCGATTGACTTAAATACAGCAAACGTCACGCTGGTTTCGCACCGTTGGTGCGTAGAGCCTGATGTAAGCTAATTAATGAAGCCAATGTCAGCCGAGTTCTAGCTAGTAATTCGGGGACTTTTGCCTGAATTGCTAACCTCTTCTTTTCAGAAAAGGGTTTAAGAATTTCTCTAATAAAATACCTCGCTCCTATGTTGTAGGAAGCACTTAAATCTGCGTGATAGACTTTGCCATTTTGAAAGGTGGCAAGGTCTTTTTTAGTATTACGTTTCACTTCACCAGATCCATCGAAAGCAAGAGAGGACGTGTATTTAGGATTAACCCGTCTTAAGCGCATTCCACGATAATGAGCCATTTCCTCTACTTTTGATTGAACCCCTAGCTTACACCAATGGTGCAATTTATGACGTAATTTCTTCGCACCAAATATGCCCTTAGGAATATGCATTTTTCCTAGGTATTCGAATACAATGACATCTGCATCATAAGTTTCAGCAAACTTTATAATTTCAGATGCCGTATTTACTTTGATATGGTTTTGCAATCCATTGATTTTTTTCCAATAATTTGGCGCTTCGATAAAACCTGAATTGCGCTGTGCTTTTTTGAGCTTTCCAACAAGTGTGTTCATCCGGTCTTTTTCTATTGGTTGATTAATAAACTTCCTTCCAATGACAGTGCCATCTGAATACATTGCAGAGCAAACTGCAGAATTGGTCAGCCCAAGATCAACAGAAACAATGATTTGATCTATAATTTTTGTTTTCTTGAGTTTTATTTCTTTCGTATAAGAGAAGTTTATAAAGCATTTTTTACCGATTTTTACAAGCGTAGGATTGTTTTCTTTCCAGTCCATGATTCCTCTATTTTTAAGGTTTTTATCGTTAAAGGTGATTATCTCCCAGACCCAGTCGTTATTTTTGTGAATTTTAATTTCTGCTTGATCAGTAGAAAGACGATTAAACATATTTCCTTTATAAAGTACCGGAAACGCGTCGTGTTCGACACGTAAAACCGGAGGCTTTTTCTTGAAAACCTTACCTTCAGCATGTGCCTTAGACTTTTCATCTTCCCAATTTTGAAGGTTTGAACGATAACTTTTTACGATACCGAAACCTTTCGAAATCGCTGATCTTCTAAGGTAAGAAGGAAATTTATAAAAATTACTTGTAAAGTTGTATTTCGGGGTGGGGTTATTTTTTGTTCGATGGATGAACTTTTCAACGGCCGGAGTCAATTCTTTTGTTAGTAAACCTCCCAAAAGGGAATACTCTTTTTCGATTACTTCTACAATGAAACCTAGCGCATGACGATAAACAAGAAGTGTAGGTTCGAAAGCAGTGCTTCCATGTGATAAAATTTTATTTTTAATCGTTTTTGTTTGTTCCATGGAAGCCACCCCTTAACGAGAACTGTTGTTCCCAATTATATAACCCTCTGAAAATTAAAGCAACAAATAAGGATGAAATTTTGTAAAGAACAAGACCGCGAAGGTTAACCCCCACTAAATACTACGTATTTTGAAGGGGACTGTACCTTCGCTTTTTCGTTTCTGTCACTCTTAATCATCCATGAATTCCACTAGCCACTTTGTACACTGATATGTTTTATCCCAATCTGGATCATTATCCTCTAAACTCCAGCAAACAGAAAGAGTAGACATGGATATAGCAGCTTTCAGCAACCGTTCACGGTCGAGGTCCAAGTGTTCACAAAAAGCTTCTATCCGGTATTTCAGCAGCGCCCTTGGATTTTCTTTTTCGTGCAGATGATTGAATAGAAAGGATATGAGGTCAAAATACGGATCGCCTCCCACTCCCTTTGGGTCAATGGCCATCCAACCATGCCGCTCAGAATACAAAATATTTTCATGATGCAAATCACCATGAAGCAATTCAGGTTCTGCTGTTTCAATCAACTCATGAAAAAACCTTTCAGCCAAATCTAAAATAGACTCGGAAATTGGACTATCACCATTCTGGTCACTAGCCCGGTATCTTGTAATACTAGTAACCCAGTCACTTATCATTGGCATGGAATTGCCCTCTGGTAACGGCCGCCGGATAGCTTCCCACACCTTTATGTAGTGCCTGATAACGATAGATTCATCCTCTACCTCGGAAAGCATCGTTCCTGGTACAAGCTGGTCAAGAAGTATCGCGCCATTTTCCGAGTCTGCTTTTAATAGTTTTGCACAACCTTCTCCATTATATAAGTGAACGGTTCGAACCTCATTTTGAAAATCAAATCCCGGTACTCCCAGTTTTAAAATACACGGCTTTACTTCTGAATCCAACACTCGTAACACATAATTATAAGAGAGATTTGATACCGGCCCGATAGAAGTGAGATCCCAATTCTTTAGATAAGATTGAATTTTTGCTTCTAATGTATGTAACCAATCCTTACCATCGTCACCAAAACAGCCGATTATCTTCTCCTGAAATGCGTTAGGAATTTTCATTTTTTAACACTCTCCTTTTTACTTTTAGGAATTGCTCTTACTAGAGAAAAGGCTAAACAAAACCCAACAAAAGTCACCACGAGCACCCCTGCTATATAAACTTCCTCTGGCCATTCTTTGAAAAAGGGGCGGTATTTCAGATAAAAATAGTTGCCATCAATTACAGGGTTTAGAAAATACACCCCAACGAAATATAGCAGAAAAATGAAATAGGACCTTATTACCCCACTGAACCTCGGCCTCCAGTTATAAGCAATATAGGCATAAAACGGCAATAAAATAGTCACAGCATGGTTTACAACAAATGAAATACCAATCACATGGTAGACCGGATAAATCCGTTGCGGGTATAAAAATGACCCATATGCATACAGTCCAAAGTAGAACATTATTTCAAGTGCCTTTTTATTTTTTGTTAGAAGAAAATACATACCAAGCAAGGTAGAAATTCGACAAATGTGAAGGGGGAGCGATTCAGAAAGGTTAAAGCCCGTCTCTATGAGATACCAGGAATAGAGCAAAATCTGCTGTATAATCAATACTATTAAAATTACATTACCAATTTTATTTGGGTTCGCTTTTACCCGATTTCGATTGAGCAGGAGTGCGAATAAAGCAGCTATTACAATAACTAGGTAAATAATATGATTCACACCAAAAACAGTAATATAATCTGTTTCTTCACTCCACCAGCTAGTTATCATGATTAAAACCCTCTCCAAAGGTATCTGTTAGAATCTATTATAGCAAAATTGGATTTGATTTCCGAAGTGTCCCACCAAGTCACTATATAAATTTCAATAATCCATGTATAATAGGCTTAACTTTAATTTGGAGGATGATATCATGGGAAAATCTTATGCCCGTAGACAACGGGAGAAACGGATACGGGAAGGCCGGCCAAACCCGGTAAATAGCAGAAGCCCTTTTGCTCAGCTTGATTTACGAACCCGCAAGACAAAAAGTAAAAAAGACATATTGTATCGAAACAAATATAAGAATCGCAACCCTAAACAGTGGGAAGGCGATTCTTATTTAATTAGCTAAATCTCTTCATTAACACAGATTTTCGTTTCATTTTATCTCTATACTTATTTTAACATTAATTCTCGTGTCACAAATACCATGGCTTGTCCCCTAGTAAATGAAAGAGAAAGACGAGAGCATTTACTTCCGTCTTCTGCAAAAATAATTTATTTATACTCCCCAATAATCTCTACCGCTTTTTCCGTGATGGAGGTATCAATTGCTTTCCCAAAATCTAGTTCTCCTCGGATAGCCCCATTTTCCTTATACATTTTATATTGACTCTTTATATCATCAACAAACATTTCGCCATTCGGATTCAATCCTGTAACGGAAACTTTTCCCCATAATTCCGGATCCTCGAGTGGCGTGTGCTCTGTCATAATTTTAATAATCTCATCTTTGCCTTCACCTTTTATAAAAGCATCGTTGTAATCACGTACACCTTTTAAATAAGCAGCCATAAATCGTAAGGAAACATCCTGTTCTTCATTGATAAAGTTAGGTGATCCAAGCACCATCGCAATTTGTGCTTCTGGCGCATAGTCAGTTGTATCTCCGAAGCGAACATGGATACCTTCTTCAATTCCTTGTGTAAGTAATGGTTCAATTTGGAGAGCTGCATCAATCGAACCATTTGCAATGGACGCGAGCATGTTTCCAAAGTCAGACATCAGCACAAATTCTACGTCATCCTCTGTTAAGCCTCCATGTTCAATCATTTTCCTGAAAATATAATCATCCACAGCATTTTCAGTAGAAACAGCAATACGCTTTCCTTTAAAATCAGCGTAGTTGTTCATTTCATCTTGCAAATCTTTGTCTATTACGAATGAAAAGTAAGAATCTCCTTTAATATTGTGTCCTTTATCCGCAATTATTTTAACGTTAATTCCCTGAGCAATCGCATTAAAGAATGATGCAGACGAGATTCCTCCTGCAATATCAACTTCACCAGAAGCAAGCGCCGGCAGCATATCGTCACTGTTTGCGAATTTGGCGAACTCTACTTCAATATTATAATCTTCAAAGTAACCTTTTTCTTTTGCAATGTAAAAGCCAGCTCCTGATGCCGAACCATCTTCTGCAATCACTACTGTTGCTGTCTCTTCAAGTGGTGCCAAATCTCCAGAAGGATTATCTTCACTTACTTCATCATTAATATCCTTGTTGCTATCGGCCTTGTCATCTGAATTTGAAGAACAGCCACTAATAACTAGTGCGAACAAAAACAATGGAAGTAAAAACAAAATTTTAAATTTCCCCATGTTAACTTTCCTCTCATAAGCTATATTCTTGATCCTTGTACCTCATCATGCAGATGATTCCATATTTCCACAAAGCTGCTTGCCATCTCTTTATTAGCACGTATCTGTTCCATATTTCTCGGCCGTGGTAAATCGATAATTTTTTCATCAATAATCTTGCCTGGCTGGGAACTCATTAATAAGATTCTGTCGCTCAGCAACAATGCTTCATCAATGCTATGTGTAATAAAAAGAACAGTCTTCTTTGTCTCTGCCCAAATCGTTAATAATTCGTCCTGGAGAATAAATTTGTTCTGCTCATCTAATGCAGCAAAAGGTTCATCCATTAATAAAATCTCTGGGTCATTTGCAAAGGCACGCGCTATACTCACCCGCTGTTTCATTCCCCCCGACAGGTCTTTTGGAAAATGCTTTCTAAAATTCTCAAGACCAACTTTTTTTAAATAGTAGGACGTACTTTCTTTTACAACCTTTTTGGGCAAATGCCTCATATTGAGTCCAAAGGCCACATTTTCTTCAACAGTTAACCAAGGGATGACACCTTGTTCCTGAAAAACCATTGATTGTAAAGGACGATCCTTTTTAGCCTGTGCGATAGAAAAGTCGCCAATACTTGGTTTCTCTAATCCTGCAAGAATCCGAAGTAAAGTTGTCTTTCCACAGCCACTTGGCCCAATCAGACAGACAAACTCTCCATCTTTTATGTCTATTGATACATCCTCTACAGCTGTAACATTTCTATTTTTCTTATAAAATACTTTTGTCAGATTGTTGATTGAAATTTTCGTTTCCTTTGTCACCGTATCACCTCTCTATTAACCTATTTCCATGGCAATAATTTCTTCTGGATTCCTCTTAAAATAAGGGAGAACATGTATCCAAAGAACGAGATTAATACAAGACCCACATACATCTCATTTAGTAAAAAGGCACTATATGAGGTCCAGATTAAATAACCGATACCAGAGTTTGCACCCATCATTTCCGCTGCTACAATTGTCAATAGCGCAATCGCCTGCCCCATTTGAATGCCTTCTATCATAACTGGGAGAGAGCCAGGTAGAGCAATTTTAAAGAAAAAGTCTTTCGAATTAGCTCCATAGTTTTTCGCAACATCCAAATACGTCCTATCTATATTTATAACACCGGCTACCGTATTAATAATGACTGGAAAAAATACACTTCCTGCAATTGTTACGATTTTGGATACTTCCCCAATTCCAAATATCATTAAAATAATCGGTAATAATGCTAGTGTTGGAATAGGCATTAGTGCCATTACTAGCGGAGAAAGAAAATGCCGTAATGGTGAATACAATCCCATCAAAAGTCCAAGAACAATTGCTGGTATCACACCTAGTATAAAGCCGGCGAATATCCTAAAAAGTGATATTCCAATATGGCTAAATAATTCTCCTTCTGTTGCCATCGTAAACAGCGTTCCGATTATCTCCGTTGGCGCTGGAAAAAACCGAGCATCCACCAGACCAGTTCTGGATAAAAATTCCCACAAAACTAAGATAAGAATAGGAGATGATATTGTAAGCACCTGTTTAAATCGATTTCTTCGTTGTCTTTTTTTCCATTCCTCTTGTTCTACTGCAACAGGATCGCGTTCTACATTACCAATTAATTTGTTCATCCTCCACCACCTCTAATAAATAATATGTGCTTTCGCCCAAAAGTGTGAAAGGTTAGGAATAAACAATTCTGTGATACAATCATGTTAATTAGATTTTGTAAAACAGACTTGTGCGGGTAACGAAATATCCTTAGAAGGAGCGAGGCATATGAATATAGAATTAGATTATAAAATCATTGAAAAATTATGCGGTACAGTCTCCTTCAAAAAAGGAGACTCTTTTTATCGCGCTAACAAAGTAACATTTACTAATTATGGCCCAGACATTTGCCAGGCAATCGTTAGAGGGGCTGATGATTTCCATGTCACCATTGAAAGAAAAAGTAACGGAAGCTTTCGTTCCAAATGTAGCTGTCCAACGTTACCTTCTTTTAAACGTGATTGTCAGCATATTGCGGCTGTTCTACTGGCAATTTATGACCAGCAGCGCCACGGCTGGGATGCAAATACAAATCACGGGAAAAATCAGGAGCTTACAAACGGGTTAATGACGCTCTTTGATGGGCAACCTGTGCGGTCAAGTGGTCATCAACTTCACTTTGAAAACAGACAAGTGCTTGATGCAACATTTACTTGTAAACCCGTCATCATGAACAAATCGCGATACATGTTTGGAATAGAAATAAAAGTCGGTCAAACCAATGTGCAAAACATCCGGCAATTTCTGGAGCATGTGAAAGTGGGCAGCCCAAGCGCGCTATCGAGTTCATTTACATACAGTCCTAATCTTCATTGTTTTCAAGCAGAAACAGATGCTGTTATTCAGAAACTTATCCAGGTGATTGATGATGAGAAGATTTATGGTGACAAACCCGACCCAGTAATTAATACCAGCACGTTGATCATTCCACCATCTTCCTGGGAACAGCTGACCCTTCTGCTTACAAAGGCTCCTTTGGTGAAAATAGTGTATAACGAAAATACGTATGATGGCTTACATTTATCGGACAAAAAGCTTCCATTACAGTTTTATTTTAATGAAACAGCTGATAAAAACTTTCAGCTTCAGATCAAAGGGCTTAACGGGATGGTTGTATTGAATTCATATAGCTCTGTTCTGTCTACCGGAACATTAACCAAGCTGAGAAGCGAGGATTGTCTACGCCTTTTTGAGCTAAAACATATGCTAGAGGCTTCAGAAACGGATCAAATTCCAATTTCAGATAAGCAGTTGAATTCCTTCCTGGAAAAAGTAGTTCCAAGCTTGAAAAAAATTGGGGATGTCAAACTAACTGATGCTATGTCCAGCCATGTTAGGAAGTCACCCTTGATTGCCAAGCTATACTTGGATCGCGTGAAAAACCGACTGCTCGCTGGGCTCGAATTCCACTATGAAAACACGGTGATTAATCCGTTGGAAAGTCGCGAATTACCGGGGGGATCCTTATTTATAAGGGATGTGGAGAAGGAAGACGAGATACTGAATCTGATGGAAGAAAGTATGTCTGCTAAGACTGATAGCGGGTACTTTTTACACAATGAAGAGCTGGAGTATCAGTTTTTGTACCACGTTGTTCCGAAACTGCAAAAGCTTGTTCAACTCTATGCCACTACGGCTGTAAGAAATAGGATTACGAAAGGAAAATCCATTCCAAAAATTAGAGTCAAGGTCAACAAGGAACGAACAAATTGGCTGGAATTCAAGTTTGAAATGGAGGGTATTCACGAAAAACACATCCGCGAAATTTTGGAGGCACTAGAAGAAAAACGAAAATACTATCGGTTACGTAACGGATCCCTCCTCTCATTGGAGACCAAAGAATTTGAAGAAATTCATCGTTTTCTAAATGCGGTTCCAGCTCAGGATAAAGATCTGGTAAGTGGCTTGAATATACCAGTCATCCAGGGACTTCATGCGCTTGATTCTATTGATGATAATAATGTATTCACGTCAGAGGAATCGTTTCATCAGTTCCTGGAAGACATTCGCAATCCTGACAGTTTGGAGTTTACCGTGCCAAATAGTCTAGAGTCAATCTTAAGAGACTATCAAAAAGACGGCTACAAATGGATGAAAAAACTTGCAAGCTATGGCTTTGGCGGAATTCTGGCCGATGACATGGGACTGGGTAAAACACTCCAAAGCATTACATTCATTCTGTCAGAGTTGCCAAACATCCGGAAAAAGAAGCTTCCCGCCCTGATTGTTTGCCCATCTTCTTTGACGTATAACTGGCTGAATGAAATCATCAAATTTGCTCCAGATATAAACGCCAAGGTTGTAGATGGTAATAAAGCAGAACGAGTCACTATTCAGAAAGACGTCATGGATATGGACGTTGTCATTACCTCCTATCCACTGCTGCGGACAGATATAAAATGGTACGAGAAACAAGCCTTTCAAACCGTATTCTTTGACGAGGCACAGGCATTTAAAAACCCTTTAACCCAAACGGCTCGAGCAGTTAAGAATATCCAGGCAGATTATCGCTTCGCTCTTACGGGTACACCTGTGGAAAATTCACAAGAAGAGCTGTGGTCCATTTTCCACGTTGTCTTTCCTGAGCTGTTTCAGGGGTTAAAGGAATACAGTAATCTCTCAAGGAAAAAGATTGCCCGAAGGATCCGTCCGTTCTTACTTCGCAGGTTAAAAGAAGACGTACTTTCAGAGCTCCCTAAAAAAGTGGAGACAACAGATTCCATGGAGCTGTACCCCGAACAGAAGAAGCTGTATGCCGCTTATTTAGCGAAACTGCGTCATGACACATTGAAGCATCTTGACAAAGATACACTCCGGAAAAATCGGATTAAGATTCTAGCCGGTCTAACCCGTTTACGGCAGATTTGTTGTCATCCAGCTTTATTTGTGGACGATTATAAAGGAAGTTCAGCAAAATTCGAGCAGCTGCTGCAGATTGTAGAGGAATCAAGGCAAGCTGGCAGAAGGGTACTGATTTTCTCCCAATTCACCAAAATGCTTGGACTCATCGGCAGGGAATTATCCACTGAAGGTCTGCCTTTTTTCTACCTTGACGGCCAAACACCATCAAAAGAACGGCTAGAAATCAGTAATCAATTCAATGCAGGAGAACGTAATATATTCCTTATTTCCTTGAAGGCAGGCGGGACAGGTCTCAACCTTACAGGCGCCGATACGGTTATCCTGTATGACATCTGGTGGAATCCTGCGGTCGAGGAACAGGCAGCTGACCGCGCCCACCGAATTGGCCAGTCAAATATTGTGCAGGTCATTAAGCTTGTTGCCCGGGGAACAATTGAAGAAAAAATGAATCAGCTGCAGGAGAAAAAGCGGCATCTCGTTGAAGAAATCATAAATTCCAATGATAAGTCACCGTCTACGCTAACCGAGGAAGACATTCGGGAGATACTTGACGTAGAAATTAAGACATAAGCCATGTTTTTGGCCTATGTCTTATTTATTCTCCGAGTAAGCTTTAGCTAATCACATCAGTAAAATGAGCTAGAATTTTTGCTGTTAAGCCCCAGATGACCTTATCTTCATACACAAAGAAATATTCGTCAATTTTGTCTGTCCGCCAATTATAATCATGACCACCAACAATTAGATCAAATGGGAAGTCGTCCTCTGGTTCAATCTTAACGTCTACGGAATAAATTTTCGGGCGTGTTTTGAGAAAAAAGGACAATGGTACCGCAAATACCTCCTCGACTTCTGCTGGATTCGGTTTGATAGATTCGGATCCATCAATGAACCCTACGTGTGGATAAACAATCATTCCAAACGGAGATACCAGGTAATCCAATGGAAAAACATCAGAAATTTGCTGTTTACTAATCCCTAATTCTTCCTCTGTTTCCCTGATCGCTGCAGACTGAACAGTTTTGTCCCGATTATCCACTCTTCCTCCCGGAAAGCAAATTTCTCCCGGTTGCCTTCTTAATTTGTGTGAACGAACCTCAAAAAGTATATGTGTGTCGTTGTCCTTTTGAATGAGCGGCAATAGAACAGCAAACTTCGCAAATTTTTCACTTCCAAGCATAGAAGAAAAATGTTCTTTTACCTTATCTCGGATTATTTTTGAATCCATGCATTCACCTCCGATTTGTCCTCAACTATCTTTCTCCATAGTTTACTATAAACACCTTGTAAAATGCATCCTGAACACATAGATATTTCCCTTAAACTAAGAAAAACCAAGTTGTCGCTAGATCTACGACGTAAGTGCTGGTTGATTTCCGCTGCGGGCAGTCGCTTTCCGCGGGCGGCTGGTGAGCCTCCTCGTGCTCCGCACTGCGGGGTCTCACCTATGCCTATCCTCCCGCAGGAGTCGACTGCCCTCCGCTCCAATCAACTGCCATAAATTGAAGGCTATTTTATAATAAAAGCAACCAGTGATAAAGTAAATTGAAATTTTTAAGCACAAACCCCAGTAAAGGAAATCCACGGAGACTCCTGTGGGAAAGCGAAGACGATGAGACCCCGCAGAGAGCGGTCTTTGCGATCGAGGAGGCTCATCGCGAGCCCACGGAAAGCGAAGTGGATTTCCGGAACGATTGACCAACCACCAAAACCAGCAATTACGTCGCATTTTATATCGACTGTGTATCTTGTCACATTACTTTCTATTACCTTTGTTAAAACTCCAAATACTGTTAGATTCTTACCTTCTTAGCTGCGAAAAAATGAAAGTAATGATGTGTTCCACTTAGCCCAATCATGCATATACTGATTCAGTAAAAAAATTGAGGAGGTATACAGATGTATAGAGACCCATATCAAACACCATTAGGAATGCCCGTAGATTATTATGGTCAACCCTATATTATGCGCCAACAGCCGAGTGCGCAAGAGATTTTGCAGATACTTCGCACACAACATAGCAACTTATACACGGAGCTAGAGCAAGCAGGAATGAACCGAGGTATTACTGACTATATATTTCTTCTTGTAGTCAGCTATACACTTAATCAGGCAAACCCAAACCAATCGGCTAATCAAATATATAATCAATTCCAAAACCAGGTTCCATGGCTTAATTTAATCTTCAGGCAATTTAATATTCCACAAAACCTAGCAAATCGGATAATGGTACGCGTTATTCAACTAACATTAAATCAAATTGGGGGTGGCGGGGGCCAGCCAGATCAGGACTGGATAGGTTGGGAAAACCTTGGCGGTACATTAACTTCTGGCCCGGCAGCCGCTTCCTGGCAATCTAATCGTCTGGATGTTTTTGCGAGAGGAACGGGCAATAGTTTATATCATAAATGGTGGAACGGGAGAAATTGGAGTGGTTGGGAGAACCTTGGCGGTATATTAACGTCTTCACCAGCAGCGGTTTCCTGGGGACCAAACCGAATCGATGTTTTTGTAAGAGGAACAGATAACAGTTTATATCATAAATGGTGGAATGGAAGCAGTTGGAGTGAGTGGGAAAACCTCGGCGGTACACTGACAAGTGCTCCAGCAGTCTCTTCACGCCGGTCAAACCAATTAGATGTCTTTGTAAGAGGAACGAATCAAAGACTGTATAAGAAAACATGGAACGGTTCTGCTTGGGAAGAATGGGAAGATCTAGGTGGTAATTTGACATCAGCACCAGCAGCAGTCTCCTGGGGGCCAAATCGAATCGACGTCTTTGCAAGAGGACAGAACCAAGATTTAATTCACAAGTGGTGGAATGGCTCTTCTTGGAGTAACTGGGAAAGCCTTGGCGGAACCCTTACATCAGCACCTGCTGTTTCCTCAAAACGTTCAAATCGTTTAGAAGTCTTCGTTAGAGGAACAGGAAATGATCTTTATGTGAAATCATGGAATGGATCCAGTTGGTCCAATTGGCAAAACCTTGGTGGCTCGTTAACGTCCGAACCAGCAGCAGTGTCTTGGGGACCAAACCGAACAGATGTATTTGCAAAAGGGCAAAATGATAACCTCATTCATTTGTATAAGGGGTAATAATTAAATGAAAGGCTCCTGTTAGCGCAGGGGCCTTTTACCATTACATATGAGAGCAGTATGTTCTGCTGAATTGTGTACCTCTATGTGAACGAATTCCACTTCCGACAGCAATAATCACTTTTACCTAAACAAACATCACGTCATTCATTCCTTGGAATATATTGTAGAGACTTTATTCAAGGAGGTAACTATAATGTATTATCCTCAGCAACCTTATCCAATTTACTGTTATCCAGATTGGCGAATGTATGAGCAACCTACTTATTTGTATCCGGAGCCAAATGCTAATTATACAAACGATCGGCCCCAATCTCTTGATGTTGATCCAACACTTTTTTATCAATCTGCGAAGGAATTCAAGCAGCTCATGAAAAATGCTACAGTTGTCTTAAACAAACTTTCTGAATCGGAGGATTTTGCCTACAAAGTTATGGATGCTGCACAACAAAATAAAACAGAAAAGGTAAAAGAACTAATTGAATCAACGGGCGTTCCTGGAGATGTGGAAATAAGTTATAACCCTGATGGAATTAATATAACCATGATTTCTAAGGTGGAAGATACGGATTGTTGTAAATTAGTGATGGCAATTCGATGGCGATAATATGTAAAAAAACGGCTGTCTTTTAAAAAAAGAATAGCCGTTTTAATTGGTATGTTGTAACGCCTATCTACTAAATAGCAGATGCAGGTTATAATATTGTATCTTCCTTCTTATACCTCACGTCAAACAAATCTCTGCGTCTATCGCGTAATTGTCTTACTGTGCCCGACCTTCTTTGTCTCCTTAATATTTCTAAATCTACATCACCAACAACAACCGCTTCTATATTTGGATTACACTCTCCGACAATACCATCACGGGCAAACTCAAAATCAGAAGGGGTAAATATTCCAGATTGGGCATACTGAATATCCATATTTTCCACTTGCGTTAGGTTACCGGCTGTCCCGGCAATAACGGTATATACCTGGTTTTCTACGGCGCGAGCCTGTGCACAGTATCGTACACGTAGATATCCTTGTCGATCATCTGTACAGAATGGGACAAAAATAATATTTGCTCCTTGGTCGACTGCGTACCGGGTAAGTTCTGGGAATTGGATATCATAGCAAATCTGGATTGCGATTTTACCACAATCGGTATCAAACACTTTAACGGCATCACCCGGTTTAATCCCCCACCACTTTTTCTCATTTGGGGTTACGTGAATTTTGTATTGCTTCTCAATCGTCCCATCTCTTCGGAATAAATAAGAAATATTATAGATATGGTCATCTTCCTGCACAAAGTGTGAACCACCAATTATGTTTATATTATATTTCACCGCTAGGTTGGTAAAGAGTTCAATATAACCCTCGGTATATTCCGTTAGCTTACGGACTGCTTTTGAAGGAACCTTTTCATCCAAGAACGACATCAACTGTGTCGTAAATATTTCCGGAAAAACAGCAAAATCAGATCCAAAATCATACGCAACATCAACATAATATTCTACTTGCTTTGCAAATTCCTCAAATGATTCAATGGTTTTCATCATATATTGAATCACGGTTATTCTTACAGGATAAGCTGTCTTAAAGTGCCGCTTCGACTTTGCCTGATATTCAATGTTATTCCATTCCATTAACGTCGCGTATTGTAATGATTTTTCATCAACCGGTAAATACCCAGGATTAATTCGCATCACGCTAAACCCATTCATAATTTGAAACGTTAATACGGGGTCATGAATATTTTTGAAACTAACCTCTTCAACATATTCTCTAGGTGAAAATTGATCATTATATTTGTGGTAATTCGGAATTCGTCCACCTAAAATAATGCTTTTTAAATTTAGCTCTCTGGCTAAATCTTTTCTAGCTTCATAAAGTCTTCTACCAATCTTCATTCCCCTAAATTCTGGGTTAACCATTACCTCTATTCCATACAGGTTGAAGCCCTCAGGATCATGATTCGTAATATATCCTTCATCTGTAATGTCATCCCACGTATGCCGATCATCGTATTCATCAAAATTAACAATCAAGCTAGAGCAGCTTCCAATTATCCGCCCATCATATTCCACACAAAACTGCCCTTCTGGAAAGATCTCTAAGTGGCTTTCCAGCTGCTCCTGCTTCCAAGGGTCCATATTCTGAAAACAGACCTTTTGCAGTTCTAAAATTTGATCTATATCTTCTTTTTTAATATTTCTAACCTCAAGCTTCTTTTCAAAGCTCGATAAATCCAATTTTTTAGACATATGAGTTCTGTCCTTTCGGGTTTTGAACATATCTATGTTAATGAGATAGTTTAAATTTTACTTGATGAAGATAGGTTCTACAAATATGCGCTCTCAAATGAATTGAAAAAAGAACCTTCAATCAATATTAGATCAAAGGTTCTAAGTATTATTTTAAATACATTTGTTTCTACACTCAAAATTTAACTAGATACTGCCTCTTTCCCACTTAGACCCAGAGTCTTCGCTGTTGAAGCATGAATCTCTTCAAATAGCTCAGGATTGTCTACTAGCGACTCGCCATAAGAAGGGATCATTTCTTTTATTTTCGGTTCCCACTCTTTCAAATGTTGAGGGAAGCATCTTTGAAAAATCTCAAGCATAACGTGAACGGCTGTAGAAGCACCCGGAGAAGCACCGAGCAACGCAGCTATCGAGCCATCAGCAGAACTAATAAGTTCGGTACCAAATTGAAGTGTCCCTTTACCGCCAGCCTCCGTATCTTTGATAACTTGCACACGCTGACCGGCTGTCACGATATCCCAATCCTCGCTTTTGGCGTTCGGAATAAACTCGCGTATTTCTTCCATGCGTTTTTCATTCGATAACATAACTTGCTGGATCAAGTACTTTGTCAACGACATCTCTTTTGCGCCTGCCGATAACATAGTTAAAAGATTATCCGGTTTCACGGAAGTTAATAAGTCAAACATTGAACCTGTTTTTAAAAACTTTGGTGAGAAGCCGGCAAACGGTCCAAACAATAACGTCTTTTTGTTATCGATATACCTTGTATCAAGATGCGGAACAGACATTGGAGGAGCACCAACCTTAGCTTTTCCATATACTTTTCCATCATGCTGCGCTACAACTTCCGGATTGTTACACACCATAAATAGTCCACTCACCGGGAATCCTCCAAAATGTTTTGATTCAGGAATACCGGTTTTTTGTAGTAAAGGCAGACTTCCGCCTCCACCACCGATAAAAACGAATTTTGCAGTATGACATTCGATTTTTCCGCCATCGATATCATGTACTTTGACTTCCCACTTGCCCTCGCTAGTACGTTTAATATCCTCAACACTATGCTTGTAGTTTACCTCAATGTTTTCACTTTGTAAGTGGTCAAACAACTTGCGTGTTAAGGCACCAAAATTGACATCCGTTCCAGAGTCGATTTTGGTTGCAGCTATCGCTTCATTTGATTTACGGCCTTCCATGATAAGCGGAATCCATTCTTTTAGTTTTTCAGGGTCATCGGAAAACTCCATCCCTTGAAACAGGGGATTCTTTGAAAGCGCCTCAAAACGTTTTTTCAGATACGTTACATTGTCTTCCCCTTGTACCAAACTCATATGCGGCAGTGGCATGATAAAGTCTTGCGGGTTACTAATCAGCTTGCTGTCCACTAGATGAGACCAAAACTGTCTGGAGAGTTGAAATTGTTCATTAACCTTAATAGCTTTGTTACAATCAATAGACCCATCAGGTTTTTCCGATGTATAGTTCAGTTCGCATAACGCAGAATGGCCCGTACCCGCATTATTCCATTCGTTAGAGCTTTCTTCTCCTGCTTTATCGAGTTTCTCAAACACCGTAATTTTCCAGTCTGGCGCTAATTCTTTCAGTAATGATCCCAAAGTCGCGCTCATGACTCCAGCACCAATTAAGATAACGTCTGTTTCTTTAGGCATGTTGCTCATATATAACCTTCCTTATATCTTTAATTTGCAAAAGGGTATAGGCGCGAGCTAGCCTCACACCATATCAATGCACCCTTTTATAGTGTATCACAATTAATTAAAGTATAGCTTAATAAAGTAGCTATGTACATAATGGTTGTGGGGTATTTAAAAGCTTGCAAAAGTGGAAATATTTATATTATTATCTACCTTAACCTCAACTTTCTGCTTTCCATTATTAAAGGGACAAAGGAAGGGAGAAAGGGACAGGTTGAGGCCACTGAAAAAGTTAAATATAATAAAAAATATGTGGATCTACCATCGCATCTTCGAATATACTCCGCTTTCCGCGGGCGAGTGTCGAGCCTCCTCGGACTGCCGTCCTGCGGGGTCTCGCCGATCTCTTACTTCCCGCAGGAGTCTCCGTATATTCGAGATGCTAAGTTAGGGTGAAAAGTTAAATTTTTAAAATCCACCACTTTTTCAGTGGCCTCGGACAGGTTCCTTGGCCCACGAAAGAGCCAAATCTTTCGCTTTAATGAATAAAATTGTAGCTTAACTTTTACTAACGTTCGTTTTTTACACGTACATTCATCAAATAAACATCTTTATATTCGGAAATTAATACGATTACTAAGATAGAGACAGTATATGGTAGATAGACATGGTTATTACAGTTTTATGACAAAATACGCTTTATATCCATGTTTGAATGTTTCTTACCTAAATTGATATACTATTACTCTTGGTCTATTTTGGATTAGAACAAATCTAGTAAGGATGATTCTTGTGAATTACTTCACAAAGCAAAGGAGCTGATGATAATGAGATCTGATAAATCTGCAGATCTTAACAACTCAGAGGTGAGTGATGACTATTCACTGGATAGAGTACCTCGAAACAAGAGAAACATGGGCTGGTTAAGTATTACGAATATCACTTTTGGAATTGCAACAGCTATTTTTTACTTTCAAATGGGTAGTGTTATGGCGCTTCAATTCGGAGCAATGAATGCCATTATATCTGCTGTTTATGCTATCATTGTTGCGGGTATTCTCGGAACATTCATTGCCTATTTATCTGCAAAGTCGGGCATGAACGTAAATTTACTATCTAGAGGTGGGGGATTTGGCTATATCGGCGCATCTTTGACCTCATTTATCTATGCTACCAATTTTATTATGTATTGTGCGCTTGAAGGCTTAATCTTAGTCTCTGCCGTCCACGAATTTTTTCCCGCTATTCCAGAGTGGGTGTTAATTATTTTCTTTGGTTCCATTGTTATCCCTTTAAATTGGTTTGGAATTAAACAATTGGACAAATTACAAAAATGGTCACTTCCGTTGTTTTTCATTTTTTTAATTGCAGCGATTGTCACGGCTGCTATGAAAACATCAAATTACGATGGTTACTTTTGGACTTATTTGCCAGAAGGTGTACAAGTTGGGGGAACAGCTCTCTTGCTTTGTATAGGAATGCAGCATGGAATCATGGGATTAACACCACTTCTAGCCTCGGATTATGCCCGTTTTCTTAAACCAAAAGATATGAAAATAGGAATATTTGCTATTGGATTCATCCCTCAGATATTTTGTTTTGGAGTGATGGGAGGTCTTGGTATTTGGTTTGGTGTTCGTCTAGGAGAACCAAATCCCGGGGTATATATTGTACTACTTCTTGGCATTTGGGGAGCATTATTTACGATGTTAACTCAAATAAGAATTAATGTTACAAATATCTATAGTGGTTCCTTGTCACTATCCAATTTCTTTGAAAATATATTTAAATTTAAACCCGGTAGACGGTTTTGGGTAGTTGTAACCGGAGTATCAGCAATCATTTTGATGCTTCTTAATATTGTCGATCACCTCGAAACTGTCTTGACCTTCCAAGGGGTTTTCCTATTGACTTGGGCAGCTATTTTAGTTACAGATGCTATTATCGTTAAGAAATTCCTGAAGATTGGCCCTCGTTACTATGAGGCCAGACAACAGAATTTGTACAAATGGAATCCGGTTGGAGTTGGATCATTAATAGTAGCGAGTGGTATTGGTACGATTGCAGCACTAGGATATATGGGGACGTTCCTGCAAAGTACTGCTGCATTCTTCGCAGCTATACTTGCTTCTGTACTCACCCTTATTATAGCTGTTACCACAAAAGGAAAATATTATATTAAAAAAGAAAACAAGGATATTCCAAAAGAAGATTATATCGGCTAGGAAAGAATATATAGGAAGAATACTTTCATCTGATGAATAATAGTTATATACACAAACGAGGTAAAACCAACTTATGGTTCTACCTCGTTTGTTATTTCCTAATGTTGTCCCAATTTTGTTTTTATTAGGTATTTTACTACATCCATCATATAATAAGGATCTTAATAATATTTTTTAAAATATCTCGAATCTCAGTGGTACTTAATATCTTACAAATATTCTTTTCTAATCTTGTCCCTAATCCAGAAGATAATATAGCGTATAAGATAGAGGATCTTTCAAGGTACATTTCTGGCTCTGAATTAACTGATGAAGAAAGAGAAGTAATTGCACCTGAACAAGAAAATGATATAATCGATCCTGCGGCATTCGATATAGGAATCTTTGAGGATGAAGATGAGGAAAATAATTAGTTCTTTTATTAACTAGATGAGGGGGGAGCGTTATGTTTATTGGTGAAAACTTAACTAATCTCCGTATTATGCATGGACATTCACGAAAACAGCTCTCTGTTTTATTAAATGTAACAGAACAGGCGGTTTGGCAATACGAGAATAATTATACGTCACCTAAAATGCAGATTGTTAATGATTTAAAATCAATTTTCCATGTGAAAAGCAAATATTTTTATAAAAAAGATGTTCTTGATCGGTACTTTAAACCAGAAAATATACCAGTCATGAACATTGCATATCGTTCAAAAGTAATGAATGTAATTTCAAAAACACAAGCCGAAGCTAAACATATTGAGTTTTTAGATAGCTTTGTTAACTATCTAACTGCCAAATTAACTCACCCTACACAAAAGATTATTCAATTGAGAAACAAAGTAATTGATTACTTAAATTCTTCTAGTGAGGACAGGACAGTACAAATATCCGAAGTAGCCAACCTAGCACGTAACGAGCTAGGACTTCGCGATGATACAAATGATAATCTAATGTTTCTAGTTGAAAAAAGTGGTGTGTTTATTTTTGAAAAAGCTATTGGTGAAGAAATTGATGCATATAGTTTATGGACTAATCAAGATCGCCCTTTTATCATTTTAGGTAATTTAAAACGTTCAGCAGTTCGCAGAAATTTCGATATAGCACATGAACTTGCCCACTTACTACTTCACTATAAGGTTGAATTCACTAATTTAAACCGTAAAGAACATAAAGCTATTGAAAATGAAGCCAATCAGTTTGCGGGTGCATTCCTTTTACCTGAGGAACCCTTTCTAAATGAAATGCGAACCATTACTCATGCGGAAAATCCTGACGCATATATAGATTTAAAAAAGAAATGGAAAACATCCCTACAAGTATTAGGATATCGAGCGGCTAATTTAGGTATATTGGATGCCAAAAGTCATCGTAATTTTTATGCATCACTACATCGAAAGGGTTATCTAAAAAAAGAGCCTTTAGATGAAACACTACTTATACAAAAACCACAAAAAGTAAAATCGATTATTGACTTAGTTGCAAAAAAAGGAATGATTGATATTCGCCAGATGATTGAAAATGATTGGATGGTGGAAGTTCCCTTTTTGCATCAAATAACGGGAATTGATTTGAGATTTCTTAATAACTACATGATTAGCGAACAGGATTTTGAGTTAGTTAATGTTAGTAAATTTTCATCCAGGGTTAGTAAATAAAAAATGTGTGTTTCTCAGCAAGAAGCTGTTCGTAATCAACCTGATCATTTAGTACGAATATTTCATGCCTCCTTTCCCATACTAATTCAAAAAGGGAGGGAAAATAATGGCGAAACGAACAAAGAAAAATGACCCACAACAAAAGAATAAAAAAGGATTTGATTCCAGTAAAACGGATTCGGAGTTCTCTAAAGAATTAGGCAGTGCAGCTACAAATCAGGCACACAAAAATAAAGCAAAAAAAGAAAGAGCATCTAAAACACAAAATAATTGATAGGGTAAACTGATTATTGACACTTTGAAAAGGAGTAATATTATATATGTCTAAATCAAAACGACAACAAGAACGGGAATGGCAGGGCAGAAAACAATCACAAAACCCACACGGAAAAGTTAAATCTCTTGAGCAGTTAGCTGATGGTACTAGCAAAGATAAAAACAAATAAAAGTAAATATTAGGGTGCTCTATAATCTTTTGGGCATTTCCTGTTTGTTTAAATTACTCTAGAATAAAAGGGTCAGTTCCCCACCGCGCTAGCACATTAGCACAATGAGGGACTGACCCTTTCAACTATGTTGATAATATAATCACAGCCGAAATATTCTTCAAGATTCAACGTTGATTATAAAAACTAATTGGAATTGAACGTTGGGAGCGTACTTTTTTCCATTTTGTACTCTCAGGAAGTGCATGACCTTATATTTTACATACCTACCAGTTAATTTCTGAGGCCAAATCGATATCTTTATTATAACTAATCCCTTTCACTTGCATCTTCTAACGGTATATAATCATATATTTCACCAGATTTAGTAAGTTTGGTAAGCTTATCCAACCAATGATAATAGATCATGGCATCATCGAGTTGTTGATAATCCAACTTAGCTCTTTCTCGTAATGTTTCATCTGTTTCGCTATTTTCAATTACCTCATTGAGTTGTTCTTGAGCCTTTTTAATACTAACCAGAAACATACTCACTTCGCGTTCCCATTTCATACCATAAAATTGAGAGAAATAATTGAAGAAATTCTTTTCAGCCATGAATGTATCTTTTCTCGAACCTTTCTGCCATACCTTTTGAACGATATTGATTTCTTGAAGTTTCCTAACAGATGTACTCATGCTTGGTTTACTCATACCGAGTGCTTCTTTCATTTCATCCAGAGTAATAGGTTGATGTTTAAAATACATTGTTCCGTACAGACGTCCCACTGAAGGGGTAACACCATAAAGGTCCATTGTTTCTGAAATCGTATTAACCATCATACTTTCAGCTTGATCGACTTTTTCTTGGGCTTTTTCATTATTAAACTTATTCCGATTCCCTTCCATTGTGGCACCTCTTTTTTGTGGAGAATAAGAGCATTTCTGCTGTTAAATTGATTAATAATATATTAAATGTTTCTTTTATTTTATAATTAATAGTACTAAGATGCAACTTTAATTCAGCAATAACCTTTCTGATAAAATACATGACAAAATAGTTTCATTCTTTTAGAAAACTTGGCTTATCGCCAAGCTTTCATGGCGAAAGCCTTAGTTGCACTTATGCAGTAAGAAAGGATTTATACTTTCTTAGCTGCCATGAAAAAAAGACGATTCTCTTATCGAGTATCGTCTCTTTCCTCACGTTTACTTCATCCATTTTTCAACTAAATCCTGATTTTCTTCTATCCATTTTTGTGCACCTTTAATAGGATTATCTTCATTTTCTTTAATATTAATCATTAATTCACCAAGTTGCTTGTCGTTCAATTTAAAGTTTTTCAACCATTTACTCACTTTTCCATAGTCTGAGTCAAACCCTTCACGGGTTGCCATATAAATTTTTTCTACTTCACCAAAGGTTTTTTTCGGATCTTCCAAGAACTTTAAGTCCACTTCAGAAAACACATAATGCGGTTTCCATAGCGGTGCAACGATAGGTTCTTTTTCTTCAACTGCATTCTTAATGGATGAAATCATTGCTGCCGTACTGCTCGCTACCAATTCATAATCAAGACCGTATTCCTTAATTACTTCTTGCGCTACCAGCATTGTTCCTGCCCCAGACTCAAAACCTATTATTTCGCCACCGAATTTATCCTTGTATTCATTTAAATCTTTAATACTGTTTACATCTTCCATATACGTTGGAACGGCCAGTCCAACTTTCCCATTTTCATACCAAGGGTCTTCGAAAAAATTAGCTTGGTCTTTATACTTCTCATAGTAACTCTTATCCTGCACCGGCAACCAAATTTCCGGTGCCACATCTAATTCTCCTGAAGCTAAAGCGGCCATCTGAGGACCCATTCCAAGAAGTTCTAACTCCACGTCATAACCTTCATCCTCCAGAATAGCCTTCCACAAATTTGTGACTGCAATATTTTCAGGCCAATTAATCTGTCCAATCGAGATTGTCCCTTTGCTTTCATTCGATTCGCCAGTTGTACTACCTGACTCGTCACCTCCACTAGTTGAACTACAAGCTGCTAGTACGAAAAGTATGATAGTAAATAAAGTTAATTGAGTCATTCTGCGAAAACTCATTGATTGTCAAACACCTTTCTGATTTATATTTTGGCAGATATCTATTAAGAAAAACACACACTTTTGCCAAGAGTGCTAGTAGATAACTTCGCCCCCTTTATTAAATAAAATAAATACATTTAATATTTTTTAAATGTTTTTTACTCTACGTAATAGGTTAACGGAATATTTCGTTTTGTCAAATCCAAAGTTCGTCTTGTTTCAACGTTTGACAAGTAAATAAAAGTACTGTTAGGATAATTGTATTAACAATGTTTAATTTTTATTTAATAAATTTAACGATATAATATTTGTAAAGGAGTGATGATTTGGGCTTACAAAGAATGTATATAAATGGTGAGTGGGTGAACGCCAAATCCGGAGAAACACGGGATATCATTAACCCTTATAATCAAGACGTCATTGCATGTGCTGCAGAAGGAAATGAAGAAGATTCTCGAGCAGCCATTCAAGCAGCAAGGGTGGCATTTGATGAAGGAAGCTTTAGCACATTACCTGCCAGTGAACGAGGTGAGTTCGTTTACAGAATCGGTACATTGATCCGTCGGGACTTGCAAGAACTGGCTGAACTCGAGACGTTGGATACAGGTAAAACAGTGGAAGAAAGCCGTGCAGATATGGCCGACATCGCTAACGTTTTTCTTTATTTCGGTGGTTTAGCAGATAAAAATGGCGGTGAAGTCATCGAATCACCAATACCAAACAGTGAAAGTAAAGTTGTTCGCGAGCCTGTCGGTGTCTGTGGTCAAATCACACCATGGAATTATCCTTTACTGCAAGCCGCATGGAAGATTGCACCGGCTTTGGCAGCAGGTAATACCATTGTTATGAAACCGAGTGAGATCACACCGTTAACAACAGTTAAAGTTTTTAAACTAATAGAAGAGGCTGGCATACCAAAAGGTGTAGCCAACTTAGTTCTTGGTTCCGGTGCATCTGTTGGTGCGGAACTATCTGTTAATGATGACGTTGATTTAATTTCATTCACCGGTGGTATTGAAACCGGAAAAAAAGTCATGCAGGCAGCCAGTCATAATGTGAAAAAAATCGCACTTGAGCTCGGTGGAAAGAATCCGAATATCGTTTTTGCCGATGCTGACTTTGAAACAGCAGTTGATCAAGCATTAAATGCTGTATTTTTCCACGCAGGACAAGTTTGCTCTGCGGGTTCCAGGCTTTTAATTGAAGAAAGCATCCATGATGAATTTGTTGAAGTGCTCATTGAGCGAACGAAACAAATTAAATTAGGCAATGGTTTTGATGAAAACACACAAAGCGGCCCAATGATTTCTGCCGAACACCGTGCGAAAGTTGAAAACTATGTGGAAATAGGTCAAAAAGAAGGAGCCAAACTAGCTGTTGGCGGAAAGCGCCCTGATGATCCTGAATTGCAAAACGGCTTTTTCTATTTACCTACCATATTTACAAACTGTACAAACGATATGCGTATTGTCCAAGAAGAAGTATTTGGGCCAGTATTGACAGTAGAAACTTTCCAGACCAAAGAGGAAGCTGTCAAATTAGCGAACGATACAATTTATGGATTGGCTGGAGCCGTTTGGACGCAAGATTTGAATAAGGCAGAATTTGTCGCGGCACGCTTGCGAATGGGTACCGTTTGGATCAATGACTTCCATCCTTATTTTGCACAAGCACCGTGGGGCGGTTATAAGCAATCAGGTATTGGTCGTGAACTTGGTCCGGAAGGTATAGACGAATATACCGAAGTTAAGCACATTTATCGTAATACACAACCTAAACCCGTTAATTGGTTTAAATAATTTTGATGTAAATTTATATTTTCACGTAAGGAAAGTATAAAAGTTTTGAGGAAATGCCGGTATAAGAAATACTTCGTCATTTGTTATTAAGGACAACGCGAATGACGAGTTTTTCTAATAATTAATAGCTCTAAGCCTTCTTCTTTAATAGAAAGGTTTAGAGTTAAAAAAATCATGTTATGTTTATATTTTTTGATACGTTAAAAATACATTTAAAAAAATAAATACAAATAATACAGACAAAGCAGATAAGTAGTTTGCCAGATTGCTGGATTCGTTGAGTACAGTGAAAATCCTGCCAATCATTTCAGCAACGAAAGACGTTTTCAACTTCCTTTGTATACTGTATTTCATTTAAAAGTCTTTAAGGGGGTATTCATATGAACCAAACGTACGATTATGTAATTGTTGGCGGAGGTAGTGCAGGTTCTGTACTCGGCAACCGTCTAAGTATAGATAAGAATAGCAGTGTGCTTGTTCTGGAAGCGGGGCGCAATGATTACTTTTGGGATTTATTTATTCAAATGCCAGCAGCTTTGATGTTCCCCTCAGGCAACCGCTTCTATGACTGGATTTATTCTACAGATCCTGAGCCCCATATGGATGGGCGACGTGTCGCGCATGCTCGAGGGAAAGTGCTTGGAGGATCAAGTTCCATAAATGGCATGATATACCAACGTGGTAACCCGATGGACTATGATCGTTGGGGATCTGATAAGGGAATGAAAAATTGGGATTATGCCCATTGTCTTCCGTATTTTAAACGACTGGAAGCAACCTTTGGAGAGGATTCTGAAGAGTACCGCGGTCATCATGGTCCAGTAAAATTAAAGCGCGGACCTGCAACGAATCCTTTATTTCAAGCCTTTTTCGATGCAGGTGTTGAAGCTGGTTACGCTAGAACTCCCGACGTAAACGGTTTTCGTCAAGAAGGATTTGGCCCATTTGACAGCCAGGTGCATAACGGAAGACGGGTTTCTGCTTCACGAGCATATTTACGTCCTGCCATGCGACGCAAAAACCTTACAGTAGAGACGCGTGCTTTTGTTACCAGCATCGATTTTGATGGTACCAAAGCACAGGGTGTAACATACCAAAGAAATGGAAAGACCTATCAGGTTAACGCAGGCGAAGTGATTCTTGCCGGTGGTGCATTCAACACACCACAGCTATTACAATTGTCTGGTGTAGGAGATGCTAATCATTTACGCTCGCTTGGCATTGACCCAGTCCTTGACTTACCTGGCGTAGGTGAAAACCTTGAGGATCATCTCGAAGTATATATTCAGCACGCATGCCCACAGCCGGTTTCCATGCAACCCAGCTTAAATAAAGCTAAAATGCCTTGGATTGGCTTGCAATGGCTGCTTGGACGTACTGGCCCTGCAGCATCGAACCATTTTGAAGGTGGCGGATTCGTTCGTTCGAATGAAGAAGTTGAGTATCCAAATCTGATGTTCCATTTCCTGCCACTAGCGGTACGTTATGATGGAAAAAAGGCGGATACAAAGCATGGATTCCAGGTACACGTTGGACCGATGTATTCCAACTCCAGAGGTAGCCTGAAAATCCGTTCACGAAACCCTTTCGAGCATCCAAGTATCGTATGTAACTATCTGTCTACTGAAGAGGATCGACGTGAGTGGATTGAAGCAATACGCGTTGCACGGGAAATCCTTTCTCAGCCAGCATTAGCGCCTTACAGTACGGGAGAGATTTCACCTGGGCCTTCTGTTCAAACAGAAGAGGAAATTTTGGAGTGGGTAAAAAAGGACGCCGAAACGGCACTTCATCCATCTTGTACGGCAAGAATGGGTCCTGCTTCCGACCCGATGGCAGTTGTAGACCCAGAGACTATGAAAGTTCATGGCCTGGACAATGTACGGGTAGTTGATGCATCTGCAATGCCGCATACAACAAATGGAAATATCCATGCACCAGTGTTGATGCTGGCGGAAAAAGCAGCCGATATTATCCGTGGACAAAGACCAATGAAGCCCGAGTATAAAGATTATTACCGTCATGGCGTTCATGCGGCGGATGCAGGGACGGTTGGGAAGTAGGTAATTGTTGGGGAGCCGGGTATGTATCCAATCCCTTGTTTTGGAACTCTTTCACCCTATCTGCCGATAAAGAAGATAATCCAATATAATACAAGTTTATCAATACTAGAAGGAGACCGTTCTATTAACATGACCGGTCTTCTTCTTTTTAAAATTGGTGAAAAAAGCTGGAACGCTTTATTATTTGAAACTAATAACCTATTTCGCATTCTCGTCTGGTTGATGAATCCCAAATAAATTTCCTTCTGTGTCCACATAGTAACCCTGCCATGCCATTCCAGGAAGTGCGTATTTTGGCATCGCTACCGTTCCGCCACCTTCCATAATCTTTTGCTCAATAGAATCATAATCTTCCACACCCATTGTACAAGCGAATCCATTCAAAGGCTGGTTTGCTTCTGGAGGAGGACTCTGCCTTTGCATCAAAGCTCCGTTAATACCCATATCATTTTCATCACCCGTTACAGCTCCAAAATAAGGCATCCCCGCAAAATCAGTCCAATCTTCAAATTTCCAATCAAATACTTCACCATAAAACGTTTTGGCTCTTTCCATGTCATCCACATGAATTTCAAAATGAACTAATCTTCCCAAGCTATTCACCTACACTTTCATCAAATTTTGTTTACACTATGTAAATTCTTCATAGGACGTTCGTATACCTGCTTCAGTATTGAAAAAATATTAATACACATACCAACAGATTCTGTTTTTCCCTTCTCCTTCAGCCTCAAATAAGCTGGATGGCCCCTCGCTTCTGTCTGGGCAACTTCCACCTCTGCAATTTCCTTTTCTGCACACATCCGCACTATACGTTTCACAAAGCCCCATTTTTCTTTCCACTGTTCCATAGCACGTTTCCGTGCAGCCCAAACTAATGGTTCACCTACATCGGTAACCTCCTGAATCATGTCATTCGCAAAGCATGGCGTCATTGCAAAAAAAACTTCCTGTCAAAAATCCATACGCGTCTGTTGTAGTTGTTTTATTGTTTTGTTTCTTTTTTAGTTTCTTTTTTAGTTTCTTTTTAATTAATGGGTCCACTTTGTCGTCCATTTTGTGGGTCAATTTGTGGTTCACATTTCGCTCCATTTCTTGGTCCAGATGATGTGATTCATTACCCACATTCTCATACAAACAAATTATCTTATATACTGATGTCCGATTATCGGTTCCTGACGTCACCTGAATATATCCATTTTCCTCTAATTCTTTACATGCGCTTTTAAAGTTACTATCCGATAATCCTGCCTTACTGCTCAATTTTAACTCCGCAACCGAAAATTCCGCACACCAGCCCAATCTGTTATTAATATCCATCAACGTATTCCAAAGCGATCGCGCATGCACAGAAATTGGCTCCAAATCAATCCTTATATGAAATCCGTTCAACTGCTTAATATAATTCATCTTCTTCCACCCTTAAAATAAAATTTATATCTATATTTTATAATCGAAAAAAGATGTAGGTTTGGTGGCATCAAAAGTAAATTTTATAAATTCGCTTTTGAATTATTACTACCTGTGCATGGAGATTTAAAATCTCTCGGTACTTAATCACAAAAAAACACCTATACAATAAATTTGCACATATGTGCTCCTGTATTATATAGGAGGGTACAATAACTTCAATTTCTTATCCAAATATAGGTTTGTTCGAATGATTAAACAGTTATGTGTGGTATCTTAAAATCCAGTATCTATACAATATTCAACTAAAAACTTCATTTACTTATGATACGGTTCACCGTGGTGATTTAAAGGTAGCTAATTAGAAAAACTTCAAGTCTTACTCTCAGTAATCCCTAAAGCCAATAATAAATAAAAACAGAGATAAACCATATTGAGCGGTTTATTTCTGTTTCTTTAAAATTCTAATTCAACTAATTAAAGTTTATTTCTACAATTCCCTGGTGGTAGGGGGGCGAAATAGGTCTTTAACCATTTATATTATTGGGTTTTACACAGGTAATGTGTAAAATCTGTGTAAACATTTTTCATTTGAACCGTTAGCTTATTCAAGTTTTTCAAACACAATTATGCTAAATTATATATATTTTTTCTTATAAATATAGGTAGTGCGGTTTCAGGATCTCTCTAAAATCTTCCTTACTAATAATATCTTTTATATAAAATTCATATGTTTTATCTATAGAATAAATAATATCTTTAATATTTAGCTCAGGGTTTCTTAAGGTGTAGTGAATTAATATGGAAATTAAAGAATATAAGTATCCTCGAAGCTTTTTAACAAAGTAATGAATATCGAATGTTTTATTCATATTAGTATGTGTTAGAATATTCCGATGTCTATATATTCTTCTAATGTGTTGATTAACTATCTCTTCCTCTTCTTTTAAATACTGTTTTATATCATCTGTTGAACTTACTCTATTAACAAAACAATAAATATATGCACCTAATGTTATATCCCTTTCCATAATAGCCTTTTGATCTTCTTCACTCATGCTTTTAAGAATACTTAGTAACTCTTCTGGATTATATTTGACATCTTTTTCTTCAACAGAAGGTTCTAATATTGCTCCTTTTATAGACTCCAATGTTTCATGTAAATTATTCTGTGTAATTAAGTGCCAAATGTTATTTAAATCTTGCTTTAGCACATACATTAAATGAGCTTTACTCGAAATAGTTGTTACCCTAGAAATGATAGAGTTTTCGTTTAAATCCACACATATCTTTTCTAAACTGGACCACAGAATAACTAGTTGATTTTCTAATGTCATATCATCTGTATTTTCAATTAAATTTAGCAGATTATATATAACTTTAAAAGAGTCTATCTCATTTTTACTATTATGCAATGCAATTAGATAGTTTCTATAGAATTCTTCAATATTTATTTGTTGTCTTTTATAGTGTATATTTATTGTTCTAGGTGCAGCTAAGGTTATATTAAAATTTTTGTATATTTTTAAATCATCTTTCATACTAGTAAATGCTATATTATGTACCAGTCTTTTTTTTCTACCATTCTCTCTATGATTTATCCAGTTCAACTCTTTTTCAATATATTCAGCCATGTTTCTTACTTTAGTACGGTAATCAGTACCATCCAAATATTTAGTATCAAATAGATATAGACTCCCTTTTGATTTACCGTATTTTTCTTTGTTATTTTGAGTAATAAAAAAGTCAATTATATCTTCTTCATATTCTTTTATAAATCCATTATTTACTGTTTGCCAATTTTCGTCAAAAATCTTATATAACGCATAATCTTGTATGTATATTTTATCTTTTTCTTGAAGTTCACCAGGCATTTCGATCTTTAGAAAACATATTGGAAATTGTTTTTCCCTACTTTGCTCAAAGAAATCTTGAATTTTCAAACAGATTTTATTCCTATTATCAGTATGCTTTAAAATACTCTTAATCTTTTCAAATGATATATTATGAAATTTAAATTCTATTAATACATTATCTACTAAGGTTATTATATGTTTAAAATCTATTCTATTTTTATCTAACATAAATTGCACATTTTTAAAATAACCAATTTTCCTTTTTTTAAGGAAAGCTGTTAGTATAGTTCTAAGTAAATAAAAGTTTATTTCCTTTTCAGACAATGATTTTTGAATTGTTCTTAGATCATTCTTATATCTATTAGAAAAGCAAAAAAATGGGGAAGTGCTTATTAAATTGTGTAAGTCACTAATATAATCTTTCCTGCTTCTCCTCAGTAATTCAGCTGTTTTTTCATTAGCATTTTCAATATCTTTTTCTAAGTTCAAATATTCCTCAATTATATTAAAAAAACTATCATATTTTATATCATCATTAGAGTTGATTTTCTTTTCTAGTAACTCTACAAATAATTTCTTATGTAGACTCTCCATTTCTTTTTATACTCCCGTCTTGACTTTTTAGCATGATTTAGTTATCATATACATATAATAACATTACAAATTCAAAAGGTGTAGTGAGTACTTAAATTTCAGCTTGAGCTGTTTTAATACTTACTACACCTTTTTTAACTCCACTTGTTGAGTTTATGAGTGTATGATCCTTCTTCAAAGTATCTACATTTCATTGAAGTAAGCTCTCGACCATGATTAATCAAGAAAAACTCTATAATCACCAAGTGAACTAGCACTTGGCGATTTATGATATTTAATAATTATACCCTCTCTAATCTTGCTTTTGTTATTTCTCCATAAGTAATTATAGTCGCCCCAGCATTATAAAATGCATTACTAATAATCGCCTTATTAACAATGAAGATTTCTTTCGCAGTCCAGCCATCTCCAGTTAGTCTATAATGTTCCTTTATATCTTCAATATGCTCCTTAACCCAAGAAGTACGTCTTTTATGTTTTGTTGCAAAACATTTTTTATTGTCCTTATCTACGAACATTTTCTGATATTCCAAATCCATTTCATAAGGACTTTTGGAAAAATTAAAATCCTTAACTTCAGCTAGAACTATTCTTTTACGCTCTGGAATAATATATAGAACATCTATATCACCTAACGTATTACCTTTGTCATCTACTATTTTCTTATGGTTTATTTTCTCTAGATTTTTATCAACAATCAAGTCACTAATTTCATAAATTTTATTATATACCTGATTATTGAAATCGTCGCCGCGCTTATTACTAATCTTTCCAATTAATTTAGTGAGTTTTTTCCCTCTTGATTTCAGTTTGCCATCATAAATTAAATCTAAAGTGAACATTAGCATATGAAATAATTGTCTGTTTCCCCAAATCAATTCATCTTCTCTTATAATAACGGGTCTCCTAGTAAAGGATAATTCTCTATTAAAACGCCATGGATAAACATCCTCGGATCTATATGGTCTTCCCGGTTTAAGGTAATTCCCCCTCTTAGTTAGAGAAATATACTGAATCACCTTTTCTACTTTATCTATATTTAAATTTGTATTACTTTTTATAAGCCTATTAGCCAATTTACATTTTTCTGCTTTGTTCACTTCTCTTTTGTTCTCGTCTCCATAAGATATCATCCCAAAAATTGTATTGCAAAAATCATTAAAGGAAAATGAATATTCATCTAAAAATGCACTATTTAACTCCTCTTCGATATTAGGAAACTCTTCACGTGGTAGCTTTTCTCTAATGTTATCCGTTGATGTATTGTTTAATTGCCTTTCTTGCACTTCAGAATTAATTATTTGTAATTTATTAAATTCATCTTGCTTCATTCCAACTCTATCGGAATTTAATATTTCTACTGGTGTGTTGAATATGTTGTAATAAAACAAATCATTTTTATATGCCCAATCAATAATTAAAGAACAAATAGCTAATAATTTATCATATTGTAATTCACCTAAAATCTCTGTTCCATCAGGTGGGCATGCTGCAACATATTCTGCTAAAAATTTTAAAGCCCTGGATGTCTTATTTAATTCGTTAAAATCATTAAGTATTTCTTCCTTTTTCTCTGGATAACACGCTACATCATATGCGTACCTTTTCTGTACAAGCATTAGATTATACATAACTTTTTCCAAATCATTGACAACCAACTCTACTAAGTAATCAGACCGTAGTTTACTTATACTCGTTTGTAATAGCTTATACAAATAATCTACTACATACCTTGCTATTAATGATCTTTGTTCATTTTTAATAATGCCATATGACCATTTTCCCGAAGTTAAAATTTCACTTCCAATATCATCTAATAATTCACTCTCATCTCCTGCTTTTATTTTCCGAAAGTTTCTATCAAACATAGGCTTTAAATAAGGACTATTTATATATTCAAGTGTAAAGAATTTCTTCTTAAAAGGAGTCTCAAAGATAGTTTCCAGCTGCTTTTTCTCAATTTCTCCTTCAATTGTTAAGTTCCCTATTAAAACGAGGATCAATTCCATCATTTGTCTCTCCATACTATTATCTTTACAACTTAGATTTCTAAAGGATTCTGGAGTAAAATTTAATGTAACATTATTCTCTTTGGTTTTAAAACTGATCAAATCCATTAAATTACTATTTTGTTCCGCTTTATAATAATATTCATCAATGGATCCAGTTAATTTTATCTGTAATTTAATCGTATCGAATGCAAAAGTATATCGTTCTAAAATTTCACTGCATTCTGCAAGCCAATATGACAATGCATCAACAATTGAGAAATATAAGTTCAATTCTTCAAATTCTTTCATCTGTGGTGAATATACCCATATATTCACATTAGAAAACTCAACCAATAATGAAGCTCTAGGAACGTCAAATATTGTATCTGCATATATTTTTCTTGCTTTATCATTTAATACAACTTCAGAAAAAAAGCTGTCTTTATAAGATTCAACTAAATGCTTATTTTCCTTTTTTACTGCTCTAATTATATAATCCACTGAATCTCCAGGAGCAACGAACAATGTATTCTTTTTCGGGTTAAAATCATCATTTATATAGAATGAATAGTGATTATGAACATATATCTCGATATTATTTAATTCACTAAGTAATTCCGATGGTCCACTTCTTAGACTATTCTTAGCTCTAATATATCTTGGTAAGAATGCTTCATCGGGTTTTTCATTAATTGATATGCATTTTAATTCATAAGGATTTAATGCAAGTGGATGATAAAATAATTTTTTATTAAAACTCGCATTTATTCCTCTGCCATACGAATTAAAAATAATAATATGAAAAATATCCTCATTCTTTACTTTTTGCTCAGAAAGTTTTTTATGAAAGTATGAAATTCTTCTTTCTAGAAGCTCACTAAATTGATCGGATGGATACATATCAAAAATTGTTTCTTTTGAGTAATCTTTTCCATCGTCGCATATACACGTGACAAGCATAATTTGGTTATTACATACATTAAGTAAAGCTTCTTTATAATTGTTACGTTTAAGTAAATTTATTCCCCATTCTTTTTCTTTTATTTTTTTATGTCCCAACACCTCCAATGACCTTCGACAATCTTTCCATACAGACGCATTATAAGCATCAATCAGTTCTTCTTTATATCCATATTTATCTGCTAACAGGATAATCTTATGAAATACAAATGATGATAAAACAGAGATATTTAATATTATTGTTTCATTATTATCTCCTTTAAGAAAAGGCTTTACAAAGAACTTTTGTTCTTCTACTTTTAATGCTGTTTCTATATCTTCTTGTCCAAAATCAGAATACATTTCCTCCATTATCAAATCATCGCCAACTAAACACTTTATATAATCATTATCAACCGTAACAAGTCCTGCTATGTGTTCTAATTTCTTTTTTTCGGGAATTGCTATATTAACTTCTTCTATTTTTTTTACGCTTGCCAAATTGTAATCTAACTCTGTCGCTACTCTATTGGATAAACTAAGCACCAATTGAATCAATTGTGATACTGTTTTTAAAAATTGCATATCAAAATTATTAGTACGTAAAAATAATGTTTCAATAATCATTTGAAGGCAATATCCTGGTAGATAATTTATACCCGGGAAGATCAAATAATTTCCATAGAACATTACGTTTTCCACAAAAACATTTTCAGCAGGATCCTGACCCATTTTTAAGTTCATATTATCTATTTGATTTATTATTTTGCGGAATTTACCATTACTCATTTTATTAGTTGACGTGTACTCTGTTCTTTTTATTGTAAGTATAGATGTAATAAGTGCGTCGAAAAGAATACTTTTATTCTGATTTTCAGGCAATAAATTTAAAGCAGACACACGTGCAACAAAGTCATATACATTGTACTTTTTAATTTCATTTAAAATACTCTGCATTGCTTTGATATCATGCGTTTTATCATAAAATTGATTAAAAGTATCGAAAGGATTATAAGGATCAAGTTCATTTAGTACTTTTATTAATTCTTCATCTTTATGCATTGCATCCAGCACCATCTTTCCCAATATTTAAATATACAACAATGTAGCAATTTCTAGATGAATTTATTCTCTAACAGGAACTATGCATTCCGTATAGTCAGGATGTATTATAAATTTCGCCTAATACATTTCCATTATGAAAAGGGGGAGGGCGAACTAAAATATCTTTTATTATAATGAATTAGTTATTAGAAAACAGGGTAATACTGCGTTTCTTCTCATTCCTAACCTGCCCATCCTCCAAAACATATATATAAACCATCTCCAAAATATCACGCAAGTCCTCAAGCTCATTCACACTAAAGGCAAAACCAGGATCAGTAGTTAATACAATAAATCTTTGTTCTCCATTAAAGCGCTCGCTAGAAAAGTCTATCAATCCTAAATTATTATATTGTTTAACATTTAAACGGCCATTCGCACGCTCATACTCCGAAATAACATCGTAATAATCATTTGCAAGAACCCTTCGGCATTCGCCCATAGGCACAGCATCTAATGAAATCACTAGTTTAGGTGGTTTTAGCGATACATTCTTCTGTTGATTAACCAATTCTAGTCTTTCTTCCTTTTTGATGTCTAAATCCATTAATTTAGCGTTCATCTGATTGATCAATGCACTATTACGATTATCTACATTTTCCTTTTGATATTGATCTAAGCGTTTCAATGTTTCACGATATTGTTGGTTAAAGGACTTTTCCAGGAATGTATACATCTTGTTTAATTGTTTTTCTCTCTTACCATAAATTCTATCGCGAATCTCAATAGACTTTTCCATTATTTCTGTTATACATTGTTTGTTACCTACAACCTCTTCTTGAAAATCGTCCTCTACAAATTGGTTATAAAAAATCCAATTAGGATCTAAAGTAATTACTTCTCCAGTATCCCTCTTACCAAAATGAATCATATGACTTTCTAGAATTTTACCTGTACCATCCACAACGGTTATTTCATATAATTCCAGATGTAACTTTTCTGGTACATTCGTACTTATTTTATAATGTTTCCAGGAGTACCCTTCCGTTTCTTGTTTCATTAATTGTAATCCAACATTTAATAATGGATGGGTCTCATTAATCACTGGAACATCGTCCGTCGCTGTTTCCAGTGAATTAGTGAAACGATAACTTTCAATCGGCTTTTCATCTAATTCAGGGATTTGATCACGAATAAACTTAGGTAACCTTTCTATTCGATAGACTTTTTCATCTTTAGATATCGCAATTCTAACTCTTTTTTTCGCTAGAATATAGGTCGTAAAATCCGTATAAGACCTTAGCGGAATACGATGAATCATCCAATTGTCTTTCTGTCTTTTTAATGATGGTAGATTCATTTCATCTTCTATCATTCTTTCTTCTTGAACTAGATCAATTAATTTCTGATGTTCATTAGAAAGTGTTTTATCCATATTTTCAATAATCTCATCTAACTTTTCTCTATCAACAATTGCCTTTTGCATTAAATCTGCAAGACTATCATAATTATCTTCTAAAATTTCACCAATAAAATCATAAACTAAATCTGTTCCTAAGTCTGATTGCATTTTCTCCATCTTATCAAGTAGCTTCGTCATCACAGTCCCTTCTCTTGTGTTTTTCGCCACAAGATTAAAGACAAATACTTCATTTTTTTGGCCGATTCGATGGATCCGCCCCATACGTTGTTCCAGTTTATTGGGATTCCAAGGTATATCATAATTAATCATTTGATTACAAAATTGTAAGTTAATCGATTCTCCACCGGCATCAGTAGCTAACATGATTTGGCAATCACCACGGAATAATTCTACTTGCTGCCTGCGTTTATCCATAGAAAACCCACCAACAATTTTGGCTATTTTGGATACCCGTTTTGATAGTTTTTCTTCTAAGTAGTTTAATGTATCAACTGCTTCTGTAAATATGATTATTTTTTCATTTTGCTCTAAGAATCCCATCCATTCCAAATAAGGTTTCTTCTAATTCTTGATACTTCTTCTCCACCTCATAAAGTTTAATACGTTCTGCCTGCTTTATAAGGCCCTTTAATACAAGAATTTCTTTTTTTAACTCTTTCATATCTACTTCAGCAACAGATAGTTCAATTTGTTTTTCTACCTTTTCCTGATGTTCATTACTCTCTTCCAAGTAATTATCTGTTTCAATCCGTTTCATCTTGTTAAGATACTTTTTACGTTCTACATCTGTCTGCTTGTATAGTTTAACTAAACGTCTATATAAGTGATAAATAAATGGCATCAATCGATGAACTTAATCGTCTTTGCAAGAGCATCATTGCAAATGCTGTACTTTGACTTCCATTATTAATCGCTTTATTGAAATACTCTCTTACATATTCTGTAACAGAATCATATAAATCTAGTTCTTCCTCTGTTAATTCAAACTGGATTGTTTTTGTTGTGCGTTTTGGAAAGATGGGTGTTCCATCGAAATTCTTAAGATTTTCCTTTAATCGTCGAATAATAAATGAATTAGATTTTTCCCGTAAACTTTCATTAACCGTACTACTTGTAAAAACATCTTCATCGATCAATTTCATCAAATGACGGAAATTCTCTGAATCTCCTTTATGTGGTGTTGCAGTTAGTAATAATACATGCTCTGCTTTATGTAAGATGGACTCACCTAATTGATATAGTTTGGTCCGGAAAACTTTTTTCTTTGCTGTGCCTTGCGTATAGGCAGCCATTTTATGTGCTTCATCCACGATGATTAAATCATAGTTTGCTACTTGTATTAATGGACGGACATCACCCCGAATCGCCCAATACATCGACGTTAGAATATAGTTATTCTCAGTAAAAGGATTTTTTCTTCCATATTCCTTTAGTACTGTGCGATTTACAATATGAAAATGAAGACCAAACTTTTGCTCTAACTCTTCTTGCCATTGTTTTAATACGAGAGGTGGAACCAATATCAGAATTCGATCCATCTGGAATCTCGCAATAAGTTCTTTCATCAACATTCCAGCCATAATTGTTTTACCAGCACCAGGATCATCCGCTAATAAAAATCGAACGTTTGGTACTTGCAACATTTTCCCATAAACCGCTTCAATTTGGTGTGGTAATGGTAACAATTTTTCATTTCCTAATGCTCTTGAATTAGAAAATCTCATTTCATTTTTCAGTAATCTATATTGAATATATTTCTGTATGTCTTCCGCAGCTATATTATTTTGTTTGCTTTCCATATACACCTGATGGAATTCGTTCAACTTTTCCTTTTCAATCATTAAGTCATAAAAATAATTGGTATCTTGACCAACTGCTTCAACAATAAAAAAATCTGCAATTGCTTCACATTTTTTTATTTCTACTACCTCTGGAAAATATGAACTTGATACAATATCTCCTATTTTCAACATATAGCATCCTCCAAGAAACGAAGTAAATAAGAAGAAAACCTTATTCAACATAGAATAAGGCTCTCTACACTCTTTCAACGACTAGATTTTCAACACCTTGATAATGGAATATAAAATAATCCTTACGTTCCCTCAACTCATGTAAATTCAAGTCAAATTGAAACGGGAAAAACAAGGCATGACTTGTAATCGTATTTACATATAAAGATTCACTATCCAAGACAGACAAGACAGTTCCAAATAGCAAGACTTGCAATAACGGAGTTGAAATGGAAACCTTATCGTTTTGTATATATGATCTATTCTCGCTAGGCAGAATAATCTCCCAAGCTTTCAAACTTGAAATGACAGCACTAGTAGCGACTTCTACTCTTCTGCGGTCACCATATGAATCTTTCATTCGTTTACCAATGGACATGCTAGATACTGTATCCTGTAATTGAAATAAACGACCAAATTCATTTACAACTTCTTTGAAAAATGGATAAGCAATAATCATCATGCACCAATGGGCAAATAATCGCTCTTCTTTGCTAAAGTCATTAATATCAATTAACACTTCATCTCTAATATTTGTAATACGATGAGGAACGTTATACCAAATTTTCATTAGCATCGTAATTACATTTTTACGAGACTTTGCACCCGTAATATCTTCGCGCAGATATCCATCAAGGACGGCGTACATATCTTTCTTTGAAAGCTTTCTGGATTGCTTTGCGGTATAATCTAAATAATGTAGTAAAACTTTCTGATCAAATCCTACTGGTTTGGTCAATTCAACCCACTTCCCTTAATTGGTTCAACTTTGACAAATGGAACAATTACCTCTTCGATACTGATTCCACCATGTGTAACAATATCCTGACCCTTAGGTACGAAGGCTTGTCCGTATTGTGCTAAGAGTACATGATAATCATCAGGTAATCCAACATTGGACCATTTTATTGCTGGTAATTGATTTGCTGAATCATCGTAAATCGTACGGTCGTTATAGATTCGAACCCGTTCACCTTTTTGTTCAACTAGCACGCCTTCAGATATACGTCCAATACCTATTGCATTGGTGTTGCCATGATCGGATGTAAGAAAGATGGTGAATCCAGCATGATGTAAATTGGATAACAAATTTACAAGATAATCTGATTCTAACCATAATTGTAATTGCGATAGGACACTTTTTTCACCAAGTACGGCGTGATGAGAAAATTGGTCAATCACATCCACAACAGCTCCGTACACTTTCGTAGCTTTTCTTGCTAAACCTTTTATTTTAGCGCTATCGTACGTTTCCGCTCCTAACCCTTTTTGATAGGTTACATATTGTTTTAAAACACCATGTTCTTCCCAAAACGCCTTCCAGCCCTTTTCCTCAGAAGATGTTGTTGTAATATATTTACCAAATGTTAATGGGGTATTTCCAGAGAAAATCGCTTGGCGAGACACAGAGGTTAAGGTTGGAACCCAGGCAAACACCCCATCTTCATCAAAGGAAAAACCTTTATCTTTTAGATAGTTCCTTACGATTAACCATTCAAAATAACTCATTCCGTCTAATACTAATAACGCTACTTTTTCATTAACATCTTTATCATTATTTATTACATGGGCAATATGATGAACCAATTTTGGCTTTGGATAAGGTGGCAAGCTGGTTAAAGAATGATAATGATTCATCATCCAAGACGTAAAGGATTGATTTACTTTATTCATCAATTCATCCTGATTTTTTCCAATACTTATCGATGATTGTTTGAATTCAGCTAGATATTCCATTATATTTATCCAGTCTTTATACTTTTTAGCATTGGCAAGTTTGCTAATTATTTCTTCATAAAGATAATCCAGTTTCTCTTCTACATCTTCTCCTGGTTCTTTCACTTCAATACCTGGTCTCATCCAATCTGGAAAATTGGAAGCATCTATTCCTTTTGCTTTTTGCAATGTTCCATCCAAAAATAAATCATTCATCATGCGACGTACATCACCATCAGCTAATGGGCTGCTGTATTCAATAGAAAAAGAATCATTAATTTGGCCTTTCTTGAAAGTAGAAACTTTCATAACTAGACTCTTCCACTTACCTTCAAGAAATTGATAGAAAAACGATGAATTTCCTATTAAATTCTTTAACGGTATATTCTTAAAAGCATGAACTTGATTCCACTTTTCATATAAAAATTGTCTTACTACTTCAGGAATATCTTTCTTTTGATAATGAATGGAAAGCAGGACTTTATATAATCCTACTTCTCCATCAATGATTTCATAAGGAATCTTATAAAAGCTTTTTATTATAAAAGCCAATGTTTCTTGTTCAGATGAAGTACCTTGATAGGAATGATGAAGCCGATATAACTCATCGAAGTCATCTCGATTCATATTCCGAATAATATTTGCAGAGAACTTCGGAAAAATCGTCTGAATGTCCATTTTTATTTTTAATGATTTTTTGTCAAATTCATAAGGGAAGAAGATGTCTTCATTGGCAAAGACGATAAGCTTTACGTCCTTTTCACTACCACGAATTTTTTGTTCATAGATGTAACGAAATGTCATGCTGTCCTCATATCTTAGAACATGATAACCACTTTCTACCAAATCATTTATAATAACTTCTTCATTTAGTAAAAAGTCAAAGTCGTAAATAAAAAGAAAAGAACTGCTTTGATTCTTAAACTTTTTTAATACAACATCTCGCCAATTAGACATCTCTTACTCCCCCTATAAACCTAAACGAATACAAGCATTATCATAATACATTAACAATTTATCATCTTCTTGAATCACTTTCTCTGGAATACGTTCACCAACTTTAACAATACTTTCAAAGTCTTTATCACTGTATGCTTTCTTAAATCCAGCACGTATAGCTTCAGTTCGGAAGGTTTTTAGTTTCTTTTTGTTTCCTTCTAATTCCTGTAAATAACCATCATATTCACGCAATAATGATTTCTCACGGAGTTTTTCCAAGTCCGCTTGTTTATTTGGATCTGGCACATACCAACGATGCATTGCTTTTTCAACCACTGTTGTATCATTAGGTTCTAAGCCACGTAAATCTTTATATGTTCTTCTTAGATAGGTAAGAATTTGATTAGGAACAGTGCCTTCTCCATCATATCTTAGAAAGTTTTGATTTAGTAGATCATCTAGTTCAGGAAGCTTTTCATGTTTTGCTATGTGTTGTAGTTCTTTCATAAAACTTGGATGAATGTCTTGGCGCGTTTGCGGTTTTTTCATTAATTGTTGACGAAGCCATTCTATTGCACTGTTTTCATCTGAAACAAATAAACTCATCTGTGTAAATTCCCTAACTAGAGTTCGTTTTTTATCATATTCGGCAACTTGATTTTCCAAGAAAGCCATTCCATCACGCATCGGAAAACGCTGTACTACCCCTGCTTGGAACTCAGCAGAAGATACAGGTACGGGTAAGCCATTTTGTACATGATAAGTTACCATACGATCAAAAAGGATACGAGGTGTTCGTTCTGTAATAATTGATGCTTCACCTTTCAAGCCCATAAATACAGGTAGTTTCTCCAAATGTTGCGATACGAAAGTCCAAGCTGATTCAGATGTATTCGTTTGTTCACGCATCTTTATAATATTTTCTTCAGCAGGTTTGTACGCAGAAATAACTAAATCTTGTTTTACAGCTGTAGCTGAAGTCATTGCGTGAAATCCACCACGTTGCTTATCAAGGGCATCTACACTTGCAATAATAAATCCTGATTCTTGTAAAGCATACTGAATAGCATTCCATACACTAGCTTTAGTATTGGAAAATTCTACAGTTATCCACTTATCTTGCTTTAATATTCTGAACGCCTCTTTAAAACTGTCAAGCATTAAATTTGTATATTCTCTCAAAGATTTACCTTGAACATTATTTTCTATAGCCTCTTTTTTATTATTTGTTAATATTTTCAACCAAGATTCTCTTGCGAAACTCATTTCAGAATACATTATATTAGCACCAAAAGGTGGGTCTATAAAGATGTAGTCTACTGAATTTGATAGAATATTCAATGATGTACTGCTCTGAGTGGTTATAGCGTTACCGGAATAGTCATTCCAAGCATTTACAATTTTATTTAATTGAAATAAAGCTTGAGATAAAAAATTGTTTTCAACCGATAATGGTGGGAAATATAAAGCATTTGCCATAGGTCCTACTAAAGCTCTAAACCCTTTTTCTTTACTATTATATTGAGGCATATACCTATTCATCTTAGTCATTTTTGGTAGGACACTTCCTAACAAAAATTGAGCATCATTATAGTGAATTGAATCTTTAATCTTCTTTAAATACGAACTTATTAATAAGTTAACACGCTCTGTATAAAAATGATGTACTTTATTAATACCAATTCTCAATGGCTGAGCGGTATTATAGCCTTCGAATAATTCTGTAACTTTAATTGATTTAAATGTTTCATCTAAAGTTAATAATTCAAGAATTTTATAATCCAAAATTCCTGGTAATTTATTTTTTCTTGACTTTCCAGAAGAGTAATTTATTTTAATAAGGCTTAATTTAGGATGATTAATAATTTCTCCAGTGACTAAATCTGATTTTGCTTCATAAACCCTCTCCCAATCATTTTTTTTACCTTCTGCTCCGCATTTAGGACATACTAAATTTTTTTTAACAGATTTCTCATCTTCATTTACATTTGCATCCCAAAAAGTCATTTCGTTTAAGCAGCTATTACATAAATAATTTTCGCTCCAGATAACATACTCTGTATTTGCTAACAAGTGATTATATTTGTTTATAAAACTTTTCAAATCATTAATTGTATAAAGTGCTTCAATTTCTTTGCTAAGTTTTACTTCAACTTCACTGGAATTAAATGTTTTATACAACCAAGAAAATTCTTTTTCCATATCTTCAAGTAGATTATATAAAAATTTAGAACCAATTTCTTTTTCCGCTTTTTTATTATAATTATATGAAATAAACGTTGCTGCTGGGGATAAATCACATAAAATACTGCGTCTATTACCAATTTGAGAGAATTTATTTCCTTCTTCATCAAGAATGAAGTCTTTATTGACTTTATAACCTAAAGATTGAATCTCTTCTTTACTTTCACACATTTCACTTGCTAATCCAGTCATCCCTGAACCACAAAAGCCATCATAAATAACATCACCAGGTTTAGTATAATGCAAAATATATTTCATAATAGCTTTATAAGGAACCTTAGTATGATAACTGTGTGCATTATATATAGTATTATTTTTGCCTTCACTAATATCCGCGGAAAATGGTTTACGATGATACTCTTCTTGTGGATCACGACCGTACTTTGTAAACTTTTCTTCCTCCCACTTCTCAATAAAATCATTTATCCAAGGATTTGAACAAGCCGTATAATAAGGAGGATCTGACAATGCAATAATATCCTCATCTTCCCCATTAGGAAATCCTTCAATTTCCTTCAGTTTTGGCAGTTTTTTTCTTAATTCTTCACGAAAATATACTCGTCGTTCTTCGTCATTTTCAAAAGTTATACCTAAGCAGATAACAGGTTCTTTATCTGCTTGAGACTTTTCTTCACCAAATGACAATTGTGTTGATTCTTTCTCCACTGTTCTTTCCTCCCTCTTACTTTTTAACTGTTAGACGTACTCGGCTTTCATCATTATTCCCAACCATTGCTCTAAGTAATTTCTCAAAATTATGCTTTGCTTCCTGTATCGTAATCGGATTTCCATCTCCTACAACTTTTACTAATTGCTCTACGTCAATTTTCTCTTGATGAATCCCTTTTAATACAATATTGATTGCTTTTATTAGTTCAACAGAGATTGGCAAATGAAATGTTTGATCTTCTATAAATGATTGAATGAGTTGTTTTTGTTTTCCTTCTAATAACTCAATACTTCCTTTCACAACCGGATCATTAAAGTTTGTTAATAATGTATCTGTCCATTTGGTAAGAATGGAATCTAGTTCTTCATCTAATTCTTCTATCGATACCTTCTCCCTATTCAATTCCTCCCTAGGATTGAAATGGCAGTTAGGGCATTCTGGACGGTGTTCTAATTTGTCAGCTGTTAAATGATAACAATCCTTTAATGACTGGATTTTTCCTTTCCAATCATCAAAGACATTACTTGTTCGAAATAATTCCATTCTAGTTGACAATAATTGAATAGCATCATGTCTATCATCCTCTAGTAATGCTGCTTTTCCCCTATTTTCTGTTGCATTTAACCTATTTCGTTGATGTAATTGAAGATAATGATCGATATATTCTTTTTTCAAACATTCTAAATCTGCAATTTCTTGAGAACAATCTTCATCATGTTTCAATGCAATACTTAAATTATCTAGTGCAATATCTACATCGTTTATCCACTCCTTGCTTGGAGAAACAATGTACCTTGCTTTCGTTAAGTAATCTGCAACTTTCGTGTACTCAATTAAACGTTTCTGTAAACTTTCTAGCTTATTGATAAGTTCTAAATGGCCCTTTTCCTGTTCAATTCGAGCTATATCATATTTCAAGTTCACTATTTTAGCTCTTGTATTATATACTTGAAGACCTTGTAAAAATTCATTTAAACTGTTTAGTTGGTCTGTATATTCTTCTGCTTCTTCAGATATAAATAACGGGCCATCCCATTTTTGAAATTTTTCCCGTAAATTTGCTAACATCTCAACCGTCCGACTTGTTTCTCTTTTTGCTCCAGAAATAATTTGTATTATAACCCGATCGACAGACTCTGTATCAGAAAAGTCGACTTTGAACGTATCAAACATATCTGCTAAGCCCTGAATTTCCGGAATTGGCAGACCACTTGGTTTTTTGATATGGCTAAAATAGGTAATATCTTCTATAGGTAATCGAACAAAGTCAGAGAAATTCATTGCTTCATATGTTGTTCCACCGATCGTTACCACTATTTCACCACTTTGAATGAGTGAGCCAAGGATAACGACAAGTAATTCTGGTTCTATATCAAATTTTCTAGTAAGGCGCTGGTCAGGAGTACCTTGAACAGTATTAATTACTTCAATGAGTTCATTCTGATTTAATACTTGTCCTCTTTCCTTCTGCTTCAACAAATCAACAACCCAATTTGCATACGCAGATTTCCTTGTAGTAGGTTTTCCATTTTGATCAAGTAGAATGAGACCGTCAAGTATTGCTTCACCTTGTGCTTTTCTTTTACCATTTAAATAATCCAGGGCATCTTTTACATACGTATGCATATTCCCTTTCGTTAAAAAGGATCGATCAATTTTTCTAAATGATGGATGTTCACTATACTTCACTTCAAACCATTTAGATAATAAATCCTGAGAAACCGTGTCTATTAAATCTACTAATGTATCCGGGTTAGCTGTTAATAAAAAGCCATGGTCCATTACACTAGCACTTTTCCCCTTATATACGATTTCATAAGCTTCAACAAAATGCTCTTTAATCCATTTAACTAGTTTTCTTTGATATTCTGTAATTTTAGGTTTATATAAATTCTTATTTGTTGTTGTATAATTGTACATTTCTGTTGCTCCACCATATAAACGTAGCAATTTAATAAATTCACCATTCTTTTTCTTCAACCTAAAGAAAACTTCATCTTCTTTTTCTTCATCTTTATACTTGGGCTCATCGAATGCTTGAAGCATGTAAATGTAAAAATCTCGTTCAGGTTGTGCAGTAGAGCGGTCGTTTGGTGCACCAAAGAATAAATAACCTTGGCGTTTGACACGACGGTCCATCCAAGGAATCTCGTGCAACCAAATTTTATAACCATGGACATATGTATTATCTGATACTTCTGTAGCATTTTTTAATACGTCAAAGTAATAACTGTCCAACTTACTGTTATCCAACATTTCACCTCGTTGGCTAATCAATTCATCAACCGGAATAGCCTCATCAATATTTATATAATATTGGCCGTTCTCATCATTCAACGAGATAAATTGAAAACTTGCAACATTACGCAAATCTCTCATCGCCGCATCAATCGTTGTTTTCAAAAACTCTGCTACATCTTCATCAAAATCTAACAATGTCGGATAGCTTATAAAAAGTTCATCGCGCATTGCTTCGGAAGTTAGACCAATTGGCGTATTCAAATCATCGGTTGTTAGGCGAAATACAGCCAAAGCATCAACCATCTTTTCAGCCATCGCTTTATACTGCCGCTTCACTCCCGTTTGAATGGTTCCTTTTAATGTATTCACCTTATCCATGATTACTTTTACGCGGTCATTCGATCGTAGTGAAGAATCCTCAATGATATAATTCCAATAACTGTCAAAGGAAATAAAACCCGTTGCATCCTCTGGCACTTCTTTTGAAATTAATTTCTTTATTTCATCACTTATCGTTTTAAGAGCAACACGTTTTTCAGCGATATTTACCCTTTCAAACATTTCAAGATATGCAGGATGGATTGGGAACATATTGACGTATGTTTCCATTTCCTCGGACAAACCATTATACATTTTTGTGAATTTGCTTAGATGTTCTCTAATTAATGCTTTTTGTTCCTCATTTTTATTTAATAAACGTTCGGAGACAACAAACGCAATATCTTCGCGAACAATCCGTGTTTCTTTAAACCGTTCTTTTACTCTTCGTAATGAATCTGCAACAAAACGGAAATGAGGATTATCAAATAGCATTTCCTGTACGCCAGAAATAAATCGAAAACGGGAATTACTACAAACTTCCCCCATTTCTCTTAAAAAGCCGAGATCCAATGTCAATTGCATTTCATTTCTACTACGTAAATAATCCAATAACTCATCTATAACTAAGAGTAACCCCTGATCTGGATATTCTTCATGGAATAAATCCATCATTTCGTATAACATATCTTTGTTATTAGTAACTTGGTCAGCAGGTGGGAATGTATAATCAATCCCCATTCTTTCTAGTCCCTTTTCCAAGTGTTGGCAAATTATATCGCGTAAAGACATCGTAACAGCACCAAACTCTGCACGAATTACTTTAAATTTACCTTCAATTTCTTTCGCCTTTTCAGCTACCTTCTCATAACGGAGATACTGGCTTGATTCAGGTAACTCTGCTATAGTAGAAACAACACTCATTAAGTGTGATTTACCTGACCCATAGTTTCCAACAATCAGCATTCCACGGTTATCTACCATACGTTCAAATTGAAGGTTTTCAAAAATATCATCCATTAACTTATCTGCCATATGATCAGAAATAACATAGGATTGCAATAGTGAAATTGCCTTATCTTTATCATCTGCCTCTCTTAATTGTATGACTGATTCAATTGGTTCAAATGATATTAAATCATTATAACGAAGCATCATCTATTCCCTCACTTTACTTTATATATACTTTTCCTTCAAAATCACCACTAACAAAATACTCAGGATGACCATATTCTGCATAAATTAATCGACCATCCACATATCTTCCTGGCCATTCAACAATTAATTTGTATGTCTTACTTAGATTTTCCAATAGACGAACTGGATTTGTTTGTAGTACTGGATCGAATAAAATATCATTATGTTGTAATATGTAAATATTTTCTTTGCTCTTTAGAACTTTCTCCAAAAGCTCATCAATATACATTGGGTATTTTTGTTTTGGAACACTTATTAAACCTTCGCTTAGCACACGATTTACATTTACTTTTTCATAATCATCAAGCAAAGGAATTCTTGTGTGAAATTGCTCATTCCGATCAACAATAAAAATCAACTTATGATACCAGCCATCAACCTGGCTAATTTCATTTTTCAAACTATGTATATTCAAGTCAAAACATCCTTTTTTACATGCTTAAAATGATATTTTCTAATTAATCATATGTATATAATTCTATTTTCCTAGTACTATTTCCTTTATTTTATGAAAATAGTTAGACTTATGCCTAATTATATAGTAATATAGTTAGCTTTAATAGACAAATAGAGTGTAGATTTTAATAAACTACACTCTAACAATAGTTATATGTGAAAATAGCCAACATTTTCATCTGGATCAATGTTCAATAACAACCGCCTATCCAACAGCTGATTTCCCCATTCACAAGATGTTTCTGACACGTAAGAACAAGAATGGCATGCTGCACCATTTGCTGTTGAATGATACTTAAATTGGCCTTCCGAACAGTTCGGATCGGAAGAACAATACATCATACGTTTCCATTGCTCGAATAAAAATTGGATATAATTTATCAGGATCAGCTTGTTCAATTACTCCGCCAAGACTTCCTTCCGAATCCCCTGAAGCAGTATAGATTAATACCCCTAGCATCACCTCGTTAAGCGTATTTCAGAACTTGAGTCTCAGAAGAAGATGATTCAAGACGACGTAATGACTGGATCAGGCTTTTATACACATCAAGAGGCTAAAGAACGAATTGCTGAACTTCGTGAGGAAGTTAGTAACCTAAAAGATTCGTTGTCCAAAATACAAAGTGAACAGGAAATTAAAAACAACATGGTAAAAGAGGTCAGTGCAGACTTTATACGTGAGCAACTCAGGGAATTTCTAGAATTAAAAGATCGATTAGAAGTAATGGAATTTAGGCAGCTTCTCATAGCTTCAATTGAAAGAATCGATGTAAACAATAAAAAATTAAAGCATATTCAATTTTCTTTTATTGCACATATCCCAGAAAGGAGGAGTCCTAGCGACTCCTCCTTTCTGGGATATGGTTACTAACAACTCCCCAATTATCCTAAGGGGATTATATTTTAAAGAAAACCGCTACCTATTTGTGGTAAGGTTCCCCCCTAATAATCCGAAACCCCCGATAAACCTGCTCCACCAACACCAATCTCATCAACTGATGTGGAAAAGTCATCTTAGAAAACGACAACGCAAGATCACTCCGCTTCTGAACCGCTTCGCTAATCCCAAGTGATCCACCAATAATAAATGCAATCTTACTCTTACCATACGTCGCAAGCTCGTCCATTTTAGCTGCCAGCTGTTCCGAGCTTAGCATTTTTCCACCAATCTCAAGTGTAATGACATATGTATCCTGGTTAATCTGCGCTAGGATTCGTTCGCCCTCCTTTTGCTTCACTTCCATCATTTCTGCATCACTCATGTTTTCCGGTGCTTTCTCGTCCGCGACTTCAACAATATCTACCTTTGCATAGGCTGTGAGGCGTTTCAGATATTCCTGGATTCCTTGTTTCAAGTACTTTTCCTTTAATTTTCCTACTGTGATAATAGTGATCTTCATAACAATACGTCCTTTTTGTTTTATCATTGTTTTTAGTTTACCAAAAAAACGCTACGATAACAGCTGCACCCTAACAGATTAGGAAATTTTCTAACTTCTGCTTTCCTTCTCATATACTTTCACGTATTATATATCTAAATGATACATATCATATATGATAGGTGGTTCAGATGAAAAAAAATAATAACACCAAGTATGCCATACTTGGTCTGCTTACTACTGAGTGTCGTTCGGGTTATGCGATAAAACAAATGATTGACCAGAGCCTGAATCACTTTTGGAAAATTAGTTATGGTCAAATTTACCCTACGTTAAAACAGCTTGTTGAGGACGGATTAGCTACTGTTCAGGATACATCTCAGGAAGGAAAGCCTGATAAGAAGGAATATTACCTTACACCAAAAGGGGAGGAAGAGCTTGAGATCTGGCTTCAGAATCCCATAGAAGAACTACCTTCTGTTAAAAATGAAATGTTATTAAAGCTATTTTTCAGTCGTCATCAAAGCAATGCCGAAACAATCAGCCGTGTTAAACAGTACAGAAATAAATTGCTTGAGCGCTATAACACGTATGAAGCAATTGAAAGTATGATAACCTCTACTTCGCGCGAAAAGCCAGATGCAGGATATTGGCTTATTACCTTGGATTATGGGAAACGAACCACACAAGCCGCAATGGAGTGGTGTGATGTCACGATTGAAAAATTAAAGTAGGAGGAGAAATTAATGGGGAAATCGGTATATGAAGGTAGGTATACGACTGAAAATGATCAGGACATCGTTATTTTTATCATTGGAATGAGGATAAACAAAAGGCGCGCTATACGGAAATGGGTTCCCGTTTTCCTAGCCATGCCTGGGATGATAAAAGAGCTTTATCAGAATCAGGAGAGTCTTGGCTTTCTATCAATGGAAAGTTTTTTCGGATTGCGAACAACGGCTATGATTTCATATTGGCGATCAACAGATGATCTTCTTGCTTACTCAAAAGGCCAGAAACATTTGACTGCATGGAAGAACTTTAATAAAAAGATAGGAAACAGTAATGCTGTTGGAATATACCACGAAACCTATGTTGTCCCAAAAGGAAGTTATGAATCCATTTATGGGAATATGCCTCTTTACGGGCTTGGCAAAGCTACAAAACACATCCCAGTAACAGCGGAAACAATTTCGGCTAAAAAACGATTAGAACCCGCCCAAACCTCGATAACAAAGCCTGCGTCAAGATAACGACATGGGCTTTGTTATTTTATTGGAATAAATGATGCAACAATCGTTCCTTATCCTCAAAAAACTGTTTCATAATGGAATATTGGCTGGTTTCTTCAAGTCTTGATTCTGCCATTCCTTCTTCTGTCAGCTGAATGATTTTAGCATGCTCGTATGCCATGATAATTGGTGAATGGGTGGATATGATAAATTGGGAACCTTGGTTAACCAGGTCGTGAATCCGCGCCAGCATAGACATTTGCCTTAATGGTGACAAAGCCGCTTCTGGTTCATCTAAAATGTAGAGGCCATCACCTGAAAATCGGTTCATAAATGTTGCGAAAAACGCTTCACCGTGGGATTGTTCATGCAATGACTTTCCACCATAAGAATCGATCACTTTGGGGGCACTTGAGGCCTGAACATCCAACTCTTCTATATTAGTAGATACATTATAAAACGTTTCTGCTCGGAAGAAAAAACTATCCTTTGGCTTTTTAACACCTTTTGCAATGCGTAAATAGTTGTCCAGGCTAGAGTGAGAATCATAGCTAGAAAAATTAAAATTAAGAGTTCCGCCCTCTGGATTAAAGCCTAATGCAACCGCAATACCCTCAAGCAAGGTTGATTTACCCATTCCATTCTCACCAACAATATAGGTCACATTTGGATGAAGGTGTAATTTTTGAAAGAACTGGAGGACGGGGAGGTTAAACGGGAATTGATCATCCTTTGGTATCGAGTCAATTAAGTCAACACTTTTAATGTGTTGTAATGTTTGGTTTAATTTCATTTTACCAAAACCTTTCCAATATATTGTTCGAAAAGTGTTCACAAGTCAGTTTAAGAAGTTTATTACAGGGGTATTACATAATTATTACAAAAGTTGAAGTAACTCAAGGGGTACCCACTATGCATATAGATAAACTGTTAATAGAAAGAATACAAAAGCGCGATACAAGAGCATTGGAAGAGCTTTATGATCGGTACAGTTCCTATTTGTATAATCTCATCAAACGTAAGACTAACGACGTTAAACAAATCATCTCATTATTAAAGCAACTCTTTCAAGAAATCTGGCAAAATCCACACCATTTTCTTCAGGAAAAATATGTCTCCATTGCGCTTTCCAACTATTGCATGAAGCATCTGTAACAATTACATAGCTATAGTTTACCAAAATTTCTTGTATTGTCCTAGAATTGTTTGTCTTTGATTTTTTACGGGTAAAATAACCAGTACTACTAGCATAAGGAGTGGATTTCATGAAACAGATAGTATTCATCCAAACTGGAACAGGAATTGATGTACATGGCCAAGATGTAACAAAAGCATCTGTACGTGCTGTGAAAGACGCAATGCATTATAATTCGATGCCTGGTATTGAAAAAGTCTTACCTGATCAACGCCTTGAAAATATGAAGGTTAATGTGAAGCTTGCACTTCCGCTAGACCAAGAAAAATTAGATCAGGAAAAAGTAAAAGAAATGATTCCATATGGTACGGTAACCATTGAAGTTGTGAATGGTGGAATGGCAACAACAAGCGGCATCTTCCTGGAAGATAAGGCAGACAAGAACGATTTGATGTATATCGTGAACGCGGCGGTTGAGGTTGGGTATTAAATATATAACCGGTTTGGCTGGCACCAATTTTGATGTCAGCCTTTTTACAAACTATTTACTTGCCCCCTCCACCTCATACCATGCCATCTTTGGCCGTGTGTCGGGATACCCATTCTGTTCACGGAATTCTTTCCGTTCTGCAGTGAAATCAAACCATTTCTTCTCACTACCTGGATGATTAGCATGATAGACTACACAACGTAGCGAATCCTCCACACATGGATCCATCCAATAACCATACTGTTCTTCGGCGCAATTGATCAACTCTACACCTGTCTCATTTTCGAAATCCTCGAATGAGTAGTAGCCCAAATCAACCACAAGTTGTGCGAGCTTTGGTCCAATCGATGGTATCGTTTGGAAGATCGCAAGGCCTTTTAGATAGTTAGCTCGTTTCATTGATGCGCCAAGACCGATTGCCAGATTCTTTGGTTCCATTTCAGAAATTTGGTTAAGCTTTATTTTATTGGCCCTTAAGCTAGATCTCTCTTCAGGCGTTAACGGTAATTTTGGCGAAGATGCTTTCATTCGAATCACCTCATTGTTATTAATTACAATCGTTTTTTATGGCTGTAAAGTGGCGCTTTTTCATGAAATATAGTTGTCTATTTCAGTATACATTTGTGGTATGATAAGGTCTATAAATAAACAGAATGGAGGGGGTTTCTCATGTTTTTCAGAGAAATTGATGAAGATCTTACTCTACAGCTAATGGAATTAGAAGATGCCGAAGAATTATTCAACTTAACAGATTCTGGGAGAACATATTTACGCGAATGGTTACCTTGGGTAGATTCAACGACGACAGTTGATGATTCACGTGGCTTTATTGAACATACCATGCGTGGGTTTAAAGAAAAGAAAAGTATGACTCTAGCAATTCGATTTAAAGGTAAACTTGTTGGAACGGCTAGCTTTAATAACTTAGACTGGTCAAATAAAGTCGCTTACATCGGGTATTGGCTTGGACAAGATTATCAAGGAAACGGAATTATGACCCGTGTCGTACGTGAGTTAACTGACTATGCTATTACCGATCTTAACTTTAACCGTATCGACATCCGTGCAGCTTATGAGAATACGAAAAGCCGATCTATTCCAGAACGCTTGGGTTTTGTAAAAGAAGGACAAATCAGACAGGCCGAATGGTTATATGATCATTATGTGGACCATGTTGTTTATGGAATGTTAGCGAGTGAATGGGGAAACTAGTAGAATTAAAATAAGATGGGTCTGTCAAAGCTACAATTTACGAGAAAGGACTCGATATACATGCGCTTCTATATTGCCTCCAGTTTTGAAAATAAGGATATGGTACGTTATGTTTCACAAAAGCTTTTATCAAGAGGGTTCACGCATACATACGATTGGACAATGAATCAACGTGCCATAGAGCCTAAATCACTGAACGCAATTGGTGAGCAGGAAAAAAACGCTGTAGAAAGTAGTGATATTTTTATCATGCTACTTCCTGCAGGGAAAAGCAGTCATGTTGAACTAGGAATCACGCTTGGCTTAGGAAAACTTATATATATCTATTCACCAGAAAAAATTAAGCCAGCAACTGCTTCCACCTTCTATTATGTGGATGGTGTGAATCGTATCTCTGGAGAAATTGATCGTTTTATTTCTATGATTGGTGTCGTATAGAAGAATTTCCCACATGAAAAACTAACTATTTAACTTGTGAAATAATCTTATAATTTCCCGGGAAATATCGACAATTTATGACATGTCTTTATTTTATACTAGCTCACAAAGTCAATCGACTTTAGTCATGCTAAACATTTACCGGCCACTTTCTTAAAATCAATAATGGTTTTGCATGTTTTCAAAAAACCGCTCCGTCTTTTTCAAGTTATCTACATGTTAGTTTAATAAAAACTGCTGGTTATTGTGCGAATTTTTCACTTATACACAACCTATCCACAGGATTTTGGGGATAACTATGTGGAAAAGCTGTTTTTATGCTGTGAATATGTCATTTCTAAAAAAATGTGGATAACTTATTTTTTCAAACAAAAAAGGTAACCATTTCCTGAACAGAAACTAATCCTCCACCAAATAAATACCAATAATTAGGATCTAAGTAGAAAATGTTGTCATTTTTGTAGGCTTTTGTTTTCTTGACTAGTTCATTTTCAACCACTTCCACTTGTTTCACTTGTATCAGATCCCCACACGCAGCAGTAATTACAGCTAAGGCACTCAACATAACAACTAATAGGAACAGATGAAGGCTGCGAAATTGATAAATAATTTTTAGAAACTAACATATTGCGATTGATTATTCGTGGATGTTAGTTTTTTTAATGAAAATCTTCAAATTTTCGGCTGCCTAATGCAACAGAAAAGGATAGTAACAAACTAGAAATTCCTTATGTCCTTATGCATGATGAGTTAACAAAATGTCAGAAAAAGTTTAGCCTGTTATTATTGACGCGACCTATAATTCTGGTATACTAAAAATTGAGATATAATTGATAATGAATATCATTCTTATTTAGAGTAGTTAGAAGGTAATAATTATTATTAATAACTTAATGATGGTTAATGAATTTATATCCAAGAGTGATAATCGTTATCATTTATCTAACTAGAATAAACAAATTATGGAGATTACAAATGAAACTATGGATGATAATAATTATAGGTGTGGTCCTGTCATTTATATCACTGTTTATCGGGGCGATTGATATTAAGCCTAGCGACTTACTAAATTGGGAATCTGATAAAACACAAATTTTCTTAATCAGTCGAGTTCCTCGTTTAATAGCGATAATATTAGCTGGGGCAGGAATGAGTATAGCGGGTTTAATTATGCAAAGTTTAAGCCAAAATAAGTTTGTATCTCCAACAACAGCTGGTACATTAGATGCGGCTAAATTAGGAATTATGATTTCGATGCTGTTCCTCACGAATGTTACCTATACACAACAAGTTATTTTCAGCTTTGCATTTGCTTTAGTTGGAACCCTGGTTTTTATGCAAATATTGGATCGTATTAAATTTAAAGATGTCATTTTTATTCCGTTAATCGGGATTATGTATGGAAATATTTTATCATCAATCACAGTATTTTTTGGATATGAGGCAGACATTCTCCAAAATCTTTCATCCTGGTTAATGGGTAGCTTCACGTTAATTATTGCAGGGCGCTATGAGCTATTATATGTAAGTGTTCCAGCTATTATTTTAGCTTACCTTTATGCGAACAAATTTACGGTTGCTGGTATGGGTGAGGATTTTGCAAAAAACGTAGGATTAAGCTATAAGTTTGTACTTAATATCGGACTTACTCTTGTTGCGATTATTTCTACTTCAGTCGTACTAACTGTTGGTGTTATTCCGTTCTTAGGTCTTATCGTACCTAATATTGTATCTATTTATATGGGTGATAATATACGTAAAACAATTCCTCATACAATGGCAGTAGGAGTTGTATTCTTGTTAATTTGTGATATTATCGGTCGCATCATTATCCAGCCGTTTGAGATACCGGTAAACGTAACAGTAGCAGTAATTGGCAGTGCGATCTTCTTAATAATGCTTTTTAGGGGGAGAGCATATGCGAAGTAATGGTATGAAGCTGATTTTTTTACTAGTATTAGTGATTATTTGTATTTTGCTTTACGGTTTTTATGATATAAAAGGTGGCTTTGATTATGCATTTCCAAGACGCATGATTCGAGTTGGGGCAATGATCGTAACAGGAATTGCGATTGCATATTCGACCGTTGTGTTTCATACGATTACCCAAAACCGTATTTTAACCCCTTCTATTATAGGGCTCGACTCTATGTATGAAGTTGTACAAACAGTTATTTTCTTCTTTGCAGGGTCAATGTCAGTTTGGGTATTAAATAAATATATGAACTTTGGTGCAGCGCTTGTTGCAATGGTGTTATTTGCACTTATTTTATACCGCTTCCTATTCCGATCTGATAAGTATCCTATATATTTACTCCTTTTAATTGGGTTGATTATAGGAACGCTTTTGGGAAGTTTTGTAACGTTTTTACAAGTATTGATTGATCCAGTGGAATATTTAAGCTTGCAAAGTCTCTTGTTCGCAAGCTTTGTGAGAGTAAATGCAGATCTATTATATATTGCAATTGTGATTTTAATTATTTCATTCATTTACGGTTACACCATTATGGATAAGCTAGATGTTATGTCACTTGGTCGTGAAAATGCGATTAATCTTGGTATCAACTATGACCGTATGGTAATGAATGTTTTAATCTTATCAGCGATTTTAATTGCGACATCAACAGCATTAGTTGGCCCGATTACCTTCTTGGGCTTAATCGTAGCGAATCTATCCTATCAATTTTTAGTTGCGTATAAGCATTCTGTTTTAATTTTAGGTGCAAGTTTAATTAGTATTATTGCATTAGTCGGTGGCCAATTTCTGGTTGAACATATTTTAGAATTGCGTACGACGATAAGTGTTGTTATTAACTTTGTCGGTGGTATTTACTTTATTTATTTATTATTAAAGGGAAGTAGGTCTTTAGGATGATTGAAATCAAGGGACTAACGAAGCGATTTGGTAAAAAGTCTGTTGTAGAAGATGTATCAGTGGAGATCGTGCCTGGAACAATTACATCGTTTATCGGTCCGAATGGTGCTGGTAAATCCACACTACTTTCCATGGTGAGTCGATTACTAGACTCAGATACTGGGGACGTACTACTTGATCAAACAAACGTTAAAAAATGGAAGTCGAATGAGTTTGCGAAGCGCGTTTCCATTTTGAAGCAATCCAATTTTCTTAATGTTCGTTTGACAATACGTGAGCTTGTTGCATTTGGACGCTATCCATATTCGAAAGGACGTCTTACAGCTGAAGACGAGAATTTTGTCGATCAAGCATTAGGATATATGAACTTAATAGACATGCAAGATCAGTTTTTAGATGAATTATCTGGTGGGCAGAAACAACGTGCATTTATTGCGATGGTTATTGCACAAGATACGGACTATGTATTACTTGATGAGCCTTTAAATAACTTAGATATGAAGCACTCTGTTCAAATTATGAAAATTTTACGCAAGCTTGTAAATGAGCTTGGTAAAACGGTTGTCATTGTATTACACGATATTAACTTCGCCTCTGTTTACTCAGATCGTATTGTTGCTTTGAAAGATGGTAAGTTGGTAAGAAATGGGCCAACGAATGAAGTTATTAATTCGGTTGCACTGCGCGAAATTTACGATCTGGATATTCCAGTTCAAGAACAGAATGGTTGTCGTATTTGCGTATATTTCAATTCACATACAAAGGCAACTGAAATATCATAAAAAGCAGTCAAGAGAAAATTAATTCAGTATAACTAAATAGAATTTTTGTAAAACTAAGTCAGTTAGATTAGACTTCCATCCATCACTTTTATTTCCCTCCTACTTTATAGGAGGGGTTTTTATTTAAAACTCGAATAAGAATCAGGTAAGTGAAGCTTCCAATATCCCATAGATTGCGTGATATATGGAAAGAAAGCACCAAACTAGGGCCCCTAGCTTATACACCCCTATATGTTCTTAACCCGCCATCAAATGATGTTTCATTTAATAAAATTTACGCAAACTTTTATATAACAAATTGTAAGCATACATTTTTAGAAAACTAGGATTTAGCCAAGCCTTTAGGTAACAACTGGCGGGAAGTTCGGTTAAAACCGCGACGTCCTGTCGCAACACCGAACTGACCTACATCCTGTAGGCCCGCACTTATGCAGAGAGAAAGTATTTTATACTTTCTTATCTGCCAAATAAACCTTAAATTACCTCCAGAAAAGTGTTGACAGTAATAATTAGATACTATATACTCATAGCAGTTATCACTGATAATGATTATCATTATTAATTAGAATGATTATCATTAACAAAATATATACATAGAAAAGGGAGAGGAAGACATATGAAAAAATGGTTGACTATTGCCATGTTAGCTTTAATTTTAATGCTTGTTGCTTGTGGTAATGAAGAGGAGCCTACCACAGAAGGATCAAATGAAACTAATGCAAGCGAAGAGCAAAATTCGGCTTCCGCTTATCCAATGACAGTTTCACCTACAGTTTCTTCTTCAGAAAGTAGGGATGGAAGTGCATCATATACTTTTGAAGATGTAACTTTTGAATCTATGCCTGAAAATATTGTTGTCTTTGATTATGGTTTCCTAGATACACTAGATGCATTAGGTGTTGAAGGAATCGTTGGGGTTCCTAAAAGTACTTTACCAACTCACCTAGAAGACTACTCATCTGATGAGTATACAAATATCGGTACTTTAAAGGAACCATTACTTGAAGATATTGCTGCTTTAGAGCCTGATGTAATCTTTATCTCTGGGCGTCAAGCTGCATTCTATGATCAATTAAAGGAAATTACTCCAAATGTAGTATTCGTTGGTACTCAACAAGATGACTACTGGAACTCATTTGAAGCTTCTGTAGATGTCGCTGCTAAAATGTTCGGTAAAGAAGCTGAGGCTGCAGAATACCTAGCTGAATTTGATTCGAAATTAAAAGAAATCAATACTTTAGCTGGAAATTTCGAAACTAGTTTAGCTACCTTGTATAACGAGGGTAGTTTATCTGGTTACTCATCAGCCTCTCGCTTTGGTTACATTTATGACGTGTACGGTTTCGAGCCAGTAGCAGAAGATATTGAATCGTCAAGTCATGGTTCTAACTTTGGTTTCGAAGCAATTTTAGAATTCGACCCACAAGTATTATTCGTAATTGACCGTACTGCCGCTATAAATGAAGGAAAGTCAAATATCAAACAAGATTTGGAAAATGATATTATTAAACAAACAACTGCCTATCAAAATGATCATATCGTATACTTAGATGGTCCACTTTGGTACTTAAGTGGTGGCGGTTTACAATCTGAACTTGCAAAAATAGAAGAAATATTAACAGAGTTAAAATAAGTCAATGATATTAGTAAAAGGGCTGTCCAATATGTTAGTGAATACTAACTCTTTGGCAGCCCTATTTTAGTTATTTTTACAGACGGTAGTGGGGCCGATTCATCAGATTGATTATAAGTAATCTCAATCGTGTTAAATCCCAATCTAAGTCTATAAAAAGGGGGCTTTAAGTTGTTTTCACAAAGACGTAACAATAATGGTATGACAATATCAGATACCAAGTTATTTAATTTATATCACATAAATATAAACCGTCGAGGCGTTTATTGAGAAAATTAAAGAAAAATAACAACGCCCGAGCTTGAAAATTAAGCTTTGGGCGTTGTTACCTTACTAAAACTAACTCGTTATTCTCATCAGTCTATTTTCATAATTAAGTTGCCATTCTCATTGAACTCATCTTCACTTTCGTTGTAAAAATAATCTTGAACGATCAAATAAATCATAATCGAAAAAAATATAAATGTTCCTGTTATAACCAAGGTGAGAAAAGATTTTAAAATGATGCTTATTACTTTAATCCATTTAGGGCTGAACCACTTTCTTTCTGCGTCAAATATTTGCACCGTTCCACCACCACTTTACAGAATTACTCTTATTCATCAAGTTCCTTTCCACTTCTAGCTTTGATTATGAAAAAATGCGGGTTCTCCATCAAGTATTTATAAGTAGTTGGGCTTTTTTCGTTCATTGTTCCTTGAGGACGGGGTTCTACTAGCTGGTCAATAGAAAAAAACTCGCATGATCAATGTTTTCTTCGTAGGTTTTAGCCAAATCATTGTAAGTTTGTTTCGTTGATTTTTCCAATAATATTCCTCTCAGCCAATGTACTCTAGGTCCACTTTTTGTCAGTCAGGTACAATACAGTTGCACTAAAAGAAAATATAATTAATGAAAGAAGCATATATGCAGCTCCTTCAATGCCTTCTATTTGCACGTTTCCTATATACATTAGAAAGATAGAAACTAATAGAGAGACTATACAAGGGGAAAATACTACTAACCTCGATTTATTTGTTTTCCTGAATTGACGAGTTAATAGAATAATGGCTGCTCCTATAATAAATCCTATAACCGCGAATACAAAAAATAACAACCTATCCAACTCCTGACAGCAGTTTTTTACTCTTTTAAAGGTTTTTTAAACACATAGCTTACCCTATTATAATCCATTTTCTCCTCATAAAAACGATGTGCATCTTCGCGTTGTAAGCCCGACGACAGGGCTACACTTTCATAATCGTTTTCTCTCGCCCAATCATGCACATATGTAAGAAGTATTTCACCAAAACCATTTGACCGCTTACTCTCATCCGTAACTAGATCACATACCCAAACGAAACGACCATAGTATAAAGTGATCATTGGTTTAAAACCAACAACCGCCGCTATTTGGTTATGTTCGTATAAAGCAACCATCCTATACATATCTTTTTCTCTAGCTTCACGTACAAGTTCGAGATACTTAGTTTCATTTAAATGAGTCCTTAATTGTTTCATTACTGCGAATCCATTCAAGATTTCCTCGTTAGAATTCAACTCTTTCATTGTTATTTCCGTATGTTCATCCATAATTATACGCTTCCTCTCATCCTTACTGTTTCATTAAATTAAAACGCTTGTCATACACTATACATTACGCCCTATTCTTTTACATCTATCGTAAAACGAGTCGATTTATCTTTAATAGTTATTGTAACATTTCCAGCTTCTTCAAACGTATAAGGTGATAATTTGTAAATCGCCTTAACTTCATTGATAGAAGCATCTTCTACCGATGTTACACTCGAGGTCCAACTAACCTTTTTTCCAGATGGATAGGTTACAAGCATATCCACTTCATCCGCCAGGTTTAATTCTTCCCAAGAAACCAAATTAACTTCCACCTGTTGATTTACTGTTACTAACCCATCAGAATAGTAACCGATGTCACCAATATCTCCAAAAATAGTATAGCTACTACCATTTATACTAACGTCAAGAAATGGTGGTTGATAGGTGATTTTTGCATAAATCCCATACGAAATTGACAAAACAGCCGCTATAGAAAGTCCTACCATTAGTTTTTTAAAGCCACTATTTGAGAAGCTTCCCATCATCTCAGAAAAAGCAGCGTATTTATCTATTAGAAATAAAGTAATAATGACCACCACAATACAAATACCAACGATTATATAGAACATTTAATCAACCCTTTCTTGGATTACTCTATGTTCTTTGCTGATTCTTATTATTTTTAAGGAAAAACCCCCACCAAACCAGCATAAATAAATAACCTATGATCGCATAAATAGACCAGAAAGAACCTTGCAGTAATTGACTAAATAAATGCTCGAATTCGTTCAGCCCTTCTGTCACATCCTCACTTCATATTTTTATCCATTAACCGACTATATACTTTTTTCAAACACAATGAGTTCCTGTTCAACTTTAAAACCAATCTTTTTATACAGATGAATCGCCTTTTCGTTATCAGAGCTTACACAAAGTGAGATTTCTTCAATAGCCTGAAAAGAAAATAACCATTGTATTCCTTTTGCTAGAAGTGCAGAACCTAGACCTCCGCCACGTGCTATTGGATTTACCCCGAAAAACTCAACACTTCCTTCCGCAAACCCTGGTTCCGCTTCTGCATAAAGATATCCTTGCAACATTCCGTCTTTATCGATTAAACTATTTCATTGTTCTCTACCACTGTCACAAGGGCATCTTCAAGGTCTTCTTTCAATGTATGAAAAATTTCTTCTGACTCTTTTCCGCAATAACCAATATGGTGTTGAGATTTTAAGAGCTTTTATCAGGACTTTTCGTGTTTTATCAGTATTTAGCCAAAACAATCCTTTAGGCTGGTATTTATTCATATTTATGATCGTTCTCCAGATAGTACCCCAAAAACTTTTCACTTAACTAAGTTTAACATTTAACTAACTAAATTATTATAAAACTTAATCATTTGTAAAAAAAGAACCCAGCCAAAAATTTAGCTGGATTCTTCTTATGAAAATTAACGCATCTGCACTCGATGCAAATTAGCAAAAATTCCATCACGCTCAATCAGTTCTTCATGGTTTCCCTGTTCTACGATACCTTCTTTTGTGACAACCATAATACGATCGGCGTTCTTGATGGTCGCCAAGCGATGCGCAATAATAAGGGTTGTGCGGTCTTTCGCCAGTTCGGTTAATGCTTTTTGGATAATCATTTCGGTTTCTGTATCGAGTGCTGATGTTGCTTCATCTAGGATTAGGATTGGTGGATTTTTTAAAAACATTCGCGCGATGGCGATCCGCTGCTTTTGTCCACCAGATAGCTTCAAACCACGCTCTCCGACTTGTGTTTCATAACCATGTGGCAGCTCCTTAATAAATTCTTCCATATGGGCATCTTTTGCTGCTTTTTCAATTTCTGCATCTGTTGCATCAAGTCGCCCGTATGCGATATTTTCTCTTAATGTTCCGGTGAATAAAAACACATCCTGTTGCACGATTCCGATTTGATGACGGAGTGATTCCTTCGTCATGTCGCGTAAATCAATTCCATCGATGCTGATACTGCCACCATTTACATCATAAAAACGCGGGATAAGTGAACAGATTGTTGTTTTTCCTGCCCCAGATGGTCCAACAAATGCGATGGTTTCCCCAGCTTTTACGGAGAAGCTGAGATCCTGTAATACAGCTGACTGTGTTTTTTCGTAACCAAATGTGACGTTATTAAACCTGATATCGCCTTTTAACAAGTCAACAACATGAGCTCCCTTGCGATTAACTACTTCAGGACTTACATCAAGCATATCGGTAAACCGTTTAAACCCAGCCATTCCCTTTGGATATAGCTCGAGCAGCGCACTAATTTTTTCAATTGGTTTGAATAGAACGTTTGTGAATAAAATAAATGCAACCAAGTCTCCATTTGAAATCTCGCCGTTGAAGGTTAGCCATGAACCTACAACTAATACAATCAGGACAATTAATCGCATCATCATATAAATGTTCGAGTGTACAAATGCCATTACTTTGTAGGCACTGATTTTAGCTGAACGAAAGCTGTAGTTATCTTTTGTGAAGCGAGCCATTTCATGCTTTTCATTTGTGAATGATTGGACAACACGTACACCTGATACAGCGTCTTCTACACGTGCATTCACATCTGCTATGTCTATGTACATCTTTTTCCAAGCTGCGTTCATTTTGATATTACTGAAGGTGATTAACCAAACTAAAATAGGCACCACACACAGGATAATTAAGGCCAGCTTGGCGTTGTATGTGAACATAATCCAGAATGCCCCAACAAAGGTCATAATGGCGATGAAAAAATCTTCTGGACCATGATGGGCAAGCTCACCGATATCAAATAGATCATTTGTAATTCGGCTCATGATATGTCCCGTTTTTGTATTATCAAAAAAACGAAACGATTGCTTTTGCACATGGTTGAACAAATGCTGTCGCATGTCCGTTTCAATATTAACTCCAAGCTTATGCCCCCAATAGGTGACAACGTATTGAAGAAATGTACTAAGTAAATATACAAGTAATAAACCAATACTAACGAGAACAATTAAGTCCCAGTTTCCAGATGGTAGTAAGCTATCAATAAACTTTTGAACCGCTACTGGAAAAGCTAGTTCCAGTATTGCTACGATAACTGCACAACCGAAGTCTATCATAAATAATCGCCGATGCGGCTTGTAATAGGAGAAAAAACGTTGGATCACGTGTTGCACTTCCTTTTCAATATGTATACAGCAAATTATAAGTCTAATCCTGTCGAATGGCAATAAGAAGGTTTTTAATTTTAGTTTGGAAAAGTACTTGTCAATGTTTTCTCAACCTTTGCATATACATTAGAAAAAGTACTGGGAGGTGTTCATGTATGAAAATGCCAATGGCAAAATGGATTTGCTACGCGGTCGGTTATGTGTTTATCATTACTGGAATCGTAAAGTTGTTATTCGATGACTTTCAAACAAATTTCAACAGCTTGGACTTGCCATTTCCAGAAACATTTTTACTGATCGTAGCCATTACAGAAATTGTGTGTGGAGCCCTAATTGCTGGTAGATTTTATGTGAAAGAAGCGTCACTACCGCTTATTATTATTATGATTGCAGCAATTTTACTAACCAAACTACCTTTTCTTACAGATCAAGGATTCTTCCAATTTCTTTATGCAGCAAGACTTGATATTGTTATGTTGGTCTTATTACTTTTACTTTGGAACCATGTTCGAGGACAAAAGTTTCGATAATTGACTTTATAAATGCGGTGCCTCTAATTATGGCACTGTATTTTTTCATGCGCTAATTTCAGAAAGTTGAACTTATCCACAAACTTATACACATATGCACAAATGTTCGTATTTAAAATTTAATTCCCCCGATCCACGCACTTTAAAAGTTAGCTGAAAACCACCTCCAAATGGAAGTGGTTAACAAGTTATCGCTGTTGGCCAAGCTTTATCGTTGCTGTTTGTTTTTCACTATCACGGTAGAAGGTGACTTTTAAATCGTCTCCTACTTCTTTTTCCTGATAAAGGATTTTTCGTAAATCAATCATATTCAAGACCTCTTTACCATCCACGTGTGTGATTACATCTAATCGTTCAAGCCCTGCATTGTCTGCTGGTGAAAGTCTTTCTACGCTCCAGACATAGACGCCGCCTTTTACTCCTTTTGGAAGGTTTAACGTACTGTCCCACTCCGTTTGTGGTACCTCGTCAAGAGAGTATATTTCAACACCTAAATATGGTCGGGTAATTTCCCCTTGTTTTTCAAGTTCATTCACAAGTGGCCTTGCGATATCAATCGGAATCGCAAATCCAATTCCTTCAACAGCTGTTTCGTTAATTTTCATCGAATTAATCCCAATGAGTTGCCCTTTTATATTGATTAACGCACCACCACTATTACCAGGGTTAATTGCTGCATCGGTTTGGAGGACTTCAGCTTGCCAGTCAGCACGGCCATCTTGGTTGAAATCTTGTGGGATTGTCCGTTGCTTTCCACTGATGACTCCTTGTGTGACCGATCCAGAAAACATCATACCTAATGGGTTTCCAATTGCGATTGCTGGCTCGCCAACCTTAACATTATCCGATGAACCCATTTGAATGACTTGCTTTACATGTTTACCATCAATTCGTAACACCGCCAAATCTGAGAACAAATCGCTACCGAGTATTTCTGCTTCAATATGCGTGTCATCAGATAGTACAATTTCAACAGTATCAGCACCACTGACTACATGATGGTTGGTAATTACAAATCCATTACCATTCTCTTTTTTATAAATGACGCCAGATCCTGTACCAGCTTGACTCTCTTGTTGTTGCCAAAAATCCATTTGTTGTTGAATATTAACAACGCCAACAACTGCTGGTGCAACCTTATCCACAACATCCGTAATTTGCGTTGACACATCAACATTAACATAACTGCTTCCAGATTCTTGATTCACATCCTCGTCCTCAGATTGATCATCATTCATCCATGCTTGCGGAAAAGCATTTGACTTTAATAATGATGGCATTGCGATAACTACGACTAAGACACCGATGATAATACCTATAAGTACAGGGAAAAGCCAGTTTTTCCTTTTCTTTCGTTTTCTATCTGGTGGTGGATATTGATTATTGGAATCATCCATCCTATCATCCCTTTCATCACACGTGGCGCCTAGCCTTACTACAGTGTCTGTTCAAAAAGTCGGCAAATTAGAAACAAGAAGTTCAAGGCACGAAGATTTTGAGGACCGGAACGTATGCTTTTAATACGTGAGGACCGGAAAAACTGAGTAACGAAGAAATTCGCCGTTTATCATTTGATGGCTTTTTGAACATCCTCTTACACAACCTCATACAAGTCAGTTGCCTTCTTCGGATCCGTATCCAAGATCTCCAGTCTTTTATTAATTGCAACGCCACGCTCTTCTAAAACATTGCTCACCGACATTCGGGCTAGGTCTTTCATATTGTTATCTTGACTTAAATGTGCCAAATAAATACGTTTTGTTCGATTGCCAATAATATCATGTAATGCTAAACCACAATCTTCATTCGATACATGACCAGAATCTCCAAGTATGCGACGTTTAACATTCCATGGATATCGTCCCATGCGAAGCATTCCTACATCATGATTTGCTTCGAATATGTAGGCATCTGCATCTTCTACTGTTTTTTTAATACGTTCTGATACATAACCAAGGTCAGTGACAAGTGCAACCTTTTTATTGTCATGATGAAAGGTATAAAACATTGGTTCAGCAGCATCATGTGAAACCCCAAATGATTCAATATCGATGTCACTAAATGTTTTTACTTCTTCCATGTTAAAATGAAACTTTTGGTCTAATGCAATCTTGCCAATCGAGCCTTCCATCGCTTTCCATGTTTTTTCATTTGCATATATCGGTAAATTATATTTACGTGCAATGATTCCTAGACCTTTTATATGATCACTATGCTCGTGTGTAACTAATATGCCCGTCAATTTTGTTGCATCAATACGTACTTCACTTAGAAGCTTTTCCAATTGCTTTCCACTTAATCCAGCATCCACTAAAAGTCGCTCTTTTTCTGATTCTATATAAAAAGCATTCCCCGTACTGCCTGATGCTAATACACTAAAACGTAAAGTCATTCCGATTCACTCCGATTTATTGCTTCTAATCGATTCGTTAATTGATTTAAAAGATATTTTTTTAGGTCAGGATTATTATCAATCTGATTTACTTTTGAAACGATAGTTGACACTGATTTAATTAGAAATTCAACATCGTTACTTGAAAATACAGTTCCTTCAAGGGCATTAACGAAGTAATTCATTTCATTATCAACAGTTATTTTCCATGTTGGTGCAAATACTTGTGTTACATTTTCAAGGGGAAGTCTTGTGTAATATCCGATATCAGCCTTTGTTACTTCTTCGTCGGGATTTAATTCATTCCTTTGAAATAAAACTTTTATTGCCTCGATTGGTTTTGATAACAATTTCTGACTTTCCTGTTCTTCTACCTCTCCTAGTAGCGTTTGGGTATAAAAGTCAATTTCATTTTTATCATTCAGGAATACAAAAATGATACCATTTGGATTAAAGTAAATAGGACGGTCGTTTTTTTTCTGAAAAAAAACTAACATATTTAGTTCTTTATTCCAATCCCAAAAAACGTAGCTGTCAGGAGAAATAAGTGTTAATTTACTTTTTACAAGTTCAGTTATTTCATCTTCTGTTGCGTCTTCTTGTATTTTAGCAGGTTCCTTTAGTCTAGAAATGATAAACTCTTTATCAATGATTGCTGTTTCCTGGTTTTCTGCTGCCTTGACCGTTTTACTAGATTCTTCAGTAAATAGTTGTTTCTTAACGGATATATAAGAACCTTTTAGATCTTCACCCGATAGATTAGCTGAAATTTTTATATTCTCTGCTCTAAGATTTTCTTCAATCGTTGCTGCTTGTTCTTGTTTTGATACATCATTTTCTTCTTTATCTTGTTTTTGTGAAAACTGAATAAGTAAATACACATCAAGGACGAGAAAGCAAAGGATAAATAACGTTTTAATTTGGCTCCATTGCATCCACTTCCCCCCCTTTTATCGGTTCAAAATTAATCAATTCCCATTCATTACCTATCTTCATAAACCATGCTGGGTTTAAAATGGCAGAAGATAAATCAGAGTTATACGTATACTGATAACCTATTTTAATATCCTGTATTCTTGCAAGACCTTGCCCAGCTGAATAATTACGTTCTAAATAAGAAATTAATTCAAGACCAGACTTAAGTGTTACCTCTTCAGCTTCTGGTAAAACACCTTTCAGACTGATTAATGGTCGATTATATTGATATAGATCCCCGTCTTTTCCTCTCCAATATTGTTCGATAATTGATAGGTTAGCATTACTAAAAGTAGGATAACCCTCATAATACATTTGGTAACGTACCATATTTGACTGTGGATCAATCTTTATAAGTTTATAGTCACCTGTCCACCCTTTATGATCATTTATATTCCTAATACTAAAATTCAGTAAATCTAGTACAGGAATTCGGGTATATTCGGATTCCTGAAGTGCCGAATTGATAAACCGCATACTCAGAAAATTATTTAGTACACGCAATTCTCGAGTCCCATCATTATAGTAATTACCTGATTCACTTACTAACGTAGTTTCGGGAAATAGTGCACTCACTAATTTAGTTGGGTCAATATAATCTACAGTATACTGTCTTCTATCTAATGTAACATCGTTGAGTGGAATGTATATTGACTTTTCACCAGTATCAAAAGCTATTAATTCGCTTAAACCTTTTTTTTCTGTAATATAAGCCCACAACTTATTATATTTATCTGGGTTGTTTACTAGAGCTGTTGCTTGTTGACGATTATTCTCTGAAATAAAATGTACTTCCAATATTTCACGTCTTTGGTTGAATGTAATAATGATTTGGTCAAAGGACCATGTGGGTAATGTAATTGAATCGACATTGCTAATTGTTAAAAGACTACGCAAAGCTTCCATTGGAATAGCTGTAGGAAAATCAATCTCTACTTGTTCGGTATGCAAAGATTGTTCTTTTTCTTGTGTTAGTTGAAAATCATATAGTGTCCAAAATTGTATGTCCTCGTATAGAGAGAGCATATCACCTGGGTCAGCAAAACCATAATGTTCATTATTCGCATGAAATATTATGGAGCTAGGTCTAATGAGGTCTTGTTTTTCTAAATCCCCTTGACCGCCAATATCTACAACATTTTGAAGTTTTTGACCCGTGTTAGGTTCATTATTTGGTTCATAACTCCAAAGACCAAATGTAAGCAATAAACTAATTCCCACTAAAAAGGTTAGTATAAAGGATTTAATCATTTCTAACTTCATGATAGATTCCTCCGCTTCTGGTTCATTAGCGGAAGTGTAAAGAGAATGGTTGTCCCCTTACCTTCTTTGCTTTTTGCCCAAATCTTACCGTGATGTGCCTCAACTAGTTCCTTTGCAATTGCAAGACCTAAGCCAGTCCCTCCAAGCTTACGGTTCCGTGCTTTATCCGCGCGATAAAACCGCTCAAATATCTTATCAAGTTTTTCATAAGCAATTCCTGGCCCGTCATCTTGAATGCTTATTACTAATTGGTATTTTTGTTTTTCTACCCTAAATCGGATCGAGCCACCATTTGGGGAAAATTTAATAGCATTTGAAATAATATTATCCAAAACCTGTGTCATCTTATCTTTATCTAAATAGACAAAGTACTGTCCACTGGGTAAATCTCTTTTTAGATTAATCCTTTCCGCAACATTCATCTCAAAACGATCGATAATATGATGAAAATATGCACTAAATTCTGTGCGCTCTTTGTGCAATCCATAATCTTTATGATCCATTTTTGACAGCTGCAGGAGATCGTTTACCATTCGAATCATTCGCTCTGTTTCATTTTGGGTAACACCTAGAAATTTCGGGGCAATCTCTTTGTCTTCCCAAGCGCCCTCTGTCAATGCTTCAATGTAACTACGCATCGTTGTTAATGGTGTCCTTAGCTCATGTGATACATTGGATACAAATTCACGCCGTTCTTGTTCAGCCTTTTCCTGCTCTGTTACGTCACTTATTACTGTAATAAATCCAGTGACTTCTTCATCTTCATCGGAAATAATCGAGAAGTTTGCTCGAATAAGAAAAGTCTCATCTTCCTCACTATAGTCAATGATCATTGACCCAGTATCCTGTAAATCTGAGATATCGACTACTTTTTCACTTAACTGTATAACATCTAGTAAAAAAACACCTTTTACATCATCTGGATCTTTTTCAATCAATTTAGCCGCCGCCTCGTTCATTAATGTGACAGCGCCCTTATGGTCTGTTGCGATTACACCATCAGACATGTTTGAGAGAACAGAACTCAACTTTCTGCGCTCTTCTTCAGTCGTTGCCTGTGAATGCTTTAATTTGTCATTCAGGTCATTAAACGTTTCAGCTAGATTACCAATTTCATCTGAGCTATAGACATTTACCTTCTGTGAAAAATCACTTTTTGCCATGGTTTGAGCTTGTCGACGCATTTCCTTAATGGGCTTCGTAATAGTTCTAGCAATCAATACAGCCAATAAAGCTGATACTGTAACAGCTAATATCGATCCTTTTAGGAAAATTTGATTAATGTCTTTAAGCTGCTTGTACACACTATCCATGGAAGCTTCTAAATATATTGCACCTACTACCTCACCAGCATTATCTTTAAGTGGTACAGCTCTATAAAATACTCTCTCTATTGTATTTCGATATACCGAGACATCTTGCAAAACATCTTGAACATATCTATTGTTCGTTTTTCTGCCAATATTGTCTGTATAATCATTGGTACCTATAATTACACCCTGTAGGTTAACAACTTGGAAGCTCGTAATATCATCTCGATCCACACCACTCACAATTTCTTGTACTTCATCCTCTAACGTTTGTTCATCAGCGCCTTCTACACGCTTCTCTGCAAAGGCCTGTTCCAAATTAAGTTTTAAGTAGTCCACTTGACTATTAACGGATTGCTTGAAGCTATCCGTTAGATTTTTCTCCAAGTTCCCTACAAAATATGATCCAATTACCTGGATCGCAACAAGCAGAAGTAAAATAAAGATTATAATGAACTTTAATTGTATGGACCGAAAGAAGCCTACCTTCTTCATAAAAACCTACTCCTGCTCAGGATTTCGTAAATAATACCCAACACCTCTACGTGTAACAATCCAAGTTGGATTACTTGGGCTTTCTTCAATTTTTTCACGTAATCGACGCACAGTCACGTCGACTGTTCGAACATCTCCAAAATAATCATATCCCCACACTGTTTCAAGCAAATGCTCACGGGTCATAACTTGACCTATATGCCTTGCTAGATAATGAAGAAGTTCAAATTCACGATGAGTTAGTTCAACTTGTTCTCCATCACGCGATACAGCATAAGCATCTGGATGAATCACCAAACTACCAATAACTATGTCCTTTGTTGTTTTCACCGAATCATCTGGAACTGTTTGTTGACGACGAAGATTCGCCTTGACTCTTGCAACGAGTTCACGGTTACTGAATGGCTTTGTCACATAGTCATCTGCACCAAGCTCAAGTCCCAATACCTTATCAATTTCTGAATCCTTCGCTGTTAGCATAATAATTGGCATGGACTGCGTTTTGCGAATCTCACGGCATACTTCATTTCCGTCTCTATTTGGTAGCATAATATCTAATAGGACCAAGTCTGGTTTTTCCGACTCAGCAAGCTCGACCGCTTCATCTCCATCATAGGCACAAACCACTTCATATCCTTCTTTTTCTAAATTGAATTTTAATATATCTGCAATTGGCTGTTCATCATCTACTACTAATATTTTTTGACTCATTTCCGACACATCCTTTTAAGACATTCTTATTCTCTATTTTAGCGTACTTTAGCCTAAATGTCTTATTCTACACAAAGAAAAGCGTAGAACGGGAAAAAAGACCAACTCATCATATAATTAGTGAGTTAGTCTCTGTTGTATCATTCAATTATAAGTGCATTGTTCAAAAAGTCAGCAAATTAGAAACAAGTAGTTCGCCATTTACCATTTGGTGAATTTTTGAACATCCTCTATAAGTGATTTACTTCTCACAAATCAGGAGCTATATACACTTCGTACTACATTTGTTTGCATTCTGTCCGGTCCAACTGAGAAAATTGATAAAGGAATCTCTGTTAACTGAGAAATACGCTCCAAGTAATGACGTGCATTCGCAGGTAACTCATGAAGACTCTTAACTCCAGTAATGTCCTCTGTCCAACCAGGCATTTCCTCGTATACTGGTTCACAGTCAGCCAAAACGGCTAGGCTTGCAGGAAATTCATTCATCACTTGTCCTTTATACTTGTAGGAAACACATATTTTCAAGGTTTCAATTCCGGTTAGTACGTCTAGTGAGTTAAGCGATAAATCTGTGATTCCACTGACACGTCTAGCATGTCTTACAACAACACTATCGAACCAACCTACGCGGCGCGGTCTTCCTGTAGTCGTTCCATATTCACGGCCAACTTCACGAATTTGATCACCAATCGCGTCATGTAATTCAGTTGGAAACGGTCCATCACCAACACGAGTTGTATAAGCCTTTGATACACCAACAACGTGATTGATTTTCGTTGGTCCAACACCAGAACCGATAGTAACACCGCCTGCAATTGGGTTGGAAGACGTAACAAACGGATATGTTCCTTGATCAATATCAAGCATTACCCCTTGAGCACCTTCAAACAACACACGACGTCCATCATCAAGCGCATCATTTAATACGACCGATGTATCCACGACATACTTAGCAAGTTGCTGCCCGTATTCATAATACTCATCGACAATCGCGTCTATGCTTACTGGGTCAACTTCATATACTTTTTCAAATAAGCGGTTTTTCTCTGTAACATTTTGTTCTACTTTTGCTCGGAACGTTTCTTTGTCTAGAAGATCAGCGATACGGATTCCAACACGTGCTGCCTTGTCCATATATGCTGGTCCAATCCCCTTTTTAGTTGTTCCTATTTTATTGATACCTTTTTCTTCTTCTTGAAGAATATCTAGTTTTAAATGGTACGGTAAAATGATGTGCGCCCGGTTACTAATTCGTAAATTATCTGTTGTAACATTACGCTCATGAAGATACGCAAGCTCCGCAACAAACGCTTTCGGATCAATAACCATTCCGTTCCCTAATACACAAATTTTATCTGGAAAGAAAATTCCAGATGGGATTAAATGCAATTTGTACGTAATTCCATCAAACTTAATCGTATGCCCAGCGTTATTACCACCCTGGTATCTTGCAACTAATTCTGCATTCTGAGAAAGAAAATCGGTAATCTTACCTTTTCCCTCGTCTCCCCACTGTGTTCCAACTACAACTACTGAGGACATAGTGCACCTCCACTGTATTATCATTTGTATTTTAGTAAGTAACAGCGTAATTTTATCAATTGTACACAAAATAGTCAAGTTAAAATACGAACATTGCATTATATGATTACTTTAACGTTCGGCAAACCAATAGCTAAAAGAGTTATTTATCAGTTGTTATTCCGATTTATCAAATGTACTCTCTCGTTATGCCTAGTTTCTTATGCCTACAATCAAAAAAAGTGTGCCTCGAATAATGAGACACACCTCGCTTAAGCCTGCATAGGAACTGGTGGAATATCACTTTCTTGATACCGGTGATCTAAATCAACGAATTTGTTATATTCCTTAACAAATGCTAATTCAACATTCCCAACTGGACCGTTACGCTGTTTTGAAATAATGATTTCAATTATATTTTGTTTTTCTGATTCGGAATCATAGTAATCATCACGATATAAAAATCCAACGATATCTGCATCTTGCTCAATACTTCCAGATTCGCGTAAGTCAGACATCATTGGCCGCTTATCCTGACGTTGTTCCACGCCACGGGATAGCTGTGACAATGCAATAAGAGGGACATTTAACTCACGTGCTAGTCCTTTTAATGAACGAGAAATTTCGGAAACTTCTTGTTGTCTGTTATCACGTGAGTTTGCACTTCCTTGAATTAGTTGTAGATAATCAATCACAATCATGCCAAGTCCATGCTCTTGCTTCAGGCGGCGACATTTTGAGCGGATTTCACTTACACGAATACCAGGGGAGTCGTCAATATAGATCCCTGCGTTTGACAAACTACCCATCGCCATCGTCAACTTACTCCAATCTTCCGCCTCAAGACTTCCTGTCCGTAGCCTTTGAGCATCAATGTTTCCTTCTGCACAAAGCATCCTTGAAACTAGCTGGTCTGCACCCATCTCGAGACTAAAGATAGCCACATTTTCATCGGTATTAATTGCAACGTTTTGTGCGATATTTAAAGCAAATGCGGTTTTACCAACAGATGGTCGTGCAGCAATAATGATCAAATCGTTTTGCTGAAACCCAGATGTAATACGATCCAAATCACGGAAACCTGATGGAACACCTGTTAGATCTGCATTTTGATGGTGTAAGCTTTCAATATTATCGTAAACATCAATTAAAACATCTTTAATTGCTTGAAATGCACCTGAATTTTTACGGTGGGAAACTTCAAGAATATTTTTTTCAGCATCGTTTAAAACGTCTTCTATCTCGTCTTCCTTGGAAAAGCTTGTGGTCACAATATCTGTCGCAGTACGAATCAATCGGCGTAACACCGACTTTTCTTCCACAATTTTACTGTAGTAACCAATATTAGCTGCGGTTGGTACGCTTCCAGCCACATCTGTTAAATAAGAAACTCCCCCCACTTCATCCAGTATTTTAGCATTGGATAATGAGGTCGTTACAGTCACTAAATCAATTGGTTCACCTTTATCGGAAAGCTTCATCATCGTTTCATAAATCCGTTGATGACTCGCTCGGTAAAAGTCTTCTGGTAATAGAAGTTCAGATGCACTTGAAAATGCTTCTGGCTCTAAAAATATAGCCCCAATTACCGCTTGTTCTGCTTCTATATTATGTGGTGGTGTACGGTCATTCCATGTGTCACTCATATTAATTCCCCCTCACATAGAGGTATTTTTTGAAATCTTTAGTTGCACTTATACTGATAGCCACTAAAAATTATTTCTTATACAGGCGTATCCTTACGTGCAAAAAGAAAGGCTCACACCTGAATGTTGAAAAAGATCAGCGTAAGGAGCCTAAAAAGCTTTTTAGTTATTTTTGTTCAGATACATGTACCTTGATAGAACCAGATACCTCAGGAAGAATTTTAACTGGTACTGTTGTATAACCTAGTGCGCGTATTGGCTGGTCTAGTTCTATTTTACGTTTATCAATTTTAAAGCCATGCTCTTTTTCTAATGCCTCAGCAATTTGTTTACTTGTAATGGATCCGAATAAACGACCTGCATCACCCGACTTTGCCTTCATTTCTACCGTTAAATCTGCTAAACTATCTTTTAGCTCAATGGCTTCGTCTTTTTCTTTTTGCTCAATTTGATCTTCCTTACGTTGTTTTGCTTCTAAGGCTTTCATATTTCCCGCATTTGCTTCTTCAGCTAGTTTATTTTTTAGTAAATAGTTTCGTGCATAACCGTCAGAGACATTTTTCACTTCACCTTTTTTACCTTTACCTTTTACATCTTTTACAAAAATCACTTTCATTGTACGTCTCCTCCTTCTAAATACTCTTCAAGTATATCTCTTAATAGTGCTTCAGCATCTTCTATTGAAGTATCTTCAATTTGAGTGGCTGCGTTGGTCAAATGACCTCCACCGTTCATTTTTTCCATGATAATTTGAACATTTACATCACCTAGTGACCTAGCACTAATTCCAATTTTATCATCACTACGCTCAGATATTACAAATGATGCGTTTATTCCGCTCATTGTTAAGAGGGTATCTGCAGCCTGTGCAATTAATACAGGACCATAAACTTCACCATTCTTCCCTTTTGAAATAGCAATGGAGTCACGGTAAACCTCAGCACGTTCTATTAGCTTGCTTCTTTTTATATATATTTCTAAATCCTCTTTCATAAACTGTTGTACTAATATTGTATCTGCACCCTTCGATCGTAAATAGGATGCCGCATCAAATGTACGCGAGCCTGTTCGTAATGTGAAGCTTTTCGTATCTACTATAATTCCTGCTAAAAGCGCTGTTGCTTCGAGCATTTTCAATTTAAGGCTTTTCGGTTGATATTCAAGTAATTCCGTAACTAGTTCGGCTGTTGATGACGCATATGGTTCCATGTATACCAATGTAGGATTTGCAATGAACTCCTCAGCTCGACGATGGTGATCAATTACCACTTTGTACTCTGTTTTGTTTAGCAAGCGTTCATTTGAAACAAGAGCTGGCTTATGGGTATCTACAACTACCACCAAACTCCGATTTGAAATAATATCCTCGGCCTCTTCTGGGTCAACAAAATGCTGCCATAGACTTTCTTCTTCCCGGATCGCATCTACTAATCGATAAACACCAGTACTAACGTCATCAGGATCAAAAACGATAAACCCTTCTACACCATTCGTCTTCGCAATGTTTAAAATTCCTATTGCCGCTCCTATAGAGTCCATATCTGGTGCTTTATGCCCCATAATAATAACATTGTCGCTTTCTTTTACTAATTGTTTTAAAGCATGCGAGATAACCCTAGCTCTAACACGCGTACGCTTTTCCATTGGATTTGTTTTCCCGCCATAAAAGCGAACTTTTCCCGTATCATCCTTAATTGCTACCTGGTCTCCTCCGCGTCCTAATGCCAGGTCAAGACTTGACTGTGCTAATTCACCAATTGCAGGAAGGTCAACACTTCCAAGCCCAATCCCAATACTAAGCGTTACAGGAATATTCCGTTCAGCGTTTAGCTCCCGAACCTCATCTAAGATATCAAACTTTGATTTTTCAAGTTGGTTTAAAATTTCTTTTGTACCCACAGCAATAAACCGATCCTGTGACGTCCGCTTTAAATACATCCCAGTTTCATTAGCCCAGTTATTTAATACAGACGTAACCTTTGAATTCAACTGGCTTTTAACCGTATCATCCAAGTTTTGTGTGATTTCATCATAGTTATCTAAGAAAATAATAGAGAGCGTTGTTTGCTCATTATGATAAAGCTGTTGAATTTCTGTTTGCGTCGTTCGATCAAACAGATACAATAACCGTTCCTCTTTTTTAATAGTAGTTTGAAATTCATACCCATCTAGCTGAAACCACATTTCGTTTTTATGTTCCTTTATCATCGGAATCAATTCCTCTGATAATAAATTTAAGGATTTTCCGACTAACGTATCTTCAGCTGCGAATCGGTTCATATAGGGGTTTGCCCACTCAATAAAGTAATCATCGTTAAACAACACAATTCCAATTGGCATTTCTAATAACGCTTCCTCACCAACTTTTCGTACCCGGTGTGAAAGCGTTGATATATATTCCTCCGTCTTATTCATTAACGTTTTTTCCGTACGAATACTATAATAAAAAGATCCAACTAGAACAACTGTCATGACAAGACCGATTATCCATTGAAAGTACCAAATAAACCCGAGCAAAATGATAGATAAAATGTAAATTATCCATAAATGTCTGCTTAGTGTTGGCTTTTTTTGCATATCTGGCATGGAATTCAACTCCTACACCTTATTCCTAACTATTTCTTATCTTTTGAAATGCGATCACGTAGCCGAAATCCTATATCTATTATACCTAGAATACGAACAAGATAAAGTAAAAGAAATGGCAATAGGAAGGTCACAATTACAATAACAATCGGAATTGCCTTTGACTTGTTTTTGTGATGCGTATAGAAAAAAATAAATGAAAATCCTTGGAGCGTCATTAATAATCCAGCTAATACAAGCACATTATTAATTGCATGATAGAAAATGCTTGATGGGTCAAACTGGAACATGGTAAAAATTAATGCGAAAAAGTAAATCCAAACAAGTGATACTGGTAACCTTAAATCTCTAAATGGTGGAAAATGAAATTTTTTCTTATCTAATCGGTTAATTAATCTATAACCAAACCACTGGCTAATAAACGCTAACAAAATTGCAATAAATGCTACTCCAACAGGGATTAAATCTTTCAGCATATTCGCCTGTTGTTCTAACATTTCCAATTGTTCCTCTGAACCACCTAGACCAACTTGCTCCATCAGGCTCTGACTCATCCCCATAGATTCATCAATCATCGTATCGATTTCACTTATCCAATTCACATTAAAAATCAGCTGACTGGTTAGAAAAATAAATAATAAACCAACAATAAACCCGAGAGTTCCACGAGCCCATGTTTCATATGGTGTTAGCTTTTTATGCATAGCACTCCCTATCATTAATCCCCCTAGTCCCATTAGAACTGTGGCGGGTATAGAAAATAGTGTCGCAAAAATGGAAGATAACACAATAGAAGCAGCAAACATAATTAGCGCTGGCTTCCAATCATATCTATACGCAAAAACAATAAATGGAACAGGTAATAAAAATATAGCAACTAATTCAATTAACGGGACGAAAACAGTTATTAATAACAAAACAATATAAATCGCTGTTAAAAGTGCCCCATCCGTTAGTATTTTCGATCGATTCATCTATAATTGCACCTCATTAATAATATAAAACCATTAACTATTTTAATCTCATTATAATATGATAACACGATTTTTGTTCTAATTGTTAAAAGAAGTAATGATTAACGATTATTTCCCGGGCAATAATTGTCGAATATTGACTAATGAATCTAAACTGTCATCAATTGTTCATGGCCAAAGAGCGACTTTATGGCTGATTTTTACTATAATGGTACATGCGAGTGAAAAATATAATAAGGATGAAAACCTATGATATTCTGGAAAGCTTTTCTACATAGCATTAAATTACCAAGCAAAAACGCTGTATTTCAATTGAATCGTATTGGAATGGATATAACCGTTGTGTATATGTTCATTATCATGGCTATCGTTGCTATACCTGCATTTTTAGGGCGAATAACTGAATTAAATGATCCAGGATCTGATATGGGCATATTTTTTTTACTAATATTTTTCTTTATGTTTTACTATCTCCCGTTAACAATAATCGTATTTGTTACTCTATCTGTAGTAGCCTATTCATTTACTTGGGTAGCTAAGAGCTTAAATAGAAAAATACGCTTTCCTTTATTATGGAAAATTGCAGCCTATGCAACAACGATTCCATTTTTAATTTATACCATTACAGCCTTACTATTTTCCACCGATGATAGTATGCTGTGGGTTTTCTTTATTTATTCTTTATTTGTTTTACTAAAAACCATACTAGTTTACCCGAAACGTAAAAAGCGAACTGGATAAAGGAGGGCTACAATGGTAAAACGACTAGTAGCTATTTGTTTTCTTTTTTCAATCTTAGTAGCCTGTAGTGAATCATCTGATACAGTGGAAAAAGAACTTTTTATTTCTGCTGCCGCTAGCCTATCTGGCGCTCTTGAAAAAATTAGTGAGGATTATGAGGCGGAGAACCCTAATGTAAACCTTACTCTTAATTTTAGTGGTTCTGGTAAACTAGCTCAACAAATTCAGCAAGGCGCACCTGTTGATGTGTTTTTATCAGCTGACCAATACTGGATGGATGTATTGGAGCATGATAACCTGATTTCTCCTAATACACGGATGAATTTTGCAAAAAATAGCCTTGTTTTGATAACACACAAAGATTCAAATAAAAAGGTAAACTCACTAAAGGACATTAATCCAAACTCCCTTGGACAAATTGCGATAGGCAATCCTGAAAGTGTTCCAGCTGGAAAGTACGCTAAAGAAGCATTGACTAATGTAGGTCTATCGGACAAGCTTATTGGGCACTTTGTTTACGCGAAAGACGTTCGTCAAGTACTTACCTATGTGGAATCAGGTAACGTAGAAATCGGGTTTGTCTATGGCACTGACCTTCACCGCGCTGAAAATGTTCAAGCACTTATGGAAATCGATTCCAGCTTGTATCCACCAATCATTTATCCAGCCGCGGTTATGTCCACAACAGAACACCCAGAGTTAGCAAAGGACTTTGTGGAATATCTTCAATCTGATTCAGCACAGGTTATTCTAGAAAATTATGGTTTTTTAAAGTAACTGATTTATATGGAGGTTCTGAGTGTCAATGAACTATACACCGCTTATTTTATCGTTAAAAATAGCTAGCATTGCCACGTGCATCGTACTTGTTTTCGGAATACTTTTTGCGAGACTTGTAGCAAGAAATCAATTTCCTGGAAAACGAATTATCGAATCGGTTTTAATGCTTCCTTTAGTATTACCACCCACAGTCATTGGCTTCGGCTTATTATATATGTTCGGAAAAAATGGACCAATTGGAAGTTTTTTATTACAAACATTTGATTTTCAGATTGTTTTCACATGGATAGGGGCTGTGATAGCTGCCACAGTAGTCTCCTTTCCATTAATGTATCAGAGCGCATCAGCCGCTTTCCAAACCTATGATTCTAATATTGAAAATGCTGCATATACAATGGGAGGATCAAAATGGCGGGTATTCTGGACAATCTCTTTTCCACTTGCATGGCCTGGACTTCTAGCAGGGCTTGTACTAACTTTTGCAAGAGCGCTAGGTGAATTTGGAGCTACCTTAATGATTGCAGGATACATCCCAAATAAAACAGATACGATTCCGATTGCAATTTATTTTGCTGTGGAGTCAGGCAATACGGACAAAGCTGTATTTTGGGTAATTAGTATGCTTATCATAGGATTCAGTGCAATTTTATGGTTGAATTGGTGGAGTGGACGCAACATTTTAAAGTTTACAAACGAAAAATAATGGAGGTTATGCGATGCTTACAGTAGATATCACTAAACGGCTGAAGAACTTCTCATTGAATATACAGTTTAACGTAGGCAATGAAATCGTTGTCTTGTTTGGTCCATCTGGTTCAGGTAAAACTACGCTATTGAATTGTATTGCAGGGCTTGCGCGTCCAGATTCAGGAGCGATAAAATTAAATGATAGATTCCTTTACCAGAACGAAAAGCCTATGTCAGTTCAAAAACGAAATATTGGCTACTTATTTCAAGAATATGCATTATTTCCTCACATGACTGTTGAAAAAAACATTCGCTACGGTATGAAGGATGCAGCCTTGGTTGAAAATCTAGTTGATGTCGTTGGGATTAGATCGCTAATGGATAGTTACCCAAGACAAATTTCTGGAGGAGAGAAACAGCGGGTTGCACTTATTCGAGCACTGGCAATGAAACCAGATGCACTATTACTAGATGAGCCTTTTTCTTCATTAGATGAAAAAACACGTATCGAATGTCAGGATGAATTAATTCGCCTACATAACACTTGGAATATCCCAATTATTATGGTGACACATAACTATGATGAAGCGACAAAGGTTGGTAATCGTATCATAAAAATGAAAAGCGGAAAAACGGTGCAGGTTATTTAGTAAAAGTTATTTTTTGCTTAAATCGTTTCCATGAAAAATTAGGGACAGCAAGTTTTATTCCAACATGCATGTTCCCGATTTTCGTATCATAACATCTTTAAAGAAACCTCACTAGAGAAAAGGAGAAGATGTTAGAATGAGTAACGAAAAAAAGAAAAATGATAATCTTGTCAAAAGAACTTCACAGGAGGCTACAGACTTCTTTGGTCATACAGTGGATACAACTGGAAAGATTGGCAAATCCATTTCCGGGGAAGGTGGCCTTGTAGGTAAAGCATTCGATTCTTCCGGGAGAATCTTGAAAGGAACGGCGGGAACAGCAAATAATATAATAGGCAAATCATCTGATTTACCGGGTAAGTATTACAGGAAAGCCACAAACCGTGAAGGAAACAAGCGCAATAAAAAACAAAATGATGAGGAAAAGTAAAAAGTAATTTTTTTATCCTACATGTAAAAAGCCTTTCTATCGTAATAATACGAAAGAAAGGCTTTTTATAGAGCAAAGAAAGTATAAAATTTTGGCGATTATCTGTCTAGCTCCAGCGCCTAGACACTCGAGACATAAGCAGTTCGCTTCCGTGTGGGCAAAAGCACCCACACTGCACCGCTCTGCTTATGCTTGTCGTGTCTTTCAAGGCGCTTGCGCTTTTCTTAAACTACATTACTCTGTAACGAAAGGCAATAATGCCATTGTACGAGCACGTTTAATTGCTTTTGTAAGTTTACGTTGATATTTAGCAGAAGTTCCAGTTACACGGCGAGGAAGAATTTTTCCACGCTCAGAAATGAAACGTCTTAGTAAATCAACATCTTTATAATCGATGTGTGTAATTCCGTTTGCTGTGAAATAGCACACTTTACGACGCTTTGCGCGTCCGCGACGAGCTGCCATCAAATACCCCTCCTTTTCAATTTAGAATGGTAAATCATCGTCTGATATATCGATAGGTTGACCGTTATTTTTAAACGGATCCTCTTCGTTTTGATTTTGGTTTTGATTTGAATTATTTTGATTCCGGTTTTGGCTTTGGCTTTGATTCTGGTTCTGATTTTGTTGATAACCTGATGAACCTTGACCATTACCTTGCGTAGAACCTTTTGTTTCCAAAAATTGCACGCTGTCCGCCACAATTTCTGTCATATATACCATTTTGCCATCTTGTCCTTCAAAGTTACGTGTTTGCACACGTCCATCAACACCGACCATGCTTCCTTTTTTCATATAGTTAGCAAGATTTTCAGCGGGCCTGCGCCATACAACACAGTTAATAAAATCCGCTTCACGGTTTCCTTGTTGATTGGAAAAAGGTCGATTAACAGCTAAAGTAAAATTGGCTACTGCCACTCCGTTTGGTGTATAACGTAAATCAGGATCCTTCGTTAATCTGCCAACAAGTACGACACGATTTAACATCAGAACCACCCCTTATTATTGATCTTCTTCTCGAATTGTCATATGACGGACTATATCGTCTGAGAATTTAGCTAGACGATCAAACTCATTAATTGCAGCATCATCACTAGAGAATTTCACAACTACATAATATCCATCACGGTAATCTTTGATTTCATATGCAAGGCGCTTTTTGCCTTTTTCATCAACTTTTTCAATCTCCGCCCCATTATCTGTTAGGATTTTGTGGAAACGCTCCATAAGTGCTGTTTGCGCATCCTCTTCCATGTCTGGGCGAATGATATACATGATTTCGTATTTTGTCATTCGTTACACCTCCTTTTGGTCTTAGCGGCCCCTATTATAAGATCCAGCTACGGCTCAGTCGCCTTTGCTTTTCTCCATAGGAGCAAGGAATAATTTTAAGTTAATTACTCACAATAGTGAATTATACCAAATCACTAGTGAAAAAACAAGCTTTTCGAGGGATCCTTTGTTATACGTTAAAACGGAAGTGGATGACATCGCCATCTCTTACAATATATTCTTTACCTTCTAATCGAACATTTCCTTTTTCTTTAGCCTGTGCCATAGCACCTGCTTCAACAAGGTCATGATAGGATACTGTTTCAGCACGAATGAACCCGCGTTCAAAGTCGGTATGGATAATACCTGCTGCTTGTGGAGCTTTAATTCCTTCTTGGAACGTCCACGCACGAACCTCTTGCTCTCCTGCTGTAAAATATGTTGCTAGGCCTAGCAACTGGTACGAAGCTTTAATGAGCTGGTCTAATCCTGATTCATTAATCCCAAGCTCTTCTAAAAACATTTCCTTCTCATCATGCTCAAGTTCTGCAATCTCAGATTCAATCTTTGCACAAACAACGATTACTTCTGCATTTTCATTTGCTGCAAAGTTCTTTACCTTTTGAACATACTCGTTGCCTTCTGGGTCAACAATTTCATCTTCAGACACATTTGCCACATAAAGAATCGGTTTACTAGTTAACAAATGTAGTTGTTTAACCACTTTCCACTGATCTTCGGTGAAATCTAGCGCACGTGCTGATTGATCATTTTCCAACCCATCTTTAAGCTTCATTAACACGTCATACTCTGCTAAGGCTGCCTTATCTTTTTGGCGTGCTAGCTTCTCGACACGTTGAAAACGCTTTGTTACTGACTCTAAATCTGCCAAAATCAGTTCCAGGTTGATGATCTCAATATCATCGATAGGATCAATTATTCCAGATACATGTGTGATGTTTTCGTCAACAAAACAACGAACAACATGACAAATTGCATCTACTTGGCGAATATGGGATAAGAATTGGTTCCCCAAACCTTCCCCTTTACTTGCGCCTTGAACAATACCCGCTATATCAGTAAATTCGAATGCTGTTGGTATTGTCTTCTTCGGTTTTACTAATTCTGTTAATTTATTCAAACGATCGTCCGGTACTTCTACAATACCTACATTCGGATCAATCGTACAAAACGGATAGTTTGCCGATTCTGCCCCTGCTTGGGTAATCGCATTAAACAATGTTGATTTACCCACGTTCGGAAGCCCGACAATTCCTGCTGTTAAAGCCATGAAACTTTCACTCCTTAAGGATATCATTCATATGAACGTACTAGTCTTCCCAATTATAATACAAGGACAGGATTTGACAAGCAAAGAAAAAGCAAAAATACGTTATTTTTCAGTCGTATTTTTGCCGAATCGTTCATGAAAAGTTAATTTTAGATTTTTATCTTCGTTTAAAATGACATTATAAATAGAATTTAATTAATTTTACCAGTTTACGCTTCACCTTTTACCAGTATCTTTTTCAGCTTTTTACTAAATTCTCTTCTTGGAATCAGAACACTATGATCACAGCCCTGACACTTAATACGAACATCCATGCCCATACGAATTATTTTCCAGCGGTTTTCTCCACACGGATGTTGTTTTTTCATTTGGACAATATCATTTAAAGCAAAATCTTTATCTACCATAATATGATACCTTCTTTCCTTATTCTTGGTCTCTTTCTTGAATTTTTCTCTTTTCGCCTTCCGTTTCTAATGCAGTTGGATCTTCATTTCGTGTGTACATCACAAGACGTGGTGATGGAATTTGAATACCTTCCTTATAAAGTCTTTCTTTTACCTCACGACGAATTATTCTAGCTCCGGCCCACTGAAACGATGGTGGGGTTTCGGCAATCACGCGTATTACAAAATGGGATAGTTCTAAAGTCTCAACCCCGATTATCTCAGGTGTACCCACTATTTCATCATATTTATTAGGTAGCTCCATAGCCATTTCTTCAATTATTTTTTCTGCTGCATCAATGTCACTTTCATATGGTATATTAATGTCCACAACTGACAATCCATTATGAATGGAGTAATTGGTTACCTGCGTTACATTCCCGTTTGGAAGAACATGCTGCTCGCCTGTCCAGCTTTTAATCTTCGTTGTCCTTATTCCGATTTCTTCAACGGTACCTTCAACATTTGATGTAAAAATATAATCACCAACAGAAAATTGATCTTCAAATATAATAAAGAACCCAGAAATGATATCACGGACTAAATTTTGTGCCCCGAAACCAATTGCAAGTCCTGCAACCCCAGCACCAGCGAGTAGCGGGCCAATTTGCAAGCCGAAACCACCATCTAAAATCATGATGAACGCTGTAAAATATACCGTATACGCTAAACTGTTATGCAGTAATTTTCTTAGTGTGTTTTCTCTTCGTTCTGTAATCCGAAAAGGCCCCCGTTGTCTGCTTATAAACACTTTGTCAATTACCTTTTTTCCAACTTTGATGATTATCATTGCTACTATGATAGTAAGAATGATATTTAAAAATCCTTTACCGATGGACAGCCAAAGTTCTGGCCCTGAGACAAAACCCCACAATTTATCAATTTGTTTATTAACTGTATCCACTATAATGTACCTCCAAAACTATACTAGTTAACCAGATTTCGGTTCATACTAACTAGTATATCATTTCCCCTATTGATGGAAAGTAATTTATGCCGTATTTTTATTATGCCATAACGGGTATAGGATTAGCCTCATCAGAACATATAAATTCAAAATTCCATAAATCGGGTATATATAACTTATTAAAGTAGAGAAACCAAACGTCGTAAATGGAATCATAACAATAATGGCGAATAAAGCAATAACCCATAATGGCACATGCCAATAACTTTGAATACGAGTTATTAAACCTAATATTCCAGAGGCTGCGGTGGTAAAAATTGCAAACCACAGCATGATGGACATAAATACCAATACCACAAAAGAGTAATGTTTTAGAATTGCAAATAATGGTATCTCGTAGACAAGAATTTCCTCAGCAATCTGTATCAGACTATTATTATATATATATGAAATAACACCTAATATAAGCCCACTACCAATACCAGCAATCACTATTTCTTTTCGCGATTGTATTTTGTTCCCTATCGCTCCTAGCACCGCAATTAACGGTAAGACATTTAATGCTGTAAATGGAAATGCGGCAGTCCAATTTCGTTGTTCATGCCAATGGGAAAAGAGTGCTAGCTTTTGATCGAACGTGAATAATAATAGTATCGCAAGAAGCCCAACTAATAATATAGGTAAAATGAATTGATTGATCGTTAAAAGTCCATTAACTCCTCTTACAAATAAAAGTACTAGCATAATAGCGATGAAGCCTACTCCCCACCAATAAGAAAAGTAAAAGGCTTGACCTGTTGCTCCACTACCTGCGAGCATCACAACCGTAGTAGTGAATAAATATAAAAATATCATCACGTCATAAATTTTTGTAAGTCTTTCACCAACAATGACGCGTAGTACTGGCAGGTAATCTTTTGATTGCTTTTGATAGCCCACTTGCATAATTACAATACATGATATGGAGAATAATATGGCAAACAATGCAATAGCAAGTCCACTTTCATGACCAAAAAATTGCCATAATTCTCGACCAGATGCATAACCTGCCCCTATCGTTGTTCCAATAATTAAAAACATCCATTTTAGTCCTGATCCCCACATTTGCTTTCCTCCAATTAATAACAAAATCGATGTATAGTTACCTTTTTTAAGTCGTATACTATTACCAATATGTTTGTGGAGGAAAAGCTATGAATCTAAAAAGACAATTTGTTATAGAAAATGAACGAGAAAATATGCGATTACTGTACACAGATTCATTGATTACAAATCTTATGAGCGAAAAAATTATTTCTTGGCTTCCAACTATTCCTAGAGAATATGTTGTAGTTTGTATAGGAACAGATCGATCCACTGGAGATTCACTTGGTCCATTAACTGGAACCTTTCTACATGACCATAAACCCAAACATTTAGCTGTTTATGGGACGATTCACGATCCTGTTCATGCAACTAACCTCAAAGACTATATAAAGTTAATCCATAACCAGCATCGCAATCCCTACATAATTGCAATTGACGCTTGCCTAGGCAAATCAACGTCAGTTGGAAACATAATATTAGGAAAGGGACCCTTAAAACCTGGTGCTGCTTTAAATAAACCTCTCCCTCAAATTGGCGACATCCATCTTACTGGTGTTGTTAACATTAGCGGATTTATGGAATTTTCAATTTTACAAAATACGCGATTATCCATTGTACTAGATATGGCAAAACAATTAGCTAATCTATTAATAATGATAGATAACCAGCTAAAACAAAGTATCCCTTCACCATCTATTGTCATGCCTCCTACTAATCAGGAAAGTTTAGAAAAAAAGACTTCTACTAAGCCAATTTAGTAGAAGTCTTTTTTCTAAATAAGTTGATATAGATAATAAATTATAATAACAGTTGCAAGTGATGGTAATAAGTTACCAATGCGGATTTTAGTTATTTTCAATAAATTTAACCCGATGGCAACAATAAGTAAACCACCGACCCCTGTTAATTCTACAATGAATCCATTCAAAAAACTTTCTGGCAACCATTTAGTAATTTGCGTGGCTAAAAGTGCTATGGACCCTTGATAAAGGATAACTGGAACTACAGAAAAAACTACTCCAAATCCAAGTGTTGTAGTTAAAACAAGTGCTACAAACCCATCAATAATCCCTTTTGTAATTAATATTTCGTGGTCTCCGCGTATACCACTGTCCAAGGCGCCAATCACAGACATGGCACCAATCACAAAAATAAGTGAAGCAGTAACAAATCCTTGAGCTACACTAAAATTTTCATTTTTTGTTGTAAACTTACTCCCAATCCATGCACCTAACCGATTTAACCCCTCTTCCACATGAATGAATTCTCCAATAATCGCCCCTGTAAGTAAGCTTAATAGTACAACAACAATTATCTCTGTAGTAAAAGCCATTTGTAATCCAATTAATAATACCGCTAACCCAATACCATGCATGACCGTTTCTTTATACCGTTCTGGTATTTTTGTAAAAAATAAGCCAAGTAAGCTGCCAGCAATTATACAAACTCCGTTGACCAATGTACCATATAAAACCATTGCCCCATCCCCAATAACCTAAATATCGTATTATAGTGTGTGTTCAAAAAGTTGCTGCAAGTACCTCTGACTTATGCACGATGTGTTGATTTCTATGTCACCCACCGCACGTGGGCGAACTTAGTAGAGGTTCTCATTTGGTGACTTTTTGAACTTCTTCTTATAGTTCTTTATATGATGCTACAATTTCTTTTATAGCTAAGATAAATTCTCTTATTTCGTCTTCTGTATTATAGATACTTAAACTTGCTCTCACCATTCCTTGTGCAGTTGTATGTAACATTTCGTGTGTTAGTGGACTGCAATGTAATCCTGCGCGAACTGCTATATTATAATGGGAATCCAGAATTACACCCACCTCCTGTGAAGGAACATTTTCAACATTAAAGGCCACCATAGGCATGCGAAGTATGTCATACTCAGGCCCATAACAAATTACTCCTTCTATTGCTTCTAAGCTTTTTTGGAGCATATTTGCTAATATTGTTTCACGTGGAACAATTTCTTTTTTTCTACTCTCATAATCAATTAATGCTGCATAAAGACCAGCTATTCCAGGTGTGTTTAATGTACCACTTTCGAGAAATTCCGGCCATTGTTTAGGCTGATTTGGCAAGGATGAAAACGCACCTGTTCCACCATGATGAATAGGATATAAATGAACTTCGCCTTCCACAAGCAATACCCCTGTTCCTTGAGGTCCAAGTATCCCCTTATGTCCAGGAAAAACTAACATATCAATCTTCTGTGTCTTCATATCTATGGGAATATGGCCAGCAGTTTGAGATGCATCGATTAGTGTATAAATCCTGTTTCTTTTAGCTAAAGCGATAATCTTATCAATTGGAATAATACGCCCTGTAACATTGGATGCATGTGTCATTGCTATTAATCTGGTATTTGAGTCAATAGCATGTTCGACAGCTGAAACAAATGATTCATCCGTTTCTTCATCTGGACAATCTACATAGGTAACTTTTACACCATAACGTTCTTTTATATACTCCAGTGGTCTCCTAATGGAATTGTGTTCATAAGCTGAAGCAATCACATGATCATTTTTATGCCATCTCAGTCCCTTAATGGCTTGATTCAAACCAATAGTAGCATTTTGGTGAAAAATAACCTTTTTGGGATCACTACAACCGAAAAGTTCAGCTATTTTAATTCGTGTATTAGTGATAATCTCAGAAGCTTGTCTTGCTAGGACATGTCCTCCCCTGCCCGGATTAGCCCCAATCGAGTTAACAGTATGTGCCATTGCTTCGGCAACACTTGGCGGTTTAGGAAAGGAAGAAGCAGCCTGGTCAAAGTATATCATCCAGCATTCCCCCCTCATCTGTAAATTACGCATTTATCCAATCCTAGGTGCAAAAAAAGACTGACATTAGCTATTTATGCTAATTATAAATGTCAGTCTCACGTACTATCTAACTCAGTTCATCAGTGAAACCCCATTGAATGAAGTTCACTTTATGAATCTAATGATTCAATGATACGATCTAAATCATCATTTGAGAAAAATTCAATTTCAATTTTCCCTTTTCGCTTTCCACGTTGGATGGTAACAGATGTGCCTAACCGATCTCTTAAGATGGACTCCCTTTCCTGAAGAAAAATATCCATCTTTGGCTTCGCTTTCTTTTTTATCGGTTTTTTATTCATTTCGATAATCATTTGTTCTACTTGGCGAACATTTAATTTTTCTTTAAGAATTTTTTTCACAAAGGGGATTAAGTGATCTTTATTTTTAATACCTAACAACGCACGGCCGTGTCCCATGGAGAGTTCCCCATTATTAATATAGGCAATAATTTGTTCTGGTAGTGAAAGCAATCGCACTAAATTTGCTATATGTGATCTGCTTTTACCAAGTCTCTTTGATAACTCATCCTGTGTGATCTTTAATTCTTTTATTAGATTTGAATATGCCTGCGCTTCTTCAATTGGTGTTAAATCTTCTCGTTGCAGGTTTTCCAAAAGGGCAATCTCCATCATTTTCTCATCTGTCAAATCTTTTACAACAACTGGGACTTTATCTAGACCCGCTTCCTTTGCTGCCCGGAAACGTCTTTCGCCAACCACTATCTCATAGCCCTTAATGCTTTTACGGGCAATTAATGGCTGGATAATACCGTACTCAAGAATTGAATCCTTTAATTCCTCAATGGCATCTGCATGAAATGTTTTTCTAGGTTGATAAGGATTTGGTCTACAATCTTTTATCGCTAGATCTTGAACAGTTTCTTCTTTTTCATCAATTTCTGGAAAAAGTGCATTAATGCCTTTACCCAACCCTTTCACCACTAGCCATCACTTCCTTCGCTAATTCAAGATAAACTTCTGCACCCCTTGATTTCGGATCATATGTGATAATCGGTTGACCATGGCTCGGTGCCTCACCTAAACGAACATTTCTTGGAATAATTGAATTATAAACTTTATCTTGAAAGTATTTTTTCACTTCTTCTATTACTTGTATACCAAGATTTGTACGTGCATCAAGCATGGTAAGTAATACGCCTTCTATCATTAAATCTTTATTTAAATGTTTTTGAACTAACCGAATGGTATTTAGAAGCTGACTTAATCCCTCCAACGCATAGTATTCACATTGGACCGGGATCAAAACGGTATCAGAAGAAGTTAAAGCATTAATGGTTAATAACCCCAATGATGGTGGACAGTCAATGATTATATAATCATAGTGTTCTTTTGCCATTTCTAATGATTTTTTGAGACGAATCTCTCTAGATATGGTTGGCACAAGTTCAATTTCTGCTCCTGCTAACTGAATAGTAGCAGGGATAATGTCAAGATTCGAAACACTTGATTGTGTTATAACTTCCTTAACTGGTACATCTTCAACCAACACATTATAGATACATTGATTTACATCTGCCTTATTAACCCCTACTCCGCTTGTTGCATTACCTTGTGGGTCAATGTCTACGAGTAATACTTTTTTATCTAAGTATGCAAGACATGCACTCAAATTGACGGCTGAAGTTGTCTTTCCTACGCCACCCTTTTGATTTGCCATGGCGATTATTTTACCCATGTTGTCACCTACCTATCATTCTATGTTTTATATTCTATCATTATTTAATAAAAAAAATGAAAAATGTCCTATATTGTAAGAAAAACGTAATTTATGATGGGGAAATAAGATAAATTATAGCTGAATATGTTTTCGACGATGGTAACTTAACTGCTGAAAAAACCCATCTATCTATAAAAAAAGATGGGCAAATATAAACTATATGAATGACTATTATTATTTATTTTTTGGAATTTTAATTGTGAATTGATAATAATCATCTAAATCTTTCTCATCTGTTTCCACATCTATTCCAGTGTCTGTAACCATTGTTAACGATTGTCTAATGGTATTCACCGCAATACGCATATCTTTATTAACGCCTTTCAATTTAGGCTTTTTCTTCTTCGGCTCATCTTTTTTATTTGCCATCTTTTCTATTCGCTCTTCTGTTTGTTTTACGTTAAGATCATGTTCAATTATTTCATGTAAAAGCTTTGATTGCTTATCTTGATCCTTTAATTTAATCAAAGCTCTAGCATGACGTTCTGTAATAGCCTTATTTAATAAGGCTTGCTGAACAGCGTCATCTAACTTTAGCAATCGAAGTTTATTAGCAATTGTTGATTGGTTCTTCCCTAAACGTTGCGCAAGAGCTTCCTGTGTAATCGAATGTAGCTCTATAAGTCTTGCATAAGCACGTGCTTCTTCAATAACTGTTAATTCTTCTCGTTGAAGGTTTTCAATTAATGCCACAGATGCAGTCTCTGTATCGGTCATTTCTTGTATAATTACAGGGGCATTTTCCCAGCCCAACGTTTGTACCGCTCGCCATCTACGTTCTCCAGCAATTAGTTCATAGTCATCCTCTTCTAGCTTACGAACTACAATTGGTTGAATCATTCCATGTGTTTTAATCGTCTGCGCTAGTTCGGATATTTTTTCTTCACTAAATATGGATCTTGGTTGAAAGCGATTCGGTTTAATTTTCGTTACAGCGAGCTGAATTATTTCATTAGGACGATAGACTTCTTCTGATTCAGAATCTGATTTATCTCCTAACCCGAAAATTCGGTTGAAAGGACGTACCATTATCAGACACCACCTTTATTCATAAAACTTGTTAGTAGAAAACCTTTTATATCAATGTATTAGTAAATTGTTCCACGTGAAACAATTTACTAATCTTCTAGATTTTATATGTAAAAAGATAGTAATAGTTTCTTAGGAAACAAGAAAAACGCTGCAGTTAAAACCGCTGCGTGCTTCATACTCTGCTCTTATTTTACCATATTTAAGACGAAAAGGTACCTATTAGAAAAAATATATTTGTCGAACGACTACATAATGGGGTTTTTATTTGGAACCCCTGCTTTTCTTGGATATTTATTTGGTGTTTTTCTTTTCTTATCTATCATAATAATCGAACGTTCGCTACCTTCTTCAGGTAGTGAAAAGGTATGGACGGTATTTAATTTGCCACCTAATACCTCAACAGCAGTTTCCGCATCCTTTAATTCCTCTGAAGTTTGGGCAGCCTTCATTGCAATAAATATACCGTTTTTCTTTGTTAATGGTAAGCAAAGTTCAGATAAAACACTCATTCGTGCAACTGCTCGCGCTGTAACGATATCAAATTTTTCTCTGAATTTGCCGTTCTTTCCGAAGTCTTCAGCCCGATCATGGTAAAACGCAACATTATCTATGTCTAAATTTGTCGCTAATTGGTTTAAAAACGCGATTCGTTTTTGTAATGAATCGACAATAGATACATTTATATGTGGAAAGCATATTTTTAGTGGGATGCTTGGAAACCCAGCACCAGCTCCCACATCACAAATATGCACTTCTTTTGTAAGATCATAATAAAACGCTGCAGTTATAGAATCATAAAAATGTTTTAAATAAACATCTGATTGTTCTGTTAAAGCAGTAAGGTTCATTTTCTCATTCCACTCCACAAGGGTGCGAAAGTATATATTGAACTGTTCAATTTGTCTATCGTTTAGTTTAATACCTTTTTGTTCAAGTTCTCGTACAAATAAGTCTGGGTTCATAATTGGTTCTCCTAACTAGTTAATTAGCTATTCGCGCAATTTTTCCTTGTTCAATATATACAAGCAGAATGGACACATCTGATGGGTTAACCCCAGAAATTCTTGATGCTTGCCCTACTGAAAGTGGACGTATTTTTTTCAATTTTTCACGTGCTTCTGTTGCAATACCGTTGATATCATCATAATCAATATTTTCGGGAACCTTTTTATCTTCCATTTTCAGCATACGATCGACTTGATCAATAGCCTTTTTGATGTAGCCTTCATATTGAATTTGGATCTCTACTTGTTCCTTTACCTCAAGTGGTAACTCTTTTTCAAATGGAACCATTTGTTCAATCAATTGATACGAAATTTCAGGTCGTTTCAATAAATCTAATGCTTTTAATGGTTCTTTTAATGGTGTTGCATTAACTGACTTTAAAAGTTCTTGTACATTCTCTTCTGGTTTAATTGTAATTTTAGCAAGACGTTTTTTTTCTTCTTCTACTAAGGCATTTTTCTCCAAAAACTTATTGTATCTTTCATCTGAAACTAATCCAAGGTTATACCCCACTTCTGTTAGGCGAAGATCAGCATTGTCATGGCGCAACAATAAACGATATTCTGCTCTTGAAGTTAATAAACGATAGGGTTCATTTGTTCCCTTAGTTACCAGATCATCGATTAATACACCAATATAAGCTTGAGATCTGTCTAGAATTAATGGGTCGCGCCCTAATACTTTTGCTGCTGCATTAATTCCAGCCATAATTCCTTGTGCTGCTGCCTCTTCATATCCAGATGTTCCATTGATTTGTCCTGCAGTATAAAGTCCAGGAATTTTTTTTGTTTCTAATGTAGGCCATAGCTGCGTAGGTATTACCGCGTCATATTCAATCGCATAACCAGCACGCATGATTTCAGCCTTTTCAAGCCCTGGAACTGTTTTAACCATCTCATGTTGAACGTATTCTGGTAGTGATGTAGATAAACCTTGCACATATACTTCTTCTGTATTCCGTCCCTCAGGTTCTAAAAATATTTGATGACGTGGCTTATCATTAAAGCGAACAATCTTATCTTCAATCGATGGACAATAACGTGGTCCAGTTCCCCGCTTCATACCTGAATACATTGCAGATAAATTCAAATTATCGTTAATAACTTGGTGGGTAAATTCATTTGTATACGTTAGCCAACAAGGAATCTGATCTGTAATATATTCTGTCGTTTCATATGAAAAAGCTTGTGGCTTATCGTCACCAGGCTGAATTTCTGTTTTTGAATAATCAATGGTATGGCTATTTACACGTGGTGGTGTACCTGTTTTGAAACGTGTCAATTCAAAGCCAAGCTCTTCCAAGTGCTCAGAAAGTTTTACAGAAACACGTTGATTATTTGGACCACTCTCATATTCCAAATCACCGATTAGCACCTTTCCGCGCATAAATGTACCAGTAGTTATAATCACAGTTTCAGCGTGATAAGCAGCCTTTGTTTCAGTTACAACTCCTTTACAAATACCGTCTTCCACAATTAGTTTTTCAACCATTCCTTGTCTTAAGGTTAAGTTTTCTTGATTTTCAATTATATTTTTCATTTCTCGTATATATAAAGGTTTGTCAGCTTGTGCCCGAAGTGCCTGTACCGCTGGACCTTTTCCTGTATTTAACATGCGCATTTGGATGTGCGTTTTGTCAATGACCTTTGCCATAACACCACCTAAGGCATCAATTTCCCGTACAACTATTCCCTTAGCTGGGCCACCTAAAGATGGATTACACGGCATAAAGGCTACCATATCTAAATTGAGTGTCAGCATTAAGGTTTTTGCGCCCATTCCGGCTGCAGCAATTCCTGCTTCCACTCCTGCATGACCTGCTCCAATTACAATAACATCATAATGGCCTGCATCATATACCATAACTTTTCATCCCTTTCATTTAAGAAAAACTTGGTTATTACCAATCCTTTTCGAGAGTAAATAACAAAATGTTAATTTCACTTTCGATATAAAATGCGACATAACAGCAACGTGATTTTCAGTTACGTCGCAGTATATATCAACTACGTTTCTTTCAAATAGTACACTTTACTAACTTTTTCTAAACAGTCGCCTTCACTTTTCTTGATCCAGCTGCGGCTCCTAGTGGCTAGCAGATAGATGGTCCTGATGAATGTACGGAAAGTTCACCGTACTTCACAGTCTCATCTATCTGTACGCCACTGAACAGTCGCCTTCGCTTTTTTATTTCCCTAAGCAAAATTGTGAGAATAGCTGGTCAATCAGGCTGTCACTTGCAGTATCTCCAATTATTTCACCTAATAATTCCCACGTTCTTGTTACATCTATTTGGATAATATCAAGTGGCATTGCTATTTCTAAGCTGGTGACTGCGTCTTCTAGAGCTTGTTTTGCTTGCTTTAATAACTGAATATGTCTCACATTTGAAACATAAGTTAAATCCCCGCTATCAATTTCACTGGTGAAGAAAGTTTGGGCAATTGCTTTTTCCAATTCATCTACCCCTTCTTCTTCAATCAAGGATGTCGTTATAATTGACTTTCCTTCAGAAAACGTTTGAACACTTTCCAAATCCAGCTTCGTAGGTAAATCTGTTTTATTAATAATTACGATATATTCTAGGCCTTTTATAGCTTCAAATAATTTTTCGTCTTCAAATGTTAATTCTTCATTATTATTTAAAACAAATAAAATAAGGTCGGATTCTTTTAACACTTTTCTTGAGCGTTCGACACCAATTTTTTCGACAATATCTTCAGTTTCTCTAATTCCCGCAGTATCGACAAGTCGTAAAGGTACTCCGCGCACATTGACATATTCTTCGATAATATCACGTGTTGTTCCAGGAACTTCCGTTACAATTGCCTTATTTTCTTGAACAAGTGTATTCATTAACGAAGACTTTCCTACATTTGGTCGTCCAATAATTGCAGTTGCTAGACCTTCACGCAAAATTTTGCCTTGCTTAGCGACCTCTAACAGCTTCCCAATTTCGTCATGAACTTCTTTTGTTTTTACACGCATCATCTCGTGTGACATTTCTTCAACATCATCATATTCAGGATAATCAATATTTACTTCGACATGTGCAACTGTTTCTAATAACTCTTGTCTTAAACGCTGAATTAATGCAGATAATCTTCCATCCATCTGTTTTAGTGCAACCGACATAGCTTTATCCGTTTTTGCTCGAATCAAATCCATAACCGCTTCTGCTTGCGATAAGTCGATTCTTCCGTGGAGAAAAGCTCGTTTTGTAAATTCCCCTGGTTCTGCGAGTCTTGCACCTTTACTCAAAATAATTTCCAAAATGCGATTAATGGATACCATACCTCCGTGGCAATTGATCTCTACCACGTCTTCTCGAGTAAATGTCTTTGGTGCCCGCATAACGGTTACCATTACCTCTTCAGCTACCTCATTTGTTTCTGGGTCAATTATTTTACCATAATGAATGGTATGGGAGTCCACCTGATCCAAACTTTTCCCTTGAAACAAATTATTGGTAATAATGATTGCCTTTGGCCCACTTAATCGAACAATCGCAATTGCACCTTCTCCAATTGGTGTTGATATCGCCGTTATTGTATCTGTCTCCACGTCTTTCACCTACTTTTACCGCATCTATTTATATCTATTTTTATATCTATTATTAACATTTATATATTTATCGTCACTAACTAAACAGATTATCACATTTTCACTTAAAAATAAACTTATCCACAAATTTTAATTATCAAAAAGAAAAAACGTTTATCCACATGTGAATAAACGTTTTTTCTTACTACAAGTTATGAACAACTCTAAAGTTCTGGTTCCTCATAATAATAATCAACAGGAACTGGAGCTACGGTTGACTTTTCAAGAGCTGGTGTATCTTTTCTCGCTACTTGATAGAGTGCTGCTCCAACAATATTTGCAACATCTTGTAACTTTTCCTTACTTATGTGTTCAATCACATCATCTTCTGTGTGATACCAAGGTTCAAGTGGGGTATGAATAAATAATGCAGCGGGGATCCCCAAATTATGAAAGGCAACATGGTCACTTCTACCAAGCTCACTGTATGGTACAAGTTCACTAACTCTTGAACCTGCTGCAGCACCGAGATCAGTAACCAAGTTCTTCTCTCCATCGGCGGTGAACATCACTAAATCTCCAGCATCTGCACTACCAACCATGTCCATTTGGAACTGTGCCACAGTATTTTCTACTTCCCCTGGTGTCATCGCAGCTGCATATTTACGTGAACCCCAAAGTCCATACTCCTCTGCACCAAACGCGACAAATTTAATTGTAGTGTCAGTTGGTGTATTAGCAAAAACTCTTGCCATTTCCAAAAGCGCTGCCGTACCTGATGCATCATCATTAGCCCCTTGTCCCCATGGAACGGAATCATGGTGGGAACCAACAATAATGGCTTGTCCAGTATCGTGATTTTTCATAGGTTCTTTTACTGCCTCTACGTTATAAGAAGTAATTTCTTCTCCTCCTGATTCAAACGTAAACTCGTAAACATTGACATCTTCATATCCGAAGCTTTCAAATTGATCTTCCAGATATTCAACTGTTTGCAGCTCACCTTCCGTCCCAGCGCCTCGTGACCCGATAACTTCTGATAAATGATAGACATGCTGATAAATAGTATCAACGTTAATTCGTTTAACCACCTTATTATCAAAGGCATGGTCTGCTTGTTCATTTGGTGCTGCATATACTGGTGTCGACATGAGCATGATCATCATCAAAATAAGACCTGCAATTTTTATAGGTTTCAAAAAGTCCACTTCCTTTTCCTATTTTTATAACAAGTATTCTAGGAAATTCAGTGAAATCCTTTATATTACCAAAAGATGGGAAAATGGTTGCGGTAAAATTTATACTTACATACATTTGTACTAATTATTTATACCTAAAAGAAATGAAAGAAAATAAAAGTAGCATCAAAGGTTACCCTAAGTGCTGCTAATTAATTTCCAACGCTAAAAACCCCGGTTTCCCAGGGTCTTAAACAGATTATGGTTTTATCACAATGTGACGATGTGGTTCAACACCATCGGAATACGTAGAAATAATCTTATTACCTTGTAATGCACTATGAATAATTTTTCGTTCATAAGCAGGCATAGGCTCTAATGCCACTTTTTTGTTTAACCGTTTTGCTTTATCAGCCATCTTAAGTGCTAGCGATTCAAGGGTTTCTTTGCGACGTCCCCGATATCCTTCTGCATCAACAGTTACCGTATAAAATTGTTTGCCATCCTTGTTCAAAACTAAGTGAACTAAATATTGTAAGGCATTAAGTGTCTGACCACGTTTACCGATAAGTAAGGCAATTTTTTCTCCATTTAATTCAAATGTCACATGATTACCTTCCACTGAAGTTATAACATCAACTTCAACACCCATATTTTTCGTTAATTCATTGATGTATTTTTCAGTTTGTTGAATTTGATTTTTGGCTAACGTAATTTTCACAATTGCCCTTTTTGAACCGAATACACCAAATAGTCCTTTTTTACCTTCGTCAATAATGGTAATATCCACTTGGTCCCTTGTTGCGCTTAACTGCTCTAATGCTGATTGGACCGCTTCTTCGACCGATTGACCAGTAGCAGTTATCTCTCTCACTTTTTGTCTCCCCCAGTACTAGCATCTTTCATCATTGGCTTACGAATAAAGACGGTTTGTGCAACCATAAAGATGTTACCTACAACCCAGTATAGTGCTAACGCAGCTGGGAAGAAGATTGCAAATACAGCGATCATAATTGGCATAACATACATCATTACCATCATTTGTGGGTTCTGACCAGCTGGACTACCAGCCATCATCAATTTTTGCTGGAAAAATGTTGCTAAGCCAGCAACGATTGGTAGAATGAAATACGGATCTGGTTCACCTAATTCAAACCATAAAAAGCTGTGTTCTTGAATTTCAGCATTTCGCATAATCGCATGATAAATCGCAATCAATACTGGCATTTGTACAAAAATAGGTAAACACCCTGCCAACGGATTTACCCCATGCTTTTGGAATAAAGCCATTGTTTCTTTTTGTAGCTTTTGTTGTGTATTTGCATCCTTAGAGCTATATTTCTTTTGAATTTCTTTGAGCTCAGGTTGTACTTCTTGCATCGCTCTTGAGCTTTTCAATTGTTTAACGTTTAATGGCAATAGAACCAATCGAACTATAATAGTTACAATAACGATACCCAAGCCATAACTTCCATTGAAAAGAGTAGCAAAGTATTCAATTAACCACGACATCGGATAGACAAAGTATTCATCCCAAAATCCTTCACTATCAGGTGTAATCGGTTGATCAATATTCATACATCCAGAAAGCAGTACAACTAACCCTATCATGCTTACTAGCAATAAAAACTTTTTTGACACTAGATTTCCTCCTTACGTACAAAACCCCTATGTATTACTTATCTTTTTTTTATTAATCGTTCTCTTGATAACAAATGGATTAAACTCTTCTTAAACTGTTCATAGCTCATATCTTTTGTTGGTTGCCTGGCAATAATAATAATATCACTTGGCTTTGCTATCTCTTCTTTTAGGTCCTGGAATGCATGACGTAAATGACGCTTAATACGATTTCGTGTAACAGCGTTTCCAATTTTCTTCCCAACAGAAATCCCAATTCGAAAATGGGCTTGTCCCTCTTTTTCCATATAATAGACAACCAGTTGCCGATTAGCGAACGACTTTCCTTTTTTAAATAAAAGCTGAAATTCTTCATTATCCTTAATACGAAATGCTTTTTTCATTTCAATCACCTTTACCTACCTAACAGTTGCGGATCAACATACATTAGCTCTATCTATATAATAAGCAGTGATTCCATAACTCCTCCATTACTAGAAGGAACAGGAAACACTGCTTCTCTTCTGATTAGAAAAATTGGCTTATCGCCAAGCTTTATTGGCGAAAGCCTTCGTTGTATTTATACTGATATCCACTAAAAGTTTATACTCTTATCAGTGAAAAAAGACCACTGACTTCTTCAGCGGCCTATGCAGATAATACTTTTCTTCCCTTTAGACGGCGACGCGCCAATACTTTACGTCCGTTCTTCGTACTCATACGGGCACGAAATCCATGTACCTTTTTATGTTTACGGTTATTTGGTTGATACGTTCTTTTCATCTATCTTACACCTCCCTGAGGAATTAAAAATTCAAACTAAAACATATCCTGTAGACAGTCTAAATTATTATACGTAATACATGTACCATCTGTCAACATCCTTTGTGAAATCAGTTACCCACAGGCTAATGTTTACACTTTGTTTCGACATTTTTTTATCCACACAACATATCGACAGGATAATCACAAAATATAGTGGTGTGGATAAATCTTGTCTACAATGGGTTGTTTTTGTGGATAAGTGTCGAAAAAGCCATTGCACTAACCTCTTTTTTTTGGTATTATGATTGTGTTTTACAATGTGGAAAACTGGAAACCACATTAAAGATATCCACAATCTGTTAATAACCTGTGGATACTTGTTCACATCTCTGTTTATCAACTTATCAACAATTATGTGGAAAACGTCCATAACATTATTTAACTACTTATGTTCGGCACTTTATTATCCACACGTTAAATAAATATTTTTTTCTACTTACTTCTATTAATTAAATGAAGTAAGCTAGTTTTTTGCACTTATACTGATATCCACTAAAAATTTATACTTTCTTATCAGTGAAATAAAAAATGCCTTTCCATCTTTCTAGACTTCATTTAGTACTGAGAGATTGAGAGAGGCTTTTTCTATCAGATTTTTACCGAAAGGAGTGAACTCAAGCTTTGGAAAACATCGAAGAATTATGGATGGCTACGCTTGAAAAAATTGAAGAAAAAGTAAGTAAGCCTAGCTTTGACACTTGGTTAAAGAATACGAAAGCAGAAAAACTGCAAGATGATACATTGATTATTTCTGCTCCAAATGAATTTGCACGGGATTGGTTAGAGGGTAGATACACCAAATTAATTTCAGAAATACTAGTTGAAATTACAGGCGCCTCACTAAAAGCCAAGTTCATCATTCCTGAGACAAATATAGAAGCAGATGAGATCAATTCAAAGCCAAAATCCATTCCTGCAGTTTCAAACAATCAGCATCCAGATGCCCCTAAAACAGCATTAAATTCAAACTATACGTTTGATACCTTTGTCATTGGATCAGGAAACCGTTTTGCACACGCTGCTTCACTTGCGGTGGCTGAAGCACCAGCAAAAGCTTACAATCCGCTATTCATTTATGGTGGCGTTGGTCTTGGTAAAACACATCTCATGCATGCAATTGGTCATTACGTTCGAGACCATAACCCAGATGCTCGAGTGGTTTATCTATCTTCTGAAAAGTTTACGAATGAATTTATAAATGCCATTATGGACAATAAAACGATTAATTTCCGTAATAAATATCGTAATGTGGATGTCCTATTAATAGATGATATTCAATTCATCGCTGGAAAAGAATCAACGCAAGAGGAATTTTTTCATACTTTTAATACCCTACATGAAGAAAATAAGCAAATTATTATTTCTAGTGATCGTCCACCAAAAGAAATTCCTACATTAGAGGATCGTCTGCGCTCACGATTTGAATGGGGATTAATAACGGATATTACACCACCTGACTTAGAAACGCGTAGTGCAATCTTAAGCAAAAAAGCAAAAGCAGAAGGATTAGATATTCCAAATGAAGTTATGTTATATATAGCAAATCAAGTTGATACGAACGTTCGTGAACTTGAAGGTGCATTAATACGTGTAGTTGCCTATTCATCCTTAGTCAATCAGGATATAGATGCTTCACTAGCAGCAGATGCTTTAAAGGACATAATCCCAAGTAAAAAGCCAAAAGTTGTCACCATCCAGAAAATACAACAGGTTGTTGGTGAAAAATACAATATTAGACAAGAAGATTTTATAGCGAAGAAACGTACCAAATCGATTGCTTTTCCTAGACAAATAGCAATGTATCTTTCAAGAGAAATGACCGACTTTTCTTTACCCAAAATTGGCGAAGAATTTGGTGGCCGTGATCATACAACAGTCATTCACGCACATGAAAAAATATCTCGAATGCTAGAAAGTGATACAACCATAAACCAGGATATCGACGAAATTAAAGAGCAATTGAAGAATTTATAAGTTACTAACATGTGAATAATGTGTACAAAGGGGTCAGACTTATCAACAGACTGTACACAGGGTATAATTCTCCAGTTATCTGGCTAAAAACGAGTTATCCACATAATCACAGGCCCTATTACTATTATTACTAGTTATTATTACTAAAAATAGATATATAGAACTTCCATTAGGAGGAGTTAGTTAATGAAATTTACTATTCAACGTGACAAATTAATTACAAGTGTTCAAGATGTTATGAAAGCTATATCATCTCGTACAGCAATCCCAATTTTAACCGGTATGAAGATTGAAGCAAAAGCCAATGGAATTACTTTAACAGGAAGTGATTCTGATATTTCAATCCAATCATTTATCCCTGCTGAAGAGGATGGAATCGTTCATGTAGAAGACATTGAGGTTGGAAATATTGTTTTACAAGCTCGTTATTTTCCAGATATTGTACGTAAACTCCCAGAAAAAACAGTAGAAATTACCACTGATGAAAATTTAAAAATAACAATTAGATCTGGTAAAGCTGAATTTAACTTAAATGGCCAAGATGCTGAAGAGTATCCACAATTACCAATGCTTCAAACTGATGAAAGCTTTGAAATTCCAACAGATCTATTAAAAAGTTTAATAAAACAAACTGTATTTGCTGTTTCTACGATGGAAACACGCCCAATCTTAACTGGGGTAAAACTTAACTTTTCAAATGAACGCTTAAGTTTTACGGCAACAGACAGCCATCGTTTGGCATCTCGTGAAATTCCTGTTCAACAATCCCAGTTCGACTTTCCTAGTGTAGTTGTACCCGGAAAGAGCTTAAATGAATTGAACAAAATTTTATCCGATACAGAAGATCCAGTAGAAATTAGTGTAACGAATAACCAAGTTCTTTTTAGAACCAAACATGTTTATTTCATATCTAGATTACTAGATGGTAACTATCCAGAAACATCACGGTTAATACCAGAAGAAAGTAAAACTGTTATTCACGCGAAAACGAAAGATTTATTAAATACAATCGATCGTGCTTCTTTACTAGCAAAGGAAGATCGTAATAACGTTGTTCGACTTGAAACAAAAGGTAGTGATTTAATTGAGATTACGAGCAATTCGCCTGAGGTTGGTAGGGTTGTAGAAGAAATGACAATTCAATCGATTGAAGGTGAAGATTTAAAAATTTCCTTCAGCTCAAAATACATGCTAGACGCCCTAAAAGCGATAGAAAATGAGGAAGTAAAGATTGAATTTACTGGTGCAATGCGTCCATTTATTATTCGACCAGAAAATAATGATCCAATTTTGCAATTGATTTTACCTGTTAGAACCTATTAATAATCAATTTTCACCTAAAAGCGCTTTTCATTTTATGAAAATGAAGGCGTTTTTTATGTTATATTGTAAAATCTAATAGTTTTTAAAGCGTTATTAAACAATTTTGGTCTACTTCCTTCCCTTAACACCAAAACTTTAGTAAAATAGATGGAAGGCATATGTATTTGATTATTTGAAGGTATTACAAAGAGGTTAATACTTACGTTTTTACACTTTATAATTTCTTTAGGTAAAATAATCAATACAAACTCTATAAAAAGAATTTGGTGAAAAAAATGCATGAAAAAATAGAAATAACGACGGAATATATAACACTTGGTCAATTTTTGAAACTGACAAACATTCTTGAATCAGGCGGTATAATCAAATCCTATCTGCAGGATCAGGGTGTTATTGTTAATGGTGAATTAGAAAAACGCCGCGGCAGAAAACTTTACCCAAATGATGTGGTAGAAGTGGAACAAGCAGGTTCATTTGAGGTAGTGAAAGATAGCTAATACTTTGAGGAATAAATGAGGAATTGCTATGCATATTCAACAATTACAATTAAAAAACTATCGAAACTACGATGTATTAAATCTCTCGTTCGATGATAAAGTGAATGTGATAATTGGCGAAAATGCTCAAGGAAAAACAAATCTAATGGAAGCTATTTACGTTTTAGCTTTTACAAAATCACACCGCACCCCCCGGGAGAAGGAACTTATCCAATGGGAGAAGGAATATGCTAAAATAGAAGGTACAATAACAAAAAGAAATCAGTCTTTTCCAGTCGAAATTATCTTGTCCACAAAAGGAAAAAAAGCAAAATTAAATCATCTCGAACAAAAACGACTAAGTGATTATATTGGTGCATTAAATGTGGTGATGTTTGCTCCAGAGGACTTAACCTTAGTAAAAGGGCCACCACAAATTCGCAGGCGATTTATTGATATGGAGCTCGGACAAATACAGCCTCGCTATATTTACCATCTTGGACAATATCAAAAAGTACTTAAACAACGAAACCATTTACTAAAGCAAATGCAACGAAATCAAAAGCAAGATCCAGCAGTACTTCGTGTATTGACGGAACAATTAATTGAACATGCGACAACATTGCTTGAAAGAAGGTTTGCTTTTCTAGACTTATTACGAAAATGGGCAGATCCAGTTCATCATCAAATAAGTCGTGGTCTTGAAAAATTAGAAATTAACTATGCTGCTACAATTGAGGTATCAGAAGAAGCGAATAAGGCGACAATAGAAACTAGGTACTTAGCGAAATTTCAAGAAATAGAAGCTAAAGAAATTGAACGTGGAACAACGTTAATTGGTCCACACCGTGATGATTTACTATTTTATGTGAATAAAAGAAATGTACAAACGTATGGTTCCCAAGGGCAACAACGTACGACTGCTCTTTCCATGAAGCTTGCAGAAATTGAATTAATTCATAATGAGGTTGGGGAATACCCAATACTCTTGCTTGATGATGTTCTAAGTGAATTAGACGACTATAGACAATCGCATTTACTAAACACCATCCAAGGCAAGGTACAAACGTTTGTTTCTACTACAAGTGTTGATGGAATCAACCACAATACTTTAAAAAAAGCAGAACTTTTTCGAGTAAACAATGGCAAAGTAGATACATAGAGGTGATTTAGTTTATATGTTTATTCATATCGGAAATGATAATGTTATTCAATCAAAAGATGTAATTTCTATTATTGATCGAAATATTATTTCCTCATCAACCATTATGGAAGAGATGATTCAGCGTGCATCCAAGAATGAATCTGTTGTCGAAACACCTGAAGAAACAAAGTCAGTTGTGATAACCAAAGATTTAATATATTTTAGCTCGCTATCCGTTGCGACCCTTAAAAAAAGAGCAAGTATGATTTCCACCTTAAATAAACTCGATAATTACTCAGATGAGTTGGAATAGAAAAGCAAAATAAGCAAGGTTTTTAAAGAGGACAACCTCTTTTATTAAAGAAATGTGGGTGAAAAAATGTCAGCAGATAATAATGTAACAAATGAGGCCTATGGAGCAGATCAAATTCAGGTGCTTGAGGGATTAGAAGCTGTACGAAAAAGACCAGGAATGTACATTGGTTCTACAAGTGGAAAAGGCTTGCATCATCTTGTATGGGAGATTGTTGATAATAGTATTGATGAGGCTCTAGCAGGATACTGTGATCATATTCAAATTAGTATAGAAAAAGATAATAGTATTACAGTTAAGGATAATGGTCGGGGTATTCCAGTTGGTATTCAAAAGAAGACTGGTCGCCCAGCAGTTGAGGTTATTATGACTGTACTTCACGCGGGAGGTAAATTCGGTGGAGGTGGTTATAAGGTTTCAGGTGGATTACACGGTGTAGGTGCATCGGTTGTAAATGCACTTTCAAGTAATCTGGAAGTTTATGTTCATTTGGATGGTAAAGTTCATTTCTTAGGTTTTGAACGTGGGGTTCCGCAAGAAGAAATAAAGGTTATCGGTGATACAGATATTACTGGAACTATTGTCCATTTTAAGCCAGATACTGAAATTTTTACTGAAACTACATCTTATGACTTTGATACGCTTGCAATTCGTGTACGTGAATTAGCTTTCTTAAATAAAGGACTTAGCATTTCACTTGAGGATAAACGGAATGATGAGGAACCAGTTAATTATTATTATGAAGGTGGAATTAGCTCATATGTAGAATATATTAACCGTTCACGTGAGGTTCTACACGAGCCATTTTACATTGAAGCAGAAGATCAAGGAATTACCGTAGAAGTTGCTATACAATATAACGATGGTTTTGCTAGTAATATTTATTCATTTGCGAACAACATTCACACGCATGAAGGTGGAACACATGAATCAGGATTTAAAACGGGATTAACTCGTGTAATCAATGATTATGCTAGAAAAAATAACTTATTTAAAGAAAATGACCCAAATTTAACTGGAGACGATGTACGAGAAGGTATGACAGCAATTATCTCGATTAAACATCCTGATCCACAATTTGAAGGTCAAACGAAAACGAAGCTTGGCAGCAGTGAGGTTAGGACCGTTACAGATTCTATGTTCAGTGAAGCATTCTCAAAATTCTTATTTGAGAATCCTTCTGTTGCAAAAATAGTAGTCGAAAAGGGTCTAATGGCCTCTAGAGCACGTGCAGCTGCAAAGAAAGCACGTGAATTAACACGACGTAAAAGTGCACTAGAAATATCAAATTTACCTGGTAAGCTTGCGGATTGTTCATCAAAGGATGCTAAGATCAGTGAGCTCTATATTGTTGAGGGTGATTCTGCAGGTGGATCTGCAAAACAAGGAAGAGATCGCCATTTCCAAGCAATTCTTCCATTGCGTGGTAAGATTTTAAACGTTGAAAAGGCAAGACTTGATAGAATATTATCAAACAATGAAGTCCGAGCAATGATCACGGCACTCGGGACGGGTATCGCTGAGGATTTTGATATCACAAAAGCACGCTACCATAAAGTTGTTATAATGACAGATGCAGATGTTGATGGTGCGCATATTCGTACACTATTATTAACATTTTTCTACCGGTACATGCGACCACTTTTAGAAAATGGCTATATTTATATTGCTCAACCACCATTATACAAAATACAGCAAGGAAAGGCTGCTTATTATGCGTATAATGACAAGGAAATGGATCGCATTCTAGCTGAAATTCCAAAAAATCCAAAACCTGGGATTCAACGTTATAAAGGACTTGGAGAAATGAATGCTACACAGCTTTGGGAAACAACGATGGATCCAGATTCTCGTACATTACTTCAGGTTGATTTATCTGATGCAATAGAAGCTGACCAAGTCTTTGATATGTTGATGGGTGATAAAGTCGAACCAAGACGAAACTTTATTGAAGATAATGCCCAATACGTTCAAAACCTGGATGTGTAAAGAAAAGCGGAGGCGACTGTTTAGAAGCGGACGCAAAACGCCTGGTTTTTGGCGTTTGGTTTTAAAATAGTGATTTTCAGTGTTGTCACAGGTTTTTAGTGACGAGGAGGTAACAACAAAATGGCGGATCAGGAACGTTCAAATGTTCAAGAAATAAATATTAGTCAAGAAATGCGTACATCATTTCTTGATTATGCAATGAGTGTAATTGTCTCACGGGCATTGCCAGATGTTCGTGATGGACTAAAACCAGTTCATCGTAGAATTTTATACGCAATGAATGATTTGGGTATGCATTCGGATAAGGCACATAAAAAGTCAGCACGTATTGTTGGTGAAGTAATCGGTAAGTATCACCCACATGGTGATTCTGCTGTTTATGAAACGATGGTACGTATGGCGCAAGACTTTAGCTATCGTTATATGCTTGTTGATGGTCATGGTAACTTTGGTTCAGTCGATGGTGATTCTGCTGCAGCTATGCGTTATACAGAAGCGCGTATGTCAAAAATTTCAATGGAACTATTGCGAGATATAAATAAAGATACGATTGATTATAGAGATAACTATGATGGTTCAGAGCGCGAACCAGTCGTGTTTCCATCACGCTTCCCTAACTTAATCGTGAATGGTACATCAGGAATAGCTGTTGGTATGGCAACCAATATTCCGCCACATAACTTAGGGGAAACAATTGATGCCGTATTAGCTATCAGTAGAAATCCTGAAGTTTCCATTGATGAATTAATGGAAAACCATATATATGGACCAGATTTCCCAACTGCTGGTCAAATCCTTGGTCGTAGTGGGATTAGAAAAGCATTTGAAACAGGAAAAGGCTCTATTACGATTCGAGCAAAGGTACGTATCGAAGAACAAAAAAACGGTAAATCAACAATTATTGTTAATGAGCTTCCATATCAAGTGAACAAGGCAAAACTAATTGAAAAAATTGCAGATCATGTTCGTGATAAACGAATCGAAGGTATTACAGATCTGCGTGATGAATCGGATCGTAATGGACTTCGTGTTGTTATGGAATTACGCCGTGATGTGAACGCGAATGTTGTATTAAACAATTTATACAAATACACCTCCTTGCAAACTACTTTTGGAATCAATATGTTGGCTTTAGTTGACGGACATCCAAAAGTTTTAAATATTAAACAATGTCTGGTACATTATTTGGACCACCAGAAGGTAATTATTAAGCGTCGAACTGCCTTTGAATTGAGAAAAGCAGAAGCCCGTGCACATATCCTTGAAGGTTTACGAATTGCATTAGATCATTTAGATGAAGTGATTGCGTTAATCCGTAGCTCTAAAACTGGTGATATTGCGCGTGATGCATTAATGGAGCGTTTTGGACTTTCTGAAAAGCAGGCACAAGCTATTTTAGACATGCGTTTGCAACGCTTAACAGGTTTAGAAAGAGAAAAAATTGAAAATGAGTACAATGAGCTTATTCAATTAATTGATGAGTTAAAAGCAATTCTAGCGAATGAAGAAAAGGTATTAGAAATTATCCGTGAAGAATTAACAGAGATTAAAGAACGCTTTAGTGACCCACGTCGAACCGAAATTATGGTTGGTGGCATGGACTTCTTTGAAGATGAAGATTTAATCCCTGAAGAAAATATCGTAATCACGCTTACCCACCAAGGGTATATTAAGCGATTACCAGCATCTACGTATCGTACTCAAAAACGAAATGGTCGCGGTATTCAAGGTATGGGTACCAACGATGATGATTTTGTCGAACATTTAGTGTCTACTTCAACACACGATACCGTATTATTCTTTACAAATAAGGGTAAAGTGTACCGTGCAAAAGGATATGAGATTCCTGAGTTTAGTCGAACTGCTAAAGGGATTCCAGTCATTAATCTATTACAAATTGAAAAAGATGAATCGATTAATGCTGTTATCACAGTTAATGAGTTTGCAGAGGACTGGTTCCTATTCTTCACGACAAGGAATGGTGTTTCTAAGCGAACAACCTTATCGCAATTTGCACACATCAGAAAAGGTGGATTAATCGCAGTTAACCTACGGGAAGATGATGAGCTTATCTCTGTTCGTTTAACGGATGGAACGAAGGACATTATGATTGCAACACAGAATGGTTATTTAATTCGTTTCCCTGAAGATCAAATTCGTTCCATGGGCCGTACTGCAGCAGGCGTACGTGGTATATCCTTACGTGGGGATGACAAGGTTGTTTCTATGGAAATCTTGGACGAGGGACTACAGATTTTGCATGTTACAAATAAAGGGGTCGGAAAACGCACACCTGAAGATCAATATCGAATTACCAAACGTGGTGGTAAAGGTATCTTTACATGTAAATTGAACGAGGATACTGGACAAGTCGTTACAGTGAAGGCTGTTACAGGCGAAGAAGATATTATGCTCATAACGGTAGCGGGCGTGCTAATTCGAATTCCTGTTGCTGGTATTTCCCAATCAGGACGTAATACACGTGGCGTAGGCTTAATTCGTTTGCAAGAAAATGAAGAGGTTGCAACAGTTGCTAAGGTTGAGCCTGAAGATGAAGAAGAAATTAGCGAAGAAGAAGTTGACGCTGATTCATCTGAGGTAACAGACGAAATAGACGACCAGGCAACAATAGAAGATGACAATGATAAACAAGATGAATAACTAAAACAACAGGATAAAGAAGCACTCAAAAGGCGACTTAGCAGAGAAATGAAAAATAATATTCTCTTTGAGTCGTCTTTTTTTTAAAAGCAAAGAAAGTATAAAATTTTGGCGATTATCTGTCTAGCTCCAGCGCCTAGACACTCGAGACATAAGCAGTTCGCCTCCGTGCGAGCAAAGCACCCACACTGCACCGCTCTGCTTATGCTTGTCGTGTCTTTCAAGGCGCTTGCGCTTTTCTTAAAAGGAGAGGATGGCATGCGTGTTGAACCATCACAGTTAGTTCCAGGCTGTATGTTGTTAAACGATGTAAAGGGTAAATCTAATCGGGCTATTATTTCAAGAAATACCGTCCTTACCGAGGAACATATTACGATCGTGGAAAAGTTTCTAATTGCTTTTGTAGATGTGGGGTCTAAGCTTTCAGATGGAACAACATTTCAACCGAAAGCTATCCAACAGGAAAAGAAGCAGGTAAAACAAACGAATGATAGTAGTAACCTTGCTTTTGATGAGCACTACCATTATGTTGTTCAAAACTATAAAAAGCTTTTTACCGCCTGGCAAAATAACATTAAGGTAGACATGCCAACCGTACGAAAACTTGTTATTCCATTATTCAAACGAATTGATCAGGATAATGTAGATATTTTCACATTGCACCAATACAACACCAAAAAGGATTATATGTATCATCATTGTGTTGGGGTTGGTTTGTTGGCAATGTATTTGAGTAAAAAGATGGGTTATCCTAGCGGTGAGTCTATTCAAATAGGGTTAGCTGGTTTTTTAAGTGACTGTGGAATGGCAAAAATTTCACCAACTATTTTAAATAAGACAGAGGGATTATCAGCAATAGAGATCGATGAAATGAAAAAGCACCCTACATATTCGTATCGAATGATTGAGCAGATTCCAACAATCACACAAATCGTTAAGCTAGCAATTTTACAGCATCATGAACGAATGGATGGAAGCGGTTATCCACTAGGTGTAAAAAAAGATAAAATTCACGCCTATTCGAGAATTCTTGCTGTTAGTGATATATACCATGCCATGACATGCGAACGGTTATACCAGTCAAAACAGTCACCATTTAAAGTAATGGAAGAGCTTATTCGTGATAAATATACGCACTTTTCTCATCAAGTTGTTGATACATTTAGTAAAAGCCTAACCAATTTTTCAATTGGAAAAAGGTAAAGTTATCCATCGGTAGGACTGGTGAGATTGTCTTCGTTGATGAAAAGTACCCTACCCGCCCAATAGTACAGTTTGATCAATCAAACGAGATCTTATCACTTAAAAACAATCCAGCAATTTTTATTGACGAAATAGTAGTAGAAAGACCTTCTTAATGATAAGAAAGTCTTTCTACTTGCATAACTGTAGTGTATTGTCTAGAACAACCGCTAACCTTTTCTTTGTAACCATTCCCCCAATAAAGCTTCTATCTTATCTACCACAACGGTTAAATAATGGACAATAATAGAATAATCCAGATCGTACTTTGTAGCAAAAAGCTCGCCCCAATACTCCGTTTCATAGCGACTGATCATACTCAAATTATATAACAATAAATAGTGAACCAGTATTTCTGGTATGGAAACAAAATAAGTGCGATCGGTTGGGAAGTAAATCTCTTGTTTATTCAAATGGCACTTGAATGGTCCTCTCAATTGTTGAATAGGCTTTTCCAGTAGCACGACAATCTGTTGACTAACTATTTCTGATTTTTTGATGGTTGGAAGATACGGACTAATTCGCTGAATAAATGCTCGTTCCGTCACATGGTAGTTATCAAGAATGGACGCAGGAAAGCGTAAAATAGTAGAGTCAATCCTTCCAATAGAGATACTTTTTTCCTTGTTGTTAAGTGCAAAAAAGTCGTTCATTTCAGGAATTAAATATAGCAAGAAATCCATTTTAACCTTTGTAAAGGGAGGAGTTTTCAACGAAAATAGATGGCTACACGCATAGCTGAATAGTCCATTTTGTTGGATTTTCACCTCATCATGAGTAAAGGTGTAGTCTTTTTTCTTTCTTTTTCTAGCTGATACTCCGTGTGCTAAAATAGAGGTTGATTCTGGGTAGTTCGGTCGATTTGTTAGTAAGCATGTTTTTAAGGTATGACACATTCCATAAAAGTATAATAGCGGTTTAAGACGAACATCTCCCTTTTCTCCCTCTCTAAAAAACAGCTGACCCTGCTCAAGGTAATACATAAATGTCCCACTATTTTCGTAACTTTTGGCGTCGGCGTCTATTTCGACAAGATTTGCATAACAATTCCTCAAGTAAATTTGACTAGATTGGAGGTTTTGTAATGAGGTATAAAAGGTTGAAATATCCTGTTTTATCATACGTTTCCCCCTCCCAAAAAAGATTTATTTGATAGTGTTTCCCAAATTAATAAAAGTACGCATATTTAATGCTTTATTGTACCTCTATTCAGAGTAGTGCTTTGATTTACAACAGGTATATAATATAGTAAAGTAAATTGTAAAATGCTTACAATCACGTTCTAAGTGGTATAGTTATTAGAATTTATTGGTTGATTATAGGAGGATATAATGAAAAATCTACCGTTTATCCCAGTTATCATAGGGACAGATATAAATGCTTATAATATGGCTATTTCTTTTCATGAAGCATATGGCATTAAGCCAATTTTAATAGGCAAACAACAAATGGCATTCACAAATTTGAGTTCGGTAATTGAAAGAATTGAAATATATCCAACATTGTCGAATCCTGAAAAGTTTGTTTCAATACTAAAACAAGTAGCAACTAATCTAAAACCTTCGAATAAAAAACTTCTTTTAGTAGGCACAAATGATGCATATGTACGTTTGATTATAGAAAACGCTGCAGTTCTAAAAGAGGATTATGTATTCAATTATATCAACGAATCCTTAATGAACAAACTGCAAACAAAGTCGAATTTCTATAAATTTTGCAAAGAATACGGAATTGAAACACCAGAAACTTATTTTTATGATTGCAGTGGATCACTATCATTCAATGAACAGCTTACCTATCCAGTTATTATAAAACCCAGCAATGGTATTGCGTATTATAATAACAAGTTTGAAGGTCAACAAAAGGTATATAAAGTCGAATCGGATGAGGCATTCCAGGAAGTTGTAAACAAGATTACTGCAAGTGGTTATCAAGAAGAACTTATTATTCAAGACTATATCCCCGGAGATGATACATATATGTGGGATTCTGTATTATATGTCAATTCTTCTGGTAAGACACAGCTTGTCACATTTGCGCAAGTTGTATTACAAGAACATACAGCTACGGCTATCGGTAATTACACAGCATTGATTACACGTTATAACAAGGAAATGATGGAGAAGTTACAACATTTCTTGGAATCAGTAGGGTATGTTGGGTTTGCAAACTTCGATATAAAATATGATACGCGTGATGGCAAGTTCAAAGTGTTTGAAGTGAATATCAGGCAGGGAAGATCCAGTTATTATGTCACAGCACTTGGACATAATATGGCAGAATATCTTGTAGACGATGGAATCTATAACAAGGAAAAAGAACTAACCTTTTTGAATAAAGATTATTTGTTTACCGTTGTTCCTAAAATTGTGTTACGTAATTTTGTCGAAAATCAGGATGTTTTACAAGATGTTAACCGTTTAATTAAACAAAAAAAATGGGGTAATCCATTATTTTATAAAAACGATCATCATTTGAAGCGTAAATTGTATTTATTTGTCCGTCAGATAAATTATTATCGTAAATATAAAAATAATAAATGGTAATAAAAGAACACATTCTGACAATCAATGTTTATCCACGTAGATAGGTTAATCCTATCAAGAAGTAGTTACAATATTTAGAATGCATTTTCTTTTTAAACTTTCATAAAAACCTGTTGAAAAAGAGTTTTCGATACCGTATTCTAAGTAACAATTAGTGTAACCTTATAGCCAAAAAGCACGCATATATGCCAAAAAATTACAATTAGGAGGATGAAGATGCGCGAGGATAAATTTGTCAAAGAAGGATTAACGTTTGATGATGTCTTGTTGTTGCCAGCAAAGTCAGAAGTTCTTCCAAAAGATGTAGAAGTAAAAACTATACTCTCAGAAAGATTAAAGCTAAATGCCCCGTTTATCAGTGCAGGTATGGATACTGTGACAGAAGCGGAAATGGCAATAGCTATGGCACGTCAGGGTGGATTTGGTGTTATTCATAAAAATATGTCGATTGAAGATCAGGCAGAGCTGGTTGATCGTGTAAAACGTTCGGAAAGTGGCGTAATTACGAATCCTTTCTTTTTAACCCCTGAACATCAAGTTTTTGATGCTGAACATTTAATGGGGAAATTCCGCATCTCTGGTGTTCCAATTGTAAATAATCAAGAAGAGCAAAAACTTGTAGGTATCTTAACGAACCGTGACTTACGTTTTATTCAGAATTACTCTATTTTAATTCATGAAGTAATGACAAGTGAAAATCTAGTGACAGCACCAGTTGGAACTACACTTGACGAAGCGGAAAATATTCTTCAACAGTATAAAATTGAAAAATTACCACTCGTTGACGATAATGGTGTATTAAAAGGACTTATTACGATAAAAGATATAGAAAAGGTAATTGAATTTCCAAACGCAGCTAAAGATGGACAAGGAAGATTGTTGGTTGGTGCGGCTGTTGGTGTAACTGTTGATGCCATGAGAAGGATCGATCATCTGGTAAATAGTGGTGTTGATGTGGTTGTGATTGATACAGCACATGGCCATTCTAAGGGTGTGCTTGAACAAGTTAAGCGTGTAAGAGAAGCGTATCCAGATTTAGATATTATTGCAGGGAATGTAGCGACCGCAGAAGCTACCAAAGAACTGATAGAAGCTGGCGTATCCATTGTAAAGGTTGGAATTGGCCCAGGCTCTATTTGTACGACTAGAGTAGTAGCAGGTGTTGGTGTTCCCCAAATTACTGCTGTCAATGATTGTGCAATGGCAGCGTCTGAATATGGTGTTCCCGTAATAGCAGATGGTGGAATTAAATACTCAGGTGATGTTGTAAAGGCCCTTGCAGCAGGTGCTCACGCTGTCATGCTTGGTAGTATGTTTGCCGGTGTTTCAGAAAGTCCAGGGGAGACGGAGATTTTCCAAGGCAGACAATATAAAGTTTATCGTGGAATGGGATCTGTTGGCGCGATGAAAGCAGGCTCTAAAGATCGCTATTTTCAGGAATCATCAGAAGCAAAAAAACTAGTGCCAGAAGGTATTGAAGGGCGAGTTGCCTATAAAGGTCTACTTGCAGATACTGTTCATCAATTGATCGGCGGATTACGTGCAGGAATGGGGTATTGTGGAACAGCCACCATTACTTCATTACGAAATGATGCACGATTTATTCGCATTACCAATGCTGGATTACGCGAAAGTCATCCACACGACGTTCAAATTACAAAAGAGGCGCCAAATTATTCAGTTTAGGTTACAAATTCCATGAAAATGTCGTAATATGGGTAAATTAACCTAGTGAAAAGAAATAGATAGGGAATATTCCCCGTCTATTTTTTTGCACCTTTTTGTGGTAAAATATCAAAGATACAAACAATTTTGCAGGTAGAGGATTTTCCAATATAATGTTGGCGTTAAGTCCCGATTTTACTAAGGTGGAGGTAGAGAGAAAGTGAAACACAATGTAAAGAGAAATTTGTCATTATTTCTTGTAGTACTTGTAATGATGACAACGGTATTTGTACAACCTATGACAACAAAGGCAGCGGAGACAGTCGATCTTGAAGCGGAATCAGCAATTTTAGTTGATGCAGAAACAGGTAAAGTTTTATTTGCCAAAAACGCTGATATGGCACTTCCACCAGCTAGTATGACTAAAATGATGACCGAATACCTTGTATGGGAAGCAATTGAAAGTGGTGAAATCAGCTGGGATACAACAACCACAATTAGTGACTATGCATATAGTATATCCGCTAATCCAAACCTCTCTGGAATTGGCTTACGTCAAGATAAAGAATATACGGTAAAAGAATTATACGATTCAATGGCTATTATCTCTGATAATGGTACGACAATTGCACTTGCAGAACTCATCTCAGGTTCTGAGGGTGAATTCGTGAAATTGATGAATAAAACCGCAGAAGAAATGGGACTTCCTGATTATAAATTTGTGAACTCTACTGGGTTACCTAATTCCTTTTTAGCTGAAAACGTTCCAGAGGGGACAGACCCCGATGCGAATAATTTATTATCTGCTAGGTCTGCAGCATTATTAGCATATAATCTTATTAATGATCATCCACAAGTTTTGGAGGTATCCAGTCAAACTAAGTTAGAGTTTGAAGGGTATACAGTTGAAAATTTGAACTGGATGCTGCCGCATGATGCGACTTTCTTAAAGGAATTCACCTATAAAGGCGTAGATGGTCTTAAAACTGGTAATACAGACATAGCCGGATATTGTTTTACAGGAACAGCTGAGCGCGACGGACAACGGCTTATTTCAGTTGTGATGAAAACAGACAGTAAAGCTAAGCGTTTTGAGGAAACCGCTAAACTATTAGACTTTGGATTTGATAACTTTGAAACAAAAGAATTATTTGCTAAGGGATATCAATTAGATGGACAATCTTCATTACCAGTATCTAAAGGACAAAAAGGTACAGTTGAAGTTGCAACAGATAAGGCAATTAAACTTCCCGTGCAACAGGGACAAGAAGAGAAATACACCATGAAATATACATTAGATAAAGATAAGCTAAATAAAGCTGGTGAATTATCTGCACCTATCGAAAAAGGTGAAAAGGTTGGTAGTGCAGAGTTAATTTATGAAGGTGAAAATGATTACGGCTATATTTTTAACGTTGAAACGAATAAGACTGTGGATATAGTAGCACAGGAATCTGTAGAAAAAGACAATTGGTTCATGCTAATCATGGGCTCAATAGGCGGATTTTTCAGTGACCTATTTTCTACAGCCGTTGAGACTGTTAAAGGTTGGTTTTAAGTAGTATAATAATCTAGGCTAAAGATTCAGAAAAAGATTAAGACATACAGGAGGAATTACGAATGACAAATACAGGAACAGAACGTGTTAAACGTGGAATGGCAGAAATGCAAAAAGGCGGCGTGATCATGGATGTTGTGAACGCTGAACAAGCTAAAATTGCTGAAGAATCAGGAGCAGTTGCTGTAATGGCTTTAGAACGTGTTCCATCAGATATCCGTGCTGCAGGAGGAGTAGCTCGTATGGCTGAGCCTGGAATCACGGAACAGGTAATGAACGCTGTTTCAATTCCTGTAATGGCAAAAGGACGTATTGGTCATATTGTCGAAGCACGAGTTTTAGAAGCAATGGGTGTCGATTATATTGACGAGAGTGAAGTGTTAACACCAGCAGATGACGTTTTCCATTTAAATAAATCAGATTATACAGTTCCATTTGTCTGTGGGTGTCGTAATCTAGGCGAAGCTGCACGTCGAATTGGTGAAGGTGCTTCTATGCTTCGTACAAAAGGTGAGCCAGGAACAGGAAACATTGTCGAAGCGGTTCGTCATATGCGCCAAATTCAATCAGAAATTCGTCAATTATCAGCAATGTCAAAGGATGAAATCATGACATTTGCTAAAAATATTGGTGCTCCATATGAGATATTACTACAAATTCGCGAAGAAGGTCGTCTTCCAGTAGTTAACTTTGCTGCAGGTGGAGTTGCTACTCCTGCTGATGCTGCATTAATGATGCATTTAGGTGCAGATGGTGTATTTGTTGGATCAGGTATCTTTAAATCAGATAACCCTGCAAAATTTGCAAAAGCAATTGTAGAAGCAACAACTCATTATACGGATTATAAGCTAATTGCTGAACTTTCTAAGGGTCTTGGTACTGCTATGAAAGGTATTGAAATGAGTACACTAGAAGCACACGATCGTATGCAAGACCGTAGCGAATAGAAAGAAGGAAAAGGCATGACAACAATTGGTGTACTTGCACTTCAAGGTGCAGTTCGCGAACATATTCGTTCAGTTGAAGAATCAGGTGCAAAAGCAGTTGAAATAAAACGTACAGAACAACTAGAAGATATCGATGGACTTATTTTTCCTGGTGGAGAAAGTACAACGATGCGTCGTTTAATTAATAGCTATGGTTTTTTTACAGCACTTAGAGAATTTGGTGGAAAAGGTAAGCCAATATTCGGCACATGTGCTGGACTGATTCTAATGGCGACAGAAATAGAAGGTCAGGAGACTGGTCATTTAGGTTTGATGAATATGAAGGTTGCACGTAATGCCTTCGGACGCCAGGTTGCAAGCTTTGAACAAAAACTTGCGATTGAAAATGTGGCTGATGATTTTAATGCTGTATTTATTCGGGCACCATATATAGTAAAAGCTGGAGCGGAAGTTGAAGTTTTGGCAACCTATCAGGACCGAATTGTTGCAGCCAAACAAGGTCATTACCTATGTACTGCTTTTCATCCAGAGCTAACCGATGACAATCGTTTTGTAGAATATTTTGTTAAGATGGTGGAAGAGTCTAGAAAAACACTTGCATCTTAATGAGAAGTTATGTATGATGTATCATAATCATTTAAACAGTAACGCAAGGAAATAGTAACAGTGAAACTTTCTAAAGAGAATCGATGGCTGGTGCGAATCGATGTTAGTTATCTGTGAATCCATCCTTAAACTGGTTTGCTGAACTAGCGCTTAAGTAGGTAAACCCGGTTAAAAACCGTTAACATTTTTTGAGCCGGAAGAATTCATTTCTTCAATCTGGGTGGTATCGCGGGTATACTCTCGTCCCTATTTTTATTAGGGGCGGGAGTTTTTTTTGTTTTATAAAAAATTCTTAAGTTATGAAGGAGGAACAAATTATGTTAGACATGAAGTATTTACGTAACAATTTTAAAGAGGTTAAAGAGAAGCTTACTCATCGCGGAGAAGATCTTTCTGAATTAGATAAGTTTGAAGAACTTGATGCAAGACGCAGAGAGCTTATTGCTGAAACGGAAGCATTAAAAGCAAAACGCAACGAGGCATCTAAACAAATCTCTGTTTTGAAAAAAGAGAAAAAAGATGCTGAACCAGCTATTAAAGAAATGCGCGAGGTTGGCAATCAGATTAAAGTTCTCGATACAGAATTAAATGATATTGAAGAAAGATTGGAAACGATGCTGTTGTCTATTCCAAATCTGCCACATGAGAGTGTACCTATTGGAGAAGACGAAGATGACAATGTGTTAGCACGTACATGGGGTGACGTTCCAAACTTTACGTATGAAGTACAACCGCACTGGGATATTGCAACTAACCTAGATATTTTAGACTTTGAACGTGCTGGAAAGGTTACTGGAAGTCGTTTTGTTTTTTATAAAGGGCTTGGGGCGCGTTTAGAGCGGGCACTACTAAACTTTATGATGGATTTACATGCAGACGAGCATGGTTACGTGGAAATGCTTCCGCCGTATATGGTAAACCGTACAAGCATGACAGGTACTGGTCAGCTGCCGAAGTTTGAGGAGGACGCTTTCAAGCTTGAGGATTGGGATTATTTTTTAATACCGACAGCAGAGGTACCAGTAACTAATTATCATCGAGATGATATTTTACGAATTGATGATTTACCAAAAAAATATGTGGCGTACAGCGCATCTTTTCGTTCTGAAGCGGGATCTGCTGGAAGAGATACACGCGGGTTAATTCGTCAGCATCAATTTAATAAAGTAGAGCTTGTCCATTTTGTAAAACCAGAAGATTCTTATGACGTGTTAGAAGAATTAACTGGAGATGCAGAAAAGGTTTTACAGCTGTTGCAATTACCCTATCGTGTCATGAGCATGTGTACGGCAGACTTAGGTTTTACAGCTGCTAAGAAATACGATATCGAGGTATGGATCCCAAGCCAAGATACCTATCGCGAGATTTCTTCTTGCTCTAATTTTGAAGATTTCCAAGCGAGACGTGCTGGTATTCGCTTTAGACGAGAAGAAAAGGGCAAACCAGAATTTGTTCATACGTTAAATGGATCTGGACTCGCAATTGGCCGTACTGTTGCAGCTATTTTAGAGAATTATCAACAAGAAGATGGCTCTGTAGTGGTGCCTGAAGTGTTACGACCTTATATGGGTGGGAAAGAAGTTATAAAATAACTATGCAAAACCTAGGTTTTGTATAGATTCACCTTCTTACTTTCGTATCCATGAATAACGGGGTTTTATCGCTAATTAGTAGTATGATCTGGCAAAAAAGTACAAAAAAGAAAAAAATATTCCCATCTAATTGACAACATAATATTCCCGTGTTATATTATTACTTGTCGATTACGGAGGTATACCCAAGTTCGGCTGAAGGGATCGGTCTTGAAAACCGACAGGCGGGTCAAACCGCGCGGGGGTTCGAATCCCTCTACCTCCTCCATTTATTAAATAAACATAAATTAAAAATACACCAAACCGTTACTATTTGTAGCGGTTTTATTTTATTTAATGAAACTTGACAATTAGTAGTTCAAGAAGTATATTATTGTGAAACTAATATAACTATAAAAACAATGAATAGGCTAGTAAATGATTGTCTATGCGTGAGAGAGTGGAATTCACCGGCTGAAAGATTCCATCGTGTTAGCATTATTGAACCTACCTGTGAGTCGTTAGATAAAAGCTAACCGCAGCTAATTCTGCGTTATCAATGGAAAGTGGACATTTAATTTAAGTCAATTAAGGTGGTACCGCGGATATAAACCTCAATCCGTCCTTTTTATAAGGACAGACCTGAGGTTTTTTTAATTTGAAAAGGAGGAAAATCCATGTTAAGGAAAATATCATTTGTTGGCGCTGGGTCAATGGCAGAGTCAATAATTGCTGGAATTGTAAAGGAAAAAAACCTACATCCTGATCAGATTTTCGTTACGAATAAAGATAACAAAGATCGGTTAGAACGATTAAAAAATCGTTATCACGTACAGTGTACAACAGATAAAGAAGCAGCGATTACTGGTGCGGATATTGTTGTTTTATCCATGAAACCTCATGATTTAATGGCTGCTGTTGAAGCGATGAAGATGCACATCAAACCAAATCAAGTGATTGTTTCTGTGTTGGCAGGTGTTTCGATTGATTATATCTCTTCTATTGTTGGTCGCGATGTACCAGTAGTTCGTGCGATGCCGAACACATCCGCATCAATCGGATTTTCTGCAACGGCTATAGCCAGAGATAATAAGGTATCAGATGAACAATTAAATGCGATTTTGTCCCTTTTTGGTACTGTCGGCACAACAACAGTCATTGAGGAAAAGGATATGCACACGGTAACAGGACTCTCCGGAAGTGGTCCAGCATATATCTATTATTTGGCAGAGGCGATGGAAGAAGTGGCTGTTAAATCTGGACTCGACAAAGAGGTAGCAAAGTCGTTAATTATGCAAACCATTATTGGTGCTGGGGAAATGCTTAAGCGTTCCGGTGAACCTGCAGAAGTTTTACGGAAAAAAATCACGAGCCCAAATGGTACAACGCAGGCTGGGCTTAAAACATTAGACGAGTTAAATTTTCAAGAAGCCGTCATCGAGGGTGTGAAAAGTGCACGTGATCGCTCGATTGAACTTGGGGAAGGTAATAAGAGGTAGTTCGTCATGTTTGAAATAAATCTGCAATCCATTTGGTATCTTCCCTATCTGTTTTTAGCAACGTATGGCCTTTATTTAGGGATTCGGGTGTGATGTTGCAGGAATCCTCCAATAAATTGAATACGGCAGACAGTTAATATAAGTATTACTTATTGATTTTGGCAATAATTATTAATTTATTGGAATGGAGTCCTCAAATGGGTTATATCAGCCTTGTCTTTTTAGATGTAATACTTTACAGTAACGTTTGTCATTTATTTAGCGATGTATTTATTTTGAGGTTTTTATCAGGAGCAGATGATATTGAAATTAAAAAGAAATGTACCCTATAGAGCGGACCCCTTTGTAGGTTCCTTTTCCGTAGAGTACATTTTCACTGAGATGGATTACTCCTCATTAAGAATTACCTTATAAGCTCCCTCGTTTTCCATTTACGTGATTGTTGAATAAAATGGCCGATTTTTTCGAGAATGGGTTCGACGGAGTCTTCTTTTTTCATTAGATCATAATCTGAAATTTTAATCCGTAAGATAGGGCAGGAGTTAAAGTTATTAATCCAATTTTCATATCTGGTATACATTTCTTCCCAATAGCTTAATGGTGTATTCTTTTCCATTTGACGACCGCGAACTTTGATACGACCCAATACTTCATCAAGTGTCCCTTCCAAATAAATCAATAGATCCGGATGTGGGAAGTATGGCGTCATCACCATCGCTTCAAAAAGATTTGTATATGTTTCGTAATCAATTTTTGACATTGTTCCATTTTCATAATGCATTTTTGCAAAAATACCTGTATCTTCATAAATTGAACGGTCTTGGATGAATCCACCGCCATATTCAAATATTTTCTTTTGTTCTTTGAATCGTTCTGCTAGGAAATAAATCTGAAGATGGAAGCTCCAACGCTCAAAGTCTGCATAAAAGTTTTCTAAATATGGATTAGCTTCAACTTTTTCAAAGGATGTTTTAAACTGTAATGCATTTGCTAGTGCATTTGTCATGGTGGACTTCCCTACACCTACCGTTCCAGCAATAGTAATGATACTATCGTTTGGAATATGGTATTTCTCACGTAAATTCATGTCTTTTTCCCCTTTATTGTTTCACTATTGCTTTTTGATTGTTTAAATGGCTCTCAACTTGCTTGATGATCGTATTTAAGTCCTTTTGCTGCTTCACAAAATCCTTTTCATCGCCATTGATTCGGATGACTGGGATGTCAGGATGTAATGTCTCAAAGTGATTCATATAATCCTCATAATCACTTGCTAGCTGTGCAAGATAGGAATGCTTGATGTTTTGCTCAATTTCCCGCCCGCGTTGTTTAATCCGTGCTAAAACAGTATCAAGGCTTGCATGTAAATAAATCATCATGTTCGGTACGGGCATATCCTTAGTCAAGATATGATAGATCTGCTCATATTTTTTAAATTTATCTTGTTGTAAAGTACGTTTTGAAAAAATCATGTTTTTCGATATATGATAATCGGCGACAACCGCCTTATGTTCATTTAGGTATTTCTTTTCAATGTCTTCTAATTGTTTAAATCGATTGCATAAAAAAAACATTTCCGTTTGAAAACTCCACTCGTCAATGTCATCATAAAATTTGCCTAGAAATGGGTTTTCTTCAACAATTTCTTTTAACAAATGAAAATCAAAATGGACAGATAGTTTTTTTGCTAAAGATGTTTTTCCAATGCCAATAGGTCCTTCGATGGCAATGAACGGAACCTCTGCCATATGTACTCCTCCATTCAATGTCTATGTGATCGACAGATGTATTATATTTTAGCATAACCTAGATTTCTAATCCATATAGATAGATGAGTCTTTCCATTTAGTAAAGAGTTTTGTATAATAGAAAATGGTTGTTAAAAAATTAATGAACTTTTGGCGTTTAGCTATAGCACCTTTCTTTTTCGCCCCCGTAGCTCAGGGGATAGAGCATTAGTTTCCTAAACTATGTGTCGCAGGTTCGAATCCTGCCGGGGGCACTTTTTAAAATCTATATTCAGGATGACACCATTTTAACGAATGGTGTTTTTTGTGTTTAATTTATATAGTGACAGGGAATTAAAATTATAAATGTTACAAAGGAGGAATTTTAAATGGAACCGAAGTATAAAATATTCCATGATGATGACCAGTTGAGTGAAACTATTGATAAGCTTAGAAATAATGGGATCCGTGAGGAAGACATATTTGTTCTTGCTCATGATAATGATCATGATAGACGTAACAGAAAAGAAACAGATGCCAATAAGATGGGCGTTAAGGTAACAGGATTTGGAACTGCTACAAAGAATGTTTTTAGAAGCAAAGGTGATAAATTACGATCCAAAATGAAAGAAATTGGATTTGATGCATCCATGGCTGAAAAACTAGAAGAAGAGTTGGATAAAGGTAAATCGTTATTAGTTGTAACAAATCAAGATAAAGTCAGTTTCTAAGGGCTTATAAGTAAGCCAAAAGCTTGTAGAGAAAGTGTGCCTTTTTCTACAGGCTTTTTTCAAGAGCAAAGAAAGTATTTGACGATTATATGTCTAGCTCCAGCGCCTAGACACTAGGGGACATAAGCAGTTCGCTTCCGCGCGAGCAAAGCACCCACACTGCACCGCTCTGCTTATGCTTGTCGTGTCTTTCAAGGCGCTTGCGCTTTTCTTAATTGCTGCTGAAAATTTGAAAATATAGGATGGTATTTCTCATGAAATCAGCTTATCTTTTCCGAAGGCTTACGTGACTTGTAGGCAACTCAGTAGAAAAGGGGAGCTTATTTACTTTAGCTATTTATTTTTTGTGTGAATTACTTTAAAAATTGGAAATTATGTTCTAAACTATAAACAGTTACCTAAATAGTTTTATTATTTTAAATTTCATGCTTGTAAACGATTTCAAAATTAATGATGGGGTGATTGAATGGATATGCAGCGGATACCTGCACAAGAAGGTAATTATAATCTACAAAACTACGACAAAGTACGCGCGGGATTCTCGTGGGATGAGGTAAAAAAGAATTTTAGCTGGAATGAAACTGGTAAAGTGAATATTGCATACGAGGCAATTGATCGTCATGCAGATAATCCAGATAAAAAAGATAAAGTAGCATTATTATATTCATCACCAGATCGAGAAGAAAAAATGACTTTTGATGAAATCCGAAAGAAAAGTAATCAGTTTGCGAATGTATTGAAGAAATATGATGTGAATAAAGGCGATCGTGTCTTTTTATTCCTACCGCGAACTCCTGAATTCTATGCAGCGTTTTTTGGTATTTTAAAAACAGGTGCCATTGCTGGACCGTTGTTTGAAGCATTTATGGAGCAAGCTGTTCGTGATCGTTTGAAAGATAGTGAAGCGAAGATGCTTATTACAACTCCAGAGTTGTTAGGGCGTGTGCCACAAGAAGATTTACCTAATCTAGAAAAAATTGTTCTAATTGGTGAGTCAGATAAAACTTCTGATAAATATATTCATTATGCGGAGGAGATGAAGGAAGCATCAACTGACTTTGATATCGAGTGGGTTGATTTAGAGGATGGCATGTTACTTCATTATACGTCAGGTTCAACTGGTAAGCCTAAGGGGGTTTACCATGTGCACAACGCCATGATCCAGCATTATGCAACAGGTAAGTGGGTTGCAGATTTGAATGAAGATGATGTTTATTGGTGTACAGCGGATCCAGGCTGGGTTACTGGAACTAGCTACGGAATTTTTGCACCATGGTTAATAGGTGCAACAAATGTGGTGCGTGGAGGACGTTTTAGTCCAGATGATTGGTATGGAACGATTGACAAAAATAATGTGACGGTATGGTATACTGCGCCAACAGCATTACGTAAATTAGTGAGTGCTGGTGAGACCAAAGTGAAAGATCATGACTTTTCATCATTGCGTCACATCATGAGTGTTGGTGAGCCGCTAAATCCTGAGGTTGTTACGTGGGGATTGAAGGCATTTAATATGCGCATCCATGACACATGGTGGATGACTGAAACAGGTGCAATGCTAATTGTGAATTTCCCATCTATGGAATTGCGTCCAGGCTCAATGGGTAAACCAATTCCAGGAGTAGAAGCATCAATTGTAGATAATGAAGGTAATGAGCTTCCACCGAATCAAATGGGTAACCTTGCCATTAAAAAAGGCTGGCCTGCCATGATGCGCAAAATTTGGAATAACGAAAGTAAATTTGAAAGTTACTTTGTTAACGGATGGTATGTATCAGGTGATAGTGCTTACAAAGATGAAGACGGCTACTTCTGGTTCCAGGGTCGTTTAGATGATGTGATTAATACATCAGGTGAACGTGTAGGACCATTTGAAGTGGAAAGTAAATTAATCGAGCATCCAGCAGTAGCAGAAGCTGGCGTCATCGGTAAACCAGATCCAGAGCGGGGCGAAATTATTAAAGCGTTTATTACATTGAATGATGGTTATACGGAGTCAGATGAATTGCTTGAAGAAATTCGCCAGTTCATCAAAACAGGCTTAAGTGCACACGCAGCACCACGTGAACTAGAAGTTAAGGATACCATCCCAAAAACGCGTAGTGGTAAGATTATGCGCCGATTGTTGAAATCATGGGAATTAGGATTACCAACAGGTGATACATCGACATTAGAAGAATAGATTGTCAAAAAGGGGTGCCAACTTGGCGCCCCTTTTGACTATATCAACACACATTCTATTCTGACCGAACTCTATTATTATAATGTTTTATTTCCAGACAGTCGGGAAAACAAATCTATGTAGCGACTTAAAAGGAGCGGATAAATAATGAGTAAAATAGCATGTGTTATAACAGATATGTTTGAAGATGTGGAATATACAGACCCAGTAAAAGCATTTAAAGAGGCTGGGCATGAGGTAGTAGCAATTGAAAAGGAAAAAGGTAAAAAGGTTACTGGTAAGAATGGAGAAGCATCGGTTACGATTGAGGAAAACATTGATGATGTTAACCCAGATAACTATGATGCATTATTCATTCCAGGTGGATTTTCACCAGATCAATTACGTGCAGATGAACGATTTGTAGCATTTGCAAAACATTTTATGGATGTGAAAAAGCCTGTATTTGCAATCTGTCACGGACCACAGTTGTTAATTACAGCAAAAACATTAGAAGGTAGAATGGCAACAGGTTTTAAATCCATTCAGGTAGATATGGATTATGCAGGTGCTAAGGTAAAAGATGAAGAGGTTGTAGTTTGTGACAACCAATTAGTAACAAGCAGGCAGCCTGATGATATCCCAGCATTTAATCGTGAATCGTTAAACTTGTTGAAATAAAAATAATTGTAAAGCCACACGAACAAATTGTTCGTGTGGCTTTTCTAATTTACACTCATCCTCTTTTTACAATGTTGAAGTTCGCTTGCAAAAGCAACCAGTTTTGTGGAAATGCTAATCCTAGCTTCCAGTAACTAATTCCTAGTAAATTCAACTCTTTTATCATGTTAAACTTTGCCTGAATAGATCTAGCGTCCTCAAACCAGACTTCATGTCTACTTCCCTGTGCATCAAAATAGGTGAAGAAGGGTGCTTGTGCTTCTTGATCGTATTCAATCGCTACATTTTCTGTTCGTGCTAAAGTAATTGCTTGCTGGGGGCTAAGAGCGTCTGCTATTTCACCACCTTCCATGTATGGAAGTGTCCAATCATAGCCATATAAGTTTTGACCCAGTAAAATTTTCTCAGCAGGCATTACCGATAATGCAAAGTCAACAACTTCACGCACATTATTTATTGGTGAAACGGGAAGCGGTGGACCTCCGCTATAGCCCCATTCGTAAGTCATGAGTACAACGAAATCTGCAATTTCACCATGTGCTGCGTAATCATGCGCTTCGTACCACGCGCCCTCTTGTGTCGCACTTGTTTTTGGTGCAAGTGCTGTGGACATGAGTAAACCAGCTTGTGATAAACGTTCTTTTGCCTTTCGCAAAAAGTTGTTATATGCCTCCCGGTCTTCAGGTGGCAAAAATTCAAAATCAAAATGAACATCCGAAAATCCAACAGTTGTCGCCGTATTAACAATGTTATCTAGTAGATTGTTTTGTACCGCTTGAACCGTCAAGATGATATGGCCAAGCTCTGCACTGAATTCGCCATTTTCTAGATTTGTTACAGCAAGCATTAGTGTTGTATCGTTGTTTTCTGCAATCGTTTTGAAATTATTCAATGGGGGAGCATTTAGACTACCATCTCGATTAACCGTATAACTAAATGGTGCTAAATAAGTAAGGAATGGTGATTGTTTTCTGGCGGCTGTTTCTAGGGTGTCTGATACTGTATCTCCATATGGTTCTATATATGCATTTGAAACAATGTTTGGTTCGGCTTGAGGTGGAATATATAATCGGAATCCAACAGGCAGCGTGTTTCCAGCAGGAATATTATTGATTCGTGCTAATTCTTGATAAGGTATACCAAACTTCTGAGCGATGGAAGATAAACTTTCCCCACTTTGGACAAAGTAAAATTGTCCAATAATAGGTATCACGATTGCTTGCCCGACTACTAGCGCACCTGGTGCATCTAATTCATTGGCATTAATAATGGTTTCCATTGGCGTGTTATATGTATTTGCTATATTAAAAATTGTGTCCCCTTGTTTTACTACATGAATTTGCATAAATAAACCCTCCTCTAACCGATGTCTATTAACATGGTATGAAAAGGATTTACGATATATGAATATATCAGGAAGTATAAGTTGTTTTTGTGTTTATCTGTCCAGCTTCAGCACCTAATACGCGCTCGTACTTTTCTTTTTAAATAGTATCTGTTTTTGCATCCATGACCGATCGCATTAAATATAAGGAGTATTCATTTCCTTTTTTTTCATTTGAAGCTATACAATTTTCAGGTACCCGTAGTGAGTACTCATACATATAAGCGTCCTTCGCTGTAAATAAAATGCAAATGTCGCCAGCGATGCCAGCTAAAATTAGATTCGTCTTACCAAGCTCAATTAACAGCGATTCTAATGGGGTTTGAAAAAACGCAGAGTGCTTTGGTTTAATTAAAAAGTAATCATCATGATCTGGTTGCATTTCTTCAATTATTTCCTGACTGTTTTCATTTTTACAATGGTTGATTAGCTTATTGTAATCTGCTTGCCATAAACCGTAATGATCATTAACATAAATAACAGGAACTTTGTTATCTTTGGCATATCGTTTCAGCTTTTTTAAGTGTGGTAGTATTTCTTTTGTATGCTTGAGTAGTCTTTCTCCACGTTCAAAGTTAAAATCATTTATAATATCAATAAAGATAACAGCGGTATTTTGCAAGGATTGTTCCATGAATATGCTCCTTTTCATCTATAAAATTTGTTCTTATTAACTATTCTTATCCTAATCACGATTTTTAAAACTTTTATAGGCGGTGTCTTTGGTCATGGATGAAGTATTTATGCAGGAAGCAATAAAGCAAGCATTGCAGGCAAAAGATCGAAATGAAGTTCCGATCGGTGCGGTAATTGTCTTTGAAGGTGAAGTGATCGCGACCGGATATAATGTTCGTGAAACGGTACAATCTACATTGTCACATGCTGAATTAATTGCAATTCAAGAGGCAAATGCAAAGCTTGGTAGTTGGCGCTTAGAAGATTGTACGTTGTATGTCACATTGGAGCCATGTCCAATGTGTGCTGGTGCCATCGTGCAATCTAGAATTAAACGTGTTGTATTTGGAGCATTCGATCCAAAAGCAGGCTGTGCGGGGTCGTTAATGAATTTGTTAAATGATTCCCGCTTCAATCACCAAGTGGCACTTGAGAGTGGGGTCATGGAAGAAGAATGTAGTCAATTACTTACTAATTTTTTCCGGGAATTACGAATGAAAAGAAAGAATAAGGGTTAAAAAAGGAGTCTGCCCGGTTGATGTGTGGGGATCCCGTTTACATTATAAAATGTTCATATCTTTAATTTAACTTTAAACCTTGTCCGGGTTGCTATTGCAATTTTAACCCAAAATCGTTATAATGGAACTTGCCGTGCTAGGTGGGGAGGTAGCGGTGCCCTGTACTCGCAATCCGCTATAGCGGGACTGAATTCCTATCTGAGGTGTAATGACATTATGGTCTGCCGTAAGGAATTGGTGTTGACGCTCAGGTCCTGCGCAATGGAAACTCATGAAGTCTGTCAGGTCCGGAAGGAAGCAGCAGTAAGTGATCATTTCTGTGTGCCGCAGGGAAGCCTAGGCCGAGCCATGAACTTACGTAACGCATAGGGTCGTTACATCGATGGTAGGTGCACGGTATTACATAAACAGCGAAGCCTTTGTCAGAGTTTCTGGCAAAGGCTTTTTAAAATAAACTTATCGCAATGGTTCACATTCACCCCCAAATTCGGGTATAATTAGATAGAATAATAAAGGGGAACAGTCATTATGAGCTATCAAGCATTATATCGCGTATGGCGTCCGAAGAATTTTACGGATGTTGTGGGACAATCACATATAACACGTACATTGCAAAATGCGATAGAGCAGGAAAAATTTTCGCATGCTTATTTGTTTTCAGGGCCTCGTGGAACTGGAAAAACGAGTGCTGCAAAGATTTTTGCCAAAACAATTAACTGTGAAAAGGCACCTGTTCGTGAGCCTTGTAATGAATGTGCCGCATGTCGTGGAATTCAAGATGGGTCTATTTCTGATGTCATTGAAATGGATGCGGCATCACATACAAGTGTAGAAGATATTCGTGAAATTCGTGACAAGGTAAAATATGCATCAAGTGTTGTTCCCTACAAAGTGTACATTATTGATGAAGTACATATGATATCTGTTAACGCTTTTAACGCGCTTTTAAAGACTTTAGAGGAACCTCCAAAGCATGTGGTATTTATTTTAGCGACAACCGAACCGCATAAGATTCCATTAACGATTATTTCACGTTGCCAACGGTTTGATTTTAAACCAATTACGAGTCAGGCAATCGTAGAAAGAATGCGTATTATCATGGATCAGGAAGAAATAGCTGTATCATCTGACGCGCTTGAAACAGTCGCTTTAGCAGCAGAGGGTGGAATGCGTGATGCGCTAAGCATTTTGGATCAAGCGATATCATATAGTGGTAAAAGTGTTACATTGCCAGATGTTCTTGCTGTAACTGGTGGTGTTTCGCAACAGGTTCTCACCGACATTGTACAAAAAATGTACGAGAAAGATGTCCAAGAGGCACTAAAATTGCTAGATGATATCATACAAAACGGAAAAGATCCAGGAAGATTTGTATTCGACCTTATATACTTTCTTCGTGATCTTATGCTTTATCAGAGTGCACCATCACTGGAAGGCATTCTAGAGCGAGCAATAATAGATGACCGATTTAAAGAACTAGCAGAACTCGTAACTGGTAATTGGATTCAAGATGCTATTATGGAATTGAATCAATGCCAACAAGAAATAAAATGGAGTAACAGTCCGAAAGTTTTCATCGAAATTGCTATATTGAGTCTTTCAACAACTGATACGAAACAAGTCGGTAACACGGAACCTGTAAATACTGCGGTTAACGATGAAGCTCTTCAAAAGCTAGCGGGCAAAGTAGATCTGCTTGAAAAGGAATTGCAAAAGTGGAAAAGTCAGGCATCAGCAACTAATGCTAGTCCCCAAAAAGAAACAAGGCGAGCACAACCTAGAGCGTCTAAAAATAGTTACAAAACACCATATGAAAAAATTCGTCACGTCTTACAAGCAGCTGAGAAGGCCTCATTAAAACAGGTTCAGTCACAGTGGGGATCATTTTTAGGTTCTTTAAAGACGACTAATGCCCCTGCACATGCAACTATTCAAGATAGTAAACCTGCTGCAGCATCTGATAGTGCACTCGTTGTTGCTTTTAAATATGAAATACATTGTTCTTTATTTTTGGATAATCGGGAGACCGTTGAGTCCGTATTAGCTAAATCAATTGGAAAAGAGTTAACGATTATTCCTATTCCAGAGAATAATTGGCAAGAATTACGAAATGAATATATTAACAAACAAGAAGCAACAACTAATCAACAAGAAGAAGCTGCAGCTGATCCACTTATAGAAGAAGCACGAAAACTTGTTGGTGATGACCTGTTGGAAATACATGATTAGATCTAGAAAAACGGAGCGGCAGCAAGATATTAAAAACATTTTTAGGAGGAGTTATAATGAAAGGTAATATGGGAAACATGATGAAGCAAATGCAGAAAATGCAAAAGAAAATGATGGCAGCACAGGATGAATTACACGAGTTGACGTTTGAGGCAACAGCTGGTGGTGGAATGGTTACTGTATCAGCTAACGGTAAAAAAGAAATTACAGATGTACAGATAAAGGAAGAAGTTGTGGATCCAGATGATTTAGAAATGCTTCAGGATTTAATTTTGGCTGCAACAAACGATGTATTAAAACAAATTGAAGATAAAACAAACGAAACTATGGGACAATTCACAAAAGGAATGAATATGCCTGGAGGAATGTTCTAGGAGGCACCTTGATGTATTATCCAGAACCGATTTCAAAACTGATTGATAGCTTTACAAAATTGCCAGGTATCGGCCCGAAAACTGCAGTCCGACTGGCTTTTTTTGTTATTAATATGAAAGATGATGATGTACTTAACTTTGCTAATTCATTAGTAAACGCAAAGCGCGAATTGACACATTGTTCGGTTTGTGGTCATATAACAGACCAAGACCCATGCTCGATATGTCAAGATAACACGCGAGATGAGTCAATTATTTGTGTTGTACAGGATCCTAAAGACGTAATCGCAATGGAGAAGATGAGGGAATTCAGGGGGAAATATCATGTGCTCCATGGTGCTATCTCACCAATGGATGGTATTGGTCCAGAGGATATTAATGTACCTGATTTAATTAACCGTCTCAAAAATGAAGATGTAGACGAATTAATTTTAGCTACAAACCCAAACATTGAAGGGGAAGCTACTGCGATGTATATTTCACGTCTTGTTAGACCGTCAGGCATTCGTACAACACGGATTGCTCATGGTTTACCAGTTGGTGGCGACTTGGAATATGCAGACGAAGTAACGTTATCTAAAGCGCTAGAAGGACGAAGAGAATTGTAGAAGCTGGGTGAAAATATGGGGAAAAAGTATAAAAAAAAGCACGTGGATGAAGAATTACTCGATACCATTTTCATCCTAGAAAGAGACTGGAAAAGTATAGAAGGAATTGTTGAAAAAAGTATCGAGCCTACAACAACTGCGATTAACAAAGAAAAGTTTGCACAGGCGAAATATTTATTCCTACTCCGTGAGGCAAGACACCGTAAAATTAGTGCCATTCGTTATGATTAACAAGGCTTTCGTTTATTTGTCCCGCTGCGACTCCTAGAAGCTGGAATCACAAGTCTTTTCCAGTCTCTTGCTTATGCTTACTTCCGACCAGTTGCCTACGCTTTTATTTGTCTAGCTACGGCTTCTAGAAGCTGCCGTCATAAGCAATAGACACTCCAAACGCCATAAACCAGGCGTTTTCCGGTCTCTTGCTTATGCGTCTGCTTCTGACCAGTCGCCTACGCTTTTCTAATCATTTTTGGTCTATTTCCTTGTTTCTTTTCATATGTAGTAAATAGGGGACAAGGGAAGGAGTAGGTCATATTGAGTTCGATGATAGTTATTTCTATACTAGTTGCAATGATTGTATTGGTTTTATTTGTTGGGGCCCCGATCAAGCCCATGCGTTTAGTCGGACAAGGTGTAGTGAAATTAGCAATAGGTGTTTTATTTTTATTTTTCTTGAATGTATTCGGTGGGGCAATTGGCCTTCATGTACCTATTAATCTTTTTACAACAGCGATTGCTGGTTTTTTAGGTGTTTTTGGTCTCGCTTCTCTTACAGCAATTCATATTTTTCTAATTGTCTAGTGTGGTACAGACACATTTCAGGTATTTCCTCATATACTTTAACGTAGAAAGTTTCATTGATTGAAAGAATCTATGTATATATTTCGTTAGATTAGGAGAGACTAAACTAACGGAGGTGGGGAAATGAAAACGACAGTTGCAATGGAATGCTGCGGCATTTGTGAAGAAGAGAAAGAAAGAGGAATTCATTTATACACACTTTTTATTTGTTGTGAATGTGAAAAAAACATCATTCATACCGAGCCAAGAGAAGAAAAGTACAATTACTACCTACAAAAATTAAAAAATATGAATCAACCAAGGTTATATTCATAGATATTCTTAAGCTTTTGCGGTTATTTATTGCAAAGGCTTTTTTGTTTGCAAAAAACAAAAATTAGCTGGTTTTTTTATGTTGTCATGATAATCTAATGAGTATGATTATGAAATTTTGGCACAATATAACAATAGATAAATTTAAATTCCAGTAGAGGAAAGGAGTATAAAATGAAAGAGTTTTTTGGTTTATTAAAAAAGGGTAGCAGGTCTGCTCTATGGGCGAGTATAATTAACGCAGTATTAGCTGTAATAAAAGGTATTACCTTTTTTATCACAGGAAATGTAGCAATGTTTGCTGAATTAATGCATAGTATTGGAGATTCAGCCAACCAACTTTTTGTATTCATTGGATCAGCTTTAAGTAAAAAGGCCCCTACCGATCGTTTTCCAGGAGGCTTTGCACGGTTGGTAAACTTGGTCTTACTTGGTGCTGTATTGATTGTCGGGATTTTAGCTTACGAAACGATCGTAAAAGGCATTCATCATATCATGGAACCACCTGGATCTGGGTCGTGGTTCTGGCTGAACATATCTGTTTTAGGCATTGCAGTAGTGCTGGAGTCTTTCGTTCTGTTCAAAGCGATGAAGGAGATAACAGGGGACTTGGGAAAAGATATAAAAGGATTTAGTATTGTGACAGAGAGTTTTAAGAACGTGGGAGATGCAAAGCCAGCAACAAAGCTTGTATTTTTAGAGGACCTTGTTGCAACAGTCGGTGCGTTAATCGCCATGATAGCTATTGTCATTGGTACATATACTCCATTTATTCAAGCCGAGGGATATGCTTCTGTTATTATCGGGCTTATGTTGTTCTATGTGGTAGGGCGCATTTTCCTTGACAATGCCGCCGGAATTTTAGGTGTTTCGGATGAGGATATGGAAAAGAAGATAGGTGATCTTGTTTTTGAAGAACCTGATATTAAAGACATAAGGACATTAATGGTTATTAGAGAAGGCGATGAACTGCATGTTGAATTAAAGGTAGAATTAGACCCTAATAAGACGGTAGGGGAAGCCGATAAAATACGTGATAATATTGAAAAGAAGATTTTAAACGAAAAAGGTGTAACGGAAGTGATCATTGAATCTGATGTAGATGATCATGTTCAGAGTTGGAATAATCCAAAAACCAGCAAGTAAGGAAGAACCTCTTCCAATTGACTTGCCCAAGCTCCCATCGCTTTGTATTTCTTGAGAGCAAAGAAAGTATAAAATTTTGGCGATTATCTGTCTAGCTTCAGCGCCTAGACACTCGAGACATAAGCAGCTCGCTTCCGCGCGAGCAAAGCATCCACACTGCACCGCTCTGCTTATGCTTGTCGTGTCTTTCAAGGCGCTTGCGCTTTTCTTAGTGTATGGGAGCTTACACTTTTTGAAATGGGGTATAGTAATGAAACGAAATCATACAGAGACACCGCTTTACAAACAGCTAGAAGATATTACGAACAGGAAGCGAATTTCGTTTCATGTCCCAGGTCATAAAAATGGGACGTTATTTCCCGAATACGCTAAAAATTTTTTTAACGCGATACTAACCATTGACATGACTGAATTAACTGGGTTAGACGATTTACATGCGCCAAGTGGAGTAATTGCCGAGGCCGAGGCATTCGCAGCTGATTACTTTGGTGCTGACCATACGTTTTTCTTGGTAGGGGGTAGTACTGCTGGAAATTTAGCGATGATTTTAGCAGTTTGTTCTTATGGAGATACAATGATCGTTCAACGTAATAGTCATAAATCGGTGATTAATGGTTTAGAGTTGGCGGGTGCGCGGCCCATATTTGTTGCACCTAAATATGATGAAACCGTGGATCGCTATACAAATCCAAATTTTGAGTCTATGAAACATGCAATTGATACTCATCCAGATGCAAAGGGAATCGTTTTGACCTATCCTGATTACTTTGGAAAAACGTATGATATCAAGGAAATGATTGATTATGCCCATGCGCACGGCATACCGGTATTAGTTGATGAAGCACATGGTGTTCATTTTTCGTTAGGGGAATACTTTCCACCATCGGCATTAGACATAGGCGCTGATATGGTCGTTCAATCTGCACATAAAATGGCTCCAAGTATGACAATGGGCTCTTACCTACATATGAGAACCTCATTTATTTCGAAGCGGTATCTCCATCATTATTTACAGATGATCCAATCTAGTAGCCCATCCTATCCACTCATGGCTTCACTTGATGTCGCTCGTTCGTTTCTAGCTACAACAAGTAAAGAGGATATAGATGGTATTGATAACAGTGTAAAAGAAGTGCGTTCAATTCTTTCTGAAAACAATTTGTGGGATGTTTTACCGTTGTCAAAACAGGATGATCCTTTAAAAATTACCTTACATATGAAAATGGGAATGTCAGGATTTGCTGTTGCAAAAACTTTTGAGGAGCAAGGTATCTATCCAGAGCTTGCAACTCATAACCAAATTTTATTGATTCATGGACTTGGAGTTTTTCAGGAAAAGAATTATTTACGAAATTCGTTAAAAATAATGAAGGAACAATTAAAAATAATAAGCAACCATGCTACAATAGATGTAGGAAAGCTTTTTCCAAATCCTATAGAAGCATTAGTAATGGATTACAGGCAAATGGATAAATTACCAACTTTCCGAGTATCGCTAGAAAAAGCAGTTGGAAAAATCGCTGCCGAAGCTGTTATTCCATACCCCCCAGGAATTCCTTTTATTTTGAAAGGGGAACGGATTAGCGCCCAGCATGTAGCGCTACTAACAGAACTTATCAGGCAGGGTGCTAGGATACAAATCGATGATATAGATAAGGGAATTCATATATATAAAGGGGAATAACCGTCGTGAGTGGATATTTTATTACGCTTGAAGGTGGAGAAGGCGCTGGTAAAACATCCGTTCTTCAATTACTGGAACAAACTCTTTTGGAAAAAGGTTTTGATGTTTTAGCAACCCGCGAGCCAGGTGGGATTGAAATAGCAGAGAAAATCAGACATATTATTTTGGATCCGGTACATACCGCAATGGATTCACGGACAGAGGCATTGTTGTACGCTGCTGCTAGAAGACAGCATTTAATGGAGAAGGTTTTACCTGCATTAGAACAAGGAAAAATTGTTTTGTGTGATCGATTTATTGATAGTAGTTTAGCTTATCAAGGTTATGCAAGAGGTCTTGGTATCGATGAGGTGTTCGCAATCAACCAATTTGCTATTCAAAATTGTATGCCTGATTTAACATTATTTTTTGATATTGAACCAAAAAAGGGATTAGAGCGTATCATCGCGAATAAAGATAGAGAGAAGAACCGTTTAGATTTAGAGGAACTTCATTTTCATGAACAAGTATATAAAGCCTATCATTTACTCGTGAAAAAGTTTCCTAAACGGATTCAAATTATTGATGCAGAACAGTCATTGGAGCAGGTAAACATACAGGTTATGAAAAAAATTGAACGTTTTATTCAGTTTAAGGATTATAAAATATAATTTAAATAAAGGGAGGATTACATGATGAAGCTAATCATTGCAGTTGTTCAGGATAAGGATTCCAATCGATTGAGTGATGCTTTAGGTGATGAGAATTTTAAAACGACTAAACTTGCAACAACTGGTGGTTTTTTAAAGGAAGGAAATACCACACTTATGATTGGTTGCCAGGATGAATATTTAGATGAAGCATTAGATATAATCCGGGATAATTGCTCACAACGGGAACAAATGGTAGCGCCTATCTCACCAATGGGCGGTAATGCTGATTCGTATATTCCGAAACCAGTACAAGTTGAGGTCGGTGGAGCAACCGTGTTTATTTTACCAATAGAATCATTCTTCCAGTTTTAAAAAGAAAAGCGAAGGCGACTGTTCAGAAGCGGACGCATAAGCAAGGAACCGTAGAGCACACGGTCTATCGTGCTCGGAGTGTCACTTGACTATGTCTCGAGTCGGTAGCCTGCGCAGCTAGACAAGAAAAGCGAAGACGAAGGGGCTAATATAATGAAAATTAGTCATGATCTCCGTTCACAATTAGACGCAACAAATAACCAAACACGATCAGCATTCGAAGGTAAGCAATCATTTGATGGGCTGGTGCAAACACAGTCGCATAAGCTCAAGGCACAAGAGCTTCAAATGTTGATGAAAAGTATCACTGTTCAGGGTGAAAGGCTAGCACGGTTTCGTTCATTTAAAGATCTTGTGAAATTCAAGCGGATGGTAAAAGGGTTTCTTCAAGAAACAGTTTATAATGGACTAGATTTAAAGCAGTCACATAGCTTTGGGTTAGGAAGTCGTAATCAGAAGCTATCGATTGTCAAGGAAATTGATGAAAGGCTAATCGAATTGACAGAAGAACTGATGAATCTAGAAAAGAAATCGATTGATCTGCTTGGGTTAATTGGAGAGATTAAAGGTCTATTAATTAATTTATATACGTAACCATAAGATTGAGGATGGGAAGCATGAATACATGGTCAGAAATAGCTGAAATTCAGCCTTTGACAAGCAAGATATTGACAAATAGTATACAGAAAAGCCGGATTTCCCATGCCTACTTAATTCAAGGAGAACGTGGTACGGGAAAAGAAGCGATTGCACGGTTACTTGCAAAGGTTTTGTTTTGTGAAAATGTAATTGATAGAGACCCTTGTAATAACTGTCTGACATGTAAACGAATTGACTCTGGAAATCATCCAGATATTCATTGGGTTGAACCTGATGGCTTATCGATTAAAAAAGAACAAATTGACGAGCTCCAAAAAGAGTTTAAATACAGCGGACTTGAATCGGCAAAGAAAGTATATATCATAAAAGATGCTGATACATTAACTACAAATGCTGCAAACCGTATCTTGAAGTTCTTAGAAGAACCTAATATAGAAACGACTGCCGTCATGCTTACGGAAAACAGTCAATCTATTCTATCAACCATTCGTTCTCGTTGTCAGATCCTTGATTTACAGCCATTAAATCCTGTACAATTTCAAAAACAATTGCTAGATTCTGGAGTAACTGAAGGTAATGGAGCCCTTGTTGCTGCTTTAACGAATAATTTAGATGAAGCAATCAAGTTAAGTGAGGATGAGTGGTTTGCACAGGCTAGAAAATTAGTGGTACAATTGGTAGAAATGTTTATCGTAAAGCCTGATGAAGTATACTTATCTATTCATAATCAGTGGCTAGTCCACTTTAAAGAGAGAAGTCAACTAGAACAAGGGCTAGACTTACTGCTGTTAGCATTCAAGGATATTCTTTATTACCATATAGAATATGAGGCATTGGTGCTATACTATAAACAGGATGAGGGTTTGGAGAAAGCAGCGTTGTTTTTTTCGCAACCAAAACTACTTTCTATTCTACAAAGCATCCTTCAGGCAAAACGAAAGTTAAAGCAGAATGTTCATCCCACACTAGTGATGGAACAGCTTACACTTCATATACAGAGGTGATCTAAATTGATTGAGGTTATTGGTATTCGTTTTAAAAAAGCGGGTAAAATATATTACTTTGATCCAGGAGACCATGATATTATCTTAGATGGGTATGTCATCGTTGAAACGGTTCGAGGTATTGAGTTTGGTAAAGTCGTCATTGCTAGTAAACAAGTCGACGAAGAAGATGTTGTTCTACCTCTTAAAAAAGTTATTCGTCTAGCAGATGAAAAGGATAAAATGTCGGTTGTAGAGAATCAACAACAGTCGGAAACAGCATTCCAAATATGTGCTGAAAAGATTATCGAACATAAACTAGATATGAATTTGGTAGAGGTAGAATATACATTTGATCGAAATAAAATTATTTTTTATTTTACGGCAGATGGACGAGTTGATTTTCGCAATCTAGTAAAAGATTTGGCTGCCTTATTCAAAACAAGAATTGAATTACGTCAAATTGGTGTTCGGGATGAAGCGAAGATGTTGGGCGGAATTGGACCGTGTGGCCGTATGCTTTGTTGTTCAACGTTCTTAGGTGATTTCGAACCAGTATCTATTAAAATGGCAAAAGATCAAAATCTATCTTTAAATCCTGCAAAAATTTCTGGGTTATGTGGACGTTTAATGTGTTGTTTAAAGTATGAAAATGATGACTATGAAACAGCGAAACGCACATTACCAGATTTAGGAGAAAAAGTTAAGACGCCATTTGGTAAAGGAAAAGTAGTTGGTATGAACATGCTTGAACGTGTCGTACAAATTGAAATTCCTGAAAAAGAACGTGTAATCGAATATACGTTAGATGAGTTAATTGATGAAGGAATAATTAAAGCGCAAGCCACAGAATAGTGGGGTGTATGAAGGCGTGAACAAACGAGAAGTTTTTGAGCAGGTATCGGATATGGAAAAAAGAATAGGCGAACTTTACGAGCAACTAGGTGATTTAAAGGAACATCTAGGTAACATGCTCGAAGAAAACAATCGACTTTCAATTGAAAATCATCATCTTCGCAATCGGTTGGATGGTAGTGAAACAAACGATGAAGAAACAGATGAGAGTCATGTTGCTAATGAAATACCTGGTGAAGGGTATGATAACTTAGCGCGATTGTATGAAGAAGGTTTTCATATTTGTAATGTTCATTTTGGTAGTCCAAGACAAGATGAAGATTGTCTATTTTGTTTGATGTTTTTAAATAAGAATAAATAAGCTAGTTACAGCTGTCTCGTTGTCTTTATTATGACAAAAGAGACAGCTTTTCTTACATAGAAATAGAAAGGATTTAGCGTAATGGTACAGTTATTTGACGATGAACGGATTGATTATTTATTGAAAGAAAATGATATGCAGATCATTCAAAGTCCGACCGTGTTCTCTTTTTCACTTGATGCCGTGTTACTGGCGCATTTTAGTTATGTCCCAATTAAAAGGGGTAATATATTAGACCTTTGTAGTGGTAATGGTGTTATTCCACTTCTATTATCAAGACGATCTCATGCCCACATAACGGGGGTTGAAATTCAGGAGCGGTTATATGATATGGCAACACGTAGTTTACAATTAAATAAATTGCACGATAAAATTACTATGCTGCATGGGGATCTAACTCGTATGCAAGATAAATTGGGGCATAGTACATTTGATGTTGTCACGTGTAATCCACCCTATTTCAAAACACCAGCAAGAACAGAGCAAAATAAAAATGACTATCTGACTATTGCACGTCACGAGGTGTATTGCACGTTAGAGGATGTTGTAAAAGCATGCAAATTACATGTTCGACCCGGGGGCAAGGTATCGATGGTCCACCGGCCGGGTAGACTTGTTGATATCCTTACCTTGTTCCGTAAATACAAGCTTGAACCAAAACGAATGCGGCTTGTTTATCCTAAAAAGGGACGAGAAGCAAACATGCTATTAATTGAAGGAATTCGAGACGGGAAGGCCGACCTTACTATTTTACCACCTTTATATATCTATGAAGAAGATAGTACTTATACAATAGAAGCTAAGGAAATTATATATGGAAGAAAATAACCATGTCGTTTATATTTTAAAATGTAAGGATACAACATTATATACGGGATACACAAACGATTTAGCAAATCGGTTACACATGCATGAAAGTGGTAAAGGAGCAAAATATACACGAGGTCGTGGTCCTTTCCAAGTTGAATATGTCGAACAATTTCAGACAAAAGAGGAAGCACTAAAAAGGGAATATGCTATTAAACAGCTTAAAAGAAGTGAAAAAGAGCATTTGATCTCGTTGAAGAAACAAGAGGTGGGACAAAATGAAGACGCAAAAAAGCTTTGAATCAACCGAAAAAGGAACGGTATATATTGTTCCAACACCAATAGGCAATCTAGAAGATATTACATTCCGTGCATTAAAGGTGTTACAATCAGCTTCTTTAATTGCTGCAGAAGACACACGTAATACAAAAAAATTATTGACGCATTTTGACATTAGCACATCGATGATTAGCTATCATGAACATAATAAAGAATCACGCGAGGAACAGTTACTAGGGCGACTAGAAAACGGTGAATCAATAGCTTTTGTAAGTGACGCAGGAATGCCTGGGATTTCTGATCCAGGATATGAAATGGTTCAATCGGCAGTCGAAGCAGCAATTCCTGTTGTTGTTTTACCTGGAGCAAATGCGGCATTGTGTGCATTGATAGGCTCAGGGTTACCGACGAATGAATTTTTATTCTACGGATTTTTGCCTAGAAAAAAGAAGGACAGGCTAAAAGAGCTAGAACGATTAAAGTCCATGCAAGCAACCCTATTATTTTATGAATCTCCACATCGATTGAAAGAAACGATAGCAGCGATTTATGAACAGTTTGGCGATCGGAAATTGACCCTTGCTAGGGAGTTAACAAAACGATTTGAAGAGTATGTTCGTGGATCTATAAGTGAAGTTGTTGAATGGATTGAGCAAACGGAGCTACGAGGAGAGTTTTGCATTGTTGTCGAGGGTAGTAAAGAAGACCTTTCATCTCCAGAGACACTATGGTGGAGCCATCTATCTGTAGTCGAACACGTAACCTATTATATGGAGGAAGAAAGTATATCAAGTAAAGAGGCAATTAAAAAAGTTGCCGTTGAAAGAAAAATACCTAAGCGGGAAGTCTATCAAACCTATCATATAGAAGAATAAGAAAAGGAACTGACGTTAATGATGTAACGCGTCAATCCCTTTTTGCACATGGAGTAATAATTTTATACGTTAAACCGTGTTTGTATTTCTTTGATTAGATCTTTTGCTCCATCAGGGCTGAGCGTTAATTTTCCGTTAGCTAATGATAAATTATTTTCAGAGGTTTCACCAGTAATTTGACAAGTCATGCTTGGTTTATATTTTTTTAAAACGATTTTATCTGTATCGACATAGATCTCCAAAGCATCTTTTTCATGAATATCAAGTGTTCGTCTAAGTTCAATTGGGATAACTACTCGACCAAGTTCATCAACCTTGCGGACAATTCCAGTAGACTTCATTTTTATTCTCCCTTCTGAAGGTAAAAGACCTTATTCGTCAATATCCGACATGTTTCTAGGAATATAGTACCAACTATTCCCATAAGTGTCAATCAATTTTAATCCAAAATAAAAACAAATTGGAAAATTAAGTTTTTAACTAAAAAGAGTTATTAATTGTCGTTTTTGCACGTAAAAGCATATCTATTTTAATCATTATTTGTAGTATTGATTACTGGATAATGGAAATCTTATGATAAAATCGCTACAATAGTAATAGTTTTTCAAATCGAATTGTGATGGATATGAATTAGGAAAGAGGAGGTAATACCATGGCAAATGAGAAAAAGACGTTTTATATTACAACACCGATTTATTACCCAAGTGGTAAATTACATATTGGCCACGCATACTCAACAGTGGCTGGCGATGCAATAGCACGATACAAGCGGATGCGCGGGTTCGATGTGATGTATCTAACTGGAACAGATGAACACGGACAAAAGATTCAACGTAAAGCAGAAGAAAAAGGGGTATCCCCACAAGTGTATGTTGATGAAATTGTTGAGGGGATACAGAGTCTTTGGAAGAAACTTAAAGTGACAAATGATGACTTTATCCGCACGACCGAGGATCGCCATAAACAAATTGTCGAGAAAATTTTCACTCAACTCTTAGAACAGGGAGATATTTATTTAGACCAATACGAAGGTTGGTACTGTACTTCGGATGAATCATTCTTTACAGAACGTCAATTAGAAGATGGTCATTGTCCTGATTGTGGTGGACAAGTGGAAAAAGTCAAGGAGGAATCCTACTTTTTTAAGATGAGTAAATATGTTGATCGATTGGTGAAATATTACGATGAACACCCAGAGTTTATTCAACCAGAAAGTCGTAAAAATGAAATGTTAAATAACTTTATCAAACCTGGACTTGAAGACCTAGCAGTATCACGAACTTCCTTTGATTGGGGAGTTAAAGTTCCAAGCGACCCGAAGCACGTTATTTACGTGTGGATTGATGCGTTAAGCAACTATATAACTGCTCTTGGCTATGGAACAGATCAAGACGACAAATTCCAAAAGTATTGGCCCGCAGATGTGCACCTAATGAGTAAAGAAATTGTTCGTTTCCATACAATCTATTGGCCAATAATGTTAATGGCATTGGATTTACCGTTACCGAAAAAGATTTTTGCGCATGGTTGGATTTTGATGAAGGATGGAAAAATGTCGAAATCAAAGGGTAATGTTGTCGATCCAGTTCAACTTATTGATCGTTATGGGCTTGATGCAGTGCGTTACTATTTATTACGTGAAGTCCCGTTTGGTTCTGATGGTGTGTTTACGCCAGAGGGTTTTGTGCAACGTACTAATTATGATTTAGCAAATGATTTAGGAAATCTCCTGAATCGTACGGTTGCCATGATCGACAAATATTTCGACGGCACGATTCCTGCTTACCAAAAGGCGGAAACAGAAATTGATAAAAGCTTAGAGGATTTTGTCGCAGAAACGATTAAACAGGTAGAGGATTCTCTTGAAAATATGCAGTTTTCTGTTGCACTTTCTGAATTATGGAAGCTTGTGAGCCGAACAAATAAATACATTGATGAGACACAGCCATGGATTTTAGCTAAAGATGATACCAAAAAAGAGCGCCTTGGCAATGTAATGGCACATTTAGCTGATTCCCTTCGTATTATTGGTGTCATGCTACAACCATTTTTGACAGAGTCCCCTAATGAGATATTCCGTCAAATCGGTATAACGGATGACAAACTAAAAGAATGGGAAAGCGTATATGAGCTTGGTCAAATTAAAGAAGGATCTAATGTCACAAAAGGCGAGCCAATTTTCCCTCGATTAGACGTGGAAGATGAAGTACAAATCATTAAAGAAATGATGCAAAATCCAGTAGTACCAAAAGAAGAACCAAGCGCTGAGAAAGAAGAAGCAAAAGATTTAATTGCGTACGATGATTTTATGAAACTTGATATGCGAGTAGCAGAAGTTTTAAAAGCTGAGAAAATGAAAAAGGCTGATAAGTTATTAAAGCTGCAACTTGATTTAGGCGGCGAAAAACGTCAAGTAGTGTCTGGTCTTGCTGAACATTACAACACAGAGGCATTAGTCGGTAAAAAGGTGATTTGTGTCACGAATCTTAAACCAGTCAAATTACGTGGAGAAATGTCTGAAGGTATGATTTTATCTGGTGAAGATGCTGACGGGAAGTTAGCCCTTGCAACAGTAGAACAAACCTTACTGAATGGTTCTATTGTAAAATAAAAAATTGATGAAGTCTGGCCTCTTAGCGTTAAAGAAGCCAGACTTTTACTTTAAGGAGTGATAGTTACATGTTATTCGATACTCATGTTCATTTAAATGCAAGACAGTTTGAACCAGACAGAGAAGAAGTCATTAAACGGGCGTTCGATGCTGGAGTTACCCAAATGGTGGTTGTTGGTTTTGATAGGGAAACCATTCCACTAGCAATCGAAATAGCTGAACAATATGATACGATCTATGCTGCAGTTGGATGGCACCCTGTAGATGCAATCGATATGACAGATGAGGATTTGGCTTGGATTGAAGAACTTTCTACACATCCGAAAGTGGTTGCGATTGGGGAAATGGGACTTGACTACCACTGGGACAAATCTCCAAAGGATGTTCAAAAAGAAGTTTTCCGAAAACAAATCCAACTAGCTAAAAAAGTAAATATGCCAATTATTATCCATAATCGTGAAGCAACGGAGGATATCATTACTATCTTACAAGAAGAAAATGCAAATGAAGTTGGTGGTATCATGCATTGCTATAACGATACAGTTAAATACATCCAATCGTGTTTAGATATGAACTTTTATATTTCACTTGGTGGCCCAGTAACATTTAGAAACGCTACTGACCCAAAAGAGGTAGCAGTAGAAGTTCCACTAGATCGTTTACTTGTGGAGACAGATGCACCATTTCTTGCACCACATCCAAATCGCGGAAAACGAAATGAACCTAGTTATGTAACATTAGTAGCTGAAAAGATAGCTGAATTACGAAATATCTCAGTAGAAGAATTAAGTAAAGTAACTACGGAAAATGCCCGTCGTTTTTTCAGGTTGTAATATAATGTTGTAATAATATAGGTGAAAATTACCTAATATGAAGAGGCAGGAGCTATTTCTGTCTCTTTTTTAGTATTTATACTACCTTCCCTGTGCTAGAGTTGACGGGAAAATGGTGCATTTTAAATTACAGAGTTATTATTTGTAACCCAATTGTAAAGAAACCGTAACCCTATATACTTTGACTTAACATATATCTGTTTATATAATCAAAGTCGATAAAAGGGGAGGCAAAAAGCATGAAGATTATTTCAAAGCTATTGCCGGCATCGAAACTGAAGCTGGTTATTTCAAGTATTGGTGTTTTAGCACTTGTCATTTTTTCTAGCTTAGTAGTAATGGAAGCTACAAAAGCAGAAGTAGTCGTAATGGACGATGGGAAAAAAGAAACAGTGAACACGCATGCGAATACGGTAGATGAACTGCTTAAAGAAGTGGGTATTGTTGTTAGCCAACATGATGCAATTTCACATACAGGTAATACAGAAATCAAAGATGGCATGAAAATTACATACAAACAATCAACTCAAGTAATGGTTAAGATTGACGGAAGTGAAAAAGAATTTCATACATTTGCTGATACAGTTGGTGATTTTTTAACGGAAAACAATCTAACGTTAACCAACCATGATAAAGTATCACATAAGGAAGAAGATAAAATTGTAGAAGGCCTTGAGCTAACAATAAATAAGGCATTCCAAGTTGCAGTAAATGTTGGTGGGAAAGAACAGAAATTCTGGACTACAGGTGGAACGGTAGGGCAATTATTAAAATCTAATAATATTACAGTAAAAGATCTAGATAAACTGAACGTTGATAAACAAGATCAAGTTTCTGCAGATTCATCAATTAACATTACCCAAGTGGAAAAGTCCGAAGTTGAGGTTGAAGAAGCGGTTGCCTTTGATACGAAGCAAAAAGAAGACAGTTCACTTGCTAAAGGTAAGGAACGAGTGGTTGCAGAAGGCAGTGAAGGAACGGTTATAAAGACATATGAAGTGATAAAAGAAAATGGTAAAGAAGTTAGTAGAAAATTAGTAAATGAAGAAGTAAAAGAAGAAAGCAAAGCTAAAGTAGTTGCAATCGGCACAAAAGTTTTCGAGGAACAAACAGAGCTTGTAACGTTGGCTAGTACAGAGAAAAAAGAACCAGCACCAAAGCCGAAACAAGAATCAGCACCAGAGCGGAAACAAGCACCAGAACCGAAACAAGAACCTAAGGCAGAACCAAAAAAAGAACAAAAAAGTGAAAAATCAAACGGGAAAGTATTATACATGTCTGCCAGTGCGTATACAGCAGGGTGTGCAGGATGCTCAGGTCATACTGCGACCGGTATAAACTTAAATGCAAATCCAAATGCTAAAGTAATCGCGGTTGACCCTAGTGTGATTCCACTAGGTACACATGTACATATTGAGGGTTATGGTGAATATGTAGCAGCAGATACAGGTGGAAGTATAAATGGAAATCGCATCGATATACATTTTCCTAGTAAAAGTGCAGCATTAGCCTTTGGACGACGAACTGTGAAAGTTACCATTTTAAATTAATACATGATATAAATGCTCTTGCCATGATAAAATGGTAGGAGCATTACTTTTTGTGAGTTTTAAGGAAACGCCAGTGTAAGAAAAACTTCGCTATTCACTATTAGGGCAAGGCGAATGGCGCTTTTCTAAACTGACCTGAAAAGAGGAAGTTAAATTGAAGATTAAAGAAATTATCGTCGTTGAGGGTCGTGACGATACAGTTAAAATACGTCTAGCTGTTGATGCTGACACCATAGAAACAAACGGTTCAGCGATAAATCATACCACTTTAGAACAAATTCAACATGCACAAGTTAAGCGTGGTGTCATTGTTTTTACCGATCCAGATTATCCTGGCCAACGTATTCGTAACATTATCAACGAGCATGTGCATGGCTGTAAGCATGCGTTTTTAACACGGGATGATGCACGTGCAAAAAATAACAAAGGAATCGGAATTGAGCATGCTTCTATCGAATCGATCCAAAAAGCACTTCGGGATGTTTATGAGTTAAAAAGGGTTTATGAAACGGATATCCGTAAAGAAGATTTGATTAAATATGGTTTAATTGGAGGACCTAGAGCAAGCTATAGAAGAAATAGGCTGAGTGAATTATTACAGATAGGTCATACAAATGGAAAACAGTTGCTTAAACGGTTAAGTATGTTTCAAATTACATATGAAAACTTTGAACAAGTAATTCAAAAAGTACTTCAGGAGGAAAATAATGAGCACCAATAAATATATTGCTACACCAAAGCGGACTAAGGAAATTTTAACAAAATATAAATTTTTCTTCAAAAAAAGCTTGGGACAAAATTTCATTATTGACGCGAACATATTGGAGAACATAATTAATCACACTGGAATAAATAAGGATTCTGGTGTTATTGAGATTGGTCCAGGTATCGGAGCATTGACTGAACAACTGGGACGACACGCAAAAAACGTCCTAGCATTTGAAATAGACCAACGCCTAATCCCTATTTTAGAGGATTCATTAGATCAATACGACAATATCCGGTTCATCCATCAGGATATTTTACAGGCGGATGTTAAAACATCAATAAAGGACAATTTTAATGATGACCAAGACGTTCATATTGTTGCAAATTTGCCCTATTACATTACAACGCCTATTTTAACAAAGTTATTGCAAGAGAATTTACCTGTAGAAAGTATAACCGTTATGATTCAAAAAGAAGTTGCGGAGCGAATGGCTGCAAAACCAAGTACGAAAAGCTATGGATCTCTAACTATCGCTATTCAATACTATACAACTGCTGAAGTTGTCATGCATGTTCCTAAACGTGTATTTATGCCACAGCCAAACGTTGATTCAGCAGTACTGAAACTAACTATACGGGAAAAACCACCTGTCTATGTAGCTGATGAGAACTACTTTTTTTCCATGGTACAAGCCTGCTTTAGTCAACGTAGAAAAACGCTTCGAAATAATTTAACGAATTATCTAAGTTCAGAGTACGATAAAGAAACAATAAGCACTATGTTAGATAATATTGGAATTAATGGAATGAGGCGAGGTGAATCATTGACAATGGAGGAATTCGCCACGTTAGCTAATTCCTTTTATCAAGCTAAACATAATTAATAGCTGTTACTTCCAATTGGAGGTAATGGCTTTATTCGTGTCACCCCAAAACAGTCGCCTCCGCTTTTCTTGATCCAGCTGCGGCTCCTAGAAGTTGTCGTCATAAGCAATGAACACTCCGAATGCTAAGCCCGTGCATTCTACGGTTCCTTGCTTATGCGTCAGCTTCTGAACAGTCGCCTTCGCTTTTCTATGCACATACCCAGTCTTTTTACATACGTTATGGTATATGAAAGCTTTCGGATAGCTTGAAGGCTGTGAGGTGGCATAATGGACTTGATAACAGGTGATATCGTTTCTCGAATTTCATATAAACATGATTTATTATTTCGCATTTCTTCTATATCAACCGATCATGCTACGTTACATGGGAAGGATTTACGGTTAGAAGTAGATGCACCATTAGTCGATCTTGTTCGTGTGGAAGAAAGGGATTTAGTTAAAAAACGTGAAAAAGAAAAAGAAGAAGAAGAGTTTTCCTATCGATTATTTCGTCAGGATTATCAGTTTATGAAAGAAAAACGGGATTACCAGGCAACAGATGGATTTCACCATGAATCATCCTATTTTCACTTACCTGCAAAGGTATTGCATATTGATGGGGACCGAAATTATTTAAAAAAATGTATTGAGTTATATCAACGTATTGGCCTGCACGTGCATGGGGTTTATTTAAATGAAAAGGATATGCCGCTAGAAATAGGGCCATTAATTGAAAAAATCCAACCAGATATTATTGTCATCACTGGTCATGATTCCTTTTCAAAGAACAAGGGAACAAGAAATGATCTTCGTGCTTATCGTCATTCTAAATATTTCGTTGAAGCAGTCAGAGAAGCAAGGCAGGCCGTCCCACAATTAGATCAACTTGTAATTTTCGCTGGTGCATGTCAATCCCACTTTGAATCGCTTATACGTGCAGGTGCTAATTATGCTAGTTCACCTTCCAGAGTTAACATCCATGCTCTTGACCCTGTTTATATTGCAGCAAAAATAGCATATACACCTTTTATGGAAAAGGTGAGCGTATGGGATGTTTTAAGCAATACATTGACCGGTGAAAAGGGAATGGGTGGATTAGAAACGCGGGGTCTCCTACGCACCGGTATGCCGTTTTTAGAGGAACCACCCGGTGAGTAACTAAATATGTAAACTTTCATTTTCTTCGCTTCTTAGAAAACTTGGTTTATCGCCATTAGTTCTTGGCGACAATCCAAGGTCTTCTAAGAAAATCTACAGTCAACATTTTGCTATTTTGCGTTTAATTTGGAAATACATCTAATTTCTTCAATATCCATACATATTTTTCTACTTTTTTGAAATAATAACAGCAAAACGTGAAATAGTTGTTGACATCAAAAAAGATATATTGTTATAATATAAAGTTTTACTTGACTGTTAATACAAGCACGTGCTACAATATAAGGAGTGAGGTGGAGTGTATTGGCTAAAACATTAATAGAAATTAAGCAAGGTCTTGAAGGTCACATTGGTAAACGATTAAAATTGAAAGCCAACGGTGGAAGAAGAAAAACGATTGAACGATGCGGAGTTCTGGCAGAAACTTATCCGTCCGTATTCATTGTTGAGCTTGATCAAGACGAAAACGCCTTCGAACGTGTTTCATACAGCTATGCAGACGTTTTAACAGAAACAGTAGAACTAAGCTTCCAAGATGATAGAACAACAGCAATGGTTATGGAGTAGTAAACATTTGTTTACTGCTTCTTTTTATATTTTAGAGAGCTTACTTCTTACTTAATATTTCCTTTTCTGCATACATATAACGGGTGTATGTTTTGTTTATGTACACAAGCTATAACTGTCGTAACAAGGGTGCTCAAGTAGAAAGGGGTTGTTCTTTCATGGGAAGACGAAGTATGATGTCTAATCAATTGAAAGAAGAAATTGCTAAAGAGTTAGGCTTTTACGACACCGTACAGCAAGAAGGCTGGGGCGGCATTAAAGCAAGAGATGCAGGGAACATGGTGAAACGAGCAATTGAAATGGCTGAGCAAGGCATGCAACAAAAAGACAGACCCTAATGGGTTTGTCTTTTTTCTATACTTCAAAAGAGCAGGTATTTACTCCAAATGTATATGCCTTTCGCTACTGACCAGGCCATCACGATTTTCTAATAGTCGTACCTCCTTATAAAATATGATACAATTTGTTTAGATTTTGTGGGGTGGTGTTAATATGATGTTTTTTGAGAATGCACCGGCAAAAATTACATTGTCGTTAGATGTGCTTGGCAAGCGTGAAGATGGATATCATGATGTGGAAATGGTGATGACAACGGTTGATTTGTCTGACCGTGTTGCATTAACTTCTTTAGAGGTTGATCATATTGCCGTATCTGCAGATAATCAGTATGTGCCAAACGATGAACGGAATTTGGCATTTAAAGCTGCGCATGCTCTAAAAAACAAATACCATATCACACAAGGTGTACGAATTGACATAGAAAAAAATATTCCCGTATCTGCTGGTTTAGGAGGAGGTAGCAGTGATGCTGCCGCTGTCTTGCGCGGATTGAACAAGCTATGGGGGCTAGATATACCTTTGTCTGAATTAGCCGACCTTGGTGCTAGTATTGGCTCAGATGTACCATTTTGTGTTTATGGATCAACAGCCCTTGCAAAGGGAAGGGGAGAAATTATTCAGGAACTACCTCCCCCGCCAATAACTTGGGCTATACTGGCTAAACCAAATATTGGAGTATCCACCAGGGTGATTTTTAATCGATTAACATTGGAGAATATAACGCATCCAAATACAACAAAAATATTAAACGCGATTAAGAAGCAAGAATTTAATGAACTTTGTAACCATGTTGGCAATGTTTTAGAAACCGTAACTACATCGTTATACCCGAATGTACAACGTATAAAAGAAAAGATGATATTAGCTGGTGCTAAAGGTGTCCTCATGAGCGGAAGTGGCCCGACGGTTGTTGGACTTGTTGAACATCAACATAAAGCAGTTCGAATATACAATGGTCTTCGAGGATTTTGTGATGAGGTATATGTTGTTCGAGTAATTGGTCATTCGAACACTTGCTAAAACACGTATAAAAGTGATATATTTAATAATAAATATTCGGTTTTTAGAGGTGTCGAGATGAGAAGAAGTGATCGGTTAGTTGCGTTAACAAATTATTTTTTGGAAAACCCTAGGGAACATATATCTTTACCACATTTTTCTAAGCTATATAATGCTGCGAAGTCTTCTATTAGCGAGGATTTAGATATTATTGATAGAGTTTTTTTAGGCGAGGGAATCGGACGTTTGGAAACGATTGCTGGAGCTGCAGGTGGAGTGAAATACATACCAGACTATGCTGCGAATAAAAGCAATCAATTTATTGACGATTTATGTGAAACGCTAGAAGACCCTGAGCGTTTATTACCAGGTGGCTATCTTTATATGAGCGATCTTCTAGGAAACCCGGCATTGGTTAAACAAATCGGTCGTATTTTCGCATCAAAATTTACAGAATCTACTATTGACGCTGTTGTAACTGTTGCAACAAAGGGAATCCCTTTAGCGTATGCGGTTGCGTCATTTTTGAATGTTCCAGTTATAATTGTCAGACGTGACCCAATGGTTACAGAAGGGTCATCCGTAAGTATTAATTACGTATCTGGATCGTCTAGAAAAATCCAAACCATGGTTCTTCCAAAAAGGAGCTTGAAGGAAGGCGCAAATGTTTGTATTATTGATGATTTTATGAAAGCTGGTGGCACCATTAATGGTATGGTAAGTTTACTAGCAGAATTTAATGCTAATGTTAAAGGAATCGCCGTTTTAGCAGAAGCAGACGATGAAGAGGATGAACGTGTTGTTGAAGATTACTTGTCTTTGGTAAAAATTACACACGTAGACTTGAAACAAAAACAAATTGATGTTCGTCCCGGTAATTTTCAGGCGAAATAAGGTCAAAAGATAAAATCTTTCTTTTATTGTGTGTTCAAAAAGTCGGCGAATTAGAAACAAGAAGTTCAAGGCGCGAAGATTTTGAGGACCGGACTTGCACAGGATGTGCTGACTTCTACGTTGTCCATAGGACGTGGACGGTTTTAGTAGAAGTTCCTCTATGCTTTTAATACGTGAGGACCGGAAAAACTGCGCAACGAAGAAATTCACCGTTTATCATTTGATGACTTTTTGAACAACTTCTTTTAGGGTCTTATCTTTATAATTGGAGGAAAACAGTGAAATGGTAACCAATCATTCTTGTTTTTCTCCTTTTTAATTTAATTTTTAAATTTTTTTTAAAATTTAGCAGGAATTATCTATGTTTTGTAGAATTATGGTAAGTAAGTTCAAAAGGGAAAAGGTGGTGAAACATCATGGAAATAACTGACGTAAGACTACGCCGCGTAAACACGGAAGGAAGAATGCGAGCAATTGCTTCCATTACGTTAGATCAGGAATTCGTGGTTCATGATATCCGTGTAATAGACGGAAATAATGGATTATTTGTAGCAATGCCATCCAAACGTACTCCTGATGGCGAGTTTAGAGATATCGCACACCCAATCAATTCAGGAACGCGTGGGAAGATTCAGGATGCAGTACTAGAAGAATATCGACGTGTGGGCGAAGCTGAGGTAGAATTTGAAGAGGCCGGAGCTTCCTAAATAACATATGATCACCAAGGGAAGGACTAATCTTAGGGCAGATTAGCCTTCCCTTTTTTTATACAAAAAAACAAAAGGCTTGCTTAGCCGTTAAGAGCAATAGCTAAACAGATAAGGTCCAAAACTTATATCTTCTGGAAAAAAATAACTCCCCATAAAAAATATCTCATCTGTCTGTATTTGTTGAAATGGTTTGCTTTTTAAGATATATTCATAATGGATAATTAGAATGGAGGTTACTTCATGAAAAATCGGTATGCTGTTATTCTTGCAGCAGGTCAAGGCACCAGAATGAAATCAAAATTATATAAAGTACTTCATCCAGTTATGGGCCGGCCAATGGTACAACATGTAATGAATCAAATTAAAACGGTAAACTTAAATGAAATTGTGACAATAGTAGGTTTTGGTGCTGAAGCTGTTATAGAAAAGGTTGGCGGAGAGAGTAAATTTATTGTCCAAAAGGAACAATTAGGGACTGGCCACGCGGTGCAACAAGCGGAAGAAATACTGAAGGATAAAGTAGGAACAACGATTGTTGTTTGTGGTGATACACCGTTAATCACTGATGAAACATTCAAAGCGCTTTTTAACCACCACGAACAAGAAAATGCAAAGGCTACGATCCTAACAACTAAGGTGGAAAGCCCTACCGGGTATGGTCGTGTCATTAGAAATGATCAGCATGAAGTAGAACGCATTGTCGAACAAAAGGATGCGAATGAAGCTGAGCTAGCAGTTAATGAAATAAATACTGGTACATATTGTTTTGATAATCAAGCACTTTTTCAAGCGTTAAAAGAGGTATCTAACGATAACGCACAAGGAGAATATTACCTGCCAGATGTAATAGAAATCTTGCGTAATAAAGATGAAAAAGTGTCTGCATTTTTAACTCCAAATGATGAAGAAACTTTAGGGGTAAACGACCGGGTGGCATTAGCGCAAGCAGAAAAAGTGATGAAAAAGCGTATTAACGAAAGACATATGCGTAATGGCGTAACGATTATTGACCCTGACAACACATATATTGGCCCAGATGTTATAATAGAACAAGATGTACTTATTCATCCTGGATCTATTATTAATGGGAATTCATCAATTAAAAGTAATGCCGAAATCGGTCCGCATACAGAGGTATCTAATTGCCTTGTAGGGGAAGAAACGGTTATTCGCCAAAGTGTTGCGAGTGATAGTCAAATTGGAGCCCGAGTGAATATTGGGCCATATGCACATATCAGACCACAAGCTTCGATAGGCAATGAAGTGAAAATTGGTAACTTTGTCGAGGTTAAAAAATCTGTTATAGGCAATCAAAGTAAAGTTTCCCATCTGAGTTATATTGGTGATGCAGAAATTGGGTCCAACGTTAATGTCGGCTGTGGAACAATTACGGTTAATTACGATGGTGAGAATAAATTCTTAACAAAAATAGATGATGATGCTTTCATAGGTTGTAACGCAAACTTAGTAGCACCTGTAACAATTGGTAAGGGTTCGTTTGTAGCAGCTGGTTCTACTATTACAAAAGATGTTCCAGACGATTCCTTGTCTATTGGTCGTGCACGGCAAGAGAATAAAGAAGGATACGCAAAAAAGTTAAAAAATAGAAAAAAAGATTAACGGAGGGTTTTTTTCATGACATCAGGCTATAAAGATCAATCTTTGAAGGTATTTACGTTGAACTCAAACCGTAAATTGGCAGAAGAAATTGCAAATCATATTGGAACTACTCTAGGCGAATGTACTGTTGCTGCATTTAGTGATGGTGAGATACAGATTAATATTGAAGAAAGCATTCGCGGTTGTGATGTTTATGTTGTTCAGTCAACAAGCTCCCCAGTTAATCAACACATCATGGAATTACTTATTATGATTGATGCATGCAAACGTGCATCTGCTAGATCTATTAACATTGTAATGCCTTACTATGGATACGCACGTCAGGATCGTAAAGCTCGTTCCAGGGAACCGATTACAGCTAAACTACTTGCGAATCTATTGGAAACTGCTGGTGCAGACCGTGTGATCACACTAGACCTGCACGCACCGCAAATTCAAGGGTTTTTCGATATGCCAATTGACCACTTGCAAGGTGTGCCAATTTTATCTGATTACTTTGAGAAGAAAAACTTTGAGGATATTATTGTTGTTTCCCCAGATCATGGTGGTGTAACACGTGCAAGAAAAATGGCAGATCGTCTAAAAGCTCCAATTGGTATCATCGATAAACGTAGGCCCCGTCCAAATGTTGCAGAGGTCATGAATATTGTTGGTAATATTGAAGGGAAAACTGCTATTTTGATTGATGATATAATCGATACAGCGGGAACAATTACACTTGCTGCTAATGCCTTAATTGAAAATGGAGCGACGGAAGTTTATGCTTGTTGTACGCATCCAGTGTTATCGGGACCTGCAATTGAGCGTATCGAGAATTCAAAAATAAAAGAACTAGTTATAACAAACTCTATTCCTTTAGAAACGGACAAGTATATTGATAAAATTACGCAACTCTCTGTAGCGCCATTAATTGGTGAAGCTATTATACGCGTTCATGAAATGAAATCTGTAAGCATACTGTTTGATTAAGGTTTAAAAGTAAATGAATACGGGAAATAATAATGAGTAGTAATGCAATTCGATAGTTTACTTAATAAGTGAAAAGGAATTTAAGCTTGGCAGATGCTAAGTTTGTTAAATAATGGAGGGTGTAAAAGATGGCAGTAAAATTAAAAGCAACATTACGTAATAGTCAAGAACGTTCAGCACTGAAAAATACAAGGCAAATTGGGCATGTTCCTGGTGTAGTTTATGGGAAGAAAAAGGAATCCAAGGCTATAGCGGTAGATAGTGTTGATTTAATAAAAACAGTTCGTGATGAAGGTAGAAACGCAATTATTTCATTAGATATCGAAAATGATTCTTCTGTAGATGTAATGCTGCATGATTATCAAATGAATCCGATTAAAGATGAACTAGTACACGTAGATTTTTATATTGTAAATATGTCCGAGGAAATGGACGTTGAGGTACCATTTAATGTAGAAGGAGAAGCTCAAGGTGCAAAAGATGGTGGCGTCTTACAACAAACAATGCATGAATTGCAGGTACGCGCAAAACCAGGTGATATTCCAGAAGAAATTTCAGTAGATGTATCTAAACTAGAAATCGGCGACAGTATCTCTATAGCTGACTTACCAGCAGGAAAGAATTACGAGTTTCTTGAGGATGCAGATACAACCATCGTAACGGTTGTACCACCAGATACTGTAGAAGATATTGAAGGCGAAGAATCAGATGAGGATGCTGAGCCAGAATTAGTAGGCGCAGAACCTGACGATAAGGAAGAAAAGTAGAAGATTAATAAAATATAATACAACTTGGCCCTCCTGTGAGAGAGAGTAAGATAGATGCACTCTTTTAGGAGGGATTGTTGTATGTAGAAGAATATATATTATTTCAAATAAAGGAAGTAGCATAATGAAATGTATAGTTGGGCTTGGAAATCCAGGTGAAAAATATCGTACAACTCGCCATAACATTGGATTTATGGTAATTGACGAGTTATTGCGTCGTCATTCATTTGACCTAAATAAATCGAAGTTTAATGGGAAATATGCCCTTGAACATATTGGTAGTAACAAGGTATTGCTACTTCAACCACAAACGTATATGAATTTGTCAGGTGAAGCAATCAGACCTCTAATGGATTATTATGATATCGCAACGGAAGATGTAGTTGTTGTTTATGATGATTTAGATCTACCAACTGGCAAAATCCGATTACGTCAAAAAGGCGGCCCTGGCGGCCATAATGGGATTAAATCAACCATTAACCATTTAGGTACGAAAGAGTTCAAACGGATTAGAATCGGTGTCGGACGACCTGATACACCACAACCCGTAATTGACTACGTATTAGGTTCTTTCCCAAAAGAACAAAAAGACGATGTACAAGATAGTGTAACAAAAGCCGCAGACGTCTTTGAAGCCTGGCTAGAAAAACCGTTTATAGAAGTTATGAATGAATATAATTAAAAGATGTAAATAACCTAATTAGTGATTAAAAAACTCCTATCACATAACGAGATCGGGTATAAAATTACACATTTCGGATAAACTCTAGGATACCCCATGTTTATTCGAGGAGGTATTTTATGTCTATTGTCTATACTTGTAGACATTGCGGGAATGAAGTTGGAAAAATAGATCAACCAATTGTTGATTCCGCAACGCTCGGTATTGATAAATTGTCAGCTGAGGAACAAAAAGAAATGATACAATTTAAGCAGAATGGAGATGTACAAATTAAAACCATTTGCGAAAATTGCGAAGCGGCGCTAGGACAGAATCCGCATTATCACGAACTTGATTTTTTTATACAATAGAATAGTCGAGCAAAGCTTTGGTTCTTTAACCAAAGCATTTTTGCGCTTGGCAATACAGAAATAACTATACATAGTATGGAAGATGTAACTCTCATGAGTAGGACTATATCAGCCATCGTTAACATACACTTTCGCTTTTTACACAACATTTGGGGGTTTTTACTTTGAAGGGTATTGATACGTTTTTAGAATCAAAAGATGATATAAAGTCTATTATAAGTGGAATTGAATCTGGGATGCAGGAACAACTTGTAGCGGGACTTTCAGGATCGGCCAGGAGCTTGCTAGTTTCTGTTATTGAGGATTCTATTGACAAACCTGTGCTGTTGATTACACACCAACTAGTCCAAGCACAGCAATTATACGATGATTTGTCAGAGTTTATGGGTGATCAGAATGTTCACTTATATCCAGTTAATGAACTAATTGCGTCGGAAATTGCAATCGCTAGCCCAGAATTAAGAAGTCAACGAATTGAAGCATTGACAGAATGGTCGAAAAAAAAATCAGGGATTTTGATTGCTCCTGTTACTGCATTGAAGCGAATTTTACCACCAACAAGCTATTGGGAAAAGTATCAACTTCATTTTCGGCTTGGTGAAGATATTGATATAGATACCTATCTAAACTCACTTGTAGATATGGGTTATGAACGCCAAACAATGGTGACAACCCCTGGTGAGTTTAGCCGTCGTGGTGGGATTATAGATATCTATCCTATTACTGAGGCCCATCCTATTCGGATTGAACTTTTTGATGAAGAGGTAGACTCCATACGTTACTTTGATGCAGAGACGCAGCGCTCATTGGATAAAAAGAAAGAGGTTACTATCGGACCTGCAACAGAGCTGCTATTAACGGAAGAGGATTTACTTTCAGGAGCGAATCGAATAGAAACTGAATTAGCAGAAACGCTAAAGAAGTTAAAATCGAACGAGGCTAAGGAAGCATTATCAGAAGCGCTAAATCAGGATCTTGAGCGATTAAAAAATCTTGAGCATTTTCAAGAAATGTACAAGTATATTGGGTTTCTCTATAAGGATCCTGCTAGTTTGTTAGATTATTTACCAAAGAATGGTCTAATTATCTTAGACGAAATGAGTAGAATTCAGGAAACGGCTACGAACATCGATACGGAAGAGGCAGAATGGTATAGCAATTTACTTGAAGCGAACAAAATGGTAAAAAACAGTAAATTTTCGTTTGATTGGCATGAAGTATGGCAAAAGATGGAGCAGCCACGGTTGTATATGTCTGTATTTATGCGACATATTCCTAATACACAACCACAAAACATCATTAATCTATCATCTCGTTCGATGCAGGAGTTTCACGGTCAAATGCATCTATTTAAAAATGAATTAAAACGTTGGATGAAAAGTGAATCCTCCGTTGTCATCTTAGTACCAAACAAAAAGCGTATGGAAAAGATTCATTCCATTTTTGCAGATTATGACATTGAAGCAACCATGGCAAAAAGTTTAAAATTACCAGTTGAGAAACCTACCATCGCGATTGGGAATATTAGCAGTGGGATTGAACTGCCAATGCATAAATTGGTATTAATCACGGAAAATGAATTATTTAAGAAAAAAACAAAGCGGGTCAGAAAAAGACAAAAGATATCCAATGCTGAACGGATTAAAAGCTATCAGGAATTAAAAATTGGCGACTATGTTGTTCACGCAAACCATGGTATAGGTAAATATATCGGTATTGAAACACTTGAAATGAGTGATATGCACAAAGATTATATGCTGATTCGCTATGCCAGTGATGACAAGCTCTTTGTTCCTATTGACCAAATAGATTTGGTCCAAAAATTTGTTGGTTCAGAGGGGAAAGAACCGAAACTATACAAATTAGGTGGTAGTGAATGGGCTAAGGTTAAGAAAAAGGTTCAATCATCAGTCGAGGATATTGCGGACGACTTAATCAAGCTTTATGCTGAACGAGAAGCACAAAAAGGGTATGCATTTTCAGAAGAAACAGAAATGCAACGTGAATTTGAAGCGGCTTTTCCTTATCAAGAAACAGAGGATCAAATTAGATGTATCGTGGAAATTAAACAAGATATGGAAAAGGAACGTCCAATGGATCGATTGTTATGTGGTGATGTTGGATACGGTAAAACGGAAGTGGCAATTCGAGCTGCATTTAAGGCCGTTGCAGATGGTAAACAGGTTGCTATCCTAGTACCTACAACTATACTTGCGCAACAACATTACGAAACTATTCGCGAACGATTCCAGGACCAAGCTGTTACGATTGGATTACTCAGTCGATTCCGAACTAAAAAACAACTCAAGGAAACAACTGCTGGATTGAAAAGCGGAATAGTTGATATTGTAATCGGTACCCATCGTTTATTATCAAAGGATGTAGTATACCGTGATTTAGGATTGTTAGTCGTTGATGAAGAACAACGATTTGGTGTAAAACATAAAGAAAAAATTAAACAAATGAAGACAAATGTTGATGTATTAACGTTAACTGCAACACCAATTCCACGTACCCTGCATATGTCCATGCTTGGGGTTCGGGACTTATCCGTGATTGAAACACCACCGGAGAACCGGTTTCCAATTCAAACCTATGTGTTGGAGTACAATCCGATTCTTATTAGAGAAGCAATCGAACGGGAAATGTCCCGAGGTGGGCAGGTGTTTTTCCTCTATAATCGTGTAGAAAATATTGATTCAATTGCTCGAGAGATTGGCACCCTAGTGGATGATGCTAAAATTGCAGTTGCCCACGGGCGGATGAACGAAACCGAGCTTGAAAATGTCATGTTTGGCTTCTTGGAAGGAGAGTTTGATGTTCTAGTTAGTACGACCATCATTGAAACAGGTGTAGATATACCGAATGTAAATACATTAATTGTATACGATGCTGATCGGATGGGGCTAAGTCAGCTTTATCAATTACGTGGAAGAGTTGGTCGTTCGAATAGAGTTGCTTACGCATATTTTACCTATAAAAAGGATAAGGTACTGACAGAAGTTGCAGAAAAACGTTTACAAGCAATTAAAGAGTTTACTGAGCTTGGGTCAGGGTTTAAAATTGCAATGCGAGATTTGTCTATTCGTGGAGCAGGTAACTTGTTGGGTTCACAGCAGCATGGATTTATCGATTCAGTCGGGTTTGATATGTATTCCAAAATGTTAACCGATGCCATAGAAGCAAGAAAGTTTGGCAAAGACGTCATCGATATGAAGCAATTCGAGCCAGAGCTTGCACTTAAAACGGATGCCTATATTCCAGATACCTATATTAAGGATGAGAAGCAAAAAATCGATATGTATAAACGCTTTCAAACGTTAACATCTGATGACGACTTTGAAGATTTACGAGAGGAATTAGTTGATCGTTTTGGCGATTATCCAGAAGAAGTAGCAAATTTGTTTGATGTATCATCGATGAAAATGCATGCTAGAAATGAGCGTGTTGAATCAATTACTGAAAAAGGTAAAAAAATGGAATTGCTTGTTGACGAAAACCGTAGTCAACAAATTGATGGTTCCAAATTGTTTACCCTTGCAAATGAATTTGGACGTGGAGTTCAACTTGGAACGGATAATAAAAAGTTGAAAATTACAATCCAATGGCCTAAAGATGCAGAACATAAACGTTATGAATTAGCAACACAGTTTATGGAACAACTAGCTAGTGTTAACCGGAACGATTAAAAATTACTTTTAATGCATAGTTTTTTCCAGATGAATCATACTAAATTTACAACTGGTGTTTTCTTCAAGTTCTATGTAAAAGTGGAAATGGAACCAGAAATGATCATCATAGGAAAGTGAGGCTACATTAGAATGAAGGCAACAGGAATCGTGCGTCGAATTGATGATTTGGGCAGGGTAGTTATTCCAAAAGAAATAAGAAGAACATTGCGTATTCGTGAAGGGGATCCCTTAGAAATATTTGTGGATCGTGAAGGAGAAGTTATTCTAAAAAAATATTCACCTATAAATGAATTAGGAAGCTTCGCAAAAGAATATGCGGAAGCATTGTTCGACTCCTTACATCAACCAGTATTAATTTCTGATCGAGATGAAATAATTGCGGTTGCAGGAGAGTCAAAGAAAGATTACTTAAATAAAAATATTGGTGAACAAATAGAAAAGGCAATTGAAAGTCGTTCCCAATTATTTGAAACAGAATCGAAAACGGTTGAAATTCTACAAGGAAAAGATGAAGAGCTATCATCCTATTGTATAAGTCCAATTATTGCAAACGGTGATCCAATAGGTTGTGTAATTATGTTAGCAAGAGAAGGAAAACAATTAAGTAATGTAGAACAAAAAGGAATTGAAACCGCATCAGCCTTCTTAGCGAAACAAATGGAATAATTAGTAAAGAGGTAAAAGATCAGCAAACTTAATGTTGGTCTTTTTCTTGTTTAATAAGGAATTTTGGCGTTTAGCTGTCTACCAAGCAGTCGCCTCCGCTTTTATAATCTAGCTTCGGCTCCTTGGGGTTCGCGACATAAGCAATGAACACTCCGAGTGCAAAGGGCACGCACTCTACGGTTCCTTTCTTATGCGTGTCACCCCAGAGCAGTCGCCTCCGCTTTTATAGTCTAGCTGTGGCTCCTAGCGACTAGCAAATAGGTAGTCCCGATGAATGTACGGAAAGTCCACCGTACTTTCAGACTCCTATCTATTTGTACGTCGCTAAGCAGTCGCCTCCGCTTTTATAGTCTGCTATAATGAGAAAAATTGGGTTTGTGAAGAAAGGCGTTAATCATGGGCGGAAATGAATCAAACAATCTGGTGAAAGGAGCATTAATCCTTACGCTTGCGGGCTTCGTCAGCAAAATTTTGAGTGCTGGTTACCGGATTCCATTACAGAACTTAACAGGCGATATAGGATTTTATATTTACCAGCAGATATATCCTTTTCTTGGAATGGCGATTGTCCTTGCACTATACGGATTTCCATCAGCTATATCAAAAATGACAAACGATTTTCATGCACAAGGAAAGCCGATTTCCCTGAAAAGTTTATACATACCGCTCTTCTTTATATTAGTGATTATTAATGGGGCTATTTTTAGCTTTATTTATTTTAATGCAACGGGTATTGGTACCTTGATGGGTGATCCTAATCTCACGAAATCACTTCAAACAACTGCATTTGTGTTTTTGCTAATACCGTTCACAGCATTAATGCGTGGTGTATTTCAAGGCAGTTATCAAATGCGGCCTACTGCAATTTCACAGGTTGGTGAACAGTTGATCCGCGTGTTTATTATCATCGCAGCTGCTATCGTATTCTCTAGCGAACAGATGAACATATATACAATAGGCGTGGCAGGTGCAATTGCCGCTATAGCAGGAGCTATTGCAGCTACTATTATTTTAGGGGTGTTTTTTTTAAAGCAAGCTCCATGGCCGAGGAGTCAATACACTATTCCATGGGGTTATTACTTGAAAATGCTTTTGTTTTTTGGGTTGATTGCTGCCTTAAATCATATGATTTTGTTGGTTATTCAACTGGCAGATGCATTTACACTTGTTCCAGGATTACAAGACTTTGGCCTAACAGAAGTAGCTGCGATGGAGGCAAAAGGTATATTTGATAGAGGACAGCCATTAATCCAGCTCTGTACGGTTCTAGGATCATCGTTTGCCTTAGCACTTATCCCGAATCTATCAAGGGAGAAGTTGAAGAAACGCCCAGAGGAAACTTACCATTTTGCAAGAAGTGCGTTATCGTTTTGCTTCATTCTAACGGTTGGAGCAACTGTTGGTATCATTCTCATTTTTCCAGAAGCAAATAGACTTTTATTCTTAAATCAAAATGGAACAGACAGCCTTCGTATCTTGATGCTAGCTATCGTTTTTAGCTCATTAGCAATTACTGCAATATCTATTTTACAAGGCTTGAACAGAATGAAGCGAACAGCACTTTTTATACTTTTTTCATTGGTTGTAAAATGGTTAGGCAATCAATTATTAGTTCCACTATTTGGTATTACGGGCAGTGCAATTGCAACTGTATTGGCATTATTATTCTTATGTTATGTAGTTTTTCTAGCATTAAAAAGAGAATTACCAGAGTTATACTTCTTTAAACAACTTAGGTGGCGTGCACTAGTACTAGCGAGCGGAGGTATGGGCATCTATGTTAGAGGGATAGATTTGCTAGTTCCAGATAGTTTGTATGTTGATCGGTCTATGTTATTTATTTATGTTATAGTTGTAGCGCTATCAGGTGCCATTATATATTTGTTACTACTACTTAAATTCCATGCATTTACTGAAAAACAACTACGGATGCTTCCATATGCATCATTTCTTATACGGTTTCAAAGAGGGAGGAACAATTATGGCTAATAGAATCGAAGTAATAGGGCTAGGTGCAGGAGACATCAATCAATTGCCTCTTGGCATATATAAAAAATTAACCAGTCATAAACAAAGTGTCTATACACGTACAACTGATCATCCTGTTATCGATTCGTTGAAACAGGAAGGTGTTAGCTTTGAGGCATTTGATTACTACTACGAAAATAACAATCAATTTAAAGATGTTTATGTAAAAATTGTAGAAGAGCTATTAGAACAAGCTAGGAATTCTTCTATTATTTATACAATACCAGGACATCCAATGCTTGCTGAAAAAACCGTACAGCTTTTATTAGAGCAAAACGATATTTCTGTTGAAATTGTCGGTGGACAAAGTTATTTAGATGACCTGTTTACTACATTGAAAATCGATCCAATTGACGGATTCCAGTTTGTTGACGGGACATCATTTAATCGTAATCAATTAGACTATCGAAGCCATCTTGTATTTTGCCAAGTGTATGATGCTTTTATCGCATCAAACGTTAAGCTTGCCCTATTGGAGGATCTCCCGCCAGACTATCTAATTAAAGTCGTAGAAGCGGCAGGTAGTACATCAGAAACAATTACTACTATCCCACTTGAGGATCTTGACCATGCGCTAGAAGTAGGTAATCTAACGAGTGTCTACGTGCCACCAGCTCCATCAGGCATGTTGAATCATACGTTTAATCGACTAAGAGAAGTAATTAGCACATTACGCGGTCCTGGTGGCTGTCCATGGGATCAAGCACAAACACATGAAACATTACGAGAATACGCGATAGAAGAGGTCTATGAATTAATAGATGCGATAGATGAACAGGACGATGAAGGAATAATTGAAGAATTAGGCGATATTTTATTGCAAGTCATGCTGCATAGTCAGATTGGTGAGGATAATGGCTATTTTATGATCGACGATGTCATTCAATCGATTACAGATAAAATGATTCACCGCCATCCCCATGTATTTAGTGATACAAAGGCAGATACTGTTTCAGAAGTGTATAAAACCTGGGAGACGATTAAGCAAGAGGAAAAGGGCCACGCACGACCATCATATTTAGATGGCGTTCCAAAACACTTTCCATCTCTTTCAAAAGCCTCGGAGTTGCAGGAGAAAGCAGCAAAGGTTGGATTCGAATGGGACAATCTAGAACCAGTTTGGCAAAAGCTAGAAGAAGAAATTGCTGAGGTAAAGGAAGCAATTGATAATAAAGATGATAGCGAAATAGAGAAAGAATTTGGTGACGTACTATTTGTCATTGCAAATTTAGCAAGGTATTATAAAATAAATGCAGAAGTAGCATTAAATCAAACCAATCAAAAATTCATGTCGCGTTTTCGGTATATAGAGGAAAAACTTGCAGATGAAGGAAAACAGCTTGCCGATGCATCATTAGAAGAGATGGATAACTATTGGAATCAAGCAAAAAGAAAAGAGTGAAAATCATGCGATTAGATAAATTCCTAAAAGTATCACGCCTAATTAAACGCCGTACTTTAGCAAAAGAAGTAGCAGATCAAGGAAGAATTACAATTAATGGTAATCAAGCAAAAGCATCGTCAACTGTAGCAATAGAAGACACACTTGTCATACGCTTTGGGCAAAAGCTGGTTACGATAAAAGTAAATGACTTAAGGGAAGTCGTACGAAAAGATGAAGCGGCAATGTTATATAGCGTTGTGAAAGAAGAAAAGATTGATTAACTAAACGTTTGATAGAATTTGATTTTTTTGATGTATTAACGCTGATTTTTTTCAGTATGTTGATTGCGTATATCGTGTCTGATAAAAACCATAAAAAATAATCCCTCATCTGAATTAAATCAGTTGAGGGATTATTTCTCTATTCTTTTGCCTTGCCTCTAGATGAGGATTAGCTATTACTAGGAATTATCGCTTACCCCTCGATAAGCCTCTTTTTTTTCCTGCTTAGGATTGGTAGATTTTGCTTGATGTAGATTAAATATCACCATTACTACTAATACCAATAAAGCACATAAAATGTAGAGATTTTGAAAGCCAAAAGCAGCTACAACAACACCCCACACAACTGACCCAATAGCAATACCAGAATCATAGCACACAAAGAATGTTGCAGTTGCATGACCACTTCTGGAGCTAGGTGAAGCTTGTATTGCCATCGATTGGAAACTAGGTAATAATGTGCCATATCCTAAACCGATGAGTCCAGCTGAAACAAGGAGCATCCAAGCAGTACTCGTAAAGCTCAGAAGAACGAGACCAATTGCAAATATGAACAAGCATGGTAATATGACAAATTTAGGACCATGAGAGTCAAATGCTCTTCCAAGATACGGTCTCGATATAAGCATGATAATAGCAAAGACTAAAAAGAAATAGCTTGCAGTTGTAGCTAGTCCAATCGAATTGGAGTAGACAGAGATAAAGGATAGAATACTAGCGTATGCTAAAGAGACTAAGCTACTTATTAATGCGATGGGTAATGCCTTTATTTCAATTAAATCGCTAAACGAAAACTTGAACTTGGCCGATTTGTCTATAACCGCGCCATTCTTAGGAACATGAACAAGTATAGAACTGATAACCCCAGCTATCATAAATATGCTCAAAACAATAAAGAGTGTTTGAAATGATGCAAATTGTAATAAAGTTAAACCGATAAATGGCCCTACGACCACAGCTAGATTCATTGCCATCGCAAAGTACCCGAGTCCTGCCCCCCGTCGCGTGGGCGGAATGATATCTGCGGCAATTGCACCTGTTGCTGTAGTGATAACACCAAATGATAATCCGTGAAAGAATCGTAACAGTAACAGTGATGTAAATTGATCAATCCAAATATAAAGAAAAGACGTCGCTGTAAATATAGCTACACTGAGAACGAGTCCTTTTTTCTTACCGATATAATCTAATAAATTAGCTGAAAAAGGTCGGGCAATGATAGCGGCTATTAACATAACCGTCACGACTAAACCAGCATCTGTATTTGAACCGCCAAGATTATTAATTACATAAATTGGAAGGGTCGTTAATAATGTGTAAAAAGCGATAAAGACAAGAAATTGTGTTATAGAAATACTAATAAAGCTTTTAGTCCATATTGGTTGTTGATTGTTCTCTTTCATTATGCATTCTCTCCTGATGGTCCAAGTTTGGTTAGTAAGAAATGTAATTGTGCTTTGTCATCTGACGATAGTCCTTTGAGCACTTCTTCTTCAAATTTATCCATTGTTTGTCGGATTGACATAAATTTTTGCTTTGCTTCTTTGGTCAATTCAATGACACGTTCTCTTTTGTCATTTCCTTGTTCCCGGACAATCCATCCGCTCTTTTCCATACGGGACAGTGTACGTGTAACCGTTGGAGCCTCCACGTTCAGGTATTTCCAAATTGCTGTTTGTGTCATTGGCCCAAACCGTTCAATACAAAAAATAATAGACCACTGGGATGAATACAACCCATGGTCACTAAGACGATTGTTCACTTCTTTTGCTAAAACCCGAGTCTGTTGGTTTAACAAATGAAGTAGGTTTCTATTGTTTAGTTCATCCATATTCGTTCACCTCATTATTTACCTAGGTAAGTAATTACTTTACCCATCTTACACGCTTAAGTAAGTTTTGTAAACCTATAGAAAAGTTGACGTGAAAATAAATCACCACATTCAAAGCTTTTCATTACGTATATCTGCTTTATTTCTTTTACAGATCAGTTTGACAATAGCACGGATAAAAAGCATCAGGACGAAGACGCTTAAAAGCGTGTGTAGCCACGTCCAAGTATTATACTTAATTAGGTCGGTGTATTTTTCCAAAGTTACTTCAATAATGGTTAAGGAGGTTGTATATAATCCCCCTTGCAAAAGGGTATTGAAAGTCGTAGAACGATATGTAGTTTGATAGAAGAAAAGACATACGACTGGGAACAAAAGGTATTCAAAAAGCAAACTGGAATCAAAATGTTTATTGAGAAGTTTTATAGGATAAGTAAGCATGTTTTCTTCCACAATAATACTCCCGATTGCAATTGAAAAATATGACGTCAACAAATAAACAAATAGCCATTCTTTAAACGGCAATTTTCGTAAACTAACTTGCAATAATACAGAGCCCAAAATAAGTAAACCCCACAACATCACTTTTTCCATAAAACCCCGCTCCTTTTCTAAATCGGCCACTATCTATTATAACCAAAGCAAGGATCTTTATAGATTAATCGGGGTTAATGTACTATAGTTGAACGTATTCTTTATAGTCCTATCTTTTTGTACGTCGCTTAACAGTCGCCTCCGCTTTTCTTTGTCTAGCTGCGGCTCCTAGCGACTAGCAAATAGGTAGTCCTGATGAATGTACGGAAAGGTCACCGTACTTTCACAGTTCTACCTATTTGTACTCGCTTAACAGTCGCCTCCGCTTTTCTTGTCTAGCTACGGCTCCTAGAAGCTGCCGTCATAAGCAATGGACACTCCGAGCACGGAAACCATGTGCTCTACAGTCCCTTGCTTATGCGTCTGCTTCTGAACAGTCGCCTCCGCTTTTCTATTTTAGTTCTATACTTGTCCTCTATTTCATATAGTTATAGTGATAAGGAGGACGATTTTAATGAATTATTATGAAAAAGAAACTCAACCACATGTAACACAGCAGGACCATTCATTGAAAATTAACAACCGAAAGAGTGTTGAAATCAGCGGTGTAAAAGAAGTTGATAGTTTTGATAATGAGGAATTTTTACTTGAAACGGTGATGGGGTTTTTAATTGTACGGGGCCAAAACCTTCAGTTAAAAAATCTGGATGTAAGCGAAGGGCTAGTTTCAATAAAAGGCAAAATATACGAGCTTTCCTATGTAGATGAACAACAACAGGAGAAAGCTAAGGGATTCTTTAGCAAGCTGTTTAGATGATCCTCTCCACTCAATTTATGACGATGCTTGCCATGGTTTTAGGAGGCTTTTATTTGGGTATAATATTGGATACGTTTCGGCGAGCATCCTCACATTGGAAAAACTCGGTATTTCTAACTTATTTTATGGAAATTAGTTTTTGGCTTTCTCAAACATTATTTTTATTCTATATTTTATATCGTGTAAATGCTGGTGAATTACGATTCTATGTATTTGTAGCATGTTTATTAGGGTTTGCTACCTATCAAGCTTTGGCTGCCTCATCGTACAAAAAAATGCTTGAGCATATGATTCAGATCGCCTTATCGATTTATCGTTTTTTTGCAAAAGTGATTCATGCTTTGTTCGTTACTCCAGTTGTCTTTGTGTTTTCATTATTTTTTTCAGCTATTGCTTATACAATTCAAGTACTATTTATTATACTGGTAACGATAGGTAAAATAATTTTTGCTCCTTTTAAGTGGGTAATCATGTTAATTTATAGATTGCTTCCAGAAATAATTAAAAAATATTTACACAAAATAGCAGGATTTTATAGTACAATGAAGAATATATGTAAGAAATGGTTGAAGTATATTAAGTTTAAAAGGAGGTAATGGGCTGTGACCGCCAAGAAAAAAACGGTAACAAGATTAAGCTCGGACTATATGCAGCAATACGATGCTCATCAGGGAAGACAAAAACGAAAGAAAAAACGTCTAATTCGTCGTCTTGTGTTATTTTCTATCGTAGTACTTATTGCGATCGGCAGTATGGCTACATATCATGTTAAACAACGTGTACTTCACGCTGAAAAACAAGAACAGTACGAGCAGACACAGGAAAAGATGGCGAAGCTTGAGAAGAAAGAAGCAAATCTTAATGAAGAAATTCAACTTTTACAAAATGAGGAATATGTTTTAGAGATAGCACGAACAAACTATTTCTTTTCCAAAGAAGGCGAATTAATCTTTAAACTCCCTGATGAAGAGCCATCTTATTGACACACTTTCATTATATTGGATATAATACAATAGTAATATATTATTTAAATTTTTAAGGAGGAGCATTTTTTTTATGTCAATCGAAGTAGGCAGCAAGCTGCAAGGTAAGGTAACTGGTATCACTAATTTTGGTGCATTTGTAGAACTCGGAGAAGGGAAAACAGGTCTAGTCCATATTAGTGAAGTTGCTGATAACTATGTTAAAGACATTAATGAACACTTAACCGTCGGTGACGAAGTTTTGGTGAAAGTTATTAATGTTGAAAAAGATGGAAAGATTGGTCTTTCAATTAAAAAGGCTAAAGATAAGCCAGTTCGCCCAAGAAACAATCGTGATCGTGGCGAAACATTTGATCAAAAGATGAACAAATTTTTAAAGGATTCGGAAGACCGTTTGGCCTCTTTGAAGAAGCAAACGGAAACCAAACGCGGAGGCCGAGGTGCTAAGCGGGGATAAAATTGCTGTCTATAAAGATGCTCTATCAAAATAGATAAAAGCAGACACTACTTGTAAATAAGTGGTGTCTGTTTTTTTGCCCTTTTTTTAGAAGGGGTCTTTCTAAGGTGGAGTTTGAAGGATCTAGCATTAGAAAACTTGGCTTATCGCCAAGCCTTAGTTGCACTTATGCAGTAAGAAAGGATTTATACTTTCTTAACTGCAAAATAAACTCTCTGGACCTTACTTATCCGCGGATTCACAAATTTATCTGCCGTTATTCAAATATAACAGCTGATATCAATTTATAACCGTCAATAAACTCTTGGCGGCCCCTAATTACAATTCTACAAACAAAAAAGGATTGAATCCAATTTGAACTCAATCCCTTTTCCTTATTTTTGATAGCGGCAGAGGGGATCGAACCCCCGACCTCACGGGTATGAACCGTACGCTCTCGCCAGCTGAGCTACGCCGCCAAATTTAGCCACAAAATTTATAATACATCACCAAGCGGATGGTGTCAATCCTTTCATTCATTTCCTGGGAAATTATTGTATAATAGGCTTCTGTTTGCTCTGGGTTAAACTTCTTTCACTTCAGGTTTAGTGCGTTTAATAAAGAATGACGAGCTAAAGCCTATTATGAAGAATGCATTTGGTTTTGATGGAACAAATGTTCCTTTCGTCAATATTATTACAAAAACTATAATTGTATCGAATTTTGATGGTATAACAAGATGGTTAATGAGTAGCTTTAAACAGGGGCTTTATGGAGGGAATGACTAAATAAATTACTTCAAAAGAAAGAATTGTTTAGTCAAGAATGTAAGGAATACGTTTATTCTTGTAGAAAACTGATTGATAAAAAAAGAAGATAGTCGAACGATTTTATGAATATCCTCTCTTGTTTTGACAAAAAAAAAATTCATCCTATGATTTAATTACTCTAAGAGGGAGTGGATTTGTATGATGGATTCAATACCAAGGTTGGAATCTAAGGCGTTCGGAGCAGAACAAGGTGTTATGAGTAAGTGGCGGAGAAAGGTATATTCGACAACCCAATCTATCTTACTAGAAAAAGGTTGGCTATTTTTTATGGTAGGTTTTTTGTTGGGACGAGCTGTCATTTTATCTGAAGTCTCTCCGTTTTCTGTTGCATTTTTAGCTACCATTTGGCTTGTACATAAAGAAAAAGCAGCTAAGGTTATGCTTGCAGTTTTTGCGGGAGCATTAAGTTACTCGATTGATCAAGGAATATTTATTTTGCTAGCAATGTTTGTATTTATTTTTCTTGCTGGATTGTTTAAGAATGTTAAAAATCAACAGAGAGTAATTCTGCTTTTTGTTTTCTTAGCGACTATCGCACCGCGTTTAATGCTTTATTCGATTACTGACAGGCTTACATCCTATGAATGGATGCTGTTAGTTGTAGAAGGAGTATTAGGTTTAGTTCTAGTATTGATATTTATGCAAAGCATTCCATTATTATCACAAAAAAAATATAAACCCACTTTAAAGAACGAAGAAATTGTTTGTATGATCATTCTACTTGCTTCTATATTAACGGGAACAATTGGTTGGGAAATATACGATGCATCGATGGAACAAGTTTTCTCTCGCTATTTTGTTTTGATGCTTGCATTTGTTGGAGGTGCGGCAGTTGGGTCGACGGTTGGAGTTGTAGCTGGTCTCATACTCTCACTAGCGAATGTCGCGAATCTTTATCAAATGAGTTTACTTGCTTTTTCTGGATTACTTGGAGGATTGTTAAAAGAAGGGAATAAGATAGGCGTTAGTATTGGTTTATTTGTTGGAACCTTTTTAGTAGGTATCTATGGGGATTCAGCTAATTTGCTTCCTTCTATACTAGAATCATCTATAGCAATTCTACTATTCTTTCTCACACCGGCAAGCTGGTTTAAGAAGCTTTCTCGTTATATTCCGGGAACGGACGAGTATACAAACGAGCAAGAACAATATTTACAAAAGGTTCGAAATGTGACTGCTAAACGGGTTGAACAATTTTCTGATGTTTTTGAGGCGCTGTCAAAAAGCTTTCAAACCGTTGAATACAGTCCAGCTGAGCAAGATGCTGACTATAAGCGTGAAACGGATTATTTTTTAAGTCAGGTGACGGAAAAAACATGTCAGGGATGTTTTATGAAAAATAGGTGCTGGCAACAACAATTTGATAAATCCTATTCTCTAATGGAAGGTTTAAAGAATGATCTGGTTGAGGAACGAGAACCTAGTCCAAGGGATATGCGTGCCTTTGAAAACCATTGTGTAAAATCAAAAAAGGTGATGGACGTGATGAAAGAAGAATTAACCCTTTTTGAGGCGAACAGGCGATTACAAAAACAAGTATCAGAAAGTAAGCGATTTGTAGCAGAACAGCTTCAAGGTGTGTCAGAGGTCATGGATGATTTCGCAAAAGAAATATTAAAGGAACGGCATCACCATGAACAACAGGAGATGCAGATAGTCCAAGGATTAGAGCAAATGGGGATTGATATTGAAAAACTAGATATCTTTAGTTTGGATAAGGGAAATATTGATATTGAAATGATGGTTAATTTATATGAGTATCGCGGGGAAGGTGCAAAGTTAATTGCGCCAATGCTGTCTGATATTATGAATGAAGTTGTTGTGGTAAAACAAGAGGATATTTCGCCATTTCCAAATGGTAGCTGCTTTATTGTATTTGGTTCTGCCAAAGAGTATGTTGTAGAGACCGGGGTATCCCATGCAGCTAAGGGGGGGGGAGTCATTTCTGGAGATAGCCACACAACGATAGAATTAGGAACAGGGAAATATGCAATGGCTATTAGTGACGGAATGGGAAATGGTGAACGGGCACACGAGGAAAGTGTAGAAACGTTACGGTTATTGCAACAAATTTTACAAACCGGGATTCCAGAGAAAGTAGCGATTAAATCGATAAACTCAATCCTTTCGTTACGTTCAACCGATGAAATGTTTGCCACCCTTGATCTTGCTGTTATTAATTTGCACAATGCTGCAGTCCGCTTTTTGAAGATCGGATCGACACCGAGTTTTATTAAACGCGGCGATGAAATGATAAAGGTAGAGGGTAGTAATTTGCCAATGGGTATCATTCAAGAATTTGATGTCGACATCGTAAAAGAACAATTAATGGCTGATGATCTGCTAATCATGATGAGTGACGGTATTTTTGAAGGACCAAAGCATGTGGAAAATGTCGACGTTTGGTTGAAACGCAAGATTCGTGAAATGAAAACCGTTGATCCACAAGAGGTTGCAGATTTACTATTAGAAGAAGTAGTTCGAACCAGATCAGGTGAAATTGCAGATGACATGACAGTCATGGTTGCAAAAATAAATAAAAATACGCCACAATGGGCGGCAATTCCAGCAGGCCATAAGCATGCACAATGACCAAACTAAACATTAAATAAGTATTTGATTACGTGCCCACCTCCGTATATTTTCCTGTTATTTTGGCGATGATGGTGATGGAATAATAGGAGGTGGATTGTATGAAAAAAGGTACGTTAAAACAGATTTTGTTAATTACAGATGGTTGTTCCAATAAAGGAGAGGACCCTGCTGCTACAGCTGCACTTGCGCACCAGCAAGGAATTACCGTCAATGTTATAGGAATTATGGAAGACGATCAAACAGAGCAACCTGATGGATTAGAAGAGGTTGAAGAAGTCGCGCAATCCGGTGGTGGTGTAAGCCAAATTGTTTATAAACAGTCACTATCACAAACGGTACAAATGGTGACAAAGCAGGCAATGACACAAACATTACAGGGGTTTGTGAATCAAGAATTGCAACAGATCCTTGGACCGAATCAAACAATGGACGAGCTAGAACCTGACAAACGCGGAGAAATTATGGAAGTAGTAGAAGAGTTAGGAGAAACTTGTGATCTCGAAGTTCTTATCTTAGTAGATACGAGTGCTAGCATGCATGATAAGATACCTACCGTTAAGGAGGCACTGATCGATTTATCTATTAGCTTAAATGCACGAATTGGAAGAAACAGATTCTGTGTCTTTACTTTTCCAGGTCGACGAAAAGACATTAAACAAATATTGGATTGGTCACCAAAGCTTGATTCCATATCTGCTATTTTCCCTAGATTGACTAGTGGTGGGATTACGCCAACAGGACCAGCACTACGCGAGGCCATGTACCAATTTGGTAAAACAAGCTTGTTAAGGAGCTTTAACGATGAAGATGAGCCACCAATCGAAGAAGCGCGGTATTGAACTTAACCCCGGGACATTAGTAACGGGAAAATGGCATAATAAACGGTATACTGTAATTGAAAAGCTAGGTAGTGGAGCAATTGGAAGTGTATACCTTTGTGATAGTAGCGGGAAACAAGTAGCATTAAAAATAAGTGATAAGAGTATGTCTATGACCATGGAAGTCAATGTATTAAAATCGTTACAAAAGGTCCAAGGTAGTAGTCTTGGACCTTATTTAGTTGATGTTGATGACTTTATCACATCACGTGGTCAGGTCTATTCATTCTATGTTATGGAATATCTACGTGGGCAATCATTATCCACGTTTATTAAACATAACGGTAGTACTTGGGTGGGCGTATTTATGTTACAGCTCCTTGATGATTTAGCCGATCTTCATAAAGCCGGGTGGGTATTTGGGGATTTGAAAGAAGAAAATCTATTAATACTCCATTCTCCGCCTAGAATACGCTGGATTGATGTAGGTGGAACAACACAAATAGGTCGAGCAATAAAAGAATATACAGAGTTTTATGATCGTGGATATTGGGGAATAGGTTCTAGGCGGGCTGAACCAAGCTATGATTTGTTTGCGCTTGTAATGGTTTTTGTAAAATTATATTACCCAAATCAGTTTGAGAGAGGTAATAACGCTGAAGTAACCATTCTATCTAAGGTAAGGAATGTTGCGCCCCTTAGACCATATTTACCTTGTTTCGAAAAAGCAATTCAAGGAAAATATCAATCTAGTGCTGAAATGAAGCAGGATGTAGAACAAATACTTAAGCGGCCTAAGCCAAGCATGACAAGGAAACGTAGCAACCAGAAGGCATCACTACTAGTCGAATCAACAGGTATATCATTAATTGCGTTATTTTATTACATCGTTTCCCTGTTCTTACCATAAAATAATGTGTTAGGATATAGGAGTTCCACTACTATTCTTGGATGAAGGATGAACATAAAAATGAAAGATAACGTGCTGGCATTTATGAAACAAAATCGATTAATAAAGCCCAATTCAACTCTATTAATTGGTGTTTCAGGCGGTCCTGATTCGATGGCACTTCTTCATTTTCTTGATTCAATTAAGAATGAATGGAATCTAAAACTTGTGGCTCTCACAGTTGATCATCAGCTACGAGGGGAAGAATCAAAAGAGGATCTTCGCTTTGTGGAAAGTACTTGTGACAAATGGAATATTAAATTTTGTGGAACTTCCTTAGACGTTCCTTCGTATAAAGAAAAGAGGCATGTTGGGACACAAGTTGCAGCTAGGGAAATGCGGTACCAATTCTTTTTTGAAAAAATGGAAGAATACAATGCTGATTATTTAGCGCTTGGCCACCACGGAGATGATCAGGTTGAAACCATGTTGATGGGGTTTGTTCGTTCCTCCAACAGTAGAGCAATGTCTGGCATTCCTGTTAAACGTCCATTTAACAATGGCACGATTATTCGCCCTTTTTTAAGCATTACCAAAAAAGATATTCATTCTTATTGCCAAAAGAATGGAATTCACTCAAGACTTGATCCATCAAACGAAAAAACAGATTATACAAGAAATTATTTTCGTCAATATGTTCTTCCGTTACTAAAAAATCAAAATCATACTATACATAGTACAGCACAACAATTAAGCAAGTCCTTGCAAACAGATGAAGATTATTTGAGTGAAGAGGCCAAAAAGCTTGTACAACAGGTGATTTTGCTCGATAGAAGTGAAAATTGTGCTTCTTTTGACATAAATTTGTTCCAGGGTTATCACACTGCTTTACAAAGGCGAGCCTATCATCTAATATTAAAATATCTATATGATGAATTGCCTAAAAATTTATCGTATATGCATGAGGAGCAGTTTTTTGCATTATTGAGTAGTCAAAAAGCCAATGGTAGACTGGATTTTCCTCATCGTCTAAAGGTTGTGAAGTCCTATTGTAAGCTGATAGTTTACTTCGAAAATAAACCGCCTAACTCTTCTCCTTTTCATAAAGTCATAAACATTCCTGGTCACGTTATATTATCAGATGGATCAGTTATTCATGCTGATTTTACGAAAGAATCACATAATAAAAGTCAGGAAAAATTTTTATGCGGTAGAAACCAAGTTGCTTTGCCATTACATATTAGAACGCGAAGGACAGGCGATAGAATGACTTGGAAAGGATTAAACGGGAGTAAGAAGATTAAGGATATTTTTATTGATGAAAAAATTCCAGCGAGATTTCGAGATACATGGCCAATTGTGACAGATAATAATGGTGAAGTCTTGTGGCTCGTCGGGTTAAAACAAGGTCAGCCTAGTCATCAAACAAAAGACACCTCATTTATTCAACTATATTTAGAAAAAGCTGGTATGTAGGAGGAACAAACATGCATAACGATATTGAACAAATATTGGTTACGAAAGAGGAAATCGCTAAGAAGTGCGAAGAAATTGGCAAGCAGTTGACGGAGGAATATGATGGAAAATTCCCTTTAGCAATTGGTGTTTTAAAAGGTGCAATGCCATTTATGTCAGACGTTTTGCGGCATACAGATACACACCTAGAAATGGATTTTATGGATGTTTCCAGTTATGGTGGAAAGACCCGTTCTTCTGGAGAAGTAAAAATTGTTAAAGATTTGGATACAAAGGTAGAAGGGCGTGATCTTCTAATTATTGAAGATATTATTGACAGTGGTCTTACGCTCAGTTACTTGGTGGATTTGTTCAAATATCGTAAAGCGAAATCCATTCGAATTGTTACGTTGCTGGATAAACCTTCAGGTAGAACGGCACATATTAAAGCAGATATTATTGGCTTCAATGTACCAGACGAATTTGTAGTCGGTTATGGATTGGATTATGAAGAAAAGTACCGCAATTTACCATACATTGGTGTTCTAAAACCTAAAATTTATGGTGGAGAAGCTGAATAAGAAAACTTTTATTGGTTTTTTACTAAATGATCGGTATTACTTCGTTCAATATGATGTAGAATAGAAAGATAAAAATAGTTTAAAAACAATGACATATATGAGTGGAATTAGTTGTATTGAAACTTTTTCCTGTGGTACTATGTTATATAGTTTTTCCCGTTTGGGAGGAGGTTGGCAATGAAACGATTAATGCGGAATGTTTTCTTTTGGTTCTTGATTTTTCTAGTTGTTGTAGCTGTCATAGAATTATTCAGAGGCCAAGATGAGCAAGCAGAAGAATTAAATGTAGAAGAATTTATGCAGGCACTAAACAATGGTGATATTGCAGAAATGACGATGCAACCTGTAAATAAGATTATAAGAATTACTGGTGAACTGAACGAGGGGGATACACCATTTATTGCCCAAGTACCAGAAAACACCAATATTGTTGCAAATATTTATGAAACAGCTTCAGAACAAAGTGTATTAAATATCGAGCAAGAAGAGCAACCGAGCGGATGGGTTACATTTTTAACAACCATGATCCCGTTTTTAATCATAGGACTATTTTTCTTCTTTATACTTAGCCAATCACAAGGTGGCGGTGGCGGCCGTGTGATGAACTTTGGTAAGAGTAAGGCGAAGATGTTCTCTGAAGATAAGAAAAAGGTTCGCTTTAAAGATGTAGCAGGAGCAGATGAAGAAAAGCAAGAGCTTGTTGAAGTTGTTGACTTTTTGAAGGATCCACGTAAATTCTCAGCAGTTGGAGCCCGAATTCCTAAAGGTGTCTTGCTTGTTGGACCTCCTGGAACAGGTAAAACACTACTTGCACGTGCTGTTGCTGGTGAAGCTGGAAAACCATTTTTCTCTATTAGTGGTTCAGACTTTGTTGAAATGTTTGTCGGCGTAGGTGCTTCTCGTGTACGTGATTTATTTGAAAATGCGAAGAAAAACGCACCTTGTATTATCTTTATTGATGAGATCGATGCAGTTGGTCGTCAACGTGGTGCTGGTCTTGGTGGAGGTCACGATGAACGTGAGCAAACACTAAACCAATTACTTGTTGAAATGGACGGATTTGGTGTAAATGAAGGTATCATCATTATCGCAGCAACAAACCGCCCAGATATTCTTGATCCAGCATTATTACGTCCAGGTCGTTTTGACCGTCAAATCACAGTTGAACGCCCAGATGTTAAAGGCCGCCAGGAAGTATTAGCGGTTCACTCAAAGGATAAACCAATTGATGATAGCGTTGATTTAAAAACAATTGCAATGCGAACTCCAGGTTTTTCTGGTGCTGACTTAGAAAACTTATTAAATGAAGCTGCGTTAGTAGCGGCACGTAGCAGTAAAACCACAATTGATATGTTAGATGTTGATGAAGCAATTGACCGAGTTATTGCGGGACCACAGAAAAAAGGAAAAGTTATTTCCAAAAAAGAACGTAACATTGTGGCATACCATGAAAGTGGACACACGATTATTGGGATGGTCTTGGATGATGCGGATATGGTACATAAAGTTACAATTGTACCTCGTGGTCAAGCTGGCGGATACGCTGTTATGCTTCCAAGAGAAGATCGTTACTTTATGACAAAACCAGAGTTACTCGATAAAATTACTGGATTGTTAGGTGGACGTGTGGCCGAAGAAGTAATATTTGGTGAAGTAAGTACTGGTGCTTCTAATGACTTCCAACGTGCCACAGCAATTGCACGTAAAATGATTACTGAATATGGTATGAGCGATAAAATTGGTCCACTGCAGTTTACAAGTGGTGGAGGCAGTCAGGTATTTCTTGGACGTGACATTCAGAATGAACAAACGTATAGTGATGAGATTGCTCACGATATTGACCAGGAAATGCAAAACTTTATTAACTTCTGTTACGACCGTGCGAAAACAATTCTTACTGACAACAAAGATAAATTGGAACTTGTTGCACAAACGCTTTTAAAAGTAGAAACATTAGATGCAAAACAAATCAAAGGATTGTTTAATGATGGAGTTCTCCCGGAGCCTGCCGAAGACTCAGCAATTGCAACTACTGATTCTACAGAAGAAAAGGATCTTAGAGTAAATATCCAACCGAAACAGGATGATGCTAATCCAGAAACGTTTGAAGAAGCAAAAGAACGAGCAGATAAAGAATTAGAAGAGGATGTTCATGATGAGAAATCTGATGAGCCTTCTAGTTCAGACGATCAAAATAAAAAAGAATAGCACGTATTATAAAACAACCCTTCGTGATAGATGAGGGGTTGTTTTTATAGGCTGTTTTCGTATGCATTGTTGCTTTTTCATCTTCATAGTTGATAAAAAATGCGACGTAATTGCTGGTTTTGGTGGTTGGTCAATCGTTCCGGAAATCCACTTCGCTTTCCGTGGGCTCGCGATGAGCCTCCTCGATCGCAAAGACCGCTCTCTGTGGGGTTTCATCGTCTTCGCTTTCTAAGCAGGAGTCTACGTGGATTTCCTTCACTAGGGTTGAGCTTAACAATTTTAATTTATTTGATTGTTTATATCACACAACGCAGCCAGCAGTTACATCGTAATGTATTTCCGAGCGGTATGTTATGTCGCAGTTTATATCCACTCTCTCAAAAGCAACATTCTTTACGAAAACAGCCTTTTTATATGATGCAAGTACGTCCAAGCTCTGGCGTACAGGACATACTAGTTCCGATGAAGCCACAGGTTATACGGTAATCGCTTACGCTTGTGTAATCGCAAATAAAATTGTGATATATTTAAGGAAATAGAAAATGCTAGTAATCATTATGTGAGATAGAAAGGTATGATTATAACAATGCTTTTTGTTCTGGATGTGGGGAATACCAATACCGTTTTAGGTGTATTTGAAAATGATCAATTAACGCATGAATGGCGAATTAAAACGGATCGCTATAAAACTGAAGATGAGTTTGGTATGCTAATAAAATCGTTATTGGAACACAAGGGAATTTCATTTACGGATATTCATGGGATTATTATATCTTCAGTTGTACCACCGATTATGTTTGCTTTAGAGAAAATGTGTAGAAAATATTTTAATCAAGAAGCATTGGTTATAGGGAAAGATAGTTTTGAATCCTTTTTACCGATGAAATACCCAAATCCAAAAGAAATTGGTGCCGATAGAATTGTGAATGCAGTTGGCGCGATAGAGGAATATGGATCACCACTCGTGATTATCGATTTTGGGACTGCTACAACCTACTGTTATGTGAACGAAAAGCAAGAATATGAGGGTGGTGCCATAGCGCCTGGGATTCATATTTCACTTGAAGCATTATACCAAAAGGCTTCTAAACTTCCTAAGGTAGAGATTACTAGTCCGTCAAATGTTATCGGTACTTCCACAGTCGAAGCAATGCAGGCTGGGATATATTATGGATATATAGGACAAGTTGATGAAGTAGTATCAAGGATAATAGAGCAGGCGAATAAAACTCCGAAAGTGGTTGCGACTGGCGGGCTTGCTAAGCTAATTGCTGATGATTCAAAGACAATAGACTACGTAGATACAAACCTGACCTTAAAAGGTTTGTATATCATTTATAAACGCAACCAAGAGATGAACTCATAAAGGAGAGTTTTCAATGAAAGATTATTTAGTAAAGGCTACAACATATAAGGGACTGGTTCGTGCTTATGCGAGTGTCACTACGGAAACGGTAAGCGAAGCCCAAAGACGTCATGATTCATGGGCAACCACTTCGGCAGCTCTCGGACGTACAATTACCATTTCAGCTATGATGGGCGCTATGTTGAAAGGTGAAGATTCCTTAACGGTTAAAGTGGAAGGAAATGGTCCAATAGGTCCAATCATTGCAGACGCGAACAGTCGTGGCGAGGTTCGTGGCTATGTAACGAATCCCCATGTTGATTTTGAATTAAATCAACATGGTAAATTAGACGTCGCACGAGCAGTTGGTACAGAAGGAAATATTAGTGTTATCAAGGATTTAGGATTAAAGGATTTTTTCACAGGACAGGTCCCTATCATATCTGGCGAAATAAGTGAGGATTTCACGTATTATTTTGCTAATTCTGAGCAAGTTCCATCTGCTGTTGGTGCAGGGGTATTAATTAATCCAGACCACTCTGTATTAGCGGCAGGTGGCTTTATCATCCAAGTAATGCCTGGTGCAGATGAAGAGGTCATTGAACGACTAGAGGAACAAATTCAGACCTTCCCAGCAATCTCCACGTTAATTCGAGAGGGTAATTCGCCAGAAGAAATTTTACAACGTTTATTTGGAAACGAAGAAATAAAAATGCATGAAACATTGCCAATTTCCTTTACCTGTAAGTGCTCAAAGGATCGTATAGAGCAAGCAATTAGTGGGTTAGGTAATGAAGAAATTCAAAAAATGATTGATGAAGACCATGGGGCAGAGGCTACTTGCCATTTTTGTAATGAGGTTTATCAATTTGATGAGCAAGATTTGAATTTGCTAAAGCAAACAGATAAATAATAAGATAGGGAGCTTTATATGCCGAAAAGATTATTACTAGGGATAATAGTTGTACTATTGATAACGAATGTGGCAACACTTTTATTTTGGAATAAACAACAAGGAAAAATCATACTAAATAATGAGAACACTGAAGTGGATGTCAAAGAGCCAGTCGCTACGATAGATGGAGAAACTATTTCTTATGATTCTTGGATGTCTACGCTCCGCGAAACGCATGGGAAAGAACAATTAAAGCGAATGATTGACACGAAAATTGTAAAACAGTTGGCAGCTGAACATGAAATAGAGGTTAGTGAAAAGGTTATTAAACGTGAGTTGGCATTATTGACTGGTATGCAGGGTCCAATGACCCCAAAGGAGGTAAAGCAAAAGGAAAAAGAGTGGCGGGAGGATATTATCTACCGTTATCAATTAGGTGCTTTACTAACCATGGACACTACCATCTCCGAGGAAGAAATGAAATCTTACTACGATAACTATAAAAATCAATACGATTTTTCCGCATCAATGAAAGTATCACATATCATCGTAAAGAATACGAAAACAGCTGAGAAAGTAAAAAAGGAATTAGATAATGGTGCATCTTTTTCATTACTTGCGAAGGAATATTCTATTGATGAGGATACAAAAAAAGATGGTGGATATCTTGGCTATTTTCAGACCAACAGTCAATTTTTACCGATGGGTTACTTTGAAACAGCAAAGGAAATGGACGCTGGAACATATAGCGAGCCATTTAAAAGCAATACAGGTGTAGCTATTATCTACCTTCATCGTTTGTTACCTGATATCAATTTCACCTACAAGGAGATTAAACCTTATTTAAAAAGGGAACTGGCATTAGACCAACTAGATCAATCTTTAACCACTGAACCACTTTGGAATAAATTAGATATTAAATGGGTATATGAAGAAAGTAAAAAATAGCGTCTAACTTATATATAATGTTTGACAATTCCCATTTTAACGCGTACATTATTAATAAATCCTACAAATTTACTAGGAATTAGGAGGAAGTTATATGAGAGTTGCAGATAATATCGCTGGTTTAATTGGTGAAACACCAATGGTTAAATTAAATCGTTCAGCAGATCCAGATAGTGCAGATATTTATTTAAAACTAGAGTATATGAATCCCGGAAGTTCGGTAAAGGATCGTATTGCATTAGCAATGATAGAGGCAGCAGAAGAGGAAGGCGTTTTAAAGGAAGGCGACACCATTATTGAACCAACAAGCGGTAACACGGGAATTGGTTTAGCAATGGTTGGTGCTGCAAAAGGTTATAAAACGATATTAGTAATGCCTGATACTATGAGTAAAGAACGTCAAAATTTACTACGTGCATATGGAGCTAAATTAATTTTAACACCAGGTTCAGGTGGAATGAACACTGCTATTAAAAAAGCAGAGGAGTTAAAAGAGGAAAATGGCTATTTTATGCCTCAGCAGTTTAACAATAAAGCAAATCCAGATGTACATGCACGTACGACGGGAAAAGAAATCGTAGAACAAATGAAAGATGGACTAGATGCATTTATCTCTGGTATTGGCACAGGTGGAACAATAACTGGAGCGGGAAGAGTTTTAAAAGAGCATTTTGACGGAGTAAAGTTATATGCGGTTGAACCATCAGACTCTGCCATCTTATCTGGCGGTTCTCCTGGACCACATAAAATACAAGGATTAGGTGCGGGATTTATACCAAAAGTGTTAGATACCGATGTATATGATGAAGTGATCCGGATTACAAATGAAGATGCATTTGCAACGTCCCGAGAGGTTGCAAAAAATGATGGTATTCTTGGCGGTATATCATCAGGGGCTGCAATCGCAGCTGCTAAACAAGTTGCTAAAAAGCTTGGTAAAGGTAAGAAGGTTGTTGCCATACTTCCAAGTAATGGGGAGCGCTACTTATCAACTCCACTATACGAATTTGATGAGAACGATCAATAATTATGATTAAGGACTAGTACTGATTCAGTACTAGTCCTTTTTTTTGTCCAATGATACAATAGTGTAGAATAATAGCATTGGAAGAAGGTATGATTATGCAAGCAATTTTGAAAACAAGAGCTATTAACTATGACCTATCAGCACGAACACATATCATGGGAATTTTAAATGTCACCCCAGATTCCTTTTCAGATGGTGGAAGTTATACAACAATAGAAAAAGCTGTTGCACAAGCCATTGAAATGGAGAAACAAGGTGCTGACATTATTGATATTGGAGGAGAATCAACTCGTCCTAATCATAAACCAGTTTCTGTAGAAGAAGAAATTAAGCGAGTCGTTCCAGCAATTGAAGCTGTGAAGAAAGCGGTAAAAATACCCATTTCTATTGATACCTTTAAAGCAGAAACAGCTAGAGCGGCAGTAGAAGCGGGAGCATCTATCATAAATGATGTTTGGGGAGCAAAAAAGGAACCCGAAATAGCGAAAGTTGCCGCGGAATATAGTGTCCCGATCGTATTGATGCACAACCGGCCGAATAAAAACTATGTGTCACTTATTGATGACATGAAAAAGGATTTGTCGGAAAGCATTGAGATTGCATTAAAAGCAGGTGTGAAAAAAGAAAATATCATCCTTGATCCTGGAATTGGGTTTGCCAAGACTCAGGCAGATAATCTTGTGGCTATGAATCATCTAGAAGTATTTGTAGAAATGAAATATCCAGTTTTACTAGGGACATCCCGTAAAAGGTTTATCGGTCACATTCTAGACCTTCCACCTGAGGAGCGCGACAATGGAACAGGTGCCACAACCTGTCTTGGAATCCAAAAAGGGGTGCAACTTGTTCGAGTCCATGATGTGAAGCGAAATGTAGAATTAGCTAAAATGATGGATGCGATGGTAGCTGGAGGTAATAAGAAAAATGGATAAAATCATCATGAAGAATTTACAATTTTACGGGTATCATGGACTGCTCCCAGAGGAAAATAAGTTGGGGCAACGTTTTAATGTTGATGTGGAATTGCTAGTAGACTTAACACATGCTGGTGAAAGTGACAAAATGGAAGATTCTATCCACTATGGCCTTGTGTATGAGGTGATTCAAGCAGTAGTGGAGGGTTACGCGAAAAATCTAATTGAAGCAGTTGCAGAAGAAATTGCTAGGAAGCTTTTATCTAGTTTTGACTTATTACAGGCCTGTCAGGTTAAACTTATAAAACCAGATCCACCAATTCGCGGTCATTACGAGTCTGTAGCGGTAGAAATTTTTAGGGAGAAAATATAATGAATACTGTTTTTTTAGCACTTGGAACAAATATTGAGCCGCGTTTGACCCACTTACAAAAGGCATTACATGAGCTTAGCGCACATTACCATATTGTGATTAAGAATCAGTCAACTATTTATGAGACAGCACCAGTTGGATATACGGATCAGGCAGACTTTTTAAACATGGTCATTCAAATAGAAACAGAACTTAAACCAATTGATTTACTAGATATATGCCAACAAGTTGAGCAAGAACTAGGGCGCAAACGGGAAATTAGATTTGGACCTCGTACAATAGACCTTGACATTTTAATCTATAATAATGAAAATAGAAAAACAGAACGATTAATTTTGCCGCACCCAAGAATGCATGAACGGGCATTTGTACTTATACCATTATATGAAATAAACCCTGAATTACCAATTGGTGATGAAGGAAACCGCGTGTCAGATTATGTGAACGATTTGACAGAGCAAGATGTAAAGGATGTTAGAGTATGGTCACCTCCAGAGTCGGTAGACGAATAAAGGCATTTCGTAAATTAAAGGGTTATACTCAGGTAGGTCTAGCAAAAGACATACATGTTTCAATCGCGGAACTTAGATGTTTAGAGCGCGGGGATAAGGAAGCTCCCGCTGTAGTTCTTGATCAAATCGCAACAACCTTAGCTGTTTCAAAGGAAGAGTTAATCGGCAAAAGTGAAAATTTAAAGAAGACGTAGTAATGTTTCAAATTGGTGATATTTCCATTCCTAACAAAGTAGTTCTTGCCCCGATGGCAGGGGTTTGTAATTATGCATTCCGATTAACGTTCAAAGAATTTGGCTCAGGATTAGTAGCAAATATCGCGTCATAATTGCTTTTGACTAGGATAAAACGTGATTCTGCCAGTTTTGGACTGGCAGTTTTTTTCACTGATAAGAGGGAATGTAATTTTTTAGTGGATATCAGTAAGTACAACTAAGCTTTCGCCCATTATAGCTTGGGGATTAGCCAAGTTTTCTAAACTTAGCTTTGTGTGCTTAGTCAATACATGAAATAAATTGATATTTCCTATATAATGAACGATAAACGGTTCAAAATGACTTGTACGGTCAATGATAAAGAAAAATTTGTACTTATTGGAGTGGTAATGATGTCAGAAGAAATAAATGAACAAATGCGAGTTCGTCGTGAAAAACTGCAAACATTTCGAGAGCAAGGTGTCGATCCTTTTGGTGGAAAATTTGAGCGTACTCACTCAACAGAAGCGCTAGTAGAACAATATGATCAATTTTCAAAAGAAGAATTAGAAGAGAAAACCGATCGTGTTACTATTGCTGGACGTATGATGACGAAACGTGGAAAAGGAAAAGCAGGATTTGCTCATGTCCAAGATTTAAGTGGGCAGCTGCAAATTTACGTACGAAAAGATATGATTGGTGACGCTGCTTATGAAACGTTCAATACAACGGATATGGGAGATATTATTGGGGTAACAGGTGTTATGTTCAAAACTAAAGTTGGTGAACTGTCTGTAAAGGTTACAGAATTCCATTTGTTATCAAAGTCACTACGCCCACTACCAGAAAAGTATCATGGACTTAAGGATATCGAACAACGCTATCGTCAACGTTATTTAGATTTAATTACGAATGTTTCCAGTAGAGATACGTTTGTATTACGTAGTAAAATCATTCAATCAATGCGCAAGTATCTTGACGGACAAGGATTTTTGGAAGTGGAAACTCCACTGATGCATAGCATTCCTGGTGGAGCGTCTGCGCGTCCATTTGAAACCCATCACAATGCATTAGATATTCCATTGTATATGCGAATTGCGATTGAATTACACCTAAAACGCCTAATTGTTGGTGGAATGGAAAAGGTGTATGAAATTGGCCGCGTTTTCCGAAACGAGGGTGTTTCAACAAGACATAACCCTGAGTTTACAATGATGGAACTTTATGAAGCATATGCAGATTTCCATGATGTAATGGAACTAACAGAAAACATGGTTGCACATATTGCGAAAGAAGTATTAGGTGATACAACAGTAATGTATGGGGAGGAAGAAATTTCACTTGCTCCAAGATGGAAAAGACTGCATATGGTTGATGCCGTTAAAGAATATACAGGAGTAGACTTCTGGCAAGAAATGAGTGATGAAGATGCCCGTGGGTTAGCAAAAGAGCACGGCATACAAATCCAGGATTCGATGACATTTGGGCATGTGGTGAATGAATTCTTTGAACAGAGAATAGAGGAAAAGCTAATTCAACCTACCTTTATATTTGGTCACCCTGTTGAAATTTCACCACTTGCTAAAAAAACTAAAGAAGATGGTCGTTTTACCGATCGATTTGAATTATTTATTGTTGGACGTGAACACGCAAATGCCTTTAGTGAATTAAACGACCCAATTGATCAACGTGAACGTTTTGAGTCACAACTCAAGGAACGCGAACAAGGAAATGACGAAGCGCACCTAATGGATGATGATTTCCTAGAAGCGTTAGAGTACGGTATGCCACCTACTGGGGGACTCGGTATTGGTATTGATCGTCTAGTTATGCTTTTAACGAATTCGCCTTCCATACGTGATGTACTACTTTTCCCACAAATGCGTAATAAATAAAAGTAAGGAAAGACATCTTAGCAAAGCCTTTAAAGAGAAGGGTTGCTAGGTTGTCTTTTTAATTTACGGTAAAGTATTTTTGGTTGGGTTTTCCTTGATTATTAGAGCATGTTTAAAAAGGTGTCAAATTAGAAATAAGATTGATTAAGTTCGCAACGTCCTTGAAAATTAAGGCCGATTTCTTCGTGTGATGCTTTTTCAGAGTAGCTTTCCTTATCCTGTTACAACGTCGACGCTAGCAAGACCTGTGCGTTGGAGGAGATTAGAAGAACCGTGAACGAAAGAATTGCCATTTGTCAATTGAAGATTTTTTGATTCTCTCATAACCTCTTTTTCTTGGTTAGTTTCTGCTTGTTAAACGGGTTGAAATGCGTTGCAATAATTTCCAATTATCTCTTTTTTATATTTCTCTTGATTTCATTCTAAAAACATGGTAAATTAGATTACGTTGTCTTTTGAACAACCTTAACATTTGTTTGTTTCAAAAAAATAATTAAAAAGTTATTGACTTTATTATTTTTAAGTGGTATATTAATAAAGTCGCCAAATTGAGACGGCAATTAATTCGATCCTTGAAAACTGAACAAAACAACCAAGTATGTAAGTAACGAAACAAAGCTAAGACAATTGATAAAATCGATTGGTGTCGATTTTATTCAAACTTTTTTGGAGAGTTTGATCTTGGCTCAGGACGAACGCTGGCGGCGTGCCTAATACATGCAAGTCGAGCGCGGGAAGCAAGCAATCACCCTTCGGGGTGTGAGCTTGTGGAACGAGCGGCGGACGGGTGAGTAACACGTGGGCAACCTACCTGTAAGATTGGGATAACCCCGGGAAACCGGAGCTAATACCGAATAATACTTTTTATCACATGGTAGAAAGTTGAAAGGCGGCTTTTGCTGTCACTTACAGATGGGCCCGCGTCGCATTAGCTAGTTGGTGGGGTAATGGCCTACCAAGGCGACGATGCGTAGCCGACCTGAGAGGGTGATCGGCCACACTGGGACTGAGACACGGCCCAGACTCCTACGGGAGGCAGCAGTAGGGAATCTTCCGCAATGGACGAAAGTCTGACGGAGCAACGCCGCGTGAGTGATGAAGGTTTTCGGATCGTAAAACTCTGTTGTTAGGGAAGAACAAGTATCGTTCGAATAGGGCGGTACCATGACGGTACCTAACCAGAAAGCCCCGGCTAACTACGTGCCAGCAGCCGCGGTAATACGTAGGGGGCAAGCGTTGTCCGGAATTATTGGGCGTAAAGCGCTCGCAGGCGGTCTTTTAAGTCTGATGTGAAAGCCCACGGCTTAACCGTGGAGGGTCATTGGAAACTGGAGGACTTGAGTACAGAAGAGGAGAGTGGAATTCCACGTGTAGCGGTGAAATGCGTAGAGATGTGGAGGAACACCAGTGGCGAAGGCGACTCTCTGGTCTGTAACTGACGCTGAGGAGCGAAAGCGTGGGGAGCGAACAGGATTAGATACCCTGGTAGTCCACGCCGTAAACGATGAGTGCTAGGTGTTAGGGGGTTTCCGCCCCTTAGTGCTGAAGTTAACGCATTAAGCACTCCGCCTGGGGAGTACGGCCGCAAGGCTGAAACTCAAAAGAATTGACGGGGGCCCGCACAAGCGGTGGAGCATGTGGTTTAATTCGAAGCAACGCGAAGAACCTTACCAGGTCTTGACATCCTCTGATAGCGATAGAGATATCGTGTTCCCTTCGGGGACAGAGTGACAGGTGGTGCATGGTTGTCGTCAGCTCGTGTCGTGAGATGTTGGGTTAAGTCCCGCAACGAGCGCAACCCTTGATCTTAGTTGCCAGCATTCAGTTGGGCACTCTAAGGTGACTGCCGGTGACAAACCGGAGGAAGGTGGGGATGACGTCAAATCATCATGCCCCTTATGACCTGGGCTACACACGTGCTACAATGGATGGAACAAAGGGACGCGAAGCCGCGAGGTGTAGCAAATCCCATAAAACCATTCTCAGTTCGGATTGTAGGCTGCAACTCGCCTACATGAAGCCGGAATCGCTAGTAATCGCGGATCAGCATGCCGCGGTGAATACGTTCCCGGGCCTTGTACACACCGCCCGTCACACCACGAGAGTTGGCAACACCCGAAGTCGGTGAGGTAACCTTTATGGAGCCAGCCGCCGAAGGTGGGGCCAATGATTGGGGTGAAGTCGTAACAAGGTAGCCGTATCGGAAGGTGCGGCTGGATCACCTCCTTTCTAAGGAAAAACAGAAAGCGGAAGCTATTCGTAGTGGAAGCCGTACTGTTTAACGGAAAATCGGTGACGCTTGTCGTCATCGATAAGACCTGCCATTGGTAGGCCTTGCATACATGGTTGTTTGTTCAGTTTTGAGGGATGCGAATCTCTCTTTTTGTACCTTGAAAACTAAATAAGAGCAAGATAGACAACGACATCAAAAACGTAAGTTCTTAATCATAAAGATAGTTAAGTGAAGAAGAGCGCACGGTGAATGCCTTGGCACTAGGAGCCGATGAAGGACGGGACTAACACCGATATGCCTCGGGGAGTCGTAAGTAGACTTTGATCCGAGGATTTCCGAATGGGGAAACCCACTGTTCGTAATGGAGCAGTACGCGTATCTGAATACATAGGATACGCGTGGCAGACCCGGGGAACTGAAACATCTCATTACCCGGAGGAAGAGAAAGCAAATGCGATTTCCTAAGTAGCGGCGAGCGAAACGGAATCAGCCCAAACCAGAAAGCTTGCTTTCTGGGGTTGTAGGACACTCCATTGGAGTTACAAAGAAATTCTTTAGATGAATCGATCTGGAACGATCAGCCATAGCGGGTAAGAGCCCTGTAATCGAAAAAGAGTTTCCTCCGGAGTGGATCCTGAGTACGGCGGAACACGAGAAATTCCGTCGGAATCTGGGAGGACCATCTCCCAAGGCTAAATACTACCTAGTGACCGATAGTGAACCAGTACCGTGAGGGAAAGGTGAAAAGCACCCCGGAAGGGGAGTGAAAGAGATCCTGAAACCGTGCGCTTACAAGTAGTCGAAGCCCGTTAATGGGTGACGGCGTACCTTTTGTAGAATGGACCGGCGAGTTACGATCGTATGCGAGGTTAAGTGGAAGACACGGAGCCGCAGCGAAAGCGAGTCTGAATAGGGCGAATTAGTATGCGGTCGTAGACCCGAAACCGTGTGATCTACCCATGTCCAGGGTGAAGGTCAGGTAACACTGACTGGAGGCCCGAACCCACGTATGTTGAAAAATGCGGGGATGAGGTGTGGGTAGGGGTGAAATGCCAATCGAACACGGAGATAGCTGGTTCTCTCCGAAATAGCTTTAGGGCTAGCCTCAGGCAGATGCGTACTGGAGGTAGAGCACTGATTGGACTAGGGGCCCTCACCGGGTTACCGAATTCAGTCAAACTCCGAATGCCAGCTACGTAAGCCTGGGAGTCAGACTATGGGTGATAAGGTTCATAGTCGAAAGGGAAACAGCCCAGACCGCCAGCTAAGGTCCCAAAGTATACGTTAAGTGGAAAAGGATGTGGAGTTGCCCAGACAACCAGGATGTTGGCTTAGAAGCAGCCATCATTTAAAGAGTGCGTAATAGCTCACTGGTCGAGTGACTCTGCGCCGAAAATGTACCGGGGCTAAACGTATCACCGAAGCTGCGGATTGTTCTATGAACAATGGTAGGAGAGCGTTCGAAGTGCAGTGAAGTCAGACCGTGAGGACTGGTGGAGCGCTTCGAAGTGAGAATGCCGGTATGAGTAGCGAAAAAAGAGTGAGAATCTCTTTCACCGAAAGCCCAAGGTTTCCTGAGGAAGGCTCGTCCGCTCAGGGTTAGTCGGGACCTAAGCCGAGGCCGACAGGCGTAGGCGATGGACAACAGGTAGATATTCCTGTACCACCTCATGAACGTTTGAACGATGGGGGGACGCAGTAGGATAAGGAATGCGTACGATTGGAAATGTGCGCCCAAGCAGCAAGGGAGTTGGATTGGCAAATCCGTCCAACAATTCTGAGCTGTGATGGGGAGGGAACTAAAGTACCGAAGTTCTGGATTTCACACTGCCAAGAAAAGCCTCTAGTGAGTTCATAGGTGCCCGTACCGCAAACCGACACAGGTAGGCGAGGAGAGAATCCTAAGGTGATCGGGAGAACTCTCGTTAAGGAACTCGGCAAAATGACCCCGTAACTTCGGGAGAAGGGGTGCTCCTTTAAGGAGGAGCCGCAGTGAATAGGCCCAAGCGACTGTTTAGCAAAAACACAGGTCTCTGCGAAGCCGAAAGGCGAAGTATAGGGGCTGACACCTGCCCGGTGCTGGAAGGTTAAGGGGAAAGGTTAGCGCCTTCGGGTGCGAAGCTTAGAACCGAAGCCCCAGTAAACGGCGGCCGTAACTATAACGGTCCTAAGGTAGCGAAATTCCTTGTCGGGTAAGTTCCGACCCGCACGAAAGGTGCAACGACTTGGGCACTGTCTCAACGAGAGACCCGGTGAAATTATACTATGCGTGAAGATGCGCATTACCCGCGACAGGACGGAAAGACCCCGTGGAGCTTTACTGTAGCCTGATATTGAATGTTGGTACAGCTTGTACAGGATAGGTGGGAGCCTTGGAAACCGGAGCGCTAGCTTCGGTGGAGGCATCCGTGGGATACCACCCTGGCTGTACGGACCTTCTAACCCAGGACCGTAATCCGGTTCGGAGACAGTGTCAGGCGGGCAGTTTGACTGGGGCGGTCGCCTCCTAAAGAGTAACGGAGGCGCCCAAAGGTTCCCTCAGAATGGTTGGAAATCATTCGTAGAGTGTAAAGGCAGAAGGGAGCTTGACTGCGAGACCTACAAGTCGAGCAGGGACGAAAGTCGGGCTTAGTGATCCGGTGGTTCCGCATGGAAGGGCCATCGCTCAACGGATAAAAGCTACCCCGGGGATAACAGGCTTATCTCCCCCAAGAGTTCACATCGACGGGGAGGTTTGGCACCTCGATGTCGGCTCATCGCATCCTGGGGCTGTAGTCGGTCCCAAGGGTTGGGCTGTTCGCCCATTAAAGCGGTACGCGAGCTGGGTTCAGAACGTCGTGAGACAGTTCGGTCCCTATCCGTCGTGGGCGCTGGAAGTTTGAGAGGAGCTGTCCTTAGTACGAGAGGACCGGGATGGACACACCGCTGGTGTACCAGTTGTTCCGCCAGGAGCATAGCTGGGTAGCTACGTGTGGAAAGGATAAGTGCTGAAAGCATCTAAGCATGAAGCCCCCCTCAAGATGAGACTTCCCATCACTTTCGAGTGAGTAAGATCCCTCAGAGACGATGAGGTTGATAGGTTCGAGGTGGAAGCGTGGTGACACGTGCAGCTGACGAATACTAATCGATCGAGGACTTAACTAACAATTCTTGATGTCACTATTACGCTCTTATTTAGTTTTTAGGGTACAAAATTCAAAAAGATGCTTGCATTTTGATGCAAGAATGCTTATAATGAATCTTGTCCTTAAATTTTAGCATGGTCTGGTAGTAATAGCGGAGAAGTCACACCTGTTCCCATACCGAACACAGTAGTTAAGCTCTCCAGCGCCGATGGTAGTTAGGACTTTGTCCTTGCAAGAGTAGGACGCCGCCAGGCTGTACATAATAATATGTCCCGGAGGATTAGCTCAGCTGGGAGAGCACCTGCCTTACAAGCAGGGGGTCGCAGGTTCGAGCCCTGCATCCTCCACCATTTTTTGTATTATATTAAGCCGGCCTAGCTCAACTGGTAGAGCAACTGACTTGTAATCAGTAGGTTGGGGGTTCAAGTCCTCTGGCCGGCACCATTTTTTGTTAGATAAGCTATTAATTAGTACGAGCCATTAGCTCAGTTGGTAGAGCATCTGACTTTTAATCAGAGGGTCGAAGGTTCGAATCCTTCATGGCTCACCATTTAGATCATGCGGGTGTGGCGGAATTGGCAGACGCGCTAGACTTAGGATCTAGTGTCTTTTGACGTGGGGGTTCAAGTCCCTTCACCCGCACCATATATAATTAATTAAGCGGAAGTAGTTCAGTGGTAGAACATCACCTTGCCAAGGTGGGGGTCGCGGGTTCGAATCCCGTCTTCCGCTCCATATAGCCAAATTTCCAAGCCGGGGTGGCGGAATTGGCAGACGCACAGGACTTAAAATCCTGCGGTAAGTAATTATCGTGCCGGTTCGAGTCCGGCCCTCGGCACCATAAGCGCCCGTAGCTCAATTGGATAGAGTACTTGACTACGAATCAAGGGGTTAGAGGTTCAAGTCCTCTCGGGCGCACCATATCATCGGGAAGTAGCTCAGCTTGGTAGAGCACATGGTTTGGGTCCATGGGGTCGCAGGTTCGAATCCTGTCTTCCCGACCATTTACAAAACTCAACTTCTGGGGCCTTAGCTCAGCTGGGAGAGCGCCTGCCTTGCACGCAGGAGGTCAGCGGTTCGATCCCGCTAGGCTCCACCATATTTTTTGCTCCTTGAAAACTGAACAAAACAACCAAGTATGTAAGTAACGAAACAAAGCTAAGACAATTGATAAAATCGATTGGTGTCGATTTTATTCAAACTTTTTTGGAGAGTTTGATCTTGGCTCAGGACGAACGCTGGCGGCGTGCCTAATACATGCAAGTCGAGCGCGGGAAGCAAGCAATCACCCTTCGGGGTGTGAGCTTGTGGAACGAGCGGCGGACGGGTGAGTAACACGTGGGCAACCTACCTGTAAGATTGGGATAACCCCGGGAAACCGGAGCTAATACCGAATAATACTTTTTATCACATGGTAGAAAGTTGAAAGGCGGCTTTTGCTGTCACTTACAGATGGGCCCGCGTCGCATTAGCTAGTTGGTGGGGTAATGGCCTACCAAGGCGACGATGCGTAGCCGACCTGAGAGGGTGATCGGCCACACTGGGACTGAGACACGGCCCAGACTCCTACGGGAGGCAGCAGTAGGGAATCTTCCGCAATGGACGAAAGTCTGACGGAGCAACGCCGCGTGAGTGATGAAGGTTTTCGGATCGTAAAACTCTGTTGTTAGGGAAGAACAAGTATCGTTCGAATAGGGCGGTACCATGACGGTACCTAACCAGAAAGCCCCGGCTAACTACGTGCCAGCAGCCGCGGTAATACGTAGGGGGCAAGCGTTGTCCGGAATTATTGGGCGTAAAGCGCTCGCAGGCGGTCTTTTAAGTCTGATGTGAAAGCCCACGGCTTAACCGTGGAGGGTCATTGGAAACTGGAGGACTTGAGTACAGAAGAGGAGAGTGGAATTCCACGTGTAGCGGTGAAATGCGTAGAGATGTGGAGGAACACCAGTGGCGAAGGCGACTCTCTGGTCTGTAACTGACGCTGAGGAGCGAAAGCGTGGGGAGCGAACAGGATTAGATACCCTGGTAGTCCACGCCGTAAACGATGAGTGCTAGGTGTTAGGGGGTTTCCGCCCCTTAGTGCTGAAGTTAACGCATTAAGCACTCCGCCTGGGGAGTACGGCCGCAAGGCTGAAACTCAAAAGAATTGACGGGGGCCCGCACAAGCGGTGGAGCATGTGGTTTAATTCGAAGCAACGCGAAGAACCTTACCAGGTCTTGACATCCTCTGATAGCGATAGAGATATCGTGTTCCCTTCGGGGACAGAGTGACAGGTGGTGCATGGTTGTCGTCAGCTCGTGTCGTGAGATGTTGGGTTAAGTCCCGCAACGAGCGCAACCCTTGATCTTAGTTGCCAGCATTCAGTTGGGCACTCTAAGGTGACTGCCGGTGACAAACCGGAGGAAGGTGGGGATGACGTCAAATCATCATGCCCCTTATGACCTGGGCTACACACGTGCTACAATGGATGGAACAAAGGGACGCGAAGCCGCGAGGTGTAGCAAATCCCATAAAACCATTCTCAGTTCGGATTGTAGGCTGCAACTCGCCTACATGAAGCCGGAATCGCTAGTAATCGCGGATCAGCATGCCGCGGTGAATACGTTCCCGGGCCTTGTACACACCGCCCGTCACACCACGAGAGTTGGCAACACCCGAAGTCGGTGAGGTAACCTTTATGGAGCCAGCCGCCGAAGGTGGGGCCAATGATTGGGGTGAAGTCGTAACAAGGTAGCCGTATCGGAAGGTGCGGCTGGATCACCTCCTTTCTAAGGAAAAACAGAAAGCGGAAGCTATTCGTAGTGGAAGCCGTACTGTTTAACGGAAAATCGGTGACGCTTGTCGTCATCGATAAGACCTGCCATTGGTAGGCCTTGCATACATGGTTGTTTGTTCAGTTTTGAGGGATGCGAATCTCTCTTTTTGTACCTTGAAAACTAAATAAGAGCAAGATAGACAACGACATCAAAAACGTAAGTTCTTAATCATAAAGATAGTTAAGTGAAGAAGAGCGCACGGTGAATGCCTTGGCACTAGGAGCCGATGAAGGACGGGACTAACACCGATATGCCTCGGGGAGTCGTAAGTAGACTTTGATCCGAGGATTTCCGAATGGGGAAACCCACTGTTCGTAATGGAGCAGTACGCGTATCTGAATACATAGGATACGCGTGGCAGACCCGGGGAACTGAAACATCTCATTACCCGGAGGAAGAGAAAGCAAATGCGATTTCCTAAGTAGCGGCGAGCGAAACGGAATCAGCCCAAACCAGAAAGCTTGCTTTCTGGGGTTGTAGGACACTCCATTGGAGTTACAAAGAAATTCTTTAGATGAATCGATCTGGAACGATCAGCCATAGCGGGTAAGAGCCCTGTAATCGAAAAAGAGTTTCCTCCGGAGTGGATCCTGAGTACGGCGGAACACGAGAAATTCCGTCGGAATCTGGGAGGACCATCTCCCAAGGCTAAATACTACCTAGTGACCGATAGTGAACCAGTACCGTGAGGGAAAGGTGAAAAGCACCCCGGAAGGGGAGTGAAAGAGATCCTGAAACCGTGCGCTTACAAGTAGTCGAAGCCCGTTAATGGGTGACGGCGTACCTTTTGTAGAATGGACCGGCGAGTTACGATCGTATGCGAGGTTAAGTGGAAGACACGGAGCCGCAGCGAAAGCGAGTCTGAATAGGGCGAATTAGTATGCGGTCGTAGACCCGAAACCGTGTGATCTACCCATGTCCAGGGTGAAGGTCAGGTAACACTGACTGGAGGCCCGAACCCACGTATGTTGAAAAATGCGGGGATGAGGTGTGGGTAGGGGTGAAATGCCAATCGAACACGGAGATAGCTGGTTCTCTCCGAAATAGCTTTAGGGCTAGCCTCAGGCAGATGCGTACTGGAGGTAGAGCACTGATTGGACTAGGGGCCCTCACCGGGTTACCGAATTCAGTCAAACTCCGAATGCCAGCTACGTAAGCCTGGGAGTCAGACTATGGGTGATAAGGTTCATAGTCGAAAGGGAAACAGCCCAGACCGCCAGCTAAGGTCCCAAAGTATACGTTAAGTGGAAAAGGATGTGGAGTTGCCCAGACAACCAGGATGTTGGCTTAGAAGCAGCCATCATTTAAAGAGTGCGTAATAGCTCACTGGTCGAGTGACTCTGCGCCGAAAATGTACCGGGGCTAAACGTATCACCGAAGCTGCGGATTGTTCTATGAACAATGGTAGGAGAGCGTTCGAAGTGCAGTGAAGTCAGACCGTGAGGACTGGTGGAGCGCTTCGAAGTGAGAATGCCGGTATGAGTAGCGAAAAAAGAGTGAGAATCTCTTTCACCGAAAGCCCAAGGTTTCCTGAGGAAGGCTCGTCCGCTCAGGGTTAGTCGGGACCTAAGCCGAGGCCGACAGGCGTAGGCGATGGACAACAGGTAGATATTCCTGTACCACCTCATGAACGTTTGAACGATGGGGGGACGCAGTAGGATAAGGAATGCGTACGATTGGAAATGTGCGCCCAAGCAGCAAGGGAGTTGGATTGGCAAATCCGTCCAACAATTCTGAGCTGTGATGGGGAGGGAACTAAAGTACCGAAGTTCTGGATTTCACACTGCCAAGAAAAGCCTCTAGTGAGTTCATAGGTGCCCGTACCGCAAACCGACACAGGTAGGCGAGGAGAGAATCCTAAGGTGATCGGGAGAACTCTCGTTAAGGAACTCGGCAAAATGACCCCGTAACTTCGGGAGAAGGGGTGCTCCTTTAAGGAGGAGCCGCAGTGAATAGGCCCAAGCGACTGTTTAGCAAAAACACAGGTCTCTGCGAAGCCGAAAGGCGAAGTATAGGGGCTGACACCTGCCCGGTGCTGGAAGGTTAAGGGGAAAGGTTAGCACCTTCGGGTGCGAAGCTTAGAACCGAAGCCCCAGTAAACGGCGGCCGTAACTATAACGGTCCTAAGGTAGCGAAATTCCTTGTCGGGTAAGTTCCGACCCGCACGAAAGGTGCAACGACTTGGGCACTGTCTCAACGAGAGACCCGGTGAAATTATACTATGCGTGAAGATGCGCATTACCCGCGACAGGACGGAAAGACCCCGTGGAGCTTTACTGTAGCCTGATATTGAATGTTGGTACAGCTTGTACAGGATAGGTGGGAGCCTTGGAAACCGGAGCGCTAGCTTCGGTGGAGGCATCCGTGGGATACCACCCTGGCTGTACGGACCTTCTAACCCAGGACCGTAATCCGGTTCGGAGACAGTGTCAGGCGGGCAGTTTGACTGGGGCGGTCGCCTCCTAAAGAGTAACGGAGGCGCCCAAAGGTTCCCTCAGAATGGTTGGAAATCATTCGTAGAGTGTAAAGGCAGAAGGGAGCTTGACTGCGAGACCTACAAGTCGAGCAGGGACGAAAGTCGGGCTTAGTGATCCGGTGGTTCCGCATGGAAGGGCCATCGCTCAACGGATAAAAGCTACCCCGGGGATAACAGGCTTATCTCCCCCAAGAGTTCACATCGACGGGGAGGTTTGGCACCTCGATGTCGGCTCATCGCATCCTGGGGCTGTAGTCGGTCCCAAGGGTTGGGCTGTTCGCCCATTAAAGCGGTACGCGAGCTGGGTTCAGAACGTCGTGAGACAGTTCGGTCCCTATCCGTCGTGGGCGCTGGAAGTTTGAGAGGAGCTGTCCTTAGTACGAGAGGACCGGGATGGACACACCGCTGGTGTACCAGTTGTTCCGCCAGGAGCATAGCTGGGTAGCTACGTGTGGAAAGGATAAGTGCTGAAAGCATCTAAGCATGAAGCCCCCCTCAAGATGAGACTTCCCATCACTTTCGAGTGAGTAAGATCCCTCAGAGACGATGAGGTTGATAGGTTCGAGGTGGAAGCGTGGTGACACGTGCAGCTGACGAATACTAATCGATCGAGGACTTAACTAACAATTCTTGATGTCACTATTACGCTCTTATTTAGTTTTTAGGGTACAAAATTCAAAAAGATGCTTGCATTTTGATGCAAGAATGCTTATAATGAATCTTGTCCTTAAATTTTAGCATGGTCTGGTAGTAATAGCGGAGAAGTCACACCTGTTCCCATACCGAACACAGTAGTTAAGCTCTCCAGCGCCGATGGTAGTTAGGACTTTGTCCTTGCAAGAGTAGGACGCCGCCAGGCAACAATTAATAAGCGAAGATACGCTATCCGTATCCTCGCTTATTTTGTTTTTCTTTATAATTTTATTGGTTAACTATTCCATCTATTTAATTACAGTATTATATTGTAAAATAAGTAGTATATATAGATAATTGAGGTGATCATAAATGGGTGGATATATTGATCAGATTTTTGGTGAACATTTTTCTTTAATGATGGTTAGGGTAGTAATAGCATTATTATTGTCAGGTCTAATTGGATTTGAACGTGAATTAAAAAATCATTCTGCTGGCTTTCGCACTCACATTCTTGTAGGAGTAGGTTCTTGTTTAATGATGCTTTTATCATTGTATGGATTTGAGGAATTTATTGAGGAATCTGGTAATATTCGGTTCGACCCAGCACGGATCCCTTCTTATGTAATAAGTGGAATTGGGTTTCTTGGAGCCGGAACAATTATGGTAAATGGGATGACGATAAGAGGATTAACTACTGCGGCGTCTATATGGACAGTTGCTGGGTTAGGTCTTGTGGTCGGTGCTGGTATGTATGCAACGGCAGTATTTACAACTTTAGTGATTTTACTTAGTTTAGTGTTTTTGAATAACTTTGATAAACTTTTCAAAAAAGGGGTATCCTCAAATTTAATTGAGATTGTAGCACTACCAGGGTTACAGATTAATAACATTGTATCTATTTTTGAATCATTTGATCTAACGATTAAAAAGGTTGAAATAGAACGTGTAGACGAAAATATACGTAACATCTTTATTAGGATTGACCAAAATGCTGGTTTAGATCGAATGGCATTGATTGAAGAAATATCAAAAGAAGAGCAGGTAAAAAATATTATTGAACGAAATTAAGGCTTGATATATATATCCTACTGCACTTGTATCGACTAAAACTCGAGCAAGTGTATTTTTTATTCTTAATTTTTCGTTTTAATTCTATCTCAATTGGCGAAAATAAGGTAGAACAATGTATTTGCATCTGCTATTTTTTTGCGTATAATATAAATAAAGTCAAAGATAGTCAAAGTCAATCAACATTATTTACAAATGAGCCCCATGATATACATTTACTATCAACAACATTGCCAATAGAATAACGAGGAGGAGCACTTTTGAGTAATATATCTGATATCATTGAACAACATTTAAAGAAGATATTAGAGGCAGCACGACAAGATGCTATCGAGATTAAACGAAGTGAAATTGCTAATCAGTTTCAATGTGTTCCATCGCAGATTAATTATGTGATTAATACGCGTTTCACTGTGGAAAAAGGGTATATAGTAGAAAGTAAACGCGGCGGTGGAGGGTATATACGTATTATACGCATTAAATACCAAGAGAAGTCTGATTTAATCAATGAAATTATTGAAATGATTAGTCCTGCTGTGACACAGCAAGCATCAATTGATATTCTAGAGCGTTTATTAGAGGAAGAACTAATTACAGAGCGTGAAGCTAAGATTATTCTTAGTGCAATGGATCGAAATGTATTATCATTTCAATTACCGCTTCGTGATGAAGTTAGAGCACGAGTATTAACTGCGATGCTCACAACATTGAAATATTTGAATTCTTAAGAGGAGGGAAGTTAATGGAATGTCAAGAGTGTAATCAACGTCCTGCATCCCTACATTTCGCACAGGTCATCAACGGAAATAAAACTGAGATACATTTGTGTGAAATTTGTGCAAAAGAAAAGGGATATATGACATATCCGGAAGAAGGTTATTCTCTTCACAGCTTATTAACAGGACTTTTTAATTTTGATGCAGCATCAATAGGTAAACAAAATTCATCTACTAACCAACCTTCAAAGGAATTGCAATGTCCTAAATGTGAAATGACTTTTTCTGAATTTAAACGGGTTGGTAAATTTGGTTGTGCAGAGTGTTACCATACATTTTCAGACCATTTGGATCCTGTGTTTCGCCGTGTCCATAGTGGTAATACAAGGCACTATGGAAAAATTCCTAAACGTCAAGGTGGCAATTTACACACAAGGAAACAAGTGGATGAATATAAAGCAAAATTAGGACATTTAATTAGTAATGAGGCTTTTGAAGAAGCTGCTGAAATTCGAGACAAAATTCGTGAACTAGAAAAGGAAATGCATAGGACTGAGGATGGTGATCAAGTATGACGTTGCAACAATTTATGAATGAGGCGATCAGTCCATGGATGCGCTGTGATGGACCAGATAGTGACATTGTTTTAAGTAGTAGAATTCGTTTAGCGCGTAATTTTGCCCATGCTGCATATCCAATCATTGCTGAAAAAGAAGAACTGGGAAAAATAAAAGAGTTTATAAAAAAGGAATATGAACATCAATCTTTTCAAGAATATGAAGACTTTCAATTTGTGCCGATGCGTGATTTGAGTGCTACCGAAAAGCGCGTTTTAGTTGAAAAACATCTAATCAGTCCGCATCTTGCAAAACACGCTGACACTGCAGCATCCTTAATTTCAAAAAGTGAACAGGTTTCTGTAATGGTTAATGAAGAAGATCATATTCGAATTCAATTATATTTTCCAGGGTTTCAATTGAATAAAGCACTGGAAAAAGCATTTGAATTTGATGATTGGTTGGAAGAGAAAATTAACTATGCATATGATGAAACAAGAGGGTATTTAACCAGTTGCCCGACAAATGTTGGTACGGGTATGAGAGCTTCTGTCATGATGCACCTACCAGCATTAACAATTACACAGCAAATAAATCGCATGATTCCAGCTATTAACCAATTAGGGCTGGTTGTGCGGGGGATATACGGGGAAGGCAGTGAAGCTGTAGGGAATGTTTTTCAAATCTCTAACCAAATTACACTCGGAAAGTCTGAAGAAGATATTGTGCAAGATTTACAAAGTGTTGTCGGACAGCTAATTGAACAAGAAAGAACAGCTAGAAATAAACTTATGGAACAATCCAGTACACGACTTGAGGATCGTATCTATCGCTCTTATGGGGTATTAGAGTACAGTCGTATTATTGAATCAACAGAAGCAGCTAAGTGCTTATCAAATGTTAGGCTTGGGATTGATTTGGGAATGATTAAAGATGTATCCAAAAGCATACTTAATGAATTAATGGTTCTAACTCAACCTGGTTTCCTTCAGCAATATGCAAAGGAAAGTCTAACACCAAAGAAAAGGGATGTACTAAGGGCTACACTTATTCGTGAACGATTACAATTGGAGAAAAAATAGGAGGAAAGCCATATGATGTTTGGACGTTTTACAGAAAGAGCTCAAAAAGTATTGGCACTATCACAGGAAGAGGCAGTACGGCTTGGCCATAATAATATTGGAACAGAACATATACTGTTAGGCCTTGTACGTGAAGGGGAAGGAATTGCCGCTAAAGCATTGCAATCATTGGGTTTGGAGATTGAAAAAATTCAGCAAGAAGTAGAGCAACTCATTGGTGTAGGAAAACAACCAATGCAGACGATACACTATACTCCTAGGGCCAAAAAGGTAGTTGAGCTTTCCCAAGATGAAGCAAGGAAGCTAGGTCATTCTTATGTAGGTACCGAGCATATTCTGCTAGGTCTTATCCGTGAAGGGGAAGGTGTTGCAGCTCGCGTTTTAAATAATCTAGGTGTTAGTTTGAATAAGGCTAGACAACAGGTTTTACAGCTGTTAGGGAGCAATGAATCACAAGCAAACCGCCAGGGCCGCGCGGGGCAAGCAACGAACGCAAATACGCCTACACTTGATTCGTTAGCACGTGATTTAACTGCTATTGCAAAGGAAGGTAACGTGGATCCAGTGATCGGGCGTGGGAAAGAAATAGAACGCGTGATTCAAATACTTAGTCGTCGTACTAAAAATAATCCAGTTCTTGTTGGTGAGCCTGGTGTCGGTAAAACTGCTGTAGCAGAAGGATTAGCACAACAGATTATTGATAACGAAGTGCCAGAGACACTCCGTGATAAGCGGGTTATGACCCTTGACATGGGTACTGTAGTAGCAGGTACGAAATATCGAGGCGAGTTTGAAGATCGATTAAAAAAGGTTATGGAAGAAATTAGGCAAGCAGGCAATATTATATTATTTATTGATGAATTGCATACATTGATTGGTGCCGGTGGTGCAGAGGGTGCGATTGATGCATCAAACATTTTAAAACCATCACTTGCTCGTGGTGAGCTTCAATGTATTGGGGCTACGACACTTGATGAATATCGTAAATATATCGAAAAAGACGCTGCATTAGAACGTCGTTTTCAACCGATTCAAGTAGATGAGCCAACACTTGATGAAACAATTCAGATCTTGCGGGGGCTTCGTGACCGATATGAAGCACACCATCGTGTAACAATTACAGATGAGGCTATTGATGCAGCGGCAAACCTGTCGAACCGCTATATAACTGATCGATTTTTACCGGACAAAGCAATTGACTTGATTGACGAAGCTGGTTCGAAAGTACGCTTACGTTCCTATACAATTCCACCAAATTTAAAAGAATTAGAACAAAAGCTTGAAGAAGTTCGCAAGGAAAAAGATGCTGCTGTACAAAGTCAGGAATTTGAGAAAGCTGCTTCCTTACGTGATTCAGAGCAAAAGCTTCGTGAAGAGTTAGAGCAAACGAAAAATCAGTGGAAAGAAAAGCAAGGGCAAGAAGATTCAGAAGTTACAATAGAGGATATCGCAGCAGTAGTTTCAATCTGGACTGGTGTCCCTGTAGCTAAACTAACAAAAGATGAAAGTGATCGTCTATTAAACATGGAAGAAATTCTCCACGGTCGTGTAATTGGTCAAGAGGAAGCGGTTAAGGCTATTTCAAAAGCAATTCGTCGTGCGAGAGCAGGACTTAAAGATCCGAAACGTCCAATTGGTTCGTTTATATTCTTAGGCCCAACAGGCGTAGGTAAAACAGAGCTTGCTCGTGCTCTAGCAGAGTCTATGTTTGGAGAAGAGGATGCAATGATTCGTGTCGATATGTCAGAGTATATGGAAAAGCACTCTACGTCTCGTTTAGTCGGTTCCCCTCCTGGTTATGTAGGTTATGAAGAGGGTGGTCAACTAACTGAGAAGGTTCGTCGAAAACCATATTCTGTGGTACTACTTGACGAAGTAGAGAAAGCACATCCAGAAGTTTTTAATATTCTATTACAAGTATTAGAAGACGGTAGATTAACGGATTCGAAAGGTCGTCTTGTGGACTTCCGCAATACGGTACTCATTATGACTTCAAATGTTGGAGCAAGTGAGTTGAAAAAGAATAAGCATGTAGGCTTTAATTTAGAAGAAGAAGGCCGCGATTATAAGGACATGAAAGCTAAGATTACCGAAGAAATGAAAAAAGCATTTCGTCCTGAATTCTTAAACCGTATTGATGAGATTATCGTGTTCCATTCTTTAGAAAGAAAACACATGAAGGATATTGTGACACTTATGATTCAACAGCTTCAGCAACGTCTGAAACAAAGTGAAATTGACTTTACATTAACAGATAAGGCTATTGAAAAGATAGCAAACGATGGATTCGATCCTGAATATGGTGCACGTCCATTACGTCGTGCCATTCAGAAAAATATTGAAGATTTGCTATCAGAAGAATTACTGAAAGAAACGATAGCAAAAGGTCAGAAAGTAAAAGTAGGCCTAAATAATAAAGGTGACTTTATTGTTCTACCATAGAAAAAATTGCTGAAAAAGTTAAAAGGCTAGAAGGTAAAGTCCTTCTAGCTTTTTATAGTATTCATAAAGTCATGTCAAACTGTAAGTTGTGGCATAAGTATGGAAAAAAATTTAACTAATTGATAGAAACCTGTAACTTTTACATGATGTATTTCGTATAGAATAGATATACAGGGGTTGAAAGGGATGAATCATTTTGGCAAAACGTAAAGTTAAATATGTATGCCAGGAATGTGGCTATGAGTCTGCCAAATGGATGGGGAAATGCCCAGGATGCAACAATTGGAATACTTTAGTAGAGGAAATTGAGTCATCAAGTAAAAACAATCGTCATGCTAGTGGAACCATTGCTAATACGCAAAGCAAACCACAGAAAATAACAACAATAGAATCAGATAAAGAGCCACGAATTACAACGCAAATGAAAGAGTTTAATCGAGTTCTCGGTGGCGGGGTAGTACCTGGATCGCTTGTGTTAATAGGTGGTGACCCAGGTATAGGCAAATCTACATTACTATTACAAATATCATCTCAACTAGCCGACAAGAAATTACCAGTACTCTATATTTCTGGTGAGGAATCCGCCAAACAAACGAAGCTTCGTGCGGATCGTTTAGCGATTAAATCGGATTTGTTGTATGTCCTTGCAGAAACAAATTTATATGATATATCGAATCAAATTTCTGAGTTAAAACCATCGTTTGTCGTTATTGATTCAATCCAAACGATATTTAGAGAAGAAATAACGAGTGCCCCTGGTAGTGTATCCCAAGTACGTGAATGCACTAGTGAGTTAATGAAAATTGCTAAGTCAAATGGCATCCCAATATTTATCGTTGGTCATGTAACCAAGGAAGGTTCGATTGCAGGGCCGCGTATACTCGAACATATGGTTGATGCTGTTCTATACTTTGAAGGAGAACGTCACCATACATTTAGAATATTGCGCGGAGTAAAGAACCGCTTTGGAAGTACCAATGAAATGGGTATTTTTGAAATGAAGGAAGAAGGTCTTGTAGAAGTCATGAATCCTTCTGAAATTTTCCTTGAGGAACGATCGCGTGGTGCTGCTGGCTCAACAATTGTTGCGTCAATGGAAGGAACAAGACCAGTACTTGTCGAAATACAAGCATTAATTTCGCCATCAAGTTTTGGTAATCCAAGGCGAATGGCAACTGGCTTTGATAACAATCGGGTACCATTACTGATGGCCGTACTTGAAAAACGGGTAGGGCTTATGCTGCAAAATCAGGATGCTTACGTGAAAGTTGCTGGTGGAGTAAAGCTAGACGAGCCTGCTATTGATTTAGCGATAGCGGTAAGTATAGCATCAAGCTTTCGTGATCAACCCACAAAACCAGATGATATTTTCGTTGGAGAAGTTGGCTTAACTGGGGAAATAAGACGTGTCTCCCGAATTGAGCAAAGGGTTCAGGAAGCGGCCAAGCTTGGGTTTAAGCGGGTTATCTGTCCAAAGAAAAATTTAGGTGGATGGACACCGCCAAGCTCTATTCAGGTTATAGGCGTGAATAGTGTCCAGGAAGCATTAAATGTTGGTGTTTCCAAGTAATATGCTAATAATTTCCAAATTAATACAAATTGACACATTAATACTACTGTGATAAAATATATTGTTTACCAAATTGACTGAAAATAACGGTTATGTTATTCTTTAAATACAGAAATGCCCAGTTATGGCTTGAGACGGGGTTATTATATAAAGAAATAGGTAATACTAAATGATAGGAGGTGGAAATGGTGCTGAAAAAAATTGTGCATTTATTTTTTCTTATTGCAGGAGCTACCATTGGATATTTATATATCCCGGATATTATTAAATTGTTGAATTTTACTGATGTGAAGTGGGTGGCGTCACCATATTTAGGTTTATTGTTAGGTGCAATCATTCTATTTCTTATCACATACTGGGCAACAGACTATATCGTAGGGTTCCTGCGATGGACTGAAGATACACTCATCAAATTACCAGTAGGTGATTTATTCTTTGGAAGTTTAGGATTAATTATTGGGTTAGTAATTGCATTTTTAATCAATATTCCATTAAAAGATATTCAAATTGAATTGGTTTCACAAGTTATTCCGCTATTTTTAACGTTTTTCTTAGGTTACTTTGGTTTTCAAGTTGGATTTAGACGTCGTGATGAGTTTTTAACTCTCCTTACGGTAAATAGAAAAGATAGAGAACGTAAAAAATCAGATGAAACAGAAACTACTGAAAGAATTCAGCCTAAAGCAAAAATACTTGATACTAGTGTAATTATTGACGGGCGAATAGCTGATATATGTCAAACTAGTTTTTTAGAAGGAACAATCGTTATTCCAGAATTTGTTCTGGGTGAATTACAGCATATTGCTGATTCCTCTGATGTCTTGAAGCGGAATAGAGGGCGACGTGGACTTGATGTTTTAAACCGAATCCAAAAGGAAATTCCAGTAAATGTTGAAATCTATGAAGGTGATTTTGAAGAAATACAAGAGGTTGATAGCAAGCTAATCAAGCTGGCGAAAGTAATAGATGGTATAGTTGTTACCAATGATTTTAACTTGAATAAAGTTTGTGATTTCCAAGGTGTTCATGTATTGAACATTAACGATTTGGCAAACGCTGTTAAACCAGTTGTATTACCTGGAGAAGAGTTGATGGTTCAAGTGATTAAAGATGGTAAAGAACAGAATCAAGGAATTGCTTATTTAGATGATGGCACAATGATTGTTGTGGAAGAAGGACGTAATTATATCGGCAAAACAATAGAAGTATTAATTACAAGTGTTCTGCAAACATCTGCAGGTAGAATGATTTTTGCAAAACCAAAATTACTTGAAAAAGCACAGTAAAAAGGGTATAACTTAAAAAGGAAACCAAAAGGTGATAACAAGTCCTGTTATCGCTTTTTGTTATTAAGAAAAGCGGAGGCGACTGGTCAGAAGCGGATGCATAAGCAATGAACCGTAGAACGCATGGGTTACCGCGTTCGAGAGTTCCTTGCTTATGACGGCAGCTTCTAGGAGCCGCAGCTAGACAAGAAAAGCGGAGGCGACTGTTCTGGGGTGAAACGCATAAGCAAAGAACCGAAGAGTGCTGCTCTTTGCACTCGGGAGTGTTCATTGCTTATGACGCGAACCCCAAGGAGCCGCAGCTAGACAAGAAAAGCGGAGCAGGCTTGCTCAGCGACGAAAAGCGTCAGAGACTAAAAAACGTGGAAGGGGTAACATCATGACAAAAGATGTTCGTGTACGATACGCGCCAAGTCCTACTGGTCATTTACATATAGGAAATGCGCGTACAGCTTTATTTAACTATCTGTATGCCAAGCATTTTGATGGTAAATTTATTATCCGAACTGAAGATACAGATGCTAAGCGTAATGTGGTTGGAGGGGAAGAAAGCCAGCTTGAATTTTTGAAATGGTTAGGTATTGAATGGGATGAAGGCGCTGATATTGGTGGCGATTATGGTCCATACCGTCAAATGGAACGATTGGACTTGTACACGAAATATCTAAATGAGCTTCTAGAAAAGGGACTTGCGTATAAATGCTACATGACAGAAGAAGAGCTAGAAGAAGAAAGAGAAGAACAAAAGGCTAATGGGCAAGTTCCTAAATATTCTGGTGCTCATTGTGATCTATCAGAAGCTCAAATTGCAGCCTTTGAACAGGAAGGACGCAAGCCAAGTATCCGGATGCGAGTTCCTAAAAATAAAACCTATAAATTTAATGATATTGTACGCGGGGATATTACCTTTGAATCAAGCGATTTTGGTGATTGGGTTATCGTAAAAAAGAACGGGATACCAACGTATAATTTCGCGGTTGCAATTGATGACCACTTAATGCGTATTACTCATATTCTCCGCGGTGAGGAGCATATTTCAAATACACCAAAACAAATGATGGTTTATGATGCATTTGGATGGGAAGCACCAACCTTTGGTCATATGACATTAATCTTAAATGAAGAACGTAAAAAGTTAAGTAAACGTGATCAACATGTTTTACAATTTATTGAGCAATATCATAATATGGGTTATTTACCCGAGGCAATGTTCAACTTCATAACATTGCTTGGCTGGTCTCCAGTTGGTGAGGAAGAAATTTTCGATAAAAATAAGTTAATTGAAATATTCGACCCTGAGCGTTTATCAACTTCTGCCGCTATTTTTGATCAGCAAAAGTTAAAATGGATGAATAATGAATACATTAAAACGTTGGATCATGATACGATTGTCGGGTTGACGTTACCATATTTAATTGACGCTGGTCGCTTGCCAAAGGATATGGATGATGAAAAAAGGGTTTGGGCAGAAAATGTGATTTCATTATACGAAGAACAGCTTCGATATGGCGCAGAAATCGTGGAATTAACCGAGTTATTTTTTAATGAAAAGATTGAGTATGATGAGGATGCAATGGAAGTTCTTCGCGGAGAACAGGTTCCCGAAGTGCTCCAGGTTTATACCGATAAGCTTATTCATCTAGATGAATTTAATAAAGGTACAATTAAAGCTGCAATAAAAGAAACACAGAAGGAAACGAAACAAAAAGGAAAGAATTTGTTTATGCCAATACGTGTCGCAACTACTGGTCAAACACATGGGCCAGAGCTCCCTATGGCAATTGAGTTGTTAGGGAAAGACACGATTATTAAGCGGCTCGATGAAATCCTACACGAATTAAAAGCTTAATTGATTCACATTTAAATAAAAGTATAATATAGTAATACTACAATATTGAACGCCTGAGAAGGAGAAGTAGAAAACCTCTAGCTTATTTAGAGAGAATCATCACCTGCTGAAAGTGATTCTAAGCGATGTTTTCGAAATGCACCTTTAGAGTCTGTTATGGAAATTAGTACATAACAGCGGTACTCTTCCGTTATTAGAGATAAAGTTGGGAGCTGATCTTTTTTGCTTCAAACAGAGTGGAACCGCGCCATAAGCGTCTCTGTGTAGGAATACACAGGGGCGTTTTTTATGTTGTTAACAAAAAGGGGGTACAAGAATGTTTAAGCGGATGAAATCAGATATGGATGTTGTATTCGAACAGGATCCAGCGGCTCGAACTCATTTTGAAGTATTTTTAACTTATTCAGGATTACATGCTATATGGTCGCACCGAATTGCACATACTTTTTATAAACGGAATTTATTTTTTATCGCACGTGTTATTTCGCAGATTAGTCGTTTTTTTACCGGGATAGAAATACACCCGGGCGCGCAGATTGGCGATAGATTTTTCATTGACCATGGAATGGGAGTAGTCATTGGGGAAACATGTGAGATTGGGGATAATGTTACCATTTACCAAGGCGTAACCTTAGGTGGTACTGGAAAAGAGAAAGGAAAACGTCATCCGACGATTGAAAATAACGTTCTTATTTCAACAGGTGCAAAAGTATTAGGATCGATTGTAATTGGCGAGAATTCAAAGGTTGGTGGCGGATCCGTTGTGTTACATGATGTTCCAGAAAACTCCACTGTGGTAGGTATACCAGGACGTGTCGTTATTCAAAATGGAAAAAAAGTAAGACGGGATTTGGATCATCATAAAATGCCGGATCCTGTTGATGACCGCTGCAATCAAATGGAAACGGAAATCCGATTATTAACTGCTGAAATAGCTAACTTGAAAGAGGGGAAACATAATGACAATCACAATTTATAATACATTAACAAGACAAAAGGAACCCTTCACACCATTAGAAGAAGGAAAGGTTAGCATGTATGTCTGTGGTCCAACGGTTTATAATTTTATCCATATCGGTAATGCTCGCCCCGCAATTGTTTTTGATTCCGTTAGAAGGTATTTGGAGTATAAAGGATATGCGGTAAATTATGTACTCAATTTTACTGATGTAGATGACAAAATTATTAAAGTTGCCAATGAATTAGGCGAAGAAATTCCAACTTTAACGAACCGTTTTATTGATGCTTATCATGAAGATGTCGCTGCGCTCGGTGTAAAAAAGGCTACACATAATCCACGTGTTACGGAAACAATGGATGATATTATAACATTTGTTGCGACATTAGTTGATAAAGGCTTCGCTTATGAGGTAGAGGGTGATGTTTACTTTAAACCTCGTTCTTTTAATGAATATGGCAAGCTTTCTCATCAGTCAATTGACGATCTACGTTCTGGCGCGCGAATTCAAATTGGTGAGAAAAAAGAGGATCCACTTGATTTTGCACTTTGGAAAAAAGCAAAACAAGGAGAAATTGCTTGGGATTCACCATGGGGACAGGGGCGACCAGGCTGGCATATTGAATGTTCTGCAATGGCTAAAAAGTATCTGGGTGAAACTATTGATATACACGCAGGTGGCCAAGACCTAACATTTCCTCACCATGAAAATGAAATTGCCCAATCAGAAGCAATGAATGGAAAGTCATTTGCTAGGTACTGGATGCACAATGGCTATATTAATATCGATAATGAAAAGATGTCCAAATCACTTGGAAACTTTGTCTTAACGAAAGAATTAATTGAACAACACGATCCACGTATCATTCGATTTTTCATGTTAAGTGTTCATTACCGCAATCCAATTAACTTCAGCGAAGAATTATTAGAAGGCGCAAAAAGCAGCTATGAACGAATAAAAAATGCCTACGATAACTTAGAGCATAGAAAGAATACAAGTACTAACTTTGATCAACAGGTTGAGGAATGGGAAGGGAAAATCTCGAACCTAAATCAAAAGTTTGAAGAAGCAATGGATGATGATTTTAATACGGCAAATGCAATCTCTGTATTGTTTGATTTAACAAAAGAAGCAAATTTATATTTAAAATCGAAGCACACATCAACAAAGGTTATTCAGTCGTTTCAAGCTAGTATAGCTACTATTTTTGAAGTGCTTGGAATCCAAGTAAAAGAAGAGGAAGAATTACTTGACGCGGATATAGATGCCTTGATTCAGGAACGTATCGATGCCCGCAAAAACCGTGACTTTAAACGAGCAGATGAAATCCGTGATACATTAAAGGAGAAAAGTATCTGGTTAGAAGATACACCTCAAGGAACAAGATGGAAAAGAGGCTAATGCATGAATTTGGACGTTAAACAGCTGAAAAGTCTTGCATTAGCTTACATGGGTGATGCGGTTTACGAGGTCAGTGTTCGCGAACACTTGATTCTTTCAGGACAAGTGAAGCCTAATGATCTTCATAAAAAGGCTATTACATTTGTATCAGCAAAGGGACAGGCTAGAATAATCTTGCATTGGCTGGAAAGACAGGTTCTATCAGATGAGGAAGAACGGATTGTTGCACGTGGACGAAATGCTAAGTCAGGTTCCATTCCGAAAAACACAACCGTTCAAACATATCGCTATAGCACTGCTTTTGAAGCGCTGATTGGTTATCATTATCTAGAAAAAAATGAAGCGCGGTTGAAGGAATTAATAGATGAAGCAATTAAATTTATCGAGGAAGGGAGTGTCTGAATTGGATCAAGAGATCATTGTTGGGAAAAACCCAGTGTTTGAAGCATTGAAATCAGGTCATTCAGTAAATAAGGTATTAATTTCCGATCAACTAAATATTAATGCTAGCAAAAAAGCAAATCAATTGGCAAAGGCTGCGAACACAATTGTGCAAAAGGTTCCAAAAAGTAAGCTTGATCAGCTGACTGAGGGTAATCATCAAGGAATTCTTGCATATGTTGCGTCCTATCAATATGCAGATTTAGATGATTTATTTCAAGTCGCAACAACAAGAAATGAAGCTCCGTTTTTTATTATCTTGGACGAGCTAGAGGATCCACATAATTTAGGATCCATTCTACGAACAGCCGATGCAACGGGAGTACATGGTGTAATCATTCCTAAACGACGATCAGTTGGCCTTACTGCGACTGTTGCTAAAACATCAGCCGGTGCGATTGAGCATATACCAGTTACCCGAGTAACCAATATTGCAACTACCATAGAAGAATTGAAGGCACGGAATGTATGGGTGGTTGGAACGGCAGCAGATGGTACGGAAGATTATCGCGCACTTGACGGAACAATGCCGCTTGCGTTAGTCATAGGTAACGAAGGTAAAGGGATGAGTCGCCTTGTACAAGAGAAATGCGATTGGACTGTAAGCCTTCCTTTAAAAGGGAAAGTATCCTCGTTAAATGCATCTGTAGCATGCAGTTTATTACTTTATGAAGTATTCCGGAAAAGGTATCCGGTAAGGGGTTAAGTGATGGATGTACTAGTTGTAGACGGATATAATATCATAGGTGACTGGGATGAATTGAAGCGGCTGAAGGATATTGATCTTGAACAGGCTCGCAATCTTTTAATTGAAAAAATGGCTGAATATAAAGCATTTACTGGTTACCGAGTTATTATAATTTTTGATGCATTTTACGTCCCTGGTGTTGCGAGTAAATTGAAGGAATATAGAGTAGAAATAATTTACACCAAGGAAAACGAGACTGCAGATGAACGTATAGAAAAGCTTGTAAAGGAACTAAAAAATGTAGTGAACCAAGTATACGTTGCTACCTCTGACTATGCGGAGCAACGTACCATTTTTGGAAGAGGTGCACTACGAAAGTCGGCAAGAGAATTATATATCGAACTAATAGATATGGAAGCAGAAATAGAAAAAAGCATCAAACAACACCAGAAGGAAAAAAGGTACAGCAAAATCCCATTACCAGATGATATTTTAGAAAAGTTCGAAAAGTGGCGTCGTGGCAACGAATAAGGTGTGAAAACGCCTACATAATGCATCATCTAAACAGATTTCATATTGACGACTTGGAAACAACTCCTGTATAATAATGCTATATATTGACAGGTTTTGTGTCGGGAGGTCTTTTTTGTGAATGTCAAGCAGCTAGAGACAGAAAACGATAACTTAAACGCGCTTGATGATAACGCTATCATTCATCTTATTCATGAAGGTAATAGCCGTGCGCTTGATTATTTAATTCACAAATATAAAAACTTTGTGCGAGCAAAAGCACGAACCTATTTTTTAATAGGAGCTGATAAAGAAGATATTGTCCAAGAAGGTATGATAGGTCTTTATAAAGCAATCCGTGATTTTGATTCGGACAAGCTCTCTTCTTTTAAAGCTTTTGCCGAACTGTGTATCACAAGACAAATTATTACAGCAGTAAAAACATCAACACGACAAAAGCATATACCATTGAATTCTTATGTTTCACTCGACAAACCAGTGTATGATGAGGAATCTGACCGAACATTATTAGATATTATTGCAGGCTCAAGATCTATTGATCCACAAGAATTACTCGTGAGCCGTGAAAAATACACGGATATGGAATCTAAATTATCGGAATTATTAAGCGAGTTAGAGAAGAAATCACTGCATCTATATCTAGATGGCAAGTCATATCAAGAGATATCCGTGGAACTAAAACGTCACGTGAAATCAATTGACAATGCACTGCAACGAGTAAAACGTAAATTCGAGCAATTGATAGAATCACAGGAAATAACCTTATAAACGAGCATTGACACAATATAGTAACAATGCTACATTAGTAGAAGTGAAAAAACCCTTAGTATGGGGTGATAGAGTGAATAAAAAGGTAATTTTGGCGTGTGCAGAGTGTTCAAGTCGAAACTATTCAACTAATAAAAATGTATCCACACAACCTAGTCGATTGGAAGTCCGAAAGTATTGCAAAACATGTGGAAAACATACATTGCACCGTGAAACTAAATAAGAAGCATCCTTTTAAGTGAAGTCTGGGGGTACTACCATGAAGCTTTTCCAATTTTTAAAGAATGTATCACGTGAAATGAAGAAAGTTAGCTGGCCAAAAGGGAAAGAGCTAACTAGTTACACGATTACTGTAATTGCAACCGTGGTATTTGTAGCATTGTTTTTTACGGTTATCGATCAATTGATTACGCTTGTATTAAATAGTTTTTAATTATATTCTTGAATAATAAAGCTTTAGTTATGTTATAATGGAGATTAATAGTGCTTTTGAAAAAACCCGACTTAACGGGTTTTTTAATATTGTACAATTTTTAGAGCGGATGTCAGCAAATGTCCAGGCTAGCAGCTTGTCTGTATCTTTCTGTCTAGCTACGGCTTCTTGGGGTCACGACAGACCAGTCGCCTCCGCTTTTCTAATCAAGGGAGGGAAGGACAATAAAGTTGTCCTGTTCAAATGGAGAAAAATTGGTACGTTGTTCATACATATTCTGGGTATGAAAATAAAGTAAAAATGAATTTAGAAAAACGAGTAGAAACAATGGGGATGGAAGATAAAATCTTTCGTGTAATTGTTCCAGAGGATGAAGAAACAGAAATTAAAAATGGGAAAAAGAAGGTCGTTAAAAAGAAGTTCTTCCCTGGTTATGTGTTGACTGAAATGATTATGACGGATGATTCCTGGTATGTGGTTCGTAACACACCTGGAGTGACGGGATTCGTTGGATCTAGCGGACATGGTTCTAAGCCTACCCCGTTATTACCCGATGAGGTAGAAACTGTCCTAAAACGCATGGGTGTTTCAGAAGCGGTAACCCAAATTGACTTCGACTTAAAAGAAAATGTACGTGTAAATGATGGACCATTTGCGAATTTCACAGGATCGATTGAGCATATTGATATTGATAAGCAAAAAGTGAAGGTACATGTTAATATGTTTGGTAGAGAAACCCCAGTTGAACTAGATTTCTCTCAAATTGAAAAAATATAAAGTAAAGCAATGTTGTTAATTCTAATACAATATCTTGCATTCTTTTCTAATTCATGCTAAAATTCTCTTGTTATTTATGTCCTTGATTTCGAGGGAAATGGCTAATAATGAGTGGGAGGGTAAAAAACCCTATTACCACATCACGGACTTTAAGGAGGTGTGTCTCGTGGCTAAAAAAGTAATTAAGATTGTAAAACTACAAATTCCAGCTGGTAAAGCAAACCCAGCACCACCAGTAGGACCAGCATTAGGTCAAGCAGGTGTTAATATCATGGGATTCTGTAAGGAATTTAATGCTCGTACGCAAGATGAAGCTGGTATGATTATCCCGGTTGAAATTTCGGTATTTGAAGACCGTTCATTTACGTTTATTACAAAAACTCCACCTGCTGCTGTATTGTTGAAAAAAGCAGCTGGTATAGAATCTGGTTCAGGTGAACCTAATCGTAATAAAGTCGCTACTGTTAAACGCGATAAAGTAAAAGAAATTGCGGAAACAAAAATGCCTGACTTAAACGCCGCTGATGTAGAAGCAGCGATGCGCATGGTCGAAGGAACTGCACGTAGCATGGGCATTACAATAGAAGACTAATACCTTTATGCTTTTTATATACGAGCTGGGTTGCGATAGTGGGATACCATTTCTCGCAACCTTTTTCGTGAAAAAAGCGACAGTAAGTGTCGGGGTATGCTTTATAAAGGCCATGGCGCTTTTATAAGTGGGAGGTATTACCGCTATAACCACAATTAAGGAGGAAACAAAATGGCTAAAAGAGGTAAAAAGTATCAAGAGGCTCTTAAGCTTGTTGATCGTACAAAATCATATGACTTAAAAGAGGCTATCACATTATTAAAAGAAGCTTCAAAAGCAAACTTCGATGAAACAGTAGAAGCAGCTTTTCGTTTAGGAGTTGATCCTAAGAAAGCTGACCAGCAAATCCGTGGAGCTATGGTATTACCGCACGGTACTGGTAAAACGCAACGTGTACTTGTGTTTGCTAAGGGTGAAAAAGCTAAAGAGGCAGAAGCAGCTGGGGCTGATTTTGTTGGAGACCAAGAAATGATCAATAAAATCAATCAAGGATGGTTCGATTTTGATGTAATCGTTGCAACTCCAGACATGATGGCTGAGGTAGGTAAGTTAGGTCGCGTATTAGGACCAAAAGGACTTATGCCTAACCCTAAAACAGGAACAGTAACATTTGAAGTTGAAAAAGCGGTAAACGATATTAAAGCTGGTAAAGTTGAGTATCGTGTCGATAAACAAGCTAACATTCATGTTCCAATCGGAAAGATTTCTTTCGATGATGCAAAATTAATCGAAAACTTTGTAGCAATCACAGAAACACTTGTAAAAGTAAAACCGCAAGCTTCAAAGGGTATTTACATGCGCAATGTGTCTATAACGTCTACAATGGGTCCTGGTGTTAAAGTTGATGTATCTGAACACGCACGCCGTTAAATTATAGGCTTGACTTTTGAAATATAATTCGATATACTGAATTTCGTTATAAATATGAATACGTTGTACCGTAGACAGTAGGTGCGAGAAATCGCTTAATTTCCTGCCGAGGTGTTTAAAAAGCAAATTAGATAAATCGTTAAGATTATCATTTGTATAAAAAACCTCCATGTCTGCATGGGGGTTTTCTTATGGTTTAGACCCTTACCTACAGAATCCTAATTTTTTGTCCGGTATGATGACTTTTAACAGGAGGTGGAACAATGTCAAATGTTATCGATACAAAAAAGCAGGTTGTTCAAGAAATTACTGAAAAATTCCAATCTAGCCAATCAAGTGTATTAGTTAATTATCGTGGCCTTGATGTTGCTGAAGTAACAGAACTTCGTAAGCAGCTTCGCGAGGAAAACGTCGAATTCAAAGTGTACAAAAACACAATGACACGACGCGCTGTTGAACAAGCAGAATTAAACGAGTTAAGTGATACGTTAGTTGGACCTACTGCCATTGCATTTAGTAAAGACGATGTAATTGCGCCAGCTAAGATTTTGAGCAAATTTGCTAAGGCTCATAACGCACTTGAAATTAAAGGTGGCGTAATTGAAGGTCAGGTAGCAACACTTAAGCAATTAAGTGAGCTTGCAGAACTACCAAATTACGATGGTCTAGTATCTATGCTTCTAAGCGTGCTTCAAGCACCTATTCGCAACTTGGCATATGCTACAAAAGCTATCGCGGAACAAAAGGAAGAGCAACAAGGAGCATAATATTGCTGCAATGCAATTTATCGTTTCAAAATAAATTATACGTAACTTAGGAGGAAATATAAATGACTAATGAACAAATTATTGAAGCAGTTAAGGAAATGTCAGTTTTAGAATTAAACGATCTTGTTAAAGCTATCGAGGAAGAATTCGGCGTAACAGCAGCAGCACCAGTTGCAGCAGCAGGTGGAGCTGGAGCGGAAGCGGCTGAAGAACAAACTGAATTTGATGTAGTGCTTAATAGTGCTGGAGCATCAAAAATTAAAGTTGTTAAAGCAGTTCGCGAAATCACTGGTCTTGGTCTTAAAGACGCAAAAGATCTAGTAGATAACGCACCTAAAGCTATTAAAGAAGGCGTTTCAAAAGAAGAAGCTGAAGAAGTTAAAGGTAAACTTGAAGAAGCAGGCGCTGGTGTAGAAGTTAAGTAATTTTATATGAGGGCTCGTCGTTATGCGGCGGGCTTTATATTTTCTTCTCTATTAAAAAAACACAACAAAGTAGGTGCTGGAATGTCCGAGCATTACTTTTCACAAAAACCCCAATCTAAAAGTTCACCCAAGACATGGAGTTATCGATTACGAGAAAATGAATATGCATTTACAAGTGATTACGGTGTTTTCTCAAAAAATGAAATAGACTACGGTTCACGTTTATTGATTAAACAGTACAGGGATCCACAAGTTTCTGGAAATGTTCTAGATCTTGGTAGTGGTTATGGGCCAATAGGCATTGTAATAGCAAATACATATTCAGATCGGAATGTTGTATTAGCTGATGTGAATGAACGAGCGCTTCATCTTGCAGAACAAAATGCTGTACAAAACAAGGTTAAGAATGTGGAATTTATAAAAAGTGATCGGTTTTCAAATCTAGCTGATTACACATTTGCATCCATTGTTACAAACCCTCCAATCAGGGCTGGTAAGAAAGTTGTGCACGCTATGATTGAAGAGAGTAAGTCAGCATTAGACAAGGATGGTGAGCTATGGGTAGTCATTCAAAAAAAACAAGGTGCACCTTCAGCTAAAGAAAAACTTATGAATGTATTTGGCAATGTTGAAGTCATTGCTAAAGACAAGGGTTACTTTCTATTAAAAGCTGTTAATGTTTGACCCTGTAACTTACTTATGATATTATAATAAAATGCTATTATGGACTTTCTTTGTCAAGAAGAATTTTCATTATATAAGAAACGTATATTTCATCGGTATTCGGAGACAATGGTAAAGTGAAAAACTAAACACTTAAGAGTTTTTTCTTGAAAAAGTCTTTTTTCTTCTAGAAAGTTAGAAAGAATACGTAGATCAATTGTGTAAGAGATATGCTTAAACAGTTGATTTTTTGGCAGATAAGAAAGTATAAAACTTTCTTATCTGCATAAGTGCAACTAGTCATTCGCCCAAAGGCTTGGCGAATGCCAAGTTTTCTAATGCCGATGAAAGGATTATCATTAAAATCTCGGCACCAAGCCAAGGTTTTTTAACGTATGTTTAGGGAAAATTCATTTTGCTAAACAAAAGATTTAAGAACTTTATTAGTAGTACATTGTTTAAGATCCGAAAAACAATACTATAGTTTTAGTTTGTTTTTCTAATATAATAATCATTTTTCAACAGATTCAGATAGGTGTAGAATCAATTGAAAAGTGCATGATTTGAGGGGTGAAGCAGTTGACAGGTCAACTAGTTCAGTATGGACGGCACCGCCAACGCAGGAGCTACGCGCGCATCAGCGAGGTGTTAGAATTACCAAATCTAATAGAAATTCAAACCGCTTCTTATCAATGGTTTTTAGAAGAAGGGCTGAAAGAAATGTTTAAAGACATTTCTCCTATTGAAGATTTTACAGGTAATCTATCACTAGAATTTGTTGATTACAGTCTTGAGGATCCAAAGTATCCTGTAGATGAATCAAAGGATCGAGATGTAACGTATAATGCTCCACTTCGCGTGAAGGTTCGTTTAATTAATAATGAAACCGGTGAAGTAAAAGAGCAAGAAGTATTTATGGGAGATTTCCCACTTATGACAGACACAGGTACATTTGTTATTAACGGGGCGGAACGTGTTATTGTTTCACAGCTCGTTCGTTCACCGAGTGTCTATTATAATGAAAAAATTGATAAAAACGGAAAAAGAGGCGTTACTGCAACCGTGATTCCGAACCGCGGAGCATGGCTTGAGTTTGAAACCGATGCAAAAGACGTTGCTTATGTCCGTATCGACCGTACGCGTAAGTTGCCTATTACAGTGCTCCTGCGTGCTCTTGGCTTTAGTACAGACCAGGAAATTATTGATCTACTAGGCGAGAATGAATACTTAAAAAACACCTTAGACAAAGATAATACGGAAACTACTGATAAAGCGTTATTAGAAATCTATGAGCGTCTTCGCCCAGGTGAACCGCCTACAGTTGATAACGCTAAAAGCTTATTAGTATCACGTTTCTTTGACCCGAAACGTTACGACCTTGCACATGTTGGTCGTTACAAAATGAATAAAAAACTAAACATTAAAAACCGCTTATTTAATCAAGTGCTTGCCGAACCAATTGTTGATCCAGAAACTGGTGAGGTACTTGCGCAAAAAGGTGATAAATTAGAGCGGAGATTATTAAATAAAATTATTCCGTACTTGGAACAAGATGAAGATAAAGTTGGTGAGCACCATGTTGAGACTCAAGAGGGTGTTCTTGAAGATCCAATAAAGCTTCAGACAATTAAAATCCTTGATCCGACTGACCCAAGTGGGGAACGTGAGTTGAATGTTATTGGTAATGCAAGTGTCGATAGAAGCATTAAAAATATAACACCAGCTGATATATTATCTGCAATTAGTTATTTCTTTAACCTACTACATCGTGTTGGAGATACGGATGATATTGACCATCTAGGTAATCGTCGACTTCGTTCAGTAGGGGAATTATTGCAAAACCAATTCCGAATTGGACTTTCTCGGATGGAACGAGTTGTACGTGAACGGATGTCCATTCAAGACACATCAAGTGTTACACCGCAACAGTTAATCAATATTCGTCCAGTAATTGCATCGATTAAAGAGTTTTTTGGTAGCTCACAGCTTTCGCAATTTATGGATCAAACCAATCCGTTGGCAGAACTAACACATAAACGTCGTTTATCTGCACTAGGACCAGGTGGATTAACTCGTGAACGTGCCGGTTTCGAAGTTCGTGACGTACATTACTCTCACTATGGACGTATGTGCCCTATTGAAACACCTGAGGGGCCGAACATCGGATTAATAAACTCGCTATCAAGCTATGCTAAGGTAAATAAATTTGGTTTTATCGAAACACCTTATCGCCGGGTTGACCCTGATAGTGGATTGGTAACAGCTCAAATTGATTACTTAACAGCAGATGAAGAAGATAATTACGTAGTGGCACAGGCAAATGCTAGATTAGATGAAACTGGTCACTTTATTGACGACGAAGTAATCGCTCGTTTCCGTGGTGAGAATACTGCTGTACCTCGCGTGAACATTGATTACATGGACGTATCGCCTAAGCAGGTTGTTTCAGCAGCAACAGCGTGTATACCGTTCCTTGAAAATGATGACTCTAACCGTGCGCTAATGGGTGCTAACATGCAGCGTCAAGCGGTGCCGTTAATGCAACCGGAAGCACCAATCGTTGGAACAGGAATGGAATATGTTTCAGGAAAGGATTCTGGGGCTGCAGTTATTTGTCAAAACCCTGGAATTGTTGAACATGTTGAGGCAAAAGAAGTTCATATCCGCCGAATTTCAGAAGTAGACGGTAAAGAAGTAAAAGGTGATTTAGAGCGCTATCGCTTACAAAAATATATTCGTTCGAATCAAGGTACTTGTTACAATCAACGTCCAATCGTAAGTAAAGGCGATCGTGTAACGAAAGGTGAAATCCTTGCCGATGGACCATCAATGGAAGACGGTGAACTAGCATTAGGTCGTAACGTTTTAGTTGGATTCATGACATGGGAAGGATACAACTATGAAGATGCGATTATTATGAGTGAACGTCTTGTGAAGGATGATGTATATACATCTATTCACATCGAGGAATACGAATCAGAGGCTCGTGATACGAAGCTAGGACCTGAGGAAATCACTCGTGATATTCCAAACGTTGGAGAAGAAGCATTGAAAGACCTTAATGAACACGGAATTATCCGTGTCGGTGCCGAAGTTTCTGATGGTGATATTTTAGTTGGTAAAGTAACGCCAAAGGGAGTTACCGAGCTATCGGCTGAAGAACGTTTGTTACATGCAATTTTCGGCGAGAAAGCTCGTGAGGTTCGCGATACATCGTTACGTGTACCGCATGGTGCAGGAGGCATTGTCTTAGATGTTAAGATTTTCAACCGTCAAGATGGTGATGAACTGCCACCAGGCGTTAATCAATTAGTCCGTGCGTATATAGTCCAAAAACGTAAAATTCATGAAGGTGACAAAATGGCTGGACGTCACGGTAATAAAGGTGTAATTTCAAAAATATTACCTGAAGAAGACATGCCATTCATGCCAGATGGAACACCAGTGGACATTATGTTAAATCCATTAGGGGTACCATCGCGAATGAATATCGGACAAGTGTTTGAGCTGCACATAGGAATGGCTGCACGTGCGTTAGGCATACATGTTGCAACTCCTGTATTTGATGGGGCAAGCGAAGAAGATGTATGGGAAACGTTAGAAGAAGCAGGCATGCCAAAAGATGCTAAAACAATTCTGTATGATGGACGATCTGGTGAACCATTTGATAACCGTATTTCTGTTGGTGTTTCGTATATGATTAAACTAGCCCACATGGTTGATGATAAACTTCACGCTCGTTCAACAGGACCATATTCACTTGTTACCCAACAGCCACTGGGTGGTAAAGCTCAGTTTGGTGGACAGCGTTTTGGTGAGATGGAAGTATGGGCACTTGAAGCATACGGTGCTGCATATACATTACAAGAAATTCTTACTGTTAAATCAGATGACATTGTTGGTCGTGTGAAAACATATGAAGCTATTGTAAAAGGTGACAATGTTCCTGAACCGGGTGTTCCTGAGTCATTTAAGGTATTAATAAAAGAGCTTCAAAGCCTCGGTTTAGATGTGAAAATGCTTTCTAGTGATGAAAAAGAAATTGAATTACGTGAACTAGAAGAAGAAGAAACAGAAGCAGCGAGCAAACTTAACTTAGAAATAGAAGAAAAGTAATAAAAGCAAAGGAGCGTTAACTTCTGTGAAATAGCAAGTTTTATGGGAGTTAGCATCTCCGGCTTTATCATAAAAATTCTGTTCTACTTAAGTAAAGTACAGTATAAGAAAAACTTCGCCATTCGCTAGTTAAGACTAGGTGAATGTCGGGTTTTACTAATAATGGTAAATTCGGACACTAAAAGGGAGGTAGGCCCCTTGCTAGATGTAAATAACTTTGAGTATATGAAAATCGGTTTAGCTTCACCTGAGAAAATTCGCTCGTGGTCATACGGCGAGGTAAAGAAACCAGAAACAATTAACTACCGTACATTAAAACCTGAGAAAGACGGCTTATTTTGTGAACGGATCTTTGGTCCACAAAAAGACTGGGAATGTCATTGTGGGAAATACAAACGTGTCCGTTATAAAGGCGTTGTTTGTGATCGATGTGGAGTAGAGGTTACAAAGGCAAAGGTACGTCGTGAACGAATGGGACATATTGAATTGGCTGCTCCTGTTTCACATATTTGGTATTTTAAAGGGATTCCTAGTCGGATGGGACTTGTTTTAGATATGTCACCTCGTGCTTTGGAAGAGGTTATCTATTTTGCGGCGTATATCGTTACAGAATCAGGTAATACCCCACTTGAGAAAAAGCAGTTGCTTTCAGAAAAAGAATACCGTGCTTATTATGATAAATATGGTAAGTCTTTTAAAGCTCAAATGGGTGCTGAGGCAATTCGAAAGCTTTTACATGATATCGACCTTGAGAAAGAGGTAGTTGCATTAAAAGAGGAGTTAAAAACAGCTAAAGGCCAACGTAGAACTCGTGCGATTAAACGATTAGAGGTATTAGAATCATTCCGTAATTCTGGAAATGACACGTCATGGATGGTATTAGATGTATTACCAGTAATTCCTCCAGAAATTCGCCCAATGGTACAACTTGATGGCGGACGTTTTGCAACATCTGATTTAAATGATTTGTATCGCCGCGTTATAAACCGTAACAATCGCTTGAAACGGTTGCTCGATCTTGGTGCGCCAAGCATCATCGTACAAAATGAAAAGCGTATGTTACAAGAAGCGGTTGATGCATTGATTGATAATGGTCGTCGTGGACGCCCAGTTACTGGTCCAGGTAATAGACCGTTAAAGTCACTTTCACACATGTTGAAAGGAAAACAAGGTCGTTTCCGTCAAAACCTATTAGGTAAACGTGTTGACTATTCAGGGCGTTCGGTTATTGTGGTAGGACCTAGCTTAAAAATGTATCAATGTGGATTACCAAAAGAAATGGCACTTGAATTATTTAAGCCATTTGTTATGAAAGAGTTGGTAGGTAGAGGTTTAGCACATAATATCAAGTCAGCTAAACGTAAAATTGAACGTGTTCATCCTGAGGTTTGGGATGTTTTAGAGGAAGTAATTCGTGAACACCCAGTATTACTAAATCGAGCACCTACATTGCATAGACTCGGAATTCAAGCCTTTGAGCCAACATTAGTAGAAGGTCGCGCAATTCGTTTGCATCCACTAGTTTGTACAGCATACAATGCTGACTTTGATGGTGACCAAATGGCCGTGCACGTTCCGCTATCTGCTGAGGCGCAGGCTGAAGCACGTATCTTGATGTTAGCAGCCCAAAATATTCTTAATCCAAAAGATGGTAAACCAGTTGTTACACCATCACAGGATATGGTATTAGGTAATTATTATTTGACAATGGAGCGCGAAGACGCAATAGGTGAAGGTAGTATATTTAAAGATACTAATGAAGCATTGATTGCATATCAAAATGGATATGTTCATCTGCATACCAGGGTTGCTGTTCAAGCAAGTTCCTTGAATAATAAAACATTTACCGAGGAACAACATAATCAATTGTTGTTAACAACAGTAGGTAAATTAGTATTTAATGAGATTTTACCAGAATCATTCCCGTATATTAATGAGCCGACAAACAGTAATCTTGAAGTTTGCACACCAGCTCATTATTTTGTTGAAAAAGGTACAAATGTTAAAGAAGAGATCAAGAAACGCGATACTAACCTACCATTTAAAAAGGGTATCTTAGGTGACATCATCGCAGAAGTCTTTAAACGATTTAAAATCAGTGAAACGTCTAAAATGCTTGACCGCATGAAAGATCTTGGCTTTAGTTATTCAACAAAAGCTGGTATGACAGTAGGTATATCAGATATCGTAGTGCTAAAAGAAAAGGAAGTAATTCTAGTTGAAGCACAAACGAAAGTTGATAATGTTCAGAAACAGTTCCGCAGAGGTCTGATCACTGAAGAGGAACGTTATGATCGAGTAATTGCGATTTGGTCAAAAGCAAAAGATGACATTCAAGCTAAACTAATGAAATCTCTTGATTCTAGAAACCCTATCTTTATGATGAGTGATTCCGGAGCAAGAGGTAACGCATCAAACTTTACACAGTTAGCTGGTATGCGAGGATTAATGGCAAACCCGGCTGGACGTATTATTGAGCTACCGATTAAGTCAAGTTTCCGTGAAGGGTTAACTGTACTGGAGTACTTTATCTCTACCCATGGTGCTCGTAAAGGACTTGCCGATACAGCACTTAAGACAGCTGACTCAGGTTACCTGACACGTCGTTTAGTTGATGTTGCGCAAGATGTTATTGTACGCGATGCAGATTGTGGTACAGATAGAGGCCTAAAAGTTTCTGCAATTAAAGATGGAGCAGAATTGATTGAACCATTGATAGACCGCTTGATAGGTCGGACAATATTTGAGACTGTTCGCCATCCTAAAACTGGCGATGTAATTATCGAGGACGATACGGTTATTTCAGAAGATCAAGCGAGAACAATTATAGATTCTGGAATTGAAGAAGTAACAATCCGTTCTGCATTTACATGTAATACGAAGCATGGCGTATGCCAAAAATGTTATGGACGTAACCTTGCAACTGGTGATGAAGTAGAAGTAGGTGAAGCAGTAGGTATTATTGCTGCTCAATCTATTGGTGAACCAGGTACACAGTTAACTATGCGTACATTCCACACTGGTGGAGTTGCTGGGGATGATATCACACAAGGTTTACCACGTATTCAAGAAATTTTTGAAGCGCGTCATCCGAAAGGGCAAGCTGTTATTAGTGAAGTCGACGGTACGGTTCATGAAATCAAGGAAGTTAAGGATAAGCAAGAGATTATTGTTCAAGGTGAGGTAGAACAACGTCCATATACAGTTCCTTATAACGCTCGAATTAAAGTGGCGGAAGGAGACGTAGTAATTGCTGGTCAAGAACTGACGGAAGGTTCCGTCGATCCAAAAGAACTTCTTCAGGTTCAGGGTGTTGATGGTGTTCAAACTTACCTTCTCCGCGAGGTTCAACGTGTTTACCGTATGCAAGGTGTAGAAATTGGAGATAAACACGTTGAGGTAATGGTACGTCAAATGCTACGTAAGGTACGTGTAGTTGACTCAGGGGATACAAGCGTATTACCTGGATCATTACTTGAAATCCATCAATTCAAGGAAGCTAATCATGGCATTCTAAACGAAGGAAAACAGCCTGCCGTTGGTAAACCGGTATTACTAGGTATTACAAAAGCTTCACTTGAAACAGATTCATTCTTATCTGCAGCTTCATTCCAAGAAACAACTCGCGTATTAACGGATGCTGCAATTAAAGGTAAACGCGATGAGCTGTTAGGATTGAAAGAAAATGTTATCATTGGTAAACTTGTTCCTGCTGGTACAGGAATGCAACGTTACCGTAAAATTGAAGCTTCACTGGACGATTTGAAACCAGAATCGGATGAAAACAAAGAAGCAGAAGTTGAAACAGAAACAGTAAACTAAATTAAAGTTAAACAAGTGATTTTATTGATTAGGAGCACCAGAAATAGTAAAAATTTAGTTGACAATAAAAAACTAGAATGATACTATATTCAGGGTGCTTCTGATTATACTTGTTGCTTTGGAGGATATACGGATGTCTTATGAAAAAGTAACCAAAGGACAATCACGTCTAATAATCGGAACGAAGCAAACACTTAAAGCTATGAAAAGTGGCGATGTAAGTGAAGTGTTTCTTGCTGATGATGCTGATAAAAAGCTAACTGGGAAGATAGCTGATCTAGCTTCTGAGCTAGATATTATGTGTCACCATGTAGATTCCATGAAAAAACTAGGAGCCGCTTGTGGCATAGACGTTGGTGCATCTACGGTAGCAATTAAAAAAGATTAGTTTTGGCGAGTGTTTTACCCGCGAAAGCTTTGTTTTTTGCTTAAAGATGAACCACCTGGATATGTGGTATTACAAGAAGGAATAGATTCGGTGGTTACTAGGCTTTATTTTACTAGTAATTTTGTAAATAAGAAGGGAGGACAATTATAATGCCTACTATAAATCAACTTGTACGTAAAGGTCGTGTAAGCAAACCAAGAAAGTCTGACTCTCCAGCACTAAACAGAGGGTATAACAGCTTTAAAAAGAAATTCACGAATGAAAACGCGCCACAAAAACGTGGAGTATGTACTCGTGTTGGTACTTTAACACCTAAGAAGCCAAACTCAGCACTTCGTAAATATGCACGTGTTCGTTTGTCAAACAACATGGAAGTAACAGCATATATCCCTGGGATTGGACACAATTTACAAGAGCATAGTGTTGTATTAATCCGTGGCGGTCGTGTAAAAGACTTACCAGGTGTACGTTACCATGTTATTCGTGGAGCGTTAGATACAGCAGGTGTACAAGGACGCGCTCAAGGCCGTTCAAAATATGGTACAAAACGCCCTAAAAAATAATTGAGAAAAGCGTAGGCACCCGGTTATTGGCGTATGTCCTGGAAGGGCAATAGCCAATGGGTGCCGGAGCTAGCCAAAGAAAAGCGTAAGCGACCGGCACTAGAAGTCGCAGCTAGACAAGATTTTTACAACTAAGATTAAGGAAAGGAGGGGGACATATGCCACGTAAAGGACCAATACCTAAACGCGATGTCTTGCCAGATCCACTTTATAATTCAAAATTAGTGACTCGTTTAATCAACCAAATCATGATTGACGGAAAACGAGGTAAGGCTCAAAAAATTCTTTATAATGCATTTACATTGATCGCAGAACGTAGCGGGCAAAATGCTATGGAAGTTTTTGAACAAGCAATGAAAAACGTAATGCCAGTATTAGAGGTTCGCGCACGTCGTGTTGGTGGATCAAACTACCAAGTACCGATGGAAGTACGCCCAGAACGTCGTCAAGCACTTGGACTTCGTTATGTTGTGAATTACTCACGCCTACGCGGAGAAAAAACAATGGAAGAGCGTCTTGCTAACGAAATCCTAGATGCTTCAAATAACACTGGTGCTGCAGTTAAAAAACGCGAAGAAATGCACAAGATGGCGGAAGCAAACAAAGCATTTGCTCACTACCGCTGGTAAAAGCTTGCGCAATACTAGTAAGAAAAATCCCAAAAACGATTTTTACAGGAAGGAGAAGAATACATGGCTAGAGATTTCTCCTTGGAGAAGACACGCAACATTGGTATTATGGCGCACATTGATGCAGGAAAAACCACTACTACTGAGCGTATTCTTTTCTATACAGGACGTATTCATAAAATTGGTGAAACCCATGAAGGTGCATCTCAAATGGACTGGATGGAGCAAGAGCAGGAACGTGGAATTACAATCACGTCTGCTGCAACAACTGCTGCATGGAAAGAACACCGTATTAATATCATTGATACACCTGGACACGTAGATTTCACCGTTGAGGTGGAGCGTTCATTGCGTGTACTTGATGGAGCAGTAACAGTACTTGATGCACAATCAGGTGTAGAACCACAAACTGAAACAGTGTGGCGTCAAGCAACAACATACGGCGTACCACGTGTTGTATTTATTAACAAAATGGATAAAATCGGTGCAGACTTCCTATACTCTACAGGAACGTTGAAAGACCGTTTAGGTGCAAATGCACATCCTGTTCAGTTACCAATTGGTGCTGAAGATGACTTTGAAGGAATCATTGATCTTGTTACAATGAGTGCTTATTTCTATGAAGATGATTTAGGAACTAGAGCTGAATCTCGCGAGATTCCTGCAGAGTACAAAGATAAAGCAGATGAATTACGTGCTGGATTAATTGAAGCTGTTTCTGAATTAGACGAAGAGTTGATGATGAAGTTCCTTGAAGGTGAAGAGATTACGAACGAAGAGCTAAAAAAGGCAATTCGTGACGCTACATTGAATGTTGAATTTTATCCAGTATTCTGTGGATCAGCGTTTAAAAACAAAGGTGTTCAATTAATGCTTGATGGCGTTATTGATTACTTACCTGCACCAACTGATGTTCCACCAATCGAAGGTATCGTACCTGGTACTGAAGAAAAAGTGGAACGTAAAGCAGATGATAAAGCACCATTCTCAGCGCTAGCATTTAAAGTAATGACAGATCCTTACGTAGGTAAACTAACATTTTTCCGCGTGTACTCTGGAACTTTAGATTCTGGATCATATGTAAAGAACTCTGTAAAAGATAAGCGTGAGCGTGTAGGACGTATCCTGCAGATGCATGCTAACTCTCGTGAAGAGATTTCAACTGTATACTCTGGTGAGATAGCTGCCGCAGTTGGGTTGAAAGATACGTCAACTGGAGATACACTTTGTGATGAAAAGAACATTGTTGTTTTAGAATCTATGGACTTCCCGGATCCAGTTATCGGGGTAGCTATTGAACCTAAAACAAAAGCGGACCAAGATAAAATGTCGATTGCTTTAGGTAAACTTGCTGAAGAAGATCCGACATTTAAAACTGAAACAAACGTAGAAACTGGTCAAACAATTATTTCAGGTATGGGTGAGCTTCATCTAGACATCATTGTTGACCGTTTGAGACGTGAGTTTAAAGTAGAAGCAAATGTTGGAGCGCCTCAGGTTGCTTATCGTGAAACATTCCGTGGTTCTGCTGAAGTGGAAGGTAAATTTGTACGCCAATCTGGTGGACGTGGACAGTATGGACACGTTTGGGTTAAGTTTGAACCAAATGAAGAAGGTGCTGGCTTCGAATTTCACAACAAAATCGTTGGTGGTTCGGTACCGCGTGAATACATCGGATCTGTTGAACATGGTATTAAAGAAGCAACAGAGAGTGGTGTGCTAGCTGGCTATCCATTGATTGACATCAAAGCGACACTTTATGATGGTAGTTATCATGATGTTGACTCGAATGAGATGGCATTTAAAATAGCTGGTTCTATGGCGTTAAAAGCTGCTAAAACTAAATGTAAAGCGGTTCTTCTTGAACCAATTGAAAAGGTTGAAATCGTTATTCCAGAAGAATACATGGGTGATATCATGGGAGATGTAACATCTCGTCGTGGACGTGTTGAAGGTATGGAAGCACGCGGGCCTGCTCAGACTATTAAAGCATTTGTTCCACTCTCAGAAATGTTCGGCTATGCGACAGCATTACGTTCAAACACACAAGGACGCGGAACATTTACTATGCATTTTGATCATTTTGAGGAAGTGCCAAAGAGCATCTCTGAGGAAATTATCAAAAAAAATGCTGGTGAGTAATTGATTTTTTTAAGAATCTCAAGTATAACTTTTATTGTAGGCTATGAATTTAGCGTGAAATAAAAACTAAAAAACACTTTTATTTATTTAAAGGAGGAACTATAAATGGCTAAAGAAAAATTCGACCGCTCGAAAAGTCACGTAAACATTGGAACTATCGGACACGTTGACCATGGTAAAACAACGTTAACTGCAGCAATCTCAATCGTAATGCACAAGAAATCTGGTAAAGGTACAGTAATGGCTTATGACCAAATCGACGGTGCTCCAGAAGAAAAAGAACGTGGAATTACAATTTCTACTTCACACGTTGAGTACGAAACAGATGCTCGTCACTATGCACACGTTGACTGCCCAGGTCACGCTGACTATGTTAAAAACATGATCACTGGTGCAGCACAAATGGACGGAGCTATCTTAGTAGTATCATCTGCGGATGGCCCAATGCCACAAACTCGTGAGCACATCTTGCTTTCACGTAACGTTGGTGTTCCATCGATCGTAGTATTCCTTAACAAAACTGATATGGTAGATGACGAAGAACTTCTTGAATTAGTAGAAATGGAAGTACGTGATCTATTAACTGAGTATGACTTCCCTGGTGATGATGTACCAGTAATCAAAGGTTCTGCTCTAAAAGCTATCGAAGGCGATGCTGATTACGAAGCAAAAATCGTTGAATTAATGGACGCGGTTGATGAGTATATTCCAACTCCAGAACGTGACACTGACAAGCCATTCATGATGCCAGTTGAGGATGTATTCTCAATCACTGGTCGTGGAACTGTTGCAACTGGTCGTGTTGAGCGTGGAGAAGTTAAAGTCGGTGACGATGTAGAAATCATCGGTCTTAACGAAGCACCTGCTAAAACAACTGTAACTGGTGTTGAAATGTTCCGTAAGCTTCTTGACTATGCAGAAGCTGGTGACAACATTGGTGCACTACTACGTGGTGTATCTCGTGATGATATCGGACGTGGTCAAGTACTTGCTAAACCAGGTACAATCACTCCACATACTAACTTCAAGTCTGAAGTATATGTATTATCAAAAGAAGAAGGCGGGCGTCATACTCCTTTCTTCGGAAACTATCGTCCACAATTCTATTTCCGTACTACTGACGTAACTGGCGTTATCCAGTTACCAGAAGGCGTTGAAATGGTAATGCCTGGCGATAACATTGAAATGAGTGTTGAACTTATTTCACCAATCGCTATTGAAGAAGGTACACGTTTCTCTATCCGTGAGGGTGGACGTACAGTTGGATCTGGCGTTGTATCAACAATTGATAAGTAAGTAGTAGATAAAAAACAGGTAGCGTGACGACGCTACCTGTTTTTTTAGTGTTTACATGATAAAACTATAAAATCACTGTCTTTATGATCCTGTGTCCTCAATCATAAAGATTATTACTATTTACAAAGGTTGTTTTCTAAAAGGTTGGTTCTTTATAAAAAAACTGAACAAGTAGTTGGTATAGACTACGACGTAAGTGCTGGTTGATTTCCGCTGCGGGCAGTCGCTTTCCGCGGGCGGCTGGTGAGCCTCCTCGTGCTCCGCACTGCGGGGTCTCACCTATGCCTATCCTCGAGGCCACTGAAAAAGTTAAATATAGTACAAAATATGCGGATCTACCATCGCACCCTCGAATATACTTTGCTTTCCGCGGGCGAGTGTCGAGCCTCCTCGGACAGCCGTCCTGCGGGGTCTCGCCGATCTCTTACTTCCCGCAGGAGTCTCCGTATATTCGAGGGTGCTAAGTTGATGTGAAAGTTAAATTTTAAAAATCCACTACTTTTTCAGTGGCCTCGCCTATCCTCCCGCAGGAGTCGACTGCCCTCTGCTCCAATCAACTGCCATAAATTGAAGGCTATTTTATAATAAAAGCAACCAGTGATAAAGTAATTGAAATTTTTAAGCACAAACCCAGTGAAGGAAATCCACGGAGACTCATCGCGAGCCCACGGAAAGCGTAGTGGATTTCCGGAACGGTTGTTCAAGCACAAAACATGGCACTTATGTCGCATTTTATATCAATGGCAACAAACTTTACTAAAACAGCCTTTACAAATAACGAAGCTGAAGTCGGTCAGCCTCAAAGCCAGACAAGCTTTCCCCAGATAAGCTACAAGCGTGTTCCTCGTTTGGCGTTTGAAGCGGCTTGGTCTGAAGTTTTCTGGCGTTTAACTGCACTTGGTTCGAGAGTGCAAATGCTGCACAGCCTTTGAATTACAAGGAAATTTCCTACACCCCTTGCATTCTATGTAAAAAGTTTGTATAATACATAGATGTGCGAATACGTTATTAAAATATGTATTGCATTGCCGGCATTTTTTCTATATAATAAGAATGTTGGTCATAAAAGGCGATGAAGTGAAAGGTTATTGATACACCCGGCCCCTTTGCCATGGCGGGTGATTGAAAAATTTTCACGGAGAATGTCTATTATAAAATGGGCGAAAAAGGAGGGAAAATAATGGCAAAAGAAAAGATTCGAATCCGTTTAAAGGCGTATGATCACCGTATTTTAGATCAATCTGCTGAGAAAATTGTAGAAACAGCGAAGCGTTCTGGTGCAAATGTTTCAGGGCCAATTCCGTTGCCTACTGAGAAATCTATTTATACTGTATTACGTGCGGTGCACAAATACAAAGATTCACGCGAGCAATTTGAAATGCGTACACATAAACGGTTAATCGACATTGTTAATCCAACACCACAGACTGTTGATTCGTTAATGCGTCTTGACTTACCGTCTGGTGTGGATATTGAGATTAAATTATAATAAATTATGTTTTTACTATAGGAGGTGTAACGGATGACGAAAGCAATCTTAGGTCGTAAAATTGGCATGACTCAGTTATTTTCTGAAGAAGGCGAATTAGTGCCAGTAACAGTAATTCAAGCTGATTCAAACGTGGTTTTACAAAAAAGAACGTTAGAAAATGATGGATATGAAGCAATTCAACTTGGTTTTTCTGATGCAAAAGGAAAGCATGTTAACAAACCGAAAAAAGGTCATGCTGAAAAAGCTAGTACTAACACTAAGCGCTACGTTCGTGAATTCCGTGACGCGAAACTTGATGACTATGAAGTAGGTCAAGAAATTAGCGTTGATGTTTTCCAAGCAGGAGATAAAATTGATGTATCTGGTAAATCAAAAGGTAAAGGATTCCAAGGGGCTATTAAACGCCACAATTTCCATCGTGGTCCAATGTCTCATGGTTCACACTTTCATAGAGCTCCAGGTTCATTAGGTGCAGTTGACCCAATGCGTGTATTCAAAGGTAAAAAAATGCCAGGTCACATGGGTAGCGAAAATGTTACAATTCAAAACTTAGAAGTTGTTAATGTTGACACAGAACGTAATCTTTTATTAATAAAAGGTAATGTTCCTGGTGCAAAAAAATCATTCGTAAAAATCACGAGTGCAGTAAAGGCTAACTAATCACATAAACGAAGGGAGGATATGTCATGCCTAAAATAGCACTATTAAAACAAGATGGTTCACAAGCTGGAGAAGTAGAATTGAATGATTCTGTATTTGGTATTGAACCAAATGAGCATGTATTACATGATGCGGTAGTTATGCAACGCGCGTCTATGCGTCAAGGTACACATGCTGTAAAGAATCGTTCAGATGTACGCGGCGGTGGTCGTAAACCATGGCGTCAAAAAGGCACAGGCCGTGCTCGTCAAGGTTCCATCCGTTCACCACAATGGGTTGGTGGAGGAGTTGTATTCGGACCTACACCACGCAGCTATAGCTACAAGCTTCCAAAGAAAGTCCGTCGTTTAGCACTTCAATCTGCTTACTCTTCAAAAGTAAAAGAAGAGAACTTAGTAGTTTTAGAAAACATCGCATTTGATGCTCCTAAAACAAAAGAAGTAGTAAATATGCTAAGCGTCCTAAAGGTTGATACGAAAGTGTTAATTGTAACAGCAGAAAAAGACGAGAATGTAATTCGTTCTGCAAATAACCTTCAATCAGTAAAAGTACTTACTGTTGAACAAGTTAATGTCTTAGACTTGCTTATGCATGACAAGCTGATCTTGACAAAGGATGCAGCTGAAAAAGCAGGGGAGGTGCTTGCATAATGAAAGATCCACGTGATATTATTAAGCGCCCTGTCATTACAGAGAATACTGCTGATTTAATGGCAGAGAAAAAATATACGTTCGAAGTTTACCCGAAAGCAAACAGAACAGAGATTAAAGATGCTGTTGAACTAGTTTTTGGAGTAAAAGTAGTAAAAGTTAACACAATGAATCTAAAAGGTAAATTCAAGCGAATGGGTCGTTACGGCGGATACCGTTCCGATCGCAAAAAAGCTATTGTACAGCTTTCAGAGGATAGCAAAGAGCTAGACTTCTTCGAGGGCTAAGAAACTTGTAACATGTGAAGGAGGGAAAAAAGATGGCGATTAAGAAGTATAAACCTACCACTAACGGTAGACGCGGAATGACTAGTTCTGATTTCGCAGAGATTACAACAAGTACTCCAGAAAAATCCTTGCTAAGCCCACTGTTTAAGCGCGGCGGACGTAACAACCAAGGTAAACTAACAGTTCGTCATCAAGGTGGCGGTCACAAGCGTCAATACCGTATAATCGATTTCAAACGTGATAAAGATGGAATACGTGGACGCGTTGCTACGATTGAGTACGATCCAAACCGTTCAGCTAATATCGCATTAATCAATTATGTTGATGGAGAGAAAAGATATATTTTATCTCCTAAAGGACTTAAGGTTGGGCAAGAAATTGAATCTGGCAAAGACGCTGATATCAAACTTGGAAACACACTTCAACTTCAAAATATTCCAGTGGGTACAATTATTCACAACGTAGAACTGAAGCCTGGACGTGGTGGACAATTAGCAAGATCAGCCGGAGCTCAAGCTCAAATTCTTGGACGCGAAGAAAAATATACACTTGTACGTTTATCATCAGGAGAAGTGCGAAAAGTACTTTCAACTTGTCGTGCAACAATAGGTCAAGTTGGAAATATTGAACACGAGCTTATCAAAATTGGTAAAGCAGGACGCTCTCGTTGGTTAGGCAAGCGCCCAACTGTACGTGGTTCTGTTATGAACCCTAACGATCACCCTCATGGTGGTGGTGAAGGACGTGCGCCAATCGGACGTAAATCACCTATGTCTCCTTGGGGTAAACCAACACTTGGTTATAAAACTCGTAAGCGCAACAAACCTACTGATAAATTTATCGTTCGTAAACGTAAAAAATAACGGAATATAGTGATGGGAAATAACCCATCTCTCAATTGCGAAAGGAGGTTTATCCATGGGTCGTAGTTTAAAAAAAGGACCTTTTGCAGATGACCATCTATTGAAAAAGATCGATAAGCTAAATGAAGATGACAAGAAACAAGTAGTAAAAACTTGGTCTCGTCGCTCAACAATCTTTCCAACATTTATAGGTCATACTGTAGCTGTATATGACGGACGTAAACACGTTCCAGTTTATGTTACAGAAGATATGGTCGGACATAAATTAGGTGAATTCGCGCCAAGCCGTACGTATAAAGGACATGCTGGCGATGACAAGAAAACAAAACGCTAATGAGAGGAGGCACTAAAGCATGCAAGCTAAAGCCGTTGCAAAATCTGTTCGTATTGCTCCTCGTAAAGTACGTTTAGTAGTAGATTTAATTCGAGGAAAAAATGTTGGTGAAGCTGTAGCAATTTTACGCCTTACTCAACGTGGTGCTTCTCCAGTCGTAGAAAAAGTTCTAAACTCTGCTATTGCAAACGCGGAACACAACTACGAAATGGATCCAGAAAATCTAGTTGTTACAGAAGCATTCGTAAATGAAGGTGCAACATTGAAACGTTTTCGTCCACGTGCACAAGGACGTGCAAGTAAAATTAATAAACGCTCAAGCCACGTAACAGTGGTTGTATCAGAAAAGAAGGAGGGATAGTCAGTGGGTCAAAAGATAAATCCAGTGGGTCTTCGTGTCGGCGTCATTCGTGATTGGGAGTCAAAGTGGTATGCTGGCAAAGACTATGCAGAATTACTACACGAAGATATCAAAATCAGAGAATATCTGGAGAACCGTCTACGTATTGCTGCTGTTTCTTCTATTGAAATCGAACGTGCAGCAAATCGAGTGAACATCACTATTCATACTGGTAAGCCGGGTATGGTAATTGGTAAAGGCGGATCTGAAGTTGAAGCTCTACGTAAATCATTAAACAGTTTAACTGGCAAACGTGTTCATATTAACATCGTTGAAGTTAAAAAGGTTGATTTGAATGCAAAACTAGTAGCTGAAAACATTGCTCGTCAATTAGAAAACCGTATTTCATTCCGTCGTGCTCAAAAGCAATCTATTCAACGCGCTATGCGTGGTGGAGCAAAAGGAATTAAAACACAAGTTTCTGGTCGTTTAGGCGGAGCAGACATCGCTCGCGCAGAACATTATAGTGAAGGAACAGTACCACTACACACATTACGTGCTGATATCGATTATGGTACAGCAGAAGCTGATACTACTTACGGTAAATTAGGTATCAAAGTGTGGATCTATCGTGGAGAAGTCCTTCCAACTAAAACTACAAAATAAGGAAGGGGGATATGCATTATGTTAATGCCCAAACGTGTTAAATATCGTAGACAACATCGTGGTCGTATGAGAGGTCAAGCAAAAGGCGGAACAACTGTAGCTTTTGGTGAGTACGGTTTACAAGCACTTGAAGCATCATGGATCACAAACCGCCAAATTGAGGCTGCCCGTATCGCAATGACTCGTTATATGAAACGTGGCGGTAAAGTTTGGATTAAGATTTTCCCAGACAAACCATATACTGCAAAGCCCCTCGAAGTTCGAATGGGTTCCGGTAAAGGTGCACCTGAAGGTTGGGTTGCAGTAGTAAAACCAGGTAAAATTATGTTTGAAATTGCGGGTGTAAGTGAAGAAGTTGCACGTGAAGCGTTGCGTCTTGCTTCTCATAAGCTACCGATTAAAACTAAGTTCGTAAAACGTGAAGAAATTGGTGGTGAAATCAATGAAGGCTAATGAAATCAGAGAACTAACCACTGCCGAAATTGAACAAAAAGTAAAAACATTAAAGGAAGAACTATTTAATTTACGCTTTCAGTTAGCAACTGGATCATTGGAAAACACTGCACGTATACGCGCGGTTCGTAAATCCATTGCTCGCTTGAAAACTGTTGCACGTCATCGTGAACTAAGTGTAAATAACTAGAAACCTGAGAGGAGGTTAGCCTCAAAATGACTGAACGTAATAATCGTAAAGAGTACACAGGCCGTGTTGTATCTGACAAAATGGATAAAACAATCACTGTATTAGTTGAAACATATAAATTTCATAAGTTATACGGTAAGCGTGTTAAATACTCAAAGAAGCTTAAAACACATGATGAGAATAACCAAGCTAAAACTGGTGACGTTGTTCGTATCATGGAAACTCGTCCGCTATCAGCTACAAAACGTTTTCGTTTAGAAGAAGTTATTGAAGAAGCGGTAATTATATAATTAAAGTTCGGGTTCGCTCGGAAGGTATCCGAAGGGAGGTCACAACGATATGATTCAACAAGAGACTCGTTTAAAAGTTGCAGATAACTCTGGAGCACGTCAGGTATTAACTATTAAAGTATTGGGTGGTTCTGGACGTAAAACTGCTAACATCGGTGATGTGATTGTTTGCACGGTCAAACAAGCAACACCAGGTGGCGTTGTCAAAAAAGGTGAAGTTGTAAAAGCGGTTATTGTACGTACGAAGAGTGGTATGCGTCGTAAAGATGGATCATACATTCGTTTCGATGAAAATGCTGCTGTCATCATTCGTGATGATAAAGGTCCAAGAGGAACTCGTATTTTCGGACCAGTAGCACGTGAATTGCGCGATGCAAAATTCATGAAAATCGTATCTCTAGCACCAGAAGTTTTGTAAGTATGAATGAATTGCCTGTAGGGAGGTGCGTTAAGCATGCATGTTAAAAAAGGTGATACAGTAAAAGTAATTTCCGGTAAAGACCGTGGAAAGCAAGGTAGTATTTTAGAAGCATATCCAAAAAACGATCGTGTACTTGTTGAGGGAGTTAATATGGTAAAAAAACACGCCAAACCTTCCCAAGATAATCCACAAGGTGGAATTCTAAACCAAGAAGCACCAATTCATGTTTCTAATGTAATGCCAATTGATCCTAAATCCGGAGAACCAACTCGTGTTGGGTTCGAAGAACGTGACGGAAAAAAAGTCCGCATCGCTAAAAAATCCGGTGAAGCATTAGATAAATAGTTTAGCGACGAAAGGAGGGCGACATGATGAACGAATTAAAACAAAAATATCAGGATGACGTAATGCCATCGTTGATGAATAAATTCAGTTATAAATCAGTAATGGAAACACCGCATGTGGAAAAAATCGTAATTAACATGGGTGTTGGTGATGCAGTTCAGAACTCAAAAGCACTAGATAGCGCTGTTGAAGAGCTTGCATTAATTTCTGGGCAAAAGCCAATGGTTACAAAAGCAAAAAAATCAATTGCTGGATTCCGTTTACGTGAAGGAATGCCAATCGGAGCAAAAGTAACACTTCGCGGCGAGCGCATGTACGAATTTCTACAAAAACTTGTGCAGGTTTCACTTCCACGTGTTCGTGACTTCCGTGGGATTTCTAAAAAGGCCTTTGATGGCCGTGGAAACTATACATTAGGTGTGAAAGAGCAACTAATTTTCCCAGAAATTAACTACGATAACGTAAGTAAAGTGCGCGGTATGGATATTGTAATTGTAACAACATCAAATACTGACGAAGAAGCGCGTGAACTTTTAGCTCAGCTAGGCATGCCTTTCCAAAAATAAGCTTAGAGCTAATACAAGGAGGGAAAATTGTGGCTAAAAAATCGATGATTGCGAAACAAAAACGCCCACAAAAGTATAAAGTACAAGAGTATACGCGTTGTGAACGCTGTGGCCGTCCACATTCTGTAATTCGTAAATTTAAACTATGCCGTATTTGTTTCCGCGAACTTGCCCATAAAGGTCAAATTCCTGGTGTCAAAAAAGCAAGCTGGTAAACCCCGATTTGGGAAGGAGGTAATAAGTAATGGTTATGACAGATCCAATCGCAGATATGCTAACTCGCATTCGTAACGCAAACATGGTACGCCATGAAAAATTAGAGCTTCCGGCTTCTAAAATGAAAAAAGAAATCGCTGATATTTTAAAACGTGAAGGTTTTGTACGTGATTATGAATTCATTGAAGATAACAAGCAAGGTGTTCTGCGTATTTTCCTTAAGTACGGTGTAAGTAGCGAACGAGTAATTACAGGTATCAAACGTATAAGTAAACCAGGACTACGTGTTTATGCAAAAGCTGATGAGGTGCCTCGTGTACTAAACGGTTTAGGTATTGCTATCGTATCAACATCTAAAGGTGTGTTATCTGATAAGGAAGCACGCACTCAAGCTGTTGGCGGCGAAGTTCTAGCGTATGTTTGGTAATTAACATTTATAAGACAGGAGGTGCACTTAAATGTCTCGTATAGGACTTAAGCCAGTTGAAATTCCAGATGGTGTCGAAATTAAGTTAGATGGGAAGATTGTTACAGTTAAGGGTCCAAAAGGTGAACTAACAAGAACTATTCATAATGATATGAAAGTTGTTATAGAAGATAACGTGTTAACTGTTGAACGTCCAAGTGATAACAAGGAACATCGTGCATTACATGGTACAACTCGTAGCATTATTAATAACTTGGTTGATGGAGTTCATAAAGGATTTACAAAGAATCTTGAACTTGTTGGGGTTGGTTACCGTGCGCAAAAACAAGGCGAAAAAGTCGTGGTTAATGCAGGTTACTCACATCCAGTTGAAATTGAACCTAGAGAAGGTATAGATATAGAAGTTCCTAAAAACACGCAATTGATTGTTAAAGGAATTGACAAAGAACTAGTCGGAGCAGTTGCTGCTAAAATCCGTGCAATTCGCCCACCTGAACCTTACAAAGGTAAAGGAATTCGTTATGAAGGTGAATATGTACGCCGTAAAGAAGGTAAAACTGCTAAGTAAGATTAGTTAGGGAGCAGAAAGGAGTGACCTAGATGATCACAAAGCCTGACAAAAATTTATTACGTAAAAAGAGACAAAAGCGTGTTCGCAAAAACCTTTTTGGAACAGAACAACGCCCACGTTTAAATGTATATCGTTCTAACAAGAACATTTATGTACAGTTAATTGATGATATTAACGGAGTTACACTTACGAGTGCTGCTGCTACAGATAAAGAATTATCTGTTGAAGGTACTGGTAACGTGGAAGCTGCTAAAAAAGTCGGAGAATTGATCGCTAAACGTGCCCAAGATAAAGGTTATAAATCGATTGTGTTCGATCGCGGAGGCTACCTTTATCATGGACGTGTAAAAGCATTGGCAGATGCTGCTCGCGAAGCAGGTCTTGAATTTTAATCGATAGATAAAGGAGGGACATAGATGCGTACAAGTATAGATCCGAATAAATTAGATCTTGAAGAACGTGTTGTAACGATCAACCGTGTTGCAAAAGTAGTTAAAGGTGGACGTCGTTTTCGCTTTGCTGCACTAGTTGTGGTCGGAGATAAAAACGGTCATGTAGGCTTTGGTACAGGTAAGGCACAAGAAGTACCAGAAGCAATTAAAAAAGCAGTTGATGACGCTAAGAAAAACTTAATCACTGTACCTATTGTTGGAACTACTATTCCACATCAAATTAATGGAAGATTTGGCGCAGGTAACGTATTGATGAAACCTGCTACAGAAGGTACTGGAGTTATCTCTGGTGGCCCTGTTCGTGCGATTCTAGAACTTGCAGGTGTTGGTGATATTTTAACTAAGTCACTTGGTTCAAATACACCAATTAATATGATTCGTGCTACATTAAATGGACTAACAAACTTAAAACGTGCAGAAGAAGTTGCAAAACTACGCGGAAAGTCTGTAGAAGAACTGTTAGGATAAGGAGGGAAATACTATGTCTAAAAAATTAGAAATCACCCTCACGCGCAGTGTTATTGGTAGATCAGAAGTTCAAAAGCTTACTGTTCAATCATTAGGACTCAAAAAAATTCGTCAATCCGTTGTTCGTGAAGATACTCCAGCCGTTCGTGGTATGGTTAACAAAGTATCTCATCTTGTAGCGGTCAAAGAAGTTTAATTAAACATTAGCGTATAGAGGAGGTGCTCGTATGAAACTTCATGAATTGAAGGCAGCAGAAGGAAGCCGTAAAGAACGTAACCGCGTAGGTCGTGGAATGTCTTCTGGTAACGGAAAAACTTCCGGAAGAGGACATAAAGGACAAAACGCACGTTCAGGTGGCGGAACTCGTCCGGGCTTCGAAGGTGGTCAAATGCCTTTATTCCAACGTCTACCAAAACGTGGGTTTACAAATATTCACCGTAAGGAATTTGCTGTAGTAAATCTTGATGCTTTAAATCGATTTGAAGATGGCGCAGAAATTACACCAGAACTTTTACTAGAAGAAGGTGTAGTTAGCAAGCTTAATGCAGGTATTAAAGTACTTGGTAAGGGTGCTGTTGAAAAGAAATTTACTGTAAAAGCTCATAAGTTCTCTGCTTCAGCTAAAGAAGCTATTGAAGCAGCGGGCGGTCAAGCAGAGGTGATCTAATGTTCCGTACAATCTCCAATCTTATGCGTGTAGGTGATATCAGACGGAAAATTATTTTCACATTATTGATGTTAATTATCTTTCGTCTTGGTACGTTTATACCTGTACCATATACAAATAAAGAAGCAATTGATTTTATGAATCAACAAAATGTATTTGGTTTTCTAAACACATTTGGTGGTGGGGCATTACAAAACTTCTCCATTTTCGCGATGGGAATTATGCCTTACATCACAGCATCGATCATCATGCAATTACTTCAAATGGATGTTGTACCGAAATTTTCTGAGTGGAAAAAACAAGGAGAAATGGGCCGGAAAAAACTGGCTCAAATCACCAGATATGGAACAGTTGCTCTGGCATTTGTTCAAGCAATCGCCATGTCTATTGGTTTTAACGCAATGGCAGGCGGCCAATTAATTGAAAACCCTGACGTTCTAACATTTATTGTCATCGCCGTTGTATTAACAAGTGGTACGACTTTTCTAATGTGGATCGGGGAACAGATAACTGCAAATGGTGTTGGGAATGGTATTTCTATACTAATCTTTGCTGGTATCGTAGCTGCAGTTCCTAATGGTGTTAAGCAATTATATAGTCAGTATTTTGTAAATCCTGGCGACGAGTTGTTTATCAACGTTGTTATTGTAGTAATGATTGTATTAGTTGTTATTGCAGTTACTGTTGGAGTTATCTTTATTCAACAGGCATTACGTAAAATACCCGTTCAATATGCAAAAAAACTTGTTAACCGTTCACCGGTGGGAGGACACTCTACTCATTTACCGTTAAAGGTTAATGCTGCAGGAGTTATTCCAGTAATCTTTGCAATTGCATTTATTATTGCACCAAGAACAATCGCAGGCTTTTTTGAAGGTAGTGATGTGGCAAATACAATTGAATTGATTTTTGATTATACCCAACCAATTGGGATGGTCATTTATGTTGTATTAATTATTGCATTCACATATTTTTATACATTTGTTCAGGTTAACCCAGAGCAAATGGCTGAGAATTTACAGAAACAAGGTGGATATATTCCAGGTATTCGTCCAGGAAAAAACACAGAAACTTATCTAACTCGGGTAATGTATCGTCTTACATTTGTTGGTTCGATCTTCCTCGCTGCAGTTTCTGTACTACCTATTGTTTTAGGCGGTTTGGCAGATTTACCTACCGCTGTACAAATCGGCGGAACAAGTTTACTAATCGTTGTAGGTGTTGCACTACAGACTATGAAACAATTAGAAAGTCAACTAGTGAAACGCCATTACAAAGGTTTTATAAAGTAATACTTGTTACCAATGAGAGCGAGGGGAATATTGTTGAATTTAATTTTAATGGGGCTTCCTGGTGCCGGTAAAGGTACTCAGGCAGAAAAAATAAGTGAAAAATATAACATCCCTCATATCTCAACAGGAGATATGTTCCGTTTAGCAATTAAAGAAGGAACAGACCTTGGTAAAAAAGCAAAAGAATTCATGGATCAAGGCGACCTTGTTCCTGATGAAGTAACAATTGGCATAGTTGAAGAGCGTTTACGTAAAGATGATTGCCAAAATGGTTTCCTATTAGATGGGTTTCCACGAACAATCGCTCAAGCAGAAGCTTTACAAACGCTCCTCGCCAACATGAATGAAGAGATTGACTACGCGCTACATGTAAATGTTCCTGAAGAACAATTAGTGAAACGTCTTACTGGCCGTAGAATTTGTCCGACATGTGGAGCTACTTATCATGTTATGTATAACCCTCCGAAAGAAGAAGGAATATGTGACAAAGATGGTACAGAGCTGATCCAACGTGAAGATGATAAGCCAGAAACAGTGAGAACTCGTTTGGATGTTAATATAAAACAATCGAAACCACTTCTGGATTACTATCAAGAAAAAGGATATCTTGTAACCGTTAATGGAGATAAGGAAATTAGTGTAGTATTCCAAGATATTCAAGCTGAATTAGAAAAATAAGCATTACAACTGTCTTATTTAGACAGGATGGGTGCATTTCCATTTGTTAAAAGGTATAATGTATGTCGTGATGAACGACAAAGGGAATACTGATGTTACTAGCATTTTGAAATAAAGCCTTAAATTGAATAAGGCAGTTTTTAAATTATAGCCTAAGTGAAGGTGATCGTTGTTGAGCGAAGCTGATTCGGTTCCGCAAGTAGGTCAAATTGTTCGTATTATGCAAGGCCGTGAGTTAGGGCAATATGCGGTTATTATTAATATGGTAGACAATGGGTATGTCATGCTAGCAGATGGGGAAAAACGAAAGTATGATCGACCAAAGAAAAAGAATTTACATCATATTGAAGTTATGGATTACATTTCCCCTGAAGTCCAAAATAGCCTTCTAGAAACTGGTCGTGTCACAAATGGTAAGTTGAGATTTGCCATAGCTAAATTTGTCAATGAAGTTGTGACTGATTTGAAGAAGGGAGACCAACACGATGGCGAAAGACGATGTAATTGAAGTAGAAGGTAAAGTAACGGATACATTGCCAAACGCAATGTTTAAAGTTGAGCTTGAAAACGGTCATACGGTTTTAGCGCATGTATCTGGTAAAATTCGTATGCATTTCATTCGTATTTTACCTGGTGATAAAGTGACAGTAGAACTCTCACCGTATGATTTGACTAGAGGACGGATTACGTACCGTTATAAATAACCGAGAGAGCTCCGATATAAAAGGAGGTAAAGATGATGAAGGTAAGACCATCTGTAAAACCAATTTGTGAAAAGTGTAAAGTTATTAAGCGTAAAGGCACAGTAATGGTGATTTGCGAAAATCCAAAACACAAGCAAAAACAAGGCTAATAAACAAGGAGGTGCATTGAGCTTATGGCACGTATTGCAGGTATTGATATTCCGCGTGATAAACGTGTAGTGATTTCATTAACATACATTTATGGTATTGGAAAAAACACTGCACAGGAAGTCCTTAAAGAAGCAGGCGTTTCAGAAAACACTCGTGTACGCGATCTGACCGAAGATGAATTAGGTAAAATCCGTAAAGCAATTGATGAATTTACAGTTGAAGGTGATCTTCGTCGTGAAGTGTCCCTGAACATCAAACGATTAATTGAAATTGGATCCTATAGAGGAGTCCGTCACCGCCGTGGATTACCAGTTCGTGGTCAAAAAACAAAAAACAATTCACGTACTCGTAAAGGTCCACGTCGTACAATGGCTAACAAGAAAAAGTAACGTGAAGGAGGTAAGCTAATCAATGGTTCGTAAAACTAATACGCGTAAGCGTCGTGTGAAAAAGAATATTGATACTGGTATAGCACATATTCGTTCTACGTTTAACAATACAATTGTTACGATTACGGATGTACAAGGTAATGCTATTGGGTGGAGCTCAGCAGGTTCACTTGGCTTTAAAGGTTCTCGTAAGTCAACACCTTTTGCAGCTCAAATGGCAGCTGAAACAGCAGCTAACTCAGCAGTAGAAAATGGTATGAAAACACTAGAAGTAACTGTTAAGGGTCCTGGTGCTGGTCGTGAAGCAGCAATCCGCTCTTTGCAGGCAGTAGGTCTAGAAGTAACAGCAATTCGTGATGTAACTCCAGTTCCTCACAATGGTTGTCGCCCACCAAAACGTCGTCGTGTATAATTGTACTGTATAAATTTTGTCACCCTGTCTATAATGGGTTATGATAGCTAAAAGTGTGGTTGGTAAGAAGGTAAGGCCTTTTTAACCATCTAAACCGAAGAGCATCGATGAACGACAGACAATACGTAAGAAATTCAATAGTGCAGAAACGCCAACTGCCTATTTGGGGAATTTCGGTTAGACCAATTTGTCTAGCCGGGGTTTCGACGTTTTTAAGGAGGGTTTTGTTGAATGATCGAAATTGAAAAACCAAAAATAGAAACAGTAGAGATCAGCGATGATGCCAATTTTGGTAAATTCGTCGTCGAACCGCTTGAACGTGGATATGGTACTACTCTAGGAAACTCCTTGCGTCGTATCCTACTATCCTCACTTCCAGGTGCTGCTGTAACAGCAGTTCAAATCGATGGAGCGCAACATGAGTTTTCAACGATTGAAGGTGTTGTAGAAGATGTAACAACAATCATCTTAAATCTAAAGAAACTTGCTCTTAAAATCTACTCTGATGAAGAAAAAACACTAGAGATTGATGTGCAAGGGGAAGGAAAAGTTACGGCTGCAGATCTTACCTTTGATAGTGATGTAGAAGTATTGAATCCGGAACTTCCAATTGCGACGATTAATAGCAAAGGAAGCTTGCATATGAGAATAACTGCTGAACGTGGTCGCGGTTATCGCCCTGCTGAGGGAAATAATCATGATGATCAACCAATAGGCGTTATCCCAGTTGACTCTATTTTCACACCAGTATCACGCGTGACTTTCCAAGTTGAAAATACTCGTGTCGGACAAATTGCGAATTTCGATAAGTTAACATTAGATGTGTGGACAGATGGAAGCATTCGTCCTGAAGAAGCAGTTTCGTTAGGTGCCAAAATATTTACAGAACATCTTAATATTTTTGTGGGCTTAACAGACGAAGCACAAAATGCAGAAATAATGGTAGAAAAAGAAGAAGACCAAAAAGAAAAAGTAATGGAAATGACAATCGAAGAATTAGATCTTTCTGTCAGATCCTATAATTGTTTAAAACGTGCTGGTATTAATACAGTTCAAGAACTTGCAAATAAATCTGAAGAAGATATGATGAAGGTTCGTAATTTAGGCCGTAAATCTCTTGTTGAAGTTAAAGTAAAACTTGAAGATCTTGGCTTAGGTTTACGTAACGATGACTGATAAAAGCAGACACCTTTAGAATAGGGCAAAGGCGCTAGGTACTGGACCTAGACGTTGTCCAAGAAACGTAAAAAGGGAGGGATAGTCCATGGCTAGAAAATTAGGTCGTACTACCGATGTACGTATGGCATTACTTCGCAACCTTGCATCTGATTTAATCATTCATGAACGTATTGAAACAACAGAAGCAAAAGCGAAAGATTTAAAATCTGTAGCAGATAAAATGATCACACTAGGCAAACGCGGTGATTTACATGCGCGTCGTCAAGCTACATCATTTTTATACAATCAAGCAGCAAATGAAAACGAAAATGTTATTCAAAAGCTTTTCGGTGAAATTGCTGAGCGTTATGAAGAAAGACAAGGTGGATATACACGTGTTCTTAAGCTAGGAGCTCGTCAAGGTGACGGAGCAAAAATGGCAATTATCGAACTAGTATAATGAAACTTTTGCGTATTAAGGGCAGGACTGAATCTCTTCCACGAGGTGAAGCCAAGCCCTTTTTTTGTAGGTAGAAAAGCGGAGGCGACTGGTCAGCGACGTACAAATAGATAGGACTGTGAAAGTAGGTGAACTTTCCGTACATTCATCAGGACTGACTATTTGCTAGTCGCTAGGAGCCGCAGCTAGACAAAAAAAGCGGAACTGGACTGATAAAAGTGTAGGTGCCTGTTCAGCAAATATGCGGACATTGTGATCCGTTATATTCATGAAATGGACCTAAATTCAGGCCAAACAGTGGAGCTATTTACAAAAAAGACGATGAAATTACCACTTTTTTTGAAATAACGGAACTTATTTCCACAATATAAAAATTGAGGGCATTTTAAGAAAAGGCTGTTTTCGAAAATAATGTTACTATTAATTATATACTGCGACGTAACTGGAAATCATGTTTAGTGCCCTGCGACCGCTGTGGAAAAACACTACGCTTTCCGCGGGCTCGCGATGAGCCTCCTCGAGAAACCCACTCTGCGGGGTCTCATCGTCTTCGCTTTCCCGCAGGAGTCTCCGTGTTTTTTCTTCGCTAGGGTTGGAGCTTTACCTATAATCCTCTCCCATTCACCTCTTAACTTTACAGTGATTGGAGCGGAGGGCAGTCGACTCCTGCGGGATTATAGGCATAGGTGAGACCCCGCAGTGCGGAGCGCGAGGAGGCTCACCAGCCGCCCGCGGAAAGCGACTGCCGCCCGCGGAAATCACGTTGCTGTTATGTCGCATTTTTATCGACTATGAAGATGAAAAAGCAACAGTGTGTATGAAAACAGTCTTACACAAATAACAGAATTTGAGCCGCCAATCATAATTATAATTAAGAAAAACAACCCAGGACATGAGCTGAGCTAGAGGAGGTTAAACCAGTGCGTCAAAAATTAATAGAGTTTAGAAATGTATCGTTTCGGTATGGAGAAGAGGAGCCTTGGGTATTAAAAAATTGTAGTTTCCATATCTTTGAAAATGAGTGGGTGGCGATCATTGGTCATAATGGATCTGGTAAATCTACTATCGCTAAACTAGTGAATGGATTACTTTTTCCACAAGAGGGCCAAATCATGATTAATGGCAGGCAAGTTACAGAAGAAACTATTTGGGATATACGAAAAGATGTTGGCATGGTTTTTCAAAACCCGGATAATCAATTCGTGGGGACAACTGTTCAAGATGATGTTGCTTTTGGTATGGAGAACCGTGGTATCGCGCGCGAAGAAATGATAAAGCGTATTGACATAAATTTGAATGCAGTTGGCATGCAGGATTATCGAATGACTGAACCTCATCGACTTTCTGGCGGCCAGAAGCAGCGTGTAGCTATTGCAAGTGTATTAGCTATTTCACCCCAGGTTCTTATATTAGATGAAGCAACCGCAATGCTTGATCCAAAAGGCCGTATGGAGATCATGAACACCGTATCTAATGTACAAAAAGAGCATCAGCTTTCATTGATTACGATTACACACGATTTACAAGAGGTCGTTCAGGCAGAACGGGTAATTGTCATGAATGAAGGAGAAATATGGGACGAGGCCACCCCGCGTGAGATTTTTTCCAAAAAAACGAAGCTACGTGAAATTGGTCTTGATGTCCCATTTGTAGCCATATTAGTTGATGAATTGAAACAAATGGGCGTTCCAATTACAAATGAGGCCCTAAACCAAGAGGAATTGTTGGAGGACTTATGGACATTACATTCAAGCACGTAAGCTATATATACCAACGAAATACACCATTTTCACATAAAGCGATTGAGGATCTGTCATTCCACATACCATCAGGGTCATTCGTTGCGATCATCGGCCATACTGGATCAGGGAAATCGACGCTTATTCAACACCTGAACGGTTTAGTAATGCCGAGTGAAGGAGAAGTGACCATTGGAGGCTTCCAGTTAAAAGATGGTAACAAACCAAAGAATATGAAGGAACTTCGAAGTCGAGTCGGTGTTGTTTTTCAGTATCCGGAACATCAATTGTTTGAAGAAACGGTTGAAAAGGATATCGCTTTTGGTCCTGAGAACTTTAATGTGTCTGCTGATGAGATTAAAAAACGTATCAAACAAATAGCACCATCTGTTGGTTTAAATGAAGAGTTATTAACACGTTCCCCATTTGATCTTAGTGGAGGACAGATGCGCCGGGTGGCTATTGCAGGAGTGCTCGCGATCAAACCAGAAGTGCTGGTGCTCGATGAACCGACTGCTGGACTTGATCCTCGTGGTCAGAAGGAAATCATGGATATGTTTGATACCCTGCATCATGAACAAGGGTTAACAACGATCCTTGTTACGCACAGTATGGAGGATGCGGTTAAATATGCCGATCACGTTATTATTTTAAATAAAGGAAAGAAATATATGGAAGGTAAGCCTGAAGATGTTTTAACGCAACAGGAGGCCTTGAAAGCGGTTCAACTCGATGTTCCAGAAGCTGTCCAGTTTTTACTTTCCTATGAAAAAAAGTTTGGCATCCAAATTCCATTTCACAGACAATCAACAAAAGAAATAGCGGCAGCGATTCAGCGGACGTTAAAGGGGGCTGAATCAACATGAATAATGCATTGATTATCGGTCAGTATGTACCAGGCAAATCGCTTATCCATAAGTTGGATCCGCGTTCTAAGATAATAATTATTTTCTTTTTCGTCTTTATCGTATTTTTTGCGAATACCGTTTTAAGTTATGGAATTCTTACCTTATTTGCCTTAGCAAGTATGTTTACAACTAGAATTCCGATAAGCTACATTATTAAAGGATTAACACCAGTGTGGTTTCTAATAATCTTTACATTTTTCCTTCACCTTTTTGTGACAAAAGAAGGTACGGTCTTATTTGAAATATTTTCTTTCAATGTATACTCTGGTGCATTAATCAAAGGTTTCGCAATATCGATGCGTTTTTTCTTATTAATATTGGTAACGTCTTTACTAACCCTTACTACGACACCAATCGAAATTACCGATGCGATAGAGGATTTGCTCCATCCGTTAAAGAAAGTTAAATTTCCTGTTCATGAGTTGGCCTTGATGATGTCGATTTCCTTGCGGTTTATTCCAACTCTTATGCAAGAGACGGAAAAAATCTCTCGAGCGCAAGCTTCAAGGGGAGTTGACTTTCGTACTGGAAAAATAAAAGAACGAGTGAAAGCGGTAGTTCCTCTCTTAGTTCCCCTATTTGTAAGTGCATTTAAACGAGCAGAGGAACTAGCAATGGCAATGGAAGCACGAGGATATCAAGGTGGGGACGGTCGAACGAAACTACGAGAATTAAAAATAGAAAAGCGTGATATTGCTATCTATCTCCTGTTCGCGTGTGTTGTTGCTGGATTGCTAGTGACTCGAAATTATTAAGCTTGAAGAAAGGGGCTGGATTAAATAATGGGTAAAATTAAGTGTGTAATTAGCTATGATGGTACTAGCTTTTCAGGATTTCAAATCCAGCCCAAAAAGCGAACTGTTCATGGTGAACTGGAAAAGGCATTAAAAAAGATCCACAAAGGTGAACATATTCGATTGCAAGCTTCAGGTCGCACGGACACAGGTGTCCATGCAAAAGGACAAACCATTCATTTTGATACGCCCTTTGATATTCCAGAGGAGAATTGGAAACGAGCGCTCAACACGCTATTACCTGATGATTTATATGTACGTGAGGTAGAGAAGGTAATAGATTCATTTCATGTAAGGTATGACGTATTGGAAAAAGAGTATCGTTATTATATTTGGAATGAAAAGGAACGAGATGTGTTCAAACAGAACTATGCTTACCAGTTTCCCTTTCAGCTTGATATAGAGGCGATACAGGAAGCTTGTAACCATTTAGAAGGTGAACATGACTTTACTACGTTTTCCTCCGCTAAAGCCACTACAAAGGGCAGTAAGGTTAGAACGCTTTATCAGGTAAGCTGTGTAAAACGTGGTAGTGAGATTGAATTTATTTTCAGGGGAAGCGGTTTTCTATATAACATGGTTCGAATCATTGTCGGCGCAATGCTTGATGTTGGTCAAGGGAGAAGGCATCAGGATGATATGGTAAAACTTTTGGAACAAAAAGATCGTCAGTTATTAGGTGAAACAGTCCCCCCGCAAGGGCTTTATTTATGGAATGTCAAATATAAATGAGTAAGCTTGAAACATAAGTGGAAAATAATCCTTTTCTACTTGACATAGAGCCGTTATCTAGTATATGATGATATATGGCATTTTATTTCAAAACCATGATTAGCCCCGGAATCTAATTATGATGAAATAAACGAAAATGATTGATGTAAATTAGGAGGGAAACTATCATGCGTACAACGTTCATGGCTAAAGAAAGTAACATTGAACGCAAATGGCTTGTTGTAGATGCTGAAGGTAAACGTCTAGGTCGTCTAGCAAGTGAAGTTGCGACTTTGCTACGTGGTAAACATAAACCAACGTATACACCACATGCAGACACAGGTGATAACGTTATTATTATTAATGCAGAGAAAATCGAACTTACTGGAAATAAAATTAACGATAAAATGTATTATCGTCACTCAAACCACCCAGGTGGATTGAAAGAACGTAATGCTAACGAAATGCGTACAAAATATCCTCAGCAAATGCTTGAGCTTGCTGTTAAGGGTATGTTACCAAAAGGTCCTTTAGGCCGTAAAATGGGTAAAAAATTGCACGTATATAAAGGTTCAGAGCATAACAATCAAGCACAAAAACCAGAAGTTTACGAACTTCGCGGATAATTAAAAGGAGGTTACCCACAAATGGCACAAGTACAATACTACGGCACAGGTCGTCGTAAGAAATCAACTGCACGTGTACGTTTAGTTCCAGGCAACGGTAAAGTTGTTGTAAATGGTCGTGAAGCTCAGGCTTATTTTCCATATGACACGCAACTTCTTATTTTAAATCAACCACTTGCTATTACAGAAACACAAGGCACATACGACGTTTTAGTAAATGTTCATGGTGGAGGATTCACTGGGCAAGCTGGTGCTATCCGTCATGGTGTTGCTCGCGCTCTTTTAGAAGCAGATCCAGAATATCGCGCTTCTCTAAAACGTGAAGGATACCTAACTCGTGATTCTCGCATGAAAGAGCGTAAGAAATATGGTCTTAAAGGCGCTCGTCGTGCACCACAATTCTCAAAACGTTAATAGATCAATTTCAAATACCCTTTTTCCTTTATTGGAAAGAGGGTATTTTTTTAATGTTGAAATCTGACAAACGAAATAAGTATACTAACACCAGAAGATTAAATAACATAAGAGACTGGTTTTGTTGCTATATCCAACAAATTCGGTCTTTTTAAATTCGAATTTTAAAAAAATGATAGAATATTATCGAATGTTGCGTTAAGATTAAATTGGAATAGAAAACCATTTGAGTGTGTGTTCAAAAAGTCGCCGAATTAGAAATAAGAAGGTCGAGGCAGAGAGTTTTGAGGACCGGAACGTATGCCCTAAATACGTGAGGACCGGAAAAACCGAGTAACGAAGAGATTCGCCATTTATCATTTGGTGACTTTTTGAATATCCTCTTTAAGTAATGAAACGTAGAAAAGGAATGTAGTATATGACATACAACTTTAATCTAGTAAAATTCTTTTTTTCATTTGACGATCATTTATATCGAATTCACAAAGCCGAAAAGGTCTATAATCTATGGAAGATTAGCGGATTGCTTGTTCTTTTAAGTGTGGTTATTTACGCATGGATGGCTTCTCTTGGAATGGGCACAGATTTTATATCAAAGGATGCGATAGGACTCAGCGAATTACACTATGAACAAAGCAAATTATGGTTTATTCTAGGACGGGTTGGGTTTGCTATTTTAATGGCATTATTCCTCTTATTTGTACCTTCACTTATTTTGCATTTAGTAACAGATGTCCCTTATCAAAAAGTTATGATGATGCAACAGATCATATTGTTCGTTATGCTTATCGAACGCGTTATGTGGATTCCGTTATTCGTTAACTTTGGACTAGATTGGTATGTGTCACCGTTATCATTTGGAGTAATTGTTTCTTATTTTACAGAGGCAAGTTGGCCTGTTTACTTTTTCGGAGCCATATCACTTTTTCAGCTATGGATTATTTGGTTTCAAATAAAATACTTAGGTTATTTATCGACTATTAAAAAATATTGGATCTGGTTAAATGTTATTTCCTTACATATATTTTACTGGTTTGTCGTGGCGTTCTTAGCTTATGGTGATAGTTTGATGATAAGTAGGTGGTTTTAATGAAGCGAGGCAGACTCTTGATTACGACTATTATTCTGTTTATAGGAATTAATGTATTATTAGTCTACTTTGACGATAATGGAACAGTAGAAAGAAAATCCTATGTAAGCGAATGGTCAGAGGTTTTTAAAACAAATTTATATGAGAAAATGAATAAAGCTGGTGTGCTTACTTCAACCGCTGCGAATGATGTGTATTTTGACAAAAGCTTAGGAAACTTTCAGGAGTTTTTAATTGAAGAAGGGGCAGAAGTTAACCAGGGTGATCAACTATATACATATCGTGTTAATGATTATTATGATACGAAGGCATATTTAACAAATGAAATGTCTAGAATAAATGGAGAAGTTACGGCCATTGAGACTGCTATTTCCGAAATTTCTAACTATCAAATCCCACGTGTTCAGGTACCACGTATCTCACCTGATGGTACTGATGAGGAAAATAGTGATATCATAGTACCATCACCTCCACCAATTGAAGCGGAATATATGCAAGAGCAATATCTCATAGAAAAAGAAAAGGAATTAGCTAGAGCAAGAGCGCAACTTGAGAGTGTTCAGTCACAATTAACAGAGCTTGAGGCTGGAGGAGATTCTATAACAGTGGTGAGTCCTTATCAAGGAAAGGCTACGGTAGTTTCTAAAGCCTTAGATGATCCGATTATTACAATATCTTCAACTACTTTACATGTCATTGGCGAACTAACAGAACAGGAACGTACGGTAATAAAAAATGATATGCCAGTAGAGGTTACAATTAATGAAAGTAATTCTACCTTAAAAGGGTCTGTCACATCTATTAGTGACTTGCCAAAAGAAGTTGAATTACATGATAATAGTGAATATCCATTTAGCGTTTCTTTTGAAGAAGGTGCTGAGGTAGAAAGCTTACTTCCTGGGTATCATGCAAATTTAACTATTACAACGAAACAATCAAAAGGTGCCACGGCTTTATTTGAAGATGCAATTTTTGGTAATTCAATTTGGAAAATGACCTCCAATGGCAAACTGCACGTTCAAAAAGTTGAAACTGGTTTAGAGATGGCCAGTATGCAGGAGATAATAAAAGGAGCAAAAGTGGGAGAGTGGATTGCAAAAGAGCCAGAGTCCGAGTTTCGTTCTGGTGCCACTTTTGTAACGCCATTAAAGTTTAGTGAGGTTCCGTGGAGTGATACATTCAATTATGATAAGAAAAACTGGAGCAAGTATGTTGTTATGGGGATTTTATCGAGATAAATGAAATCCGTTTATTTTCCCGTTATAAGTGGAATAGTTGTAGAGAAGGGAGGGTATAAACTATATGGAATTAGTTTATATAGGCGTCTTATTATGCGCTTTAGGGTTTGGAATTATTGCTATATTTGTTGCTAAAGTTTTGAAACGGATATCTAATACACTTGAGTCTTTAGGCAAAACCTTAGGAGAGGTAGAAACAAAACTGCAATACATAACAGCTGAAATCGAACTTACAATTAAAGAAACAGATAAAATAGTTGATGACGTTGAACAGAAGCTTAAAGCTACAGATAGTCTTTTCGATACGCTTGAAAATGTAGGGCAATCTGTAAGTAATTTAAATACAGTTTTACATCATCAAACAAAAAATATCTCAACTAATAAAGCGTTACAGCAAGCTGCCCCGATTGCTCACAGTATTCAGTGGAGTGAGGTTGCCTTTCGTTTATTTACTAAATGGAAAGATCCAAGCAAGAAACCAAAGTTTAACGTGAAAAGTTAATAAAGGAAAGAGGGATAGATATGAGTCTAGCTGGATTAGGCGTATTAATTATTGGCTTAGCTTTTGCTGCCTTAGCGTTATTTTTGGTAAAGGTACTAAATAACTTAGCAGCGGTGCTTGATGGTGTCGATAAAACGGTAGAACAACTTCCTCATCAAATAGATGAGGTGTTAAAAGAAACAAGTGGTCTAATTCGCCATAGTAATGATACACTTGCAGATGTTAATGAAAAATTAAGAGGGCTAAGTCCTTTGTTTTATATAATTGGTGATGTCGGAGAAGCATCGAGGAAGCTATCTTCATCCTTTATGGATGCAAGTTCTTCACTCAAAAATAAATCAACTGAGGTAGAACACAAATATCTAGGTAGCGTTTACGGATCAGTTGCATTAGGATATTATTGGCTTAGAAAAGGTAAGAAGCGAAAAGGATCTGAATCTAACCTTTATAAGAATGGCAATAAGCGCGCTGATAAAATAAAAATGATCAAAAATAACGTAAAATCAGACGTGAATAAATAGTTACTTCAACTCAAAAACCCTCAAGACCAATTTTATGGTCCTGAGGGTTTTTGTTATTTTTGAACCCGCACTTTAAGTGCCTTTTTTCTTTGAAATAAATAGTAGCTTAAAGTCAACGCACCATATAAGCCTTCAAGGTTATGTCGTTCGGTGAATTTTTTGCCATCCTCAGTACCTGTTTTCATTGACGTTGTAGCATCAACAAGTGAAGAAGATAGTTTTTGTGTGCCTCTACCAGCATCACCAATAATAGAAAATAAAGGGCTTAATTCCTTAACTTGATTGTTCACCTTAGTAAGAGTCTCCGTGCTAGCTTGGAGTGTGTTTTTAGTCTGATCAGTGATCAAGTTTATATTGTGTGGAAGTTCATCGGTTGTTTTTTGTACACTAAAAAACAAATTAGACAAATTATTAAGTGGTTTAATTAATACTAGTACTAATACAGCAAATGCAACTCCAATTACAAGTACACCAATTCCTAACCAATCCATTTTACCTGGCCTCCTTTTTTCTTATTATTTTCTTTTACTAGTACCACTATACCAAAGAAACAAAACGTCACAAAGTGTGAACCCTGAAATTTCCTATGTCATATATGTTTATCTTGTCCCATACAATAGTGAAAGCAGATTGATAAGGAGCGGGATGAATGAAACGACTAGGAAATGTAGTAATTTGGTGCTTCGGCTTTGCGGTATTACTGGTATTGATCAGTCAGCCAATCGGAAGTCCAGTAAGTACATGGAGTTCATGGTCACTACCACTTGCAGGAAAAACAATTGTTCTTGACCCTGGTCATGGAGGGCCTGATGGTGGTGCGGTTGGGAAGGATAAAACCTTAGAGAAAGGAATCACACTTACCGTTGCAAAAAAACTACAAAATTACTTACAACAGACTGGTGCGGTTGTTTATTTAACGCGAAATAAAGACACGGATTTGGCTGATTCCAATACGAAAGGCCTGGCACGACGTAAGGCTGAGGATATTCGAAATCGTCTCCAGATGATAAAGGATAAAGAGGCAGACTTTTTTATATCCGTTCATTTAAATGCATTACCTTCAACTAAATGGAGTGGGGCTCAAACCTTTTATTATCCAAAATCAGATAAAAGCAAACATCTAGCTAAACTGATTCAAGCTGAAATCATTCGTAACTTAGAAAACACGGATCGAACTGCGCTTCCATTAAAGGGGATGTATTTATTAAAGCATGCCGAAGCACCAGGTGCGCTTGTTGAAATTGGTTTTTTATCAAATGAACAAGAACGCGAATTGTTAAAGAAAGATGACTACCAAGAAAAAATGGCTGCAAGCATTTATGAAGGGGTATTACGTTATGTAACAGAGGATGTAGAAGAGGATAAGGACGAATAGTAGGAAAGATCATTCGTAGACGCTTATCACTTAGATTTTACCTGATTTATGTTATACTAGCGTTGGATAGTGTTATACAGTCAATGCTAGTAAAGGGAAGGTGACACATTTTGTTGACAAATGAAGAAATAATACAACTACTTAATCCTGTAAAGGACCCGTTTTTACATAGAACGCTAGAAGAAACTGGCGGCGTGAAAGAAATTATTATAAAAGAAGATAAAAAGCATGTCAGTGTAAAGATAGGAATTGGAAAAACGAATACTGCTGAACAGATGCAATTACAACAAGAGATTGTTGGTATATTAAAGAAAAGTGGCGTTACTACAGTCGGGCTTCGATTTGAAGAATTGCCAGAAGAAATTATTAAAAAATACCAGCCTGCTGTTGAAGAGGAGCAAGAGGCGTCCTTGATGGGTGGAAGTAAAGGAACGAAATTTATTGCTGTGGCTAGTGGTAAAGGTGGAGTAGGTAAATCTACAGTAACCGTAAACCTTGCAATGTCATTAATGCGTCTTGGTAAAAAGGTAGGAATTATTGATGCTGATATTTACGGGTTCAGTATCCCGGATATGATGGGTGTAGAAAATCGTCCTGCAGTTCGCGGTGAAAAAATAATTCCAGTCGAACGTTTTGGTGTAAAGGTTATCTCGATGGGATTCTTTGTAGAGGACAACTCACCTATTATTTGGCGTGGACCAATGCTTGGGAAGATGTTGAGTAGCTTTTTTAAAGAGGTAGAATGGGGCGACTTAGATTACCTTCTGCTTGACCTGCCACCTGGTACTGGCGATATCGCGATGGATGTACATGAAATGCTACCTACGTGTAAAGAAGTTATTGTAACTACTCCACATCCAACTGCTGCATTTGTAGCGGCTCGTGCTGGGCAAATGGCATTAAAAACGGATCATGAAATTCTTGGTGTTGTGGAAAACATGGCCTATTTTGAAAGTAAAAAAACGGGTGAGAAAGAGTACGTTTTCGGTCAAGGTGGAGGTGAAAAGCTTGCCGAGGTACTAAAAACAAAAGTCCTTGGTCAGCTACCGTTGCAACAACCTTATGAGGAAGAGGATGAATTTGCCCCATCTATTTATCAAGTAGATCATCCGATAGGAAAAGAATACCATAAAATTGCAGCAAAAATTATTGCAAAAGTAGAAGAATAAGAAAAGCGCAAGCGCCTTGAAAGACACGACAATTTTAAGACGAATCGCTTAGTGATGGTTGTTATCACAAAGCGATTTGACTTAAAACCTCGAGTGGCTAAGCGCTGAATTTAGACAGATAATCGCTAAAATTTTATACTTTCTTTGCTCTAAAAAAAGAGGTGGCTAAATTTACTTTAGTCACCTTTTCTGCGTGCCCTGAAAAAAACTATTCACCACCGCCGCCAGCGCCCTCACCTTCACTACCACCCTGTGGTTTTTCCTTGCCTTGCTTACCCTTCTGTTGTTCAGAAGCGGCTTTTAACAGGATGTCTTGAATTTTAGCTTGGAATACAGGGGTTTCCAATGTCTTTTGTATGGACTCTTCTAATTGTGCGGTGAATTCTTGGCTTTTCATTGCTTCTATCATTTGTTTAGTAACTTCCGGATTTTTCAGTAGTTCAAGCATTTGCTTTTGATATTCTGCATCGTTCATTAATGATTTTATTAATTTCTTATGTTGCTCTGACATCGACTTTGCATAAGTTTCCACGAATTTTGGGTCCTCAAAAAGCTTTTTCCACATTTCTTTGCCTTTTTCAGAGGAGAGAGCATCATTAATGGCGCTTTTCACGACGTTGGCATCTATGACTAAACTTTCTTTCATTTTTTCGTCTTTTAATATCTCTTGTAAAGCCTTTTTTCCATCTTCGGTTTGAAGTATATCAACAACCATTTTTTTCGTTGCTTCATAATCAACCTCTTTACTTGCTGCACTCTCATTCGTACAAGCGCTAAGTGTTAAACAAGTAAGTCCAATAAATAATACAAATAATAACCGAAGCATCTTCCAATCCTCCTTCCTCTACACGGTTAATATGCGAGAAAGGGGAGAAAAATATGCACTTCCTTAAGGAAAAATGCTGTTATTCGTGGTAAAATACGGATGGAAGTAAATTAAAAGCATAGATAATTGTAAAGTGCGTGTTCAAAAAGTCGGCAAATTAGAAACAAGAAGTTCAAGGCGCGAATATTTTGAGGCGGGAACGTATGCTTTTAATACGTGAGGACCGGAAAAATTGAGCAACGAAGAAATTCGCCGTTTATCATTTGGTGACTTTTTGAACAACCTCTAACAGTGAATATATCGTTATTTTTGGTAGGAGGACATATAGTGAATAGTCGTAAATGGGTAGGGTTGTTTTTAAAAACATTAATTCTCGGGGAATAGCGGGTCTTATTACCAGTTTTTTTGTAAAAACAGCATCCTACACAAGCGTATTAAATCCAATTGATTCTTTTGAATTATTAGGTGTTGTTCTTTTCTTTCTAGGATTAGGGTTTGTATTTAGTTTAGTTAGCCAGACTGGCTTTTTTGCTTATTTATTTATTAACCAATTTGGTTTAGGGTTATTTCGTTCATTTTGGCCCACTGTCCAGATGTTGCTAATCGCATTTGTTGTTTTTGACTTAGTTTACTTTCCGTACAATTCTACAGATAGTGAAGGTTCCTTGATTGCATATATTTTAATGGCTGCAGCTATTTTGGTATATGGACTAGTAATTGCCAAAATTAAAGCTAAACAGACCAATCAGCGTGCATTTATACCGGCATTGTTTTTGATGGTTGTGATGACTTCTGTTGAATGGGTTCCAGGTCTCAGAACAAGCGGAACTGATTATGCTTGGTTAATGATAGTGCCGTTACTTGTTTGTAATACATATCAATTATTGGTTTTACACAGATTGACAAATCCAGAACAAAAAGAAAATGTGAAATCTGAAATAAAATAAGATACGCATTGAAGCACAAGGAACTTCGAAATAGTGAGGTTCCTTGTGCTTTTTTTAAAAGATAAAAGAATTATTGTCTAGCGCAAGCGCCCAGCCCCTCGAGATTTAGCTTAAACTTGTCGGTGCTGCTGATCAAGGCGTTTGTGCTTTTCTTATTCTGCAAGTTTTGATTTGGAATGCGCTTGGTTGTAAAGCTCTGTTACAGAGACGAATTGAAATCCTTTATTTTTAAGCCCTGGTAATATGTCCTCAAGAGCTTTAGCTGTTTGTTTTACAGAATCAGAAGCATGAAGTAAAATAACATCCCCGTTTGACGTTTCCTTCATAATGGTATCCACGATTTGTTGTGTGCCAGGGTTTTCCCAGTCATCTGCATCCACTCTCCAATGGACAACTTTTAATCCCAGTTCTTCAGCTAACTCGATGATTTCTTTGTTTATATGACCACTTGGTGCACGCATTAGCGTAATATTTTCATATCCTAGCTTTTTAAAGATCTCTTTTGCATACAGTATATCCTTTCTTACTTTACCTATTTCCTGATCAAGATAACTTTTATAACGGTATCCAAGCATTCCTAGCTCATGATTGCCGTCTTTAATTTTTTCAAGTATATCTGGATGTCTTTCGGCCCATTCCCCGCTGACAAAGAAAGTAGCCTGTACATCATGGGTCTTTAATTGTTTTAGAATGTCAAATACCTTTTCTTCTCCCCAGCTAATGTTAAATGTTAAGGCAATATTATTTTCTTTAGAATTTCCTTTCACAAATGCTGCGGGCTCATCTGATGATGAAAATACAGAAAAATTACCAGTACTTTCAGACCAAATGACTGTAGCTGTAATTAGTGCAAATAAAGCAATATAAAAAATTTTTTTCCACTTTGAAAAACGCCATACATACAAATAACTCATCTTACCCCTCCTATACTCTTGTATTTAGTTTATGAATGGGAATGGATAATATGAACAAGCTATTATGTATAAGAAGTAAAAAGAATAATGGAGAAGGATGAAAGAAGGAGAAAACAGGGAATAAGGTGTAGAGTTAAGAGTTTAAGTCTAATTATGTCGTTTATGGATTGTCCGTATAGTCGACTAAATCAACCGACTTAATTCTACATTTTTTACGAATAATGTTACATATAGATAGAGCGGCAAAATTAATAGCTAAATGGCTTGAGAGGTTTGAGGTGAACTAAATGTTAGGATTATTAATAAATGATATGGAACAAAAGGAAATTGAATACCTTGTGAAACGTGAAATGGAAGAATTATTGATGGATTTGGAGGACAATCGAATTGACCAGATGGTAAAGCAGTCAATGAGAGAAAGGTACTCGCTTTTATTCCAGTTATTTCGCCGAGTTGCTAGCGAAAAAGAATGTTTGAAATATATGCCTAAGCGCTCCAATAACCAATAATAAATCGGATATTTTAGGGAAGCTAGTGGAAGGTTGCAAATAAGCAAACCGCTAGTTTCTTTTTTAATACCATGAAAAAAAGTGTTTTTTTGTTTATTATGTTGAAATCGTGTAGAAAATGTGCTATATTATTTCTTGTTGTCAGCAAGTTTTTTAATAAAATGAAGTTCTTATGAAAAAGATTTTAATTGATTTAAGAAAACTATTGACAATCATTCGTATACATGGTAAATTATATCTTGTCGCCAAAAACGACAAAGGATTTAATTGCTCCTTGAAAACTGAACAAAACAACCAAGTATGTAAGTAACGAAACAAAGCTAAGACAATTGATAAAATCGATTGGTGTCGATTTTATTCAAACTTTTTTGGAGAGTTTGATCTTGGCTCAGGACGAACGCTGGCGGCGTGCCTAATACATGCAAGTCGAGCGCGGGAAGCAAGCAATCACTCTTCGGGGTGTGAGCTTGTGGAACGAGCGGCGGACGGGTGAGTAACACGTGGGCAACCTACCTGTAAGATTGGGATAACCTCGGGAAACCGGAGCTAATACCGAATAATACTTTTTATCACATGATAGAAAGTTGAAAGGCGGCTTTTGCTGTCACTTACAGATGGGCCCGCGTCGCATTAGCTAGTTGGTGGGGTAATGGCCTACCAAGGCGACGATGCGTAGCCGACCTGAGAGGGTGATCGGCCACACTGGGACTGAGACACGGCCCAGACTCCTACGGGAGGCAGCAGTAGGGAATCTTCCGCAATGGACGAAAGTCTGACGGAGCAACGCCGCGTGAGTGATGAAGGTTTTCGGATCGTAAAACTCTGTTGTTAGGGAAGAACAAGTATCGTTCGAATAGGGCGGTACCATGACGGTACCTAACCAGAAAGCCCCGGCTAACTACGTGCCAGCAGCCGCGGTAATACGTAGGGGGCAAGCGTTGTCCGGAATTATTGGGCGTAAAGCGCTCGCAGGCGGTCTTTTAAGTCTGATGTGAAAGCCCACGGCTTAACCGTGGAGGGTCATTGGAAACTGGAGGACTTGAGTACAGAAGAGGAGAGTGGAATTCCACGTGTAGCGGTGAAATGCGTAGAGATGTGGAGGAACACCAGTGGCGAAGGCGACTCTCTGGTCTGTAACTGACGCTGAGGAGCGAAAGCGTGGGGAGCGAACAGGATTAGATACCCTGGTAGTCCACGCCGTAAACGATGAGTGCTAGGTGTTAGGGGGTTTCCGCCCCTTAGTGCTGAAGTTAACGCATTAAGCACTCCGCCTGGGGAGTACGGCCGCAAGGCTGAAACTCAAAAGAATTGACGGGGGCCCGCACAAGCGGTGGAGCATGTGGTTTAATTCGAAGCAACGCGAAGAACCTTACCAGGTCTTGACATCCTCTGATAGCGATAGAGATATCGTGTTCCCTTCGGGGACAGAGTGACAGGTGGTGCATGGTTGTCGTCAGCTCGTGTCGTGAGATGTTGGGTTAAGTCCCGCAACGAGCGCAACCCTTGATCTTAGTTGCCAGCATTCAGTTGGGCACTCTAAGGTGACTGCCGGTGACAAACCGGAGGAAGGTGGGGATGACGTCAAATCATCATGCCCCTTATGACCTGGGCTACACACGTGCTACAATGGATGGAACAAAGGGACGCGAAGCCGCGAGGTGTAGCAAATCCCATAAAACCATTCTCAGTTCGGATTGTAGGCTGCAACTCGCCTACATGAAGCCGGAATCGCTAGTAATCGCGGATCAGCATGCCGCGGTGAATACGTTCCCGGGCCTTGTACACACCGCCCGTCACACCACGAGAGTTGGCAACACCCGAAGTCGGTGAGGTAACCTTTATGGAGCCAGCCGCCGAAGGTGGGGCCAATGATTGGGGTGAAGTCGTAACAAGGTAGCCGTATCGGAAGGTGCGGCTGGATCACCTCCTTTCTAAGGAATATAAAAAAGCGAAAACGACCGTTTAGCGGCGTACGGATAGATAAGATCTTGAAAATCTCCCTGCACTTTGGGAGATTGAAAAGAGATTAACTATACGCTAGCTGCTGGGAGTTGTAGCTGGATTATTAACGGAAAATCGGTGACGCTTGTCGTCATCGATAAGACCTGCCATTGGTAGGCCTTGCATACATGGTTGTTTGTTCAGTTTTGAGGGATTAATTTTTCCTTCCATAATATATAGATGGGCCTGTAGCTCAGCTGGTTAGAGCGCACGCCTGATAAGCGTGAGGTCGGTGGTTCGAGTCCACTCAGGCCCACCATCTATAATTCATATGGGGCCTTAGCTCAGCTGGGAGAGCGCCTGCCTTGCACGCAGGAGGTCAGCGGTTCGATCCCGCTAGGCTCCATTTTGTACCTTGAAAACTAAATAAGAGCAAGATAGACAACGACATCAAAAACGTAAGTTCTTAATCATGAAGATAGTTAAGTGAAGAAGAGCGCACGGTGAATGCCTTGGCACTAGGAGCCGATGAAGGACGGGACTAACACCGATATGCCTCGGGGAGTCGTAAGTAGACTTTGATCCGAGGATTTCCGAATGGGGAAACCCACTGTTCGTAATGGAGCAGTACGCGTATCTGAATACATAGGATACGCGTGGCAGACCCGGGGAACTGAAACATCTCATTACCCGGAGGAAGAGAAAGCAAATGCGATTTCCTAAGTAGCGGCGAGCGAAACGGAATCAGCCCAAACCAGAAAGCTTGCTTTCTGGGGTTGTAGGACACTCCATTGGAGTTACAAAGAAATTCTTTAGATGAATCGATCTGGAACGATCAGCCATAGCGGGTAAGAGCCCTGTAATCGAAAAAGAGTTTCCTCCGGAGTGGATCCTGAGTACGGCGGAACACGAGAAATTCCGTCGGAATCTGGGAGGACCATCTCCCAAGGCTAAATACTACCTAGTGACCGATAGTGAACCAGTACCGTGAGGGAAAGGTGAAAAGCACCCCGGAAGGGGAGTGAAAGAGATCCTGAAACCGTGCGCTTACAAGTAGTCGAAGCCCGTTAATGGGTGACGGCGTACCTTTTGTAGAATGGACCGGCGAGTTACGATCGTATGCGAGGTTAAGTGGAAGACACGGAGCCGCAGCGAAAGCGAGTCTGAATAGGGCGAATTAGTATGCGGTCGTAGACCCGAAACCGTGTGATCTACCCATGTCCAGGGTGAAGGTCAGGTAACACTGACTGGAGGCCCGAACCCACGTATGTTGAAAAATGCGGGGATGAGGTGTGGGTAGGGGTGAAATGCCAATCGAACACGGAGATAGCTGGTTCTCTCCGAAATAGCTTTAGGGCTAGCCTCAGGCAGATGCGTACTGGAGGTAGAGCACTGATTGGACTAGGGGCCCTCACCGGGTTACCGAATTCAGTCAAACTCCGAATGCCAGCTACGTAAGCCTGGGAGTCAGACTATGGGTGATAAGGTTCATAGTCGAAAGGGAAACAGCCCAGACCGCCAGCTAAGGTCCCAAAGTATACGTTAAGTGGAAAAGGATGTGGAGTTGCCCAGACAACCAGGATGTTGGCTTAGAAGCAGCCATCATTTAAAGAGTGCGTAATAGCTCACTGGTCGAGTGACTCTGCGCCGAAAATGTACCGGGGCTAAACGTATCACCGAAGCTGCGGATTGTTCTATGAACAATGGTAGGAGAGCGTTCGAAGTGCAGTGAAGTCAGACCGTGAGGACTGGTGGAGCGCTTCGAAGTGAGAATGCCGGTATGAGTAGCGAAAAAAGAGTGAGAATCTCTTTCACCGAAAGCCCAAGGTTTCCTGAGGAAGGCTCGTCCGCTCAGGGTTAGTCGGGACCTAAGCCGAGGCCGACAGGCGTAGGCGATGGACAACAGGTAGATATTCCTGTACCACCTCATGAACGTTTGAACGATGGGGGGACGCAGTAGGATAAGGAATGCGCACGATTGGAAATGTGCGCCCAAGCAGCAAGGGAGTTGGATTGGCAAATCCGTCCAACAATTCTGAGCTGTGATGGGGAGGGAACTAAAGTACCGAAGTTCTGGATTTCACACTGCCAAGAAAAGCCTCTAGTGAGTTCATAGGTGCCCGTACCGCAAACCGACACAGGTAGGCGAGGAGAGAATCCTAAGGTGATCGGGAGAACTCTCGTTAAGGAACTCGGCAAAATGACCCCGTAACTTCGGGAGAAGGGGTGCTCCTTTAAGGAGGAGCCGCAGTGAATAGGCCCAAGCGACTGTTTAGCAAAAACACAGGTCTCTGCGAAGCCGAAAGGCGAAGTATAGGGGCTGACACCTGCCCGGTGCTGGAAGGTTAAGGGGAAAGGTTAGCACCTTCGGGTGCGAAGCTTAGAACCGAAGCCCCAGTAAACGGCGGCCGTAACTATAACGGTCCTAAGGTAGCGAAATTCCTTGTCGGGTAAGTTCCGACCCGCACGAAAGGTGCAACGACTTGGGCACTGTCTCAACGAGAGACCCGGTGAAATTATACTATGCGTGAAGATGCGCATTACCCGCGACAGGACGGAAAGACCCCGTGGAGCTTTACTGTAGCCTGATATTGAATGTTGGTACAGCTTGTACAGGATAGGTGGGAGCCTTGGAAACCGGAGCGCTAGCTTCGGTGGAGGCATCCGTGGGATACCACCCTGGCTGTACGGACCTTCTAACCCAGGACCGTAATCCGGTTCGGAGACAGTGTCAGGCGGGCAGTTTGACTGGGGCGGTCGCCTCCTAAAGAGTAACGGAGGCGCCCAAAGGTTCCCTCAGAATGGTTGGAAATCATTCGTAGAGTGTAAAGGCAGAAGGGAGCTTGACTGCGAGACCTACAAGTCGAGCAGGGACGAAAGTCGGGCTTAGTGATCCGGTGGTTCCGCATGGAAGGGCCATCGCTCAACGGATAAAAGCTACCCCGGGGATAACAGGCTTATCTCCCCCAAGAGTTCACATCGACGGGGAGGTTTGGCACCTCGATGTCGGCTCATCGCATCCTGGGGCTGTAGTCGGTCCCAAGGGTTGGGCTGTTCGCCCATTAAAGCGGTACGCGAGCTGGGTTCAGAACGTCGTGAGACAGTTCGGTCCCTATCCGTCGTGGGCGCTGGAAGTTTGAGAGGAGCTGTCCTTAGTACGAGAGGACCGGGATGGACACACCGCTGGTGTACCAGTTGTTCCGCCAGGAGCATAGCTGGGTAGCTACGTGTGGAAAGGATAAGTGCTGAAAGCATCTAAGCATGAAGCCCCCCTCAAGATGAGACTTCCCATCACTTTCGAGTGAGTAAGATCCCTCAGAGACGATGAGGTTGATAGGTTCGAGGTGGAAGCGTGGTGACACGTGCAGCTGACGAATACTAATCGATCGAGGACTTAACTAACAATTCTTGATGTCACTATTACGCTCTTATTTAGTTTTTAGGGTACAAATGATACCTTTTTACATGAAATTGTCTGGTAGTAATAGCGGAGAAGTCACACCTGTTCCCATACCGAACACAGTAGTTAAGCTCTCCAGCGCCGATGGTAGTTAGGACTTTGTCCTTGCAAGAGTAGGACGCCGCCAGGCAGTTTTTTTATATACTTTTTTATAACGTGGATTCAAATCGAACGAGGAATGTTCTTCGTAACGAGCAGGACCAAGTTAGATTGTACTACTATGATTCTTTATTTAAGATTATTCCACAGTAGCTTGATCGAACGGTTTATGTTTGATCATGCGAGGAATGTATTGTGTGACGAGCAGGCCCAAGCTAGATTGTACTACTATGATTCACTATTTAAGATTATTCCACAGTAGCTCAGTGGTAGAGCTATCGGCTGTTAACCGATCGGTCGTAGGTTCGAATCCTACCTGTGGAGCCATATTTAAGCTTCCATAGCTCAGCAGGTAGAGCACTTCCATGGTAAGGAAGGGGTCAGCAGTTCGAATCTGCTTGGAAGCTCTTTTCCTTTAATATCAACGTTTGTGAGATTTTAAAGCTGGTAAATTGGAAAGTGCTCTAGCGCAGACCCTTTTAACTTTCACAGATTACACATAAAAGACCACAAGCCACTTTTTCATTGAGTAGGAAAATTACTCTTTGGAAAGGTGGCTCTATTCTAATTCGGCGACTTTTATAGAAAGATGATTTTTGTGGATTGTTAAAAAATGGCTATCAACTTTTGTGAAAGTTAATAGCTATTTTGTTTGGTAATGATTTTTGTATTTAATTTTCTTTACATTATAATCCTGATCCAACATTTGAGCAATTTTTTAATCTACTACTTCAAGATAGTGACCATATACTTCCATCGTGGTACCGATATTGAAATGTCCAAGACGTTTGGATATGGAGTGGATATTTAATCCTTTGTTGATTAAGTCTGTTGCTGTAGTATGCCGTAAATCGTGAATACATTTCTTTTTAGAAAAAATTCCCCAGAAGAATAAAATGTTTCACAATACTTAACAACAGTAGAAACAAAAGAGGGAAAACTGAAATAGAATAAGTCAATTTATGACGGGAAGTACAATTATCAATCTTTGAATATATTTTTCGGTTCAGGGAGTCAAGTTGAGCTGTTACCAGGAGGTTATTAAATGACCAATTTACCGATATTATTTGTAATTGCATTTGTTGTAACAATTTTCGAGGTGTTCTTAGCTATCTATCTAATCAAAAAGCAAAATATTAAGCCCTCAAGAGCATTATTTATGTCCGTGCCAAGCGTAGTGATTATTTGGTTTGTGGCAATTATAGCCTCATAGAAAACAATGAATTGATTTACGTATTTTTTGGGGTAGAATATGGCAGTTCCCTCCGAGTACTTAAGCTTTGCAGGGTGAACGCTATATAAGAGAAGCGAGCGTGTACTTTCAAGCTGGTTTTTACCAAGACTTTCATTCGTATTATAATCCTTCGTCTGCTCCATCTGTTGCATAATGTTACGACCAAGCAGAATAATATCTTACAATTATTTTGACTAAAAACCGCATGTTTGGAAAATAATGATTAACATGCTCTTAAAAAATAACAAAAAAACTGGATTTACCCTTTACAAAGGGAGAGAATCTGTATATAATAAAATTCGTTGGTTTTCGACATTAAACAAATAATAAACATTGAAAATTAATCTAGGCCCGTTGGTCAAGTGGTTAAGACACCGCCCTTTCACGGCGGTATCACGGGTTCGAATCCCGTACGGGTCACCAATTTTAATAAAGGCATGTTAAAATCGTGACGTCCTGTTGCAATACATGCACTTGCACATCCTGTGCTTTGGAGGATTAGCTCAGCTGGGAGAGCACCTGCCTTACAAGCAGGGGGTCGCAGGTTCGAACCCTGCATCCTCCACCATTTTTTGTATTATATTAAGCCGGCCTAGCTCAACTGGTAGAGCAACTGACTTGTAATCAGTAGGTTGGGGGTTCAAGTCCTCTGGCCGGCACCATTTTTTATGTATAAGATTTGAAAATGTGGTAATTATATGGAGGGGTAGCGAAGTGGCTAAACGCGGCGGACTGTAAATCCGCTCCCTCAGGGTTCGGCAGTTCGAATCTGCCCCCCTCCACCATTTATATATTGGGCTATAGCCAAGCGGTAAGGCAGCAGGTTTTGATCCTGTCATTCCCAGGTTCGAATCCTGGTAGCCCAGCCATTATAACTTATATGATCACCTTGTGTATCAACTTCACCACGGTAAATACGTGGTTTTTGTATGTAACGAGCCATTAGCTCAGTTGGTAGAGCAAGCCGTTAACTTCCTGATTTACTACTATGTACAGGCTTGCGAGGAGTGCGACTTCTTGAATTTGCTTGCAACACGACGAGCATCTAGGACGAATGCTTCTTATCATAAACAAAATATTTTCATACGAGCCATTAGCTCAGTTGGTAGAGCATCTGACTTTTAATCAGAGGGTCGAAGGTTCGAATCCTTCATGGCTCATCACTTATTAGATGAAAAGAATTCTAGCAATGGGACATAATACATAGTATAATTGCAAGTAAACAAGGTCGTTATGAAATTACACAACCTTGTTTATTTGCATTTTGCGCTATTTTTTTACATAATAGATAGAGTAAATTTAATATCTAACAAAAAAAGTAAAGAAAAACTTATTATATATTGATACACAAAAGGATGATTTTGTATGAATACTTCTAGAATTCCTGGCTTCTATAATATGACTGTAGAAGAGCGCAGAAAGATACTTGCTGAGCAAGCTGGCTTTACGAAAGAAGAAACAGCTCATCTTTCTCAAGCGAATCCATTATCTCTTGATACAGCAGATAATATGATAGAAAATGTTATAGGAACTTATCAGTTGCCACTAGGGTTAGGATTAAACTTTCTTATAAACGGGAAAGAATATGTAGTACCTATGGCTATTGAAGAACCATCTGTTGTGGCATCTGCGAGTTATATTGCAAAGCTTGTTCGAAATGCTGGTGGGTTTACAACCGAAGCTACCGATAGAATTATGATCGGTCAGATTCAAGTAGTTGGATGCTCTGATTTCGATTTAGCTAAGAAAGCACTTTTGAGAGAGAAAGACATGCTTTTAGAGGGAGCCAATGCAGCTTACCCTAGTATCGTCGCTAGAGGCGGCGGAGCGCAGGATTTAGAAGTACGCATACTAAATGATGATTCAGGTTCAAAATATGGCCAGATGCTTGTGTTACATCTGTATATTAATACATGTGATGCAATGGGTGCCAATATAATTAATACCATGGTTGAAGCCCTTGCACCAGTTGTAGAAGATTTAACAAAAGGAAAAGTATATTTGAGAATTCTTTCCAATTTGGCGGATAGATGTATGGCACGTGCTAAATGTGTGATACCACCAGAATTATTAGCGTCTGGTGATTATTCCGGTGAAGAAGTACGAGATGGAGTAGTGCATGCTTATGAGTTCGCAGCATCTGATCCATATCGTGCAGTTACCCATAATAAAGGAATCATGAATGGGATTGACCCAATAGTAATCGCAACAGGAAATGATTGGCGTGCAGTTGAAGCTGGAGCACATGCTTATGCGGCGCGTTTTGGTAAATATAGTTCGATGACAGATTGGTATGCTGATGATGAAGGTAATCTGGTTGGTGAACTTGAGTTACCTATGTCTGTCGGAACTGTTGGCGGTTCGATTCGTGTCCACCCAATCTCGCAAATTGCTCATAAGATGTTAGGTGTAGAATCTGCCCAAGAATTAGCACAGGTTATTGTATCAGTAGGTCTAGCGCAAAACCTGGGTGCTTTAAAAGCTTTAGTGACGGATGGTATCCAAAAGGGTCATATGGCTTTACATTCCCGCTCTGTGGCGATGGCGGCAGGGGCTAAAGGAGAGCTGATTGATATCATTGCTGAACAATTAATTAATGAAAAAGAAATCCGTGTGGGGAAAGCTAAAGAATTGGTGGCAAAGACTAAAAGATGAGTGTAGAGAAAGCAACAACTTCAGAACAAACAGCTGTCGGAATAGCTCATAGTAAATTAATTTTAATTGGGGAACATGCGGTTGTACACGGACAACCAGCTATCGCCATTCCCTTCCCTTTAGTTGGGGTAGAGGCGCTTGTAGATAATGTACCAGGTGCAGTTAAAATAGATAGTACGTTTTATCATGGACCAATCGATAAGGCACCTATTTCTCTTGACGGTGTGGTTAACTGTATTAACGCAACTTTAAATTATTTAGAAATACCACGTAATGACCTGTTGATTCGGATTAAGTCATCGATACCACCTGGGAAAGGGCTTGGATCAAGTGCTTCAGTTGCAATTGCTGTTGTTCGGTCTTTATTTGACCATGCAGATCAAGAGCTGACAGAAGAGACGCTATTAATGCTAGCAAATATTTCAGAGACCTATGCACATGGCGCACCTAGTGGAATTGATACACTCACGATTACATCACAATCGCCTGTGTGGTATGAGAAAGATATTCCATTCCACTTTATTAAACCAAATGCTGACTTCCACTTTATTGTGGCGGATTCGGGTCGAAAAGGTGATACACGATTGGCTGTTGAATCGGTGGCAGAGTTACTAAAATCTGGCCCTAAGAAAATTCAAGCTAGTCTTGATCGGATTGGTGACATAACACATCAAGCAAGAAGAGCTCTTGAAAAAGCCAGTAAACAACTTTTAGGAAAAACATTAAACGAAGCACAAAAAGAACTAGAAGCACTAGGTGTAAGTGATGCAGGACTAAACAGGCTAATTTATATTGCTCGTCAAGGGGGAGCCCTTGGTGCCAAATTAACAGGTGGCGGAAATGGTGGATGTATTATTGCTTTGGCTCGCAATGAAGCCCACTCTAAACAACTCTGTGAAAAACTAAAGGGCTTTGGTGCTCATGCAGTATGGCCGTTTGTATTACGGAAGCAAAAGTAAGGGATAGTTAATAGAAATGGGGACTATGGATGAAAGCAACGGCAAAGGCACATACCAACATTGCCTTGATTAAATATTGGGGAAAGCGCGATGAGTCGTTGATTTTACCAATGAATAACAGTCTTTCTTTAACTTTAGATGCTTTTTATACAGAGACAACTGTAACATTTAATCGTGAACTAGAAGAGGATAAATTTTATTTAGACAACGAAATAATTTTAGGAGATCAATATACAAAAGTCTCCAAGTTTCTTGATTTAATTAGAAATTATGCGGATAGTCCTTTGTTTGCGGAAGTCCATTCGACAAATGCGGTCCCGACTGCGGCAGGTTTCGCTTCATCAGCGTCTGGTTTTGCAGCACTTGCAGCAGCTGCTACACGTGCATTAGATTTAAATCTTGACAATCAGACCTTATCCCGCCTTACACGGCAAGGATCAGGTTCTGCATGTCGGTCAATCTATGGTGGTTTTGTAGAGTGGGAAAAAGGTGTAGAAGATGATGGATCTGATTCCTATGCTGTGCCTATAACTCCACAAGATCATTGGGATGTTCGCGTCGCCGCGGTTGTTTTATCATCTGATATGAAAAAGGTTTCTAGCCGCGTAGGAATGAAAAGAACAGTAGAGACTTCACCATTTTATTCCGGATGGGTGGATAGCATTCCTAGTGATCTAATGCAAATCAAAACTGCGATACAGAATCGAGACTTTGAAAAAATGGGTAAAATTGCCGAGGCGAATTGCCAAAAGATGCATGCGACAACATTAGGCGCTAACCCACCATTTACGTATTGGCACGATACAACGTTAACTGTTATGCAAACCGTCCAAGCATTACGCGAGAAAGGTATTCTTGCTTATTTCACTATTGATGCTGGTCCAAACGTAAAAGTTCTTTATCAACCAGAAAACGAAGAGATAGTCCATCAAACACTCCGGAAAATACCTGGTGTATCAAACGTGATTTTAAGTCGTTCAGGTCAGGGAGTCACCTATCAATAGGGGATGAAAAACAATGACGAATGAAAAGTTGACTATAAAGGTTCCGGGTAAACTGATGATTGCTGGAGAGTTTGCCTTATTAGAAGCCAACCAACGATCAATAGTAATGGCTGTTGATCGTTTTGTTTATGCAACAATTAAAGACTGTATTGAAAATCGTGTATCCCTTCCGAAATTAAACCTCGAAAACCTTAAATGGGAAATTAAAAATAATAACATACATATCGTGACGAGTGATAGGCGCGTAAACTTTGTTGAAAATGCGATGAACGTAGCATATCGTTATGTAACTGAACAAGGAAAGTCCTTTGCTAATTTTGACTTGGCTATTACGAGTGAATTAGACGATGATTCAGGAATTAAATATGGATTAGGTTCAAGTGCAGCAGTTGTCACAGCGGTGATCAGGGCAGTTTTAGAAAAACAGTCAATGTCCTGCTCACCTAAACTGCTTTTTAAGTTGGCAGCTATTGCTCATGTAGAAACGCAAGGTAGTGGTTCTGGAGCTGATGTAGCAGCATCCTCATTTGGTGGGCTGGTTACTTACACATCCTTTCAAGCGGAATGGTTAAAAGATGCATTTGGTAAGGCGTCATCGATAACTGAATTAGTTGAGCGTGATTGGCCCTATTTTTCCGTTAAACCAATTGAATTACCGGCTGATATCCATATGTTGATTGGCTGGACAGGAAGCCCAGCTTCAACCAAACAATTCCTTAAAAAAATTGCCCTAGTCAAAGTGCGAGACGCGGGTATCTATAATCAGTTTATTGATGAGTCAGCTTTAGCTGTTAGCTCGATTATACGGGGAGTTGAATCTGGTGATAACAAGCAGATACTAAATGGAATAGCTTCTAACAGAAAGACATTAGCAAATCTAGGAAAGCACGCTGAAGCAGATATCGAAACAGCCTTACTTAAAATTTTGTCTGATATTGCAGAGAAACATGGTGGTGCAGGGAAACCATCAGGAGCTGGTGGGGGAGATTGTGGTATTGTATTTCTTCCTAGTAAAGAAAAAGCGGAACGAGTTATTCAAGAATGGGAAGAGGCTGGTATAAAGCAATTATCACTTAGTCTGAATTTACATGGGGCTAAATTGAACTAGAAAATGGTAAAGGTCTGGTCACAGTAGAAAATATATAACCAACTGGAAAGAAGTACATTAAAGGTCTAAGAACACTAGTCAGTCCAGCTCATATGCTCTAATGCTTTTGTGGTATATTTAGACATCTTTATGTCCAGTTGAGTCACAGGTTGATTTTTAGTTAAACTATCATGTAGAGGAGGTTTCAATTATGAAGAAAAATATTTCTATTATTGGAGTACCGATGCATTTAGGACAACCGCTTCCAGGAACAGATTTAGGGCCGGACGCAATTCGCCACGCTGGTGCTGTCCAAAAATTAAAGCGTTTACAACATGATGTTGAAGATTTAGGTAATATAAAAATTGAGTTTGTATCAGGTGAAGAACAACGGGAAGAAAACTTGTTAAACCTGCAAGACATTATTGATTCAAGTACAACTCTTGCCAAAAAAACAGATGATGTCTTAACGGCTAAACGATTTCCGCTATTATTTGGTGGAGACCATAGCATGGCAATCGGAAGCCTTGCTGGAATTAGTAAGCATTACGAGAACCTAGGTGTCATCTGGTATGATGCCCATGGTGATTTAAATGATAGCCGAACATCACCGTCAGGAAATATCCATGGAATGCCACTGGCTGTAAGTCTTGGAATTGGTCATAAGGAACTAACATCCATTCATGGGGATCAACCGAAAGTTAAACCTGAGAATTTAGTAATCATTGGAGCGCGTGACTTAGACCCGGGTGAAAAAGAACTTATTAGGGAACGTGGAATCAGGGTTTATTCAATGCGAGAAGTAGATGAATTAGGAATGAACGCTGTTATCCAGAAGACAATTGAATACTTGAAAGAGCGGACAGATGGTATTCATTTAAGTCTTGACTTAGATGGATTGGATCCAACTGAAACACCAGGAGTTGGAACACCAGTTTATGGTGGCCCGTCCTATCGTGAGACACGTCATGCGATGGAATTATTGCATGATGCTGATGTCATTACTTCTGCCGAATTTGTAGAGGTAAATCCGTTACTTGATGACAAAAATAAAACGGGCATTGTGGCAGCGAATTTGATTAGTGCATTATTTGGGGAAACGTTAAAATAATGATTAGTTAACGGAGTAATAAAAAAGACAGTGATTTCTGCTTGGAAGTCGCTGTCTTTTTATGTATGCTAGCACACAGATGAGTGCCTAGTTAAGCACTTTTTACTGCCTTCTGGTAGGTGTTGAGGAGCGAATCTAATTGCTTACTAGATTTAATTACTGCCTCAGAAGTATAGCTGTGGGTAGTACTCAAGGTAATCATTTCATTACGACAATGTTCAATCTTTTTCAATAAATTATAATTATCCACAAAACCTTCCTCCAATCTAGTATAATGTAGTAAAAGATACCCATATATTTGAAATAATAAACTTAAAAATTATTTTTTATAAGTGAAACTTTTACATATCCTATTTCGTAACACAAATACCGCATGAATAGCGGAGGTACTTGCTATGGATTTAATAATAAAAGAAAAAATAAAACAAGTGAAAAAAGGCGACCAAACTGCATTTGAAGATGTGGTTACTTTTTATCAGCATAAGATTTATCAGCATTGTTACCGAATGCTTGGTAACGCGCACGAGGCGGAGGATATAGCGCAAGAGGCTTTTATTCGAGCATACATGAATATTGATTCGTATGATATAACCAGAAAGTTTTCAACGTGGCTGTATCGCATCGCGACGAATTTGACCATTGATCGAATACGAAAACGGAAGCCAGATTATTATCTTGATGCAGAGGTTAAGGGAGCGGATGGCTTAAACATGTATTCCCAGCTTGAATCGGATAATATTTTGCCAGAAGAGGAAGTAGAGAATCTTGAACTGAAAAGCTATATTCATCATGAAATTTCAGAGCTACCACCTAAATACCGATCGATTATTATACTACGGTATTTAGAAGAGTTTTCCCTAAAAGAGATAAGCGACATCCTAGATATTCCTTTAGGAACGGTAAAAACGAGGATTCACCGGGGTAGGGAAGCTTTACGGAAGAAGCTTCGTCACGTGTAAAGGAGTGTGAACGAAATGAAATGCGAAAAAGAAGCTATCATGCTTATGCATAAATATTTAGATGGAGATTTAACTAAACCAGAAGAAGTAAATTTGCGAGGACATTTAGAGACTTGTGAAGATTGTCAACAGCATTTTCATGAGTTAAAGCGCACGATTACCTGGGTGCAAAGTGCCGAAAAGCTATCCGCACCTGAAGACTTCGCCAAAAGCGTGATGAATAAATTACCAAAAGAGAGACGAAGAGTTAGCTATATGCGTTGGTTCAAGGCACACCCAGTAATTACAGCTGCCGCGATATTTTTTATTTTCATGTTTAGCGGTGTACTATCGGCATGGAATCAGAGTAGTGAATTAGTTGTTTCCAAGCAAGAGAACTTGATAATTAAAGGGGGTACTGTTGTTGTACCTGAAGGTGTTACCGTATCTGGTGATTTGTTAGTGAAAAACGGCAACTTGAAAATTGATGGTACAGTAGATGGTAATGTAACCCTAATCAACGGTAATTTAATAGATGATTCAATTGATGGCGAAGGACTAATGGCATCAGTCGGAGAGGTGAATGGAGATTTTGAGGAAGTTGATCAAGTGTTTGAGTGGATGTGGTACCATTTACAGGAAATCTTCGAAAGTATTTTCTCCCTTGGTCAAGTATGGGTTAATTAAACACCATCCCCTATTTTAAGAGCTTTCTGTTATGGTGAACAGAAAGCTCTATTTTTTTAAAAAAACAGGTATAACACATCATTCTAGGTGTGTAAATAAAATCCTTATTGATGGCATGTTTGACGGTGGAATATGATATAATAATAACCGTTGCACTATTAGATAGAATGAGAACCTATGGATAGAAGGATGTGTAAACATGCTTGATGGGGGATTTGATGTATTTGACCTCTTACGTATCGGCGTAGATATAGCTGTCGTTTGGTACATACTATATAAATTAATTATGCTAATTCGTGGTACAAAAGCAATTCAGCTACTTAAAGGGATTTTGGTTATATTAATCGTATGGATTATCAGTCTTGTTTTTAATTTACAAACCATTCAGTGGTTAACAGATTATGCGATAAGATGGGGATTCGTCGTTATTATTATATTATTCCAACCCGAGTTAAGACGTGCACTGGAGCAGCTTGGTAGGGGTAATATATTCTCTAGAAACACAAAATCTGAAGAAGAAATTTTAGAACAAACTATCGAAGCTTTTATACATTCTTGCGGCTATATGGCAAAACGCCGCATTGGTGCACTAATTACGATAGAACGAGAAACAGGAATTGGCGATTATGCCGAAACTGGAATACCAATTGGTGGTAAGCTTACTCATCAATTATTAACTAACATTTTCACACCGAATACACCACTCCATGATGGCGCTGTGATTATGCGCGGTGAAGAAATAGTTGCTGCCGCTTGTTATTTACCATTATCAGAAAGCCCTTTTATTTCAAAAGAACTTGGCACAAGGCACCGAGCTGCAATGGGTATTAGTGAAGTAACAGATGCTCTTACGATTATCGTATCTGAGGAAACTGGTAATGTCTCTTGTACAAAAAATGGTGAGTTGCACCGTGATTTGGACTTAAATGCACTACGAGAACTTTTAAAAGAAAATTTATCATTATCGATAAAAGCCCCTGAATCAAAGTCCTGGAAATGGAGGGGGAAAAAGAATGGATAATTGGTTTAAAAGTAAATGGTTTGTTCGCATTATCTCGCTTGCATTTGCAATTTTACTGTATGTATTTGTGTCGTTGACTTTGTATGATAGTGAATCAGAAAATGATTCCCGAATCCCAGATGGTTCTGATGATCTAGAAACGATTGAAAAGTTTCCAGTTGATATTCAAATTGATGAGGAAAAATATGTTGTTAGTGGTGTACCTGAATATGTGACTGTTCAACTTCAAGGAAATCCTGGTGTTTTGGTTCCGGCCGTTCGCCAACCAAGTTTTGATGTGTATGTCGATTTAGAAGGTATAGGTGCGGGCGAACATACGGTGGAGCTTGAGTATTCCAATGTGCCAAATAATCTAGGGGTTTATATTGAGCCGAAAGAACTCGATATCGTCATTGAAGAGCGGGCATCAGAAGAGTTTAATGTTAATGTAGACTTTTTAAATACAGATGAACTAAGTGAAGGCTTTGAAATAGGATCTTCAGAAGTTGAACCGAAATCTGTCACGATTACTAGTTCAAAAAAAATTATTGATCAAATAGGTATAGTAAAGGTATTTGTGGATGTAGCTGGCCTTGATGAATCGATTGAAAGTCGAGAAGTACCAGTAAATGTGTATGATAGTCAAGGAAATGAATTGAATGTAAACATAGAACCTGAGAACGTGGTCGTTTCAGCCGAACTTCTGAATCCGAGTAAAATGGTTCCAGTAGCGGTTCCTACAACAGGTGAATTACCTAAAGAATATGTACTTTCATCAATTAAAGCAAATATAGAGGAAGTTGAAATTTTTGCAACCAGTTCAGTTTTAGAAGGTATTGATAAAGTGACAACGGAAGATATTAACTTATCAGAAATAACGGAGTCACAAACAATAGAAGCTAAACTTGCGTTGCCAGAGGGTACAAGCGTTCCGGAGACAAAAACAGTAGAAGTGGAAGTAGAATTAAAACGGACTAAAACGATAGATGATGTCGCAATCGATGTAGAAAACTCTGGTAATGGACAAGACATAGAGTTTACAACTCCAAGCGATGCCATAATGAATGTAGTTGTAGCTGGGTCGGAAGAAAGTATAAGTGAATTAACTAAAGAAGACGTTCAATTATTTGTTGATGTTGAGGGACTTGAAGAAGGAGAACATCAGGTACCCGTAACTATAAAAGGCCCGAAAAATGTCACAGTTAAAGCTGAAATGGAACAGGTGACGATTGAAATTACGTAAAACTGTTCCTTCAATAGCTAATAAATCATAAGTTGTAATAATTGTAGAAATAATACAGGTATTTGGAAACAAAAGGAGAGGTACTGCATGGGTAAATATTTTGGTACAGATGGTGTCCGAGGAATAGCAAACGATGAACTAACTCCCGAGCTTGCATTTAAACTAGGACGTTGTGGTGGATTTGTTTTAACAAAAGACATAAAGAAACCTAAAGTTTTAATTGGGCGAGATACACGGATTTCTGGACCTATGCTAGAAGGTGCATTAGTTGCTGGTCTATTATCAATAGGTGCTGAAGTAATGCGTCTTGGTGTTATTTCTACACCGGGTGTTGCTTATTTGACGAAAGCAACCAAGGCAGAAGCGGGTGTTATGATTTCAGCTTCACACAATCCAGTAGAAGATAACGGGATAAAGTTTTTCGGGCCAGACGGATTTAAATTAACCGATGAACAAGAGGAAGAAATCGAAACGTTAATGGATAGTGAAGATCTACTTCCTCGACCAGTCGGTGAAGAGGTTGGACAGGTAAGCGATTATTTTGAAGGTGGACAGAAATATATTTCCTTCTTAAAAGGATCCGTGGACAATGAATTCGAAGGTATGCAGATTGCGTTAGACTGTGCAAATGGATCAACGTCTAGCCTAGCATCGCATTTATTTGCTGATCTTGAAGCGGATATTTATACAATCGGAAGTTCTCCAGATGGATTGAACATAAATGACGGTGTAGGTTCGACCCACCCAGAAACCCTGCAAGCATTTGTCTCCGAAAAGGGCGCTGATATTGGTCTTGCTTTTGATGGTGATGGTGACCGTTTAATTGCTGTTGATGAAAAAGGGCAATTGGTGGACGGCGATCAGATTATGTATATTTGCGGTAAATATATGAATGAAAAAGGCCACTTACACCATAATACAGTAGTATCAACGGTCATGAGTAATTTGGGCTTTTATAAGGCATTAGAAGATAATGGCATGCGCAGTGATAAAACAGCAGTTGGTGACCGCTATGTAATGGAAGAAATGCGTAAAGGTGGATATAACCTCGGTGGTGAACAATCTGGACACATTATTTTCCTAGATTACATCACAACTGGTGATGGCCTTCTTACCGCATTACAACTCGTAAATGTGTTGAAGGAAACTGGAAAACCTTTATCAGAACTAGCAGCTGAAATGGAAATTTTCCCTCAGGTGTTAAAGAATGTAAAAGTTACCGATAAGAAAAACGCATTAACTAATCCGAAAATTACCGAAGCAATTGATGAAGTGGAGAGAGAAATGGCTGGAGAAGGACGCGTGCTTGTCCGTCCATCAGGTACTGAACCACTTGTACGCGTGATGGTCGAGGCACCAACAAAAGCGGATTGTGAACGATATGCGGACTGTGTTGTCGCTGTAATTGATGATTTATTAGGAATGAAATAATACGTGTGAATACTGCTCTCCAAAGGGGGGCAGTATTTTTGTTTTCGATCACGGTCCGTGATCGAAATACAGTCCGTCGTTCGGGAATACAATCGATCGCAACCAAAATACAGTCCGTCGTGCGGAAATACGATCGGTCGTAGCCAAAATACGGTCTGTCGATGCGGGAATACGATCCGTCACGGGCGAAATACGGTCCCCGACTAAATACATTCCACACCTCACACTCTATAATATGATACGATAAAGTCAAATATGCGCGGGAGTGACTCAAAATGATTTCTGTCTTACTTGTTGATGATGATCCACATATTAGGGAGCTGCTTCGCTTTTATTTGCAAAAAGAAGGCTATCGGACAGTTGAAGCCGGGGACGGACAAGCTGCACTAGAACTTTTAGAAAAACAGACGATTCATCTCGCTGTGGTAGACATTATGATGCCACATGTGAATGGTTATGAACTATGTAAAGAAATTCGTACATACTACGATATTCCTGTAATCATGCTGACAGCTAAGGGTGAACTAATCGATAAGGAAAAAGCTTTTACAGCTGGAACAGATGATTACATCGTAAAGCCTTTTGAACCGAAAGAGGTCTTATTCCGGATCAAAGCTTTACTTAGAAGATTTCAAGTAATGAATGAGCAGAGCATTCATCTAGGAAATACAATCATTGACCGAAAAAGCTACGAAGTAAAGATTAATGGTAAAACGGTTATTTTGCCATTAAAGGAGTTTGAGTTACTTGCACAGCTGGCTAACTATCCCAATCAAATTTTCACAAGGGACCAATTAATTGAATTAGTTTGGGGAAACGACTTCACTGGGAATGATCGGACGGTCGATGTACATATTAAGCGTTTACGAGAGCGTTTCACTGAAAATAATCATGATTTTTCTATTAAAACAATACGAGGTGTGGGTTACAAGCTTGAACGGGTGTAACAACCTGTTCATGTTCACTGATAAAAATAAAAATGAAGCTTGTTTGGAGGAACAACTATGCGAACTCTTTATGTACGCATTATCGTCGTAACGATGGTAATTATGATTGCGAGTTCTATTATTGCCTTCTTCGCATCGAATATTTATTACCAACATTATTTAAAACCAAAGAATGATGCAAAAATTACACATATCAGTAAGAACATTGTAGATATTTATAATTCGAATAACAAACAAGGTGTTTCAACCTATCTAAAAGAAATGGCCGATCTAGGCTATAAATTTTATTTGGTGGATGAGGCTGGCGATGGACAGGTTTATGGGGAATCGTTTCGAAAAAACAATTTAGATTCCAGTAACATTGAACGTGTATTGGAGGGCAATGTCTATCATGGGATTAAGCAGTATCCATGGAGGCCCTTTGTGACAGGATTTTTTGATAATGAATTGAAAAATACAATTGGTGTTCCTATAGAAGTTAATGGAGAAAATTATGCTTTATTTGTACGGCCAAATACTGCACAGCAATTTGGTGAAATGCGGTTTTTTCTTGCAGTTTTACTTACTTTGGCACTAACCTTTTCTTTCTTATTAGTATTAATAAGTACAAGCTATATAGTAAAACCAATTAAACGGTTGACAGAAGCAACAAAGAAAATCGCTGCTGGGAACTACCATATGAAATTGAATGTTAATCGTAAGGATGAAATTGGCCGGCTGGCAAAGGACTTTTCAAGAATGAGTGATAGCTTAGAGCTAACAGAAACAAAACGACAAGAATTTGTTTCAAATGTATCCCACGAAATTCAGTCACCACTGACTTCGATACAAGGCTTTACTGAATTGGTTAGAGATGAAGAAATGACAGCAGATGAGCGACATTACTATCTAACTATTATTGAAAAAGAAAGTAAACGTTTATCCATGTTAGGGAAACAGCTACTTATCTTATCGATGCTTGATCATGATGATAGTGGTAACACGGCATTTCCAGTTTCTATCGATGATCAAATTAAAGAGGTTGTATCAACGACAGAGTGGCAATGGCAGGAGAAAAACCTCAGTATCGATTTAAATTTACAGGCAGGTGAAATTATAGGTTCAACGGATTTAATCCAACAAATCTGGATGAACTTAATGACGAATGCGATTCGCTATACAGATAATGGGGGAACTATATCCATTACAACGAAAGAGGACAAAAGTGGTGTACATGTATACATTCAAGATACTGGAATTGGAATGACAGAAGCGGATGTAGCGCAGATATTTGACCGATTCTATAAGGTGGATAAAGCGAGGACTAGAAGTGATGCTAGCACAGGTCTTGGGCTTGCAATTGTGAAGAAAATAATTGAAATTCATCAAGGAACCATCGAAGTGGAAAGCGAAATGGGCAAAGGTTCAACCTTTCATGTCTACCTACCGAAAAAGTAATCAATCGTTCATCTTCTATTCACATTACTTATGTAAGCTATAAGTAATGTGAGATTTAGGAGGGGACGATTTTTATGTTTTTAGCGATAAGAGAATTAACTCATGCAAAGTTTAGGTATATATTAATTAGCGTCATTATGGTGCTAATCGCCATGTTGATTTTTATCATCTCGGGTTTGGCACAAGGTTTATCTTCAGATAATGCTTCTGCTGTTCAAAATTTACAAGCGGATTATCTGGTGCTAGAAAAAGACGTTGAACATAAGATTACTCGTTCACTGTTTCCTGCAGATAAATTGGAAACTATTCAGGAAACAGAGGGTGTTGAAGCAGCTGTAACACTTTCAGTCAACATGACAAGTGCCACTGAAAAAGGGTCAGATAAGCAAATTGATGTTGCACTATTTACGACGGATGAAAACAGCATGTTAATTCCTGAGGTAAGTAGTGGCGAGACGTTTTCAGCCCCTGGTCAATCAGAGTTAATTTTAGACGATTCCATGAAACAAGAAGGTGTACGGCTGGGCGATGAACTGCAATTAGGTGGTTCTGATCAAATCTTTACTGTAGTTGGATTTACCGAAAAATCACGGTTTAGTCACACACCAGTTGCCTATGTAGGAAGCGGGGCGCTAGGAGCATCCAATGGAAAAATTAGTGCAGTTGCACTTCAAGTGGCAGAGGGCAAGAGTGAAACGGTAAAAAGTGAACTCTCTGGTGATTTTGATATTTTGACAAAGGATGAATTATTAAAAGGAATACCGGGCTACTCCCAGGAACAAGCTTCACTAACAATGATGATTGTTTTCTTGTTTGTGATTGGTACGTTTGTACTGGCTGTGTTCTTCTATGTCTTAACGTTGCAAAAAACAGATCAATTTGGCGTGTTGAAGGCACTTGGAACAAAAACATCGTATTTAATACGGAATGCGATTTCACAGGTGGTATTAATCTCTGTAATTTGTATTGGCATTGCACTGGGTTTAACGTATGGAGCGGCAACATTGTTTCCAAAAGATTTACCATTTGTGCTTAATATCACGAACATGCTGCAATTTTCTACCGTATTGCTAGTTGTTACGATTCTTGGATCATTATTATCGCTCATTCAAATTGTGAAAGTTGATCCGATCCAGGCAATTGAAGGAGGGGCTAATTAATGAAAACACTAGAAATGGATAATGTCACAAAGATCTATCATGATGGACCTAAGGAATTTAAAGCAATTGACCAGGCTTCATTTGGGATTGAAGAAGGGGAATTCGTAGCAATTGTAGGCCCATCAGGTTCTGGTAAAAGTACTTTGCTATCAATTGCTGGAGCATTGCTCACACCGACCAGTGGACAGATACGTATAGATGATAAGGATTTAGCATCCTTATCATCGAAAAAAATTACACAATTGCGTTTAGATAAACTAGGATTTATTTTCCAATCAGCAAACCTTATTCCTTATTTAAAAATTAAAGATCAGCTAGGGTTAATCGGTAAACTAGGAGCGCTAAGTAAAAAGGCAGCGGAAAAACGGGCGAAGGATTTACTTGAACATTTTGGACTTTCTGAGCGACTTGATCATTTTCCGAATGAGCTTTCAGGGGGGCAAAGGCAACGAGTTGCTGTAGCTCGTGCGCTAATGAATGATCCGAGTATTATTTTTGCGGATGAACCTACAGCAAGCTTAGACTCGAAACGTGGATTAGAAGTAGTTGAAATGCTAGCGAATGAAATAAAAACCCGTAATAAATCGGGAATTATGGTGACACATGATGAGCGTGTCTTGCATTTATGTGACAGGGTAATCACGATTAAGGATGGAAAATTGGTATAACGCACTGCGGGGTGGAAACTTATGGTTTTCACCTTTTGTGCAAATTTTGACAACGGGGAAAATGTTGTCTGGTACACATAACACTCTATCGGAACGAATAAATATAAGCTATACTAATAAGTAACAATTCAAACATCTTAGAACTTTCATAGAAAACAAATCAGGGGGACTATGATGATACAATTTCCGAAACCAACCGTAGAGCAGTTTTTTCGTACATACGCAATTACCAATTTTGCAGTAAGTAAAGATGAACAGCGTCTTATTTTTAATGCAAATCTAAATGGCAAAATGAATTTGTGGGCAATGGATTTACCAGATACATACCCATACCTCTTTGCGCATCAGGAACAGTTAAGTAGCTTTATTCAATTTGATGCTACTAATCGCTATGTTTTATCAGGATTTGATCAGGAAGGTGATGAAAACCACCATATTTATGCACTACCTGCTGAGGGTGGGATACCACAACCGCTAATAACCGGAAGTGCTGAAGACAAATTTTACCTTGCACATTTAAGTGATGATGGAGAACGAATTTATTATGTAACATCTGAAGGAAATGAATCTTTTTTAAATACCCGCGTTCGTAATCTTGCGGATGATTCTGACAAGCTTATCCATAAAGGAAAAGACGGCCTTACGGAACTAGCAGCTGTGTCAGATAATGAAAAAGTATTTGTATATCAAGTTTCGTTCGCTAACACGTATGTGACAGGTTTTGTTAAAGATAATGGTCAGGAGTATAGCCTAACACCAGATCCGGAAAAAGTTCATGTAACATTTGATTCTGTTTTTGTGGATGATTCTACCGTCTATTTTGCTACTGATTATGATAGTGAATATAGTTATGTAGCAAAATTTGATATAACAACAAAGCAATTTTGGTCTGTTGTAACACTCGATAATGAAAGTGTAAAAACGTTGAAGTTTAATAAAGAACAGCAAACACTTTATATCCTTGCTGAAAATGGAGTCCAGGATAATTTGTATCGATATGATTTAACGATAGAACATGTAGAAAAATTAAGCCTACCAGTTGATGTCATTAATCAACTTCATGTTGCAAAATCTGGTTCCCTGTATGCACTTGGTATAAGTGCTACAATTCCGCCTAATATTTATCAACTGAATGATAGTTTGCAATGGAAGCGGCTAACAAATAACACGGTATTAGGTGTTAGCAAAGAAGAAATGATTGAGCCAGACGTAGTAACCTATCCGTCATTTGATGGCATGGAAATTGAGGCATTATTATTTAAAGCGAGTCCAGATAATGATAATGGTCATACTATTTTCTGGCCGCACGGTGGTCCGCAAGCAGCAGAAAGAAAGACTTTCAGATCCATGTTCCAATGTTTCTTAAACCGCGGATACAGTGTTTTTGCTCCGAACTTCCGAGGTAGTACTGGATATGGTTCATCGTTCGTAAAAATGGTGGAACAGGATTGGGGAGAGGGACCAAGGCTTGATTGTGTTGCAAGTATCGAATGGCTGTTTGAAAAAGGTATTACCGATCGAGAAAAACTATTCCTTGTTGGTGGTAGCTATGGTGGATATATGACATTATTGCTTCATGGTCGTCATCCAGAGTATTTCAAAGCGTGCATCGACATTTTTGGACCATCTGATTTGTTTACGTTCGTAAATTCCGTTCCTCCACACTGGAAACCAATTATGGAGCGATGGATTGGTGATCCGGAACGCGACAAAGAACGTTTTGTTCGGGATTCTCCAGTAACATATTTGGATACAATGACAAAGCCCATGCTCGTGATCCAAGGTGCAAAAGATCCTCGTGTTGTGAAAGCAGAATCAGATCAAATCGTTGCGAAGCTTCAAGAAAAAGGTCGTGAAGTGGAATACATGGTGCTTGAGGATGAAGGGCATGGATTTAGTAAAAAAGAAAATGAAATTAATACGTATAATCGTATGATTGACTTTTTGGAAAAGCATCAAGGGTAACTATTTAAGAGCAGGTTAACCATTTTTGGTAAACCTGCTTTTGTTTGACTGAGATTGATATGTGTGACTACTTAATCAAGGTGATATAATTTAAATAATGAAACAAAAGTTGAAAGGAACAATTGATTTCACCATTTACTTTGAACCAACATACACTTATAACAACATACACAAAATAACCATTGACCAAACAATTGATTATCGGTTAGAATATAGTGTGTTGTGATTGGATAAACCATTCATAAGTACTTTTAGTCAAAAATAGAAAGGAGCATCGTAAGGTAGAATAGCATCAAAAGCGCCTGAACTATTCACAGAGACGACTTAGCAATGAATAGTTGACGAGGAGGAGGATTATCGATTTTTTCGGCGGATACCTCCCGATTGCACATCTCAATCGTTATACTTTATTCATAAAACAATGAGGCAACTTGTTGGCCAATTGAATAAGGCAAGATGACCAATTAAACAACCACGAGAAAGGGGCAGTAAAACGCCCCGTAATGCTAGTATATACAGGCCGTTTGTCTGCCCCTTCCGTACAAGGAGGATACACACTATGTGTGGAATTGTAGGCTATATCGGACAAAATGATACAAAAGAAATTTTATTAAATGGACTTGAGAAATTGGAATATCGCGGCTATGACTCCGCTGGAATTGCTGTTTTAAATGACGAGGGAATGAATATTTTCAAAGTTAAAGGACGTATTGCAGCGCTTCAAGATCGTGTAGATGCATCAACACATGCCACAATGGGAATTGGCCACACACGCTGGGCAACCCATGGTGTGCCAAATGTTGAGAATGCTCATCCACACCAAAGTACTTCAGGCCGCTTTACAGTCGTTCATAATGGAGTTATCGAAAACTACCAGGACCTGAAAAAGAGTCATCTACAAGACGCAAATTTTGTCAGTGAAACAGATACAGAAGTCATTGTACAATTAATGGAGAAGATTTTCGGGGAACTTGAAGATACTGCTGAGGCATTTCGTCAAACCGTAAGTCTTCTAAAAGGTTCTTATGCCCTTGGTTTAATTGATCGTGAAGACCAAGATAAAATCTATGTGGCAAAAAATAAGAGCCCGTTATTGATTGGTTTAGGCGAGGGGTTCAATGTTATCGCAAGTGATGCTATGGCGACACTAAAGGTAACTGACCAGTATCTAGAAATCCATGACAAAGAAGTTGTTCTGGTTAACCGCAACTTTGTTGAAATCCAAAAGCTTGATGGAACTGCTGTTACTCGTAAACCTTTTACAGCGCAGATTGATGTGAGTGATACTGAAAAAGGTACGTACCCACACTTTATGTTGAAGGAAATCGATGAGCAACCATTTGTTATGCGTAGAATCATCAAAGAATACCAAGATGAAAACAACGAGCTGAAGCTTGATGGAGATATACGTGCGGCAATGCAAGCTTGTGATCGAGTTTATATCATTGCATGCGGCACAAGTTATCATGCAGGACTAGTTGGAAAACATTTCATTGAAAAAATAGCGAACATCCCAGTCGAAGTTCACGTAGCAAGTGAATTTTCCTATAACATGCCATTACTATCAGAAAAGCCATTGTTTGTATTTATCTCACAAAGTGGAGAGACAGCTGATAGTAGGTCGGTATTAGTAAGAATTAAAGAAAAGGGATATCCAGCACTTACAATTACAAATGTGCCAGGATCCACCCTTTCTCGTGAAGCAAATTATACGTTAAATCTATATGCAGGACCAGAAATTGCAGTTGCATCAACAAAAGCATACACAGCGCAAATTGCTGTACTTGCAATATTGGCGGTTGATTCCGCAAGAGCAAAAGGTCTCTCGCTCGACTTCGATCCAATGCAAGAGCTTGCGATTGCGGCAAACGCAATGGAAATTTTGACGGATCAAAAAGATACCATTGAAGAGCTTGCTAAAAACTATTTAGCAACAACACGCAATGCGTTCTTCATTGGCCGCAGCAGTGACTACTATGTTTGTTTAGAAGGATCTTTAAAGCTTAAAGAGATTTCCTACATTCAGGCAGAAGGATTTGCAGGTGGCGAATTAAAGCATGGAACCATTGCTCTAATTGAAGAAGGTACACCAGTAATCGCACTAGCAACACAAGAAGAAGTTAACTATGCAATTCGCAGTAATGTACAGGAAGTAGTGTCACGTGGTGCAAACGCAATGGTTGTAAGCATGCGCGGCCTTGAACAAGATGACGATGCATTCGTATTACCACATGTTCATGAGCTATTAACACCACTTGCTTCTGTCGTACCATTACAGCTATTAGCTTACTATGCAGCATTACACCGTGACTGTGACGTTGATAAGCCACGCAATTTGGCTAAGAGTGTTACGGTGGAGTAGAAAGTAGTTAGGATTTTTTTAGCTGTAGATTTGAAATAAAGTTTAACCGTTTGTAAAAAAGTTCGACCGTTTAAAACAAAGTTGCACCGTAACACCCCTTAAGATATTCTTATCTTAAGGGGTGTTTTTAATGGCAAAAAGAAAACGAACATCTAAAATCGAAAAATGGATTCAGGAGGGACGGGGAAGTGGGAGAGGTTCGGAATATATACCGTGGTTAACGATCCAAAATGTCTCTTCTAAAGGGCGATCGACGAGATTAAAACATATTTAAAAAGCCCAATTTCTCAGCCTAAAATTGAGAAATTGGACTTTTATCGTTACCCCAAAAAGGCTTGTAATTCTCAAAGCCTTTAAACAAGTGATGTCATAGAGTGTGAAATGTATAAATTTCTGCTTATCTGGCGGCCCATTCCCATATGTCGAAGAAAGCAAAAACGAGGGCCAAAACCAAAATAAAGGATGGCATAAAGGCAATTCAGAAGAAGCCTTGTGCTGAAACGGTCTGGCATTTCAATACCATTGTCATGGCGATACAAAATTATTACGCTGCTGCAACTCAAATTACAAATAATCTGAATGAGTTGAACTTCTATCTTCGTAAGACATTATATAATCGATTAAAAGACGTTAGAAAAGAAGCCAAGTTTAAGGATATGTCGAGTACGCTACAAAAACGCTATAAAGGGTACGAACCACAATTCTATAAGATAGAGGATATGGTATTTGTCCCCATCTATGCCCAACGGCATAAAACGAATTTATGTTTTTCACAAAATACTTGTAACTATACTGCCGTTAGCAGAGAAAAGATACATCAAAACCTAAAAGCGATTCAGAAAAGGGTACTTCATCATGTCATGACAAACTTTATTCCAAATCGAACGATTAAATATAACGATAATCGCATTAGTAAGTTTATTGCCCAATATGGCAGGTGTGCGGTAACAGGAGTGGAACTAGGTCTTTCGGATTGGCATTGTCATCATAAAAAGCCTTATCATCTCACAAGAGATGATCGGTTTTCGAGTCTGGTCGTGCTACATGAACCTATTCACCGACTTGTCCATTTAAAGGAGCTCAAAATTAAAGCTACACTTCGAGCATTACACGTGAACCATAAACAAAAAGAAATGATTAACGAACTTCGTAGACAATGCAGCCTTCAAGCAATCTAGGATTGGAACAGAAGAGACTTCTTCATTAAATACACAGATTAGAATGAATCGGATTAGTTGGCGCGCCGTACGCGATAAAAGGTGCACATACGGTGCAAACAGGGGGAAAAGGGGGCTATCTGTATGAACAGGAATTCAGAATAAAATTGGTTATTTGTGTTATTATTTAACTGTATTAACGAAGCTTTTTTGTTTTTTTATACAGAATATTACGTGTCAAAAAGGGGGGTTATTCTTGCAATGGTTAACAAAATATCTGTATTCTATGCCCCTATTTGGACTTTTTGGTTTTGTGGGTTTTTTTATACCTTCAACTTGGTCTCTACAAAATAAGATTATTTTGAGCTTAGTTATTATTTCAATATGTTATTTTGGGTATGGTCTTCGAATTCAGTATAGACTTTATGAAACATCTCAAACGAATGACAACCTCCAAGATAAAGTTACACGTTTGAGAAATGAAACAGATTCTCTTCGAAATAAAATAGACCTTCGTGATAAGTTTATACATAAAAGACAGATTTTTGTGACCCATGATTTAAAGTTTCTAAGTGATCTGCTAAAAGAGTATAACGCTCATGTTGTAGAGAAATATCCTAATAAAAAGTATGAACGGTTAAGAGACGAAGCAGCGAGCGTACGAAAGAGAGGAATAGACATTATTTCTAAGGAAGAGAGGGACTTTGATGAGCAATTCTACGACATTCAGAGTGATAAAGATAATTGATGATTATAGCCTAGTTATTAATGGTGGTTATATGGATGATATTACTGAGGGAGAAAAAATTGAGATTTTCTTAGAAGGCGAAGAAATAAAAGATCCTTATAATGATAATGAAGTTTTGGGGACCCTTGACTTTATAAAAGATAAGTTGGAAGTTACAGAGGTGTATTATAGGTTTTCTGTTTGCGAAAAGATTAAAAAAGAGAGAGTTCATTATCCATCTCCCCTGACACAAGCATTTTCTAATGGTTTGTCCGGAAGAACAGAAACCAAGGTTAGTAGAGAAAAACTTAATATTGATGAAGAAGAAAAAAGTGGTAGAAAAAAAGACGAAAAGGTTATTAAAATTGGAGATATAGCCAGGGTTGGGTTAAGCCATGATGATGAGTAGTATTTTAATTAGGAGCAAATGGGTAAAAAACAAAATTTGCCATTGTTTTAGGTATTAACTTATTACAGTATCACACCGAGGCGGCTAATCTAGTTAATGACAGAATAGATGATATAGCATTTTCTCCTGTTTTTCGAGAAGATGTATTTGGTAAAAATGAGATTGTGAAAATAACACTTCTTCCAAACGAAAGGAGGGGATTACAATTGGAAATAAAGAAAGTTACGTTAAAAACAAATAACTTAAAGGAATGGATAAAATGAAGAAAAATTTCGCGTTGCTGTGGATACGAGTCAATTGGAGTTTAGAGACCCGTTAGGTTAATTACCTTTTTTGCAAATTAGACTGTTAAGCCTAACAAAATCGCCCGCACGTAGTCTTCTATATATAGGGTTAACCGCACCTTTGGGTATATGTATAACTATATAATAGGACGATTGACAGGATTTGTGAAGGAGCTATACATATGGATTTAAATATACTAATCAGTTCGATTATCGCCGCAACAGCTGCGCTGGTTGCCATCATCGGCGGTTTTTTATTGTACAGCTGGTTTTGGATGAAATTAAGTAAATTCGCTTTTAAACTCCTTAATAAAGTTTTTTCTCAATGATTATCTTATCGGGATAATTTCTTCTTCAATCACAACTAATTGGTAAGTTGATGAATAGTGGTGAGATTTATATTAATGATAGCAAAAAAAAGCTATGCATTTTATCGCCAAAATGTTAAAAGACTTGCTTGGACATTATCCAAGAATTTGCTTTTATTTATTACAAATAAAGAGGCTAGTTATATCCCAGCCTCTTCAACTAACTATTATGGGGTTAGTATAACCATTGATTACTAAAAAAGTTCTCCGTATAAAATGGCTGGTTGTTGTCATTAAAAGCAACACCAACTCCTAACTCAGTAAACCCATTGTGTAATATATTCTTGCGGTGTCCTAGTGAATTCATTAAGCCTTGGTGGGCGAAAATACTGCTAAATTGCCCGTAAGCTAGGTTTTCTCCAGCAGTTGTAAAAGCAATTTCGTCTTCTTCCATTCGATCAAAAGGAGACTGGCCTTGTAAATTCGTATGACTAAAGAATTGATTTTCCGCCATATCAGTACTGTGTTTTCTAGCAGTTTCTCTTGCGGCCTCGTTCCACTCTAAGACAGGGAGGTTGTGATTTACACGAGTAGAATTAGTTAGGTCAAATAATTGATATTCAAAACCCTCTTTTAATTCTTCACTACCGGTAGTATAGAGAGAGTCCTTCGCAGCTTCTAAGTCCTCATCAATTATTTGAATAGCTGTGACCTCATTTCCTTCATGAATATCGTAAAAGATAGTCACATAGTTCCCATCTATTTGGTATACATCGTATTCTCCTTCGCTAGTGATTTGATAGTTAAACAAGCCATTGCGAATCAATTCTTCTGGTTCACCCAACGTATCGTTCACTACAGCTTTTGTGTCTCCTAATGCTATATTAAACTGTGAAGAGAGCAAATCTTGATTTGTGAATAACCCACGAACAACTTCTTGTTCATCATATGCAACCATCATAAAATTTTGGTAGTTTTCATGGTAAGTGGACCAATCTACACCATATTCATTCTCACTTTCTCGTGATGGCGCTCCGTACATTTCTTCAACGTCATTTTTTGCATCCCCTAACTCTACGTTTCCAATTGAAAAGGACTGCTCGTCTGGCGTTGCTAGTTCAGGTTTTTCTACCTGCTTTTGTTCTTTTTCTTGCACAGAATCAATTACGGAATTGTAAAGAGATGTAGCTTGATCTCTCACCTTGTCAAAATCAAAGTCATTATCTATCGTTTGGGTAGTAAAATCCTTTGCAGAGTGAAAAGTATCACTAACGGCTTCAGGAATAAATTCACGAGCGGAGTCTTCCCAAAACGGTCTCGTCCAAAACGCCAACAATATAATTAACAGCATAAAAAACAATCGCTTTAAAATATCTATTCCATCCTTCCTAGTTCTTATTATCTTTTAATTTTACAACATAAAGTTAACTCTAGGGCAAATTATAAAATCCAGTATTAGATATACTGGATTTTGTTATACCTATTATTTGAGATTTATAAGTGTTTTTAAATGTTATATCGAATTTGATCTAAAAATTTACTTGCTGCATTGGAGAATACTTGATGCTTTTTCCAGATAATATTTAATCCCGCATGTAATTTAGGGTTCAAAGGTTTAAAGCAAAGTTGGCTGTCTCCTGATGTGTTAATAAGTTTATCTAAACACAAGGCATATCCAAGATTTTCTTCAACCATGAGTGTGGCGTTATAAAGCAAGTTATACGTTCCAGTAATATGGAGATTCTTAACGTCCTGTCCAAACCAACCTGTCAGTTCATTATCCACGGTTGTTTGACGTGAGATTAATAAAGGTTTATCTATTAAATCCATTGGTTGGATAGATTGTTTATGTGCTAAAGGACTATCTTTACGCATTAATACGCCCCAAACATCCGTAGCAGGTAAGTGCATGTAATTATATTTTTCCTTATCTGTTGGTTCGATTACAATACCAAAGTCTAATAATCCACTGTCTAATTTATCTGTAATGTCATCTGCATTTCCACTGTATAAATGAAATTGAATAGCTGGATGATCCTTAAGTAACTCTTTTAAAGTCTTGGCAATAAAATGCATTGCTTCCGTTTCTCCGCCACCGATGTATATTTCTCCACTAATAATTTCTGCTGATTGTTTAAAATTTGCTTCTGTCTTATCGACTAACTCCACAATTTCTTTCGCTTTTGTTAGTAAAAATACTCCTTCGTCTGTTAAGGTAATTTTTCGGTTTCCCCTGATGAATAAAGGAAGACCTAATTCAGCTTCCAAGTCACTTAATTGTCTCGATAATGTAGGTTGTGATATATGTAAATATTTTGCTGCTGCAGAAATACTTTGTTGGTTCGCGACAGCAATGAAGTAACGTAATAACCGAACCTCCATAAAAAATCCCCCTATGTCTATTAGCTATATTAATGTATTTGATATAGGTATTTGTTATTTGAATAATATCATCTTATGATGTTATTGAGAAGGTAAATTACTTAAGAAGGGGGAGTTTAATTATGGCAATTAAAGATAAAGTGATTATTATTATGGGAGCTTCCAGTGGGATTGGTGAAGCAACTTGTAAGTAACTTGCCGAGGAAAGAAGTTGGACAATATTTTATGAAGAATTCTAAAAGTTTACTTATATTTATCTTAGCAGTTGGTGTTTTTGGTATTATCAATACCGAAATGGGTGTAATTGGCATACTTCCTGATTTAGCAGATCATTTTGATGTCAGTGTTTCGACAGCTGGTTTAATGGTTAGTCTTTTTGCGTTAGCCATTGCCATTGCTGGACCAACGCTGCCATTAGTATTTTCTCGTATGAATCGAAAAAAAGTAATGTTACTGGTATTAGTTATTTTCATTATTGGTAACATTATTTCCGTTTTTACAACCAATTTTACGGTTGCTTTAGTAGCACGTGTTATACCAGCCTTTTTCCACCCGGTCTATGTCTCGATAGCTTTATCAGTTGCTGCTGCTTCTGTTAGCGAAAAAGAAGCACCAAAGGCTATCTCTAAAGTTTTTATAGGTGTTTCCGCAGGTATGGTTTTAGGTGTGCCAGTCGTAAGCTTTATTGCCAATACGATTTCACTTGAAGTGGCGATGTCCTTTTTCGCTGTTGTAAATATTTTTACCTTAATTGCAACATTAATTTTTGTACCTTCCATGCCAGTACAAGAAAGACTCTCTTACGGTTCTCAGCTAAAGATTTTAACGCATGGAATTACTTGGCTCTCTATTTTGGCTGTTCTCTTCTTAAACGCAGCCATTTTCGGAGTATATAGTTACCTTGCTTCATATCTAGATGTTGTAACGAATATGTCGGCAAATTTAATTAGTATCATGTTGCTGGTTTATGGTTTGGCCAATATTGCAGGGAATATTATTGCGGGCAGATTACTTACAGAATACCCTATCCGTTCTGTAACAATTTTCCCCATGGTATTAGTAGCCGTTTATCTTATCTTTTTCTTTGTGGCTGAACTTACTGTACCTACAGCTATTATTATATTAGTTTGGGGAATATTGGGAGGGATTGGTGCAAATATCAATCAATATTGGATTATGTCTTCCGCCCCTAAGGCTCCAGATTTTGCAAATGGGTTATTCCTGACTTCTGTTAACTTAGGTACCACGATTGGCGCTGGTATAGCGGGAGTTATCATTGCACAATTTGGAACGAAATACATTTTATTCGTAGGTGTCCTTTCATTAGTGATCGGTTTTATATGTATTATACTTCGAAATTCATTGTATAAAACCGCTGCATAATTCTTCTTTTTTTAGAGACTTAAGATCCGGAGATTTTCTGTTAAGGCACAGGGAGAACAAATAAAATCATCTGTATTTCATATACAGATTTATGAAGTACAGATGATTTATATTAATCAAAAACGGTATTTCCTATTTTATTGTTTTTATGAACATCCTCTGTTCCTGCGTCAAGTGCTACCCTATAATAGTGACATTTATGTTCGATAACATCTAGTGTCTTTTTCAGTTCCTCCATTTGTGTTTCTACAACGGCTTTTTGTTCCATAAATAAGTCATATCTTTGTTGCAGGGTGGAATCTCCATCAGAACACCATTCAATAAAAGTCTTGATATCTTTGATGGCCATTCCGCTAGATTTCAAGCATTGAATAATTTTTAATAAGTCTACATCCGATTCTTTAAACACTCTAGTTCCATTAGCGGTACGTTCTACAAAAGGGATTAGTCCCTCTCTATCATAATAACGTAAAGTGTGTACAGTGAGATTCAACTTTTTAGCAACATCGCTGATAGAATAAGTCATTCTTATTTCTCCCCTTTTTTAACAGATAAGAAAGTATAGAACTTTCTTATCTGCATAAGTGCAACTAAGTCATTCGCCCAAAGGCTTGGCGAATGCCAAGTTTTCTAATAAATACAAACCTTGAGCTAACTTAATGGTTGAAAAGGATTCTATCACAGTACTTGGGGAACGTCAAAAATAGGATTTAAAGTTAACTCTATTTTTCTGCATGTTGTAAGGATAGTTAATAAAGGCTGAAATGAATTATCTAAAAAAAGAATCTAATTAGTTGACCTAAAGTTAACTTCATGGAGTAACATGATTTCCAAGAATAGGGAGGCGTACATGGATAAAAAATGAATAAAAGGAAATTCAATTTTAATTTAGCCATTGATGTCTAATACAAACATCTTATCTTAAAAATATATTATCGGAGGTTTTAATTTATGGTAACTGCTAAAGCACGAGCTGTCGATGGTCCAAACAAACCATTTCGAGCAGCTGAAATTAAACGTCGTAATCTGGATAAAAAGGATGTACTAATTGAAATCAAATATGCAGGTATATGTCATTCTGATATTCATACTGCTCACGGCGATTGGGGAGATGTACATTATCCTATTGTTCCTGGACACGAGATTGCAGGAATTGTAACAGATATTGGACCTGATGTTACAAAATATGAAGTTGGCGATCGAGTAGGTGTCGGCTGCATGGTTGATTCCTGTGGAGAATGTGAGAATTGTCTTAAAGGAGAAGAACAGTACTGCCTTAATGGCAAAATAGACACCTATGCAGCGGTTGATAAATATGGGGAACATACGCAAGGTGGCTATTCTACCCACATTGTCGTATCGGAGGACTTTGTACTCTGCATTCCTGAGAGTATCGAGCTTGAGGTCGCAGCACCATTACTTTGCGCAGGTATTACAACCTATTCCCCGTTAAATCATTGGAAAGCTGGCTTAGGTAAGAAGGTAGCCATTGTGGGGATGGGAGGCCTTGGCCATATGGCTGTCAAAATTGCACATGCGATGGGAGCTGAGGTAACTGTTCTATCACAAACATTGAATAAAAAAGACGATGGATTGCAATTTGGGGCAGCTGACTACTACGCTACAAGTAATCCAGAAACATTTGAAAAACTTGCTGGCTCTTTTGATTTAATTATTAATACAGTAAGTGCAAAAATTGACATGGATGCCTATTTCGGATTACTTACGCTTGACGGCATGCTGGTTAATGTTGGTGCTCCCGGAGAACCCTTGTCATTAAACGTACAATCTCTTATCGGTCATCGTCGCTCGTTTGCTGGTTCCATGATTGGTGGTATCCGTGAGACGCAAGAAATGTTAGATTTCTGTGCCGAACATAACATTGTTTCTCAGGTTGAAGTCATTTCTGCCGATCAAATTGATGAAGCTTTCGAACGCGTCTTGGCTTCTGACGTTCGATATCGATTCGTAATCGATATCAGTACCATGTAGTTTATGTAAGGTAGTAAATACCAATGATTATATAGATCATTTGAAAATTTAATTTGAGTTGGTAACTAGTTAACTAGTTGAATTATCGTTATAGAGCGGTAATTCAACTAATGAATACAGAAAAAGTTCCTTATATCAAAAGTATACTATGCGAGGAGTAATGTGGATGAAAAAAATCTTATCAGGATATCTAATCGGTATTCTTTTTCTTATTGGTTGTTCCGCAAATGATGAGCAAAATTCTTCTAGTAATCAAGATTCTTCTAATAATTTGGGAGATACACAACAAGAAGAGTTATCTTTGCCTGAAAATCTAGAAGTTATTGCTGGAAATTTGGATGTCCCATGGTCCATCGAGAAACTGGAGGATACATTTTATTTAACAGAAAGATCTGGCACCATCGTTAAGATAGAAGGAGGAGAAGTGGAAAGGCAAAGTGTAGAACTCAAGCAAGAGATATCCACAGCCTCAGAGGCAGGGTTACTTGGATTTGTCCTTGCTCCTGACTTTTCCGAATCGAATCTAGCTTATGCCTATTATACGTATGAAGAAAGTGATGGGCAATTTAATCGCGTCATAACACTCCGTTTGGAAGATAATGTTTGGAGGGAAGAGAGTTTGCTTCTCGATAAAATTCCAAGTGGCTCCTACCATCACGGAGGAAGACTTAAAATTGGACCTGATGGGAAACTTTATGCAACAGCTGGGGACGCTTCTGAACGTGAAATAGCACAAGATCTCGATTCATTGGGTGGTAAAATTTTAAGAATGAATCTGGATGGATCGATTCCAAATGATAATCCTTTTCCGAACTCATATGTCTATAGTTATGGCCATCGAAATCCTCAAGGGATGACCTGGTTACCTGACGGAACACTATATGCTAGTGAGCATGGAAACGATGCTAATGATGAAATAAATAGAATAGAAGCCGGTCAAAACTACGGCTGGCCAATTATCGAAGGATATGAAGAACAGGATGGGATGGTCTCACCGCTATTCACTTCTGGAGATGATTCAACTTGGGCACCATCAGGAATGGACAATTATAATGGAAAATTGTACGTTGCAGCATTAAGGGGATCTGCTGTTTTAGAATTTGATCTTGAAACAGGTGAATACCGTGAAGTTATAACCGGCCTTGGAAGAATTCGAGATGTACAGATTGAGGATAACTATCTTTATTTTATTAATAATAATAGAGATGGGCGCGGTGCTCCACAGGAGAATGATGACAGGCTATATAGGATATCACTTTCAGAATTAGATTAACTACAAAAGATTGAACTGTCATTACCAAATATGACACATAAATAACGGTAAGGAAATCTCACCTAAAAACAGTACGATTGCGTTACGCTTTTTAGCGGTATTAATTGTTGTGTATGGGGTGCATTCTTCCTTCGATGAAGACATGGGTTCTAAGCTATTCATATCAATCCAATGGGTTGGTTCACTGATGATTAAACGATAAGGTTTTTAATTGACTACCTATCTATCATAGGAATCTATATTTGTGGTACACATTATACTTTGAAATTTATTCACAGCAGGAAAAACTTTCTTAACTGCCAAAAAACTTCAAGGTAAAGGCTTGCCTTTGAGTCGACTTCAAGGTGTACAGTATAACTATCCAAAAATAAAGGAGAGATAATATTATGGAAATCAAAGACAAAGTAGTTATTATTACAGGTGCCTCCTCAGGAATTGGTGAGGCTACCGCAAAATTATTAGCATCAAAAGGCGCGAAAGTCGTATTGGGGGCTCGTCGTGAAGATAAGTTACAAGAGCTGGTTGAAGCAATCAAAAATGAAGGTGGAGAGGCAACCTACAAAGTGACGGATGTTGTGAATCCAAAAGACAATGAGGAGCTTGTCAAGGCAGCAAAAGATACATTTGGAAAAGTAGATGTTATCTTCTTAAATGCTGGGCTTATGCCGAACTCACCATTATCCGCATTAAAAGTGGATGAATGGAATAGCATGATTGATATTAATATCAAAGGCGTTTTAAACGGAATAGCTGCGATATTACCAACGTTCACAGAACAAAAATCTGGACATGTCATTACGACTTCTTCTGTAGCTGGATTGAAAAGCTATCCCGGCGGTGCCGTTTATGGTGCGACCAAATGGGCGGTGCGTAATTTGATGGAAGTCCTTCGTATGGAATCAGCACAGGAAGGGACTAATATTCGTACAGCAACAATATACCCGGCAGCTATTAATACAGAATTACTTGATACTATTACGGATAAAGATACGTTAGAAGGGGCAACCGAAATGTATAAGCAATATGGCATCACACCAGACCGTATAGCCAATATTGTAGAATTTGCCATTAATCAGCCCGAAGATGTCAATGTGAACGAATTTACTGTAGGACCAACAGATCAACCTTGGTGATGTGAGAAGTTTTATGAATATAAAAGAAATTAGTGAAAAATATGAGGTTCCTTCAGACACGCTAAGGTATTGGGAACGGGTTGGTGTAATCCCACCTGTTCAAAGAGATAGCAGAGGCTATATCGAGACTTTGATTCAGAGGATTTAGATTGGGTTTACTATACTAAGTGTATGCGAGATGTTCGTGTCTCTACCTGAGCGAATTATTGAGTACATCTCCCTTTTCAAAAAGGGAGATGGTACAATCTGAAGCCGAAAAGAAATCTTAATAGAACAGCGAGATGAATTAGCAGAAAAGCTCGATGTTTTGAATAAAACCTATGATTCATTAAATAGAAAGATTAACAACTATGAAGAACTAATGCTATCTTATGAAGGAAAACTTCGTGCACATGAAGATAAGTAGTTTTAAATAAAATCAAGAAACATTAACAGAAGAATTACCAATTAAATAAAAATTTTCTCTAATAAAAGGTAACGTATAAATTTCTTTAATTAATGGATAACAGGAGGGTAAAATCATGAATGTACTTATCATAGGAGCGAACGGACAAATAGGCCAACATCTTGTGAGAAAGCTAAAAGAATCAGGTGAGCATAATCCCATTGCCATGGTTCGAAAAAAAGGGCAAACGCCAAAATTTGAGGAACAAGGAGTCAAAACAGTACTCGTTGATCTGGAAGGAAGCATTGATAATATCACCAATGCAGCGAAGGGGGCGGACGCAGTTGTATTTACAGCGGCGGCTAAGGGAAATGTTTTTATATCGGACAGGTAATAGGTTATAATAAAAAGTGAATCAGATATGTTTGTCTTGTGATGATAAATAGGAGGTACGAACCATGTCGAAATTGACGAAGGTTGCAAAACTGCTGAACAATCCTAAAGTGAAAAAAGCGGTTAAAGAAAAAGGTATACCGATGATCAAAAAGGAAATTGAAAAAAGGAAGAATAGATCGAAGTAAGACGATCGCAGGTTGTAGCGGTTGTCTTTTTTTGTGGGGAAAACTAGCGCTGTTAACGGTGGAAGAAATTTATTTTCAGTGAACACCGCATAAAAGATCCGTTCTTGGTATTCAGTTCCTTTGTTGGCTCTGGGGCATTTTTTGCAACACGGTGGGCGTCCAGTAGTTTGCCACATCATGTTGTCATATCTGTAATCAAGGCCTAACCCCCTAAAATACTAGCTTTTTATAAGAAACGCTTTTTATTACAGATAGAAAAGGAGTAGCAACCTAAGCTACTCGCTTTCCATTTAATGAGTGATTATATCAAAATCTGTAAACTTTAATAATAAAACTTTCAGGTTTATTTTGTTGTTGTAAAGTAGCACTCCCCTAGAATTTCCTTCGCTTGATATTGATCTGGTGAAAGCTCTTTTTCGATAAAAGAATTAAGATCTGATTGTTCAACACCACACATTACTTCAATTTCTTTGGAAAATAGAAGTTTTTCCTTTTCAAGCAAGCAAGAAAGGGATGGTTGTTCTTTTGGCTGTGGTCCTTCCGTATTTAGAACTTGTTTTAATCCGTCAACATAGTATTCAAATGGACGACCACCAACAATTTTTACGCCTTTGTTTTCTTTATTGATCATGATAATAGTAGGAAACCCTCTGGCACCTAAGCTTCTAGTTAGACTAAAATCTTCATTCAATAATTGTTGTCCGATTGGTTGTTCAGCTTCATTTACAATGGCTTCCCCATCAAGACCAAGTTTATTTACGATTTCAATCATAACGGATTTGTCTGAAATATTTTGATTAAATGCGAAAAGTGCTTCTCTTGCACGGCGCAAATATTCAAATGCTTTTTTCTCATTATGATTTTTTTGAATCACCTTAAATACACGAGAAGGTGGGAAGGAGGATTGAACGGGATTATCAATCATTAAAGTCCCATCAATTGGCATTCTTGAATGTTCTCCAACTTCTCTCCAGTGACCAGCAACGTCGGCTGGTTTATAAATTCCGTTTGCAGGATCGATTGGTCCGTCATGCCATTTTTCCAGCAAACCACCCATAACTGTATGAAAGTTAAAATAATCACCATACTGCTCTACAAAACGACGAAGAACAGGTTCAATTGCCCAGCAATGAGAACAAATGGGATCTGTCACATAATAAAGATTAACCAATTTTTCTGGTTGATTAAAATCAATTACTTCCATTTCCTCTTCCCCAGCTACTCCGCATACACCTGTTTCTAAATCACAAATCATATTATTATTGTTTTTCAATTGATTTTCCCTCATTTCTATAGAATAAGGCGAGGAAAAAGAAGCAAAATCCTTATACCTCGCTTTAAATCATTTCTTCAAAATTATTTGCTTACAATTGGATTTTATAACATAATGAAAATCATCAACACCAATAGTTCTTTGTAAATGTCGTTTATACAACATATTGAAGAAGTTGTTTAAAAAGTAGGAGGGAGATCAACATGACTCAACCAAAGACGGATCCCCGAATCGGGCGTACCCGTAAATTAATCATGGATTCTTTTATGGAACTTTCAAGTAAAAAAGAATTCAAGGATATAACCGTTAAGGATATTACAGCTGAGGCTTTGATTAATCGTGCCACATTCTATTATCATTTTGAAGATATATATGACTTATTGGAAAAGGTATTATCAGAAGTATTGTTAGTTAATTTGGATTGTGATTACTACCAAAATAACGAACTAAATGAAGAAGCGTTGGTTAGCATCTTCATAGCGATCACAAATTTTCAAAAGTCATTATCTAATCGTTGTCATAGAGGATACGAAGATACCATTGCTCGTATCATTAGGGAACAGCTCGAAATCATTTTTTACAAAATGTTGTTAAAACAAAATAGAACTGAAGAGGATGAAGCTCTAAAAATTACTGCTGCCATATTAAGTTGGGGGATTTACGGGGCTTCTGTAGAATGGAGAAGAAATAGTAAGAAGATACCGCCGGAAGAATTTATCAAATTAGCAATTCCTTATATAATGTCTGGGATTGATTTTGATTCTAAAAACTAACAAGTATATAGGGATAATGGGACAGGAACACCGTCCCCGCTATACTTATCAGGTCTGAAATCATCTTAGACTTTTGACTTTAACTAAGGTGATTTCGGTACCTTTAAAGTTTATAGTTCAATAATATAAAACCCAAAGATCGTACATTTAGAAATTAAGTGTACGCCCTCTCTCGCTTACAGTGTTGAACTTATTTTACTCCCTATAGAGATAACCCAGAAGGAATTAGATGACAGCATTGATTTTGTATTATAATTTGCCAGTCGTTCCTAATGAATTAAAGCATAAGCTTTCTAAATGCTTTAGTTTGAATCAAAAGTGTGATAGTTGAGAAAAAGAGTACCATATACATCTTCCGCAAACGAACCTATTGTTGAATTTCTTATTTATTAAGTTTATATATTTCACGGGCCATTGATTCTAGAATATAAAGAACGGGTACTTGTGTAGTAATATTAGCGTTTTCAAACCACTCTTCAGTTACATAATATGGGATGTTTATATCAGATATTTTTGCAATGGTTGAGTGTTTATTGTTTGTAATACTAATAATTTTACTTCCTTCTTGTTTAAGTTGATTAAGATGAGTGACTGTAAAGTTATTTTCCCCCAGGACGGATAAAGCAATTGTAGCGCTATTATAACGTAGGCTAGAGTGAATTGGAAAAAGAGGATCTTTAATATACATCGAAAATTTACCTAAGCTTGAGAAATACCTTGCTCCATATTCTGCCAGAATACCTGAGCTCCCTATTCCAATAAAAATTACACTATCTGCTTTGTTAACTACACTTGCAGCCTTCCTAATGTTTTCCTCTATATCTCCTTTTAACGTTCGCTCAAAAAATTCTGTTACTGAATGCTGAGAACTTTTCAAAACAGTCTTTTTATTTTCTTCTAGATGCATTTTAAGCTTCACTTTAAATTCTGAAAAACCCTCACAATTAATTTTTCTGCAAAAACGTAAAATGGTAGCAGTTGATACATGGGTTTCATCTGCCAGTTCACGAATTCGCATATAAGCCACTTTATCACTGTTTTGACTAATATAGTTGTATAAAGAAGTTTCTAACTCATTGAGTGAAGCGATTATTTCATGTGTAAACATTAATGTTGGATTCCTCCTTTTTTAAGCCCCTACAACTTAATTTTAACATAACATTCAACAAGACACATGTCGTTACATTTAGGTAACAAATGACTTCTTTCGTTATTAAAAACTAGATGCTCTACACTTATTTACCGTCTTACCAAATACAGATACAATTTAGTCATAAGCTATAGTTTTTTCAAATTGCAACCAGCTGTTTGGCTGTTAAATTTTCTGGAGGTGTATCGAGTATGACAAAAGGTATTAAGATTGCAACGATTGGTGGGGGTTCCAGTTATACCCCTGAATTAGTAGAAGGATTGATAAAACGATATAATGAATTACCAGTTAGAGAGTTATGGCTAGTAGATGTTGAGGCAGGAAAGGAAAAGCTAGAAATCGTTGGCAACCTTGCAAAAAGAATGATAGAAGAAGCAGGTCTTCCAATTGAGGTTCATTTAACACTTGATAGAAAAGTAGCTTTAAAGGATGCTGATTTTGTTACTACTCAATTTCGTGTTGGATTACTCGATGCTCGTGCAAAAGATGAAAGAATTCCATTAAAATATGGTGTTCTAGGTCAGGAGACAAACGGGCCAGGCGGTTTATTCAAAGGATTACGCACCATCCCAGTTATTTTAGATATCTGTAAAGACATGGAAGATCTATGTCCGAAGGCGTGGTTAATCAACTTTACTAATCCTGCTGGTATGGTAACAGAAGCTGTGCTACGCTATTCTAACATCAAGAAAGTTGTAGGATTGTGCAATGTGCCTATCGGAATGGAAATGGGTATTGCAAAATTATTAGATGTTGACCATTCCCGTATCCGTATTGATTTTGCAGGACTGAATCATATGGTATATGGTCTAGATGTGTACGTAGATGGTGTAAGTGTAAAAGAAGAAGTTATAACAAAATTGTCTGATCCGGAAAATAGCAGTTTCGTTAAAAATATAGACGGAATAGGTTGGGAACCTGAGTTTATTCAATCATTGAATGTCTTGACATGTCCATACCATATGTATTACTACAAATCGAAAGAAATGTTGGATAAAGCTGTTGAAAACTCCAAGACAGAAGGCACCCGCGCTGAGGTCGTTCAACAATTGGAAGAAGACTTGTTCGAACTTTATAAAGATAAAAACCTTACTATCAAACCACCTCAATTAGAAGAACGTGGCGGAGCATATTATTCAGATGCAGCCGTTCGTTTGATTACATCTATCTACAACGACAAACGTGACATTCAACCAGTAAACACGATGAATCGTGGTGCAATTGCTAGTATTCCGGATGAATCAGCCGTTGAAATCAGTTGTGTTATTACAAAAGATGGTCCTATACCGTTGGCAATAGGTGATCTACCGGTTGCTACCCGTGGACTTGTCCAGCAAATTAAGTCATTTGAACGTATTGCAGCAGAAGCAGCTGTAACTGGTGATTATAATAAAGCCGTGCTTGCTTTAACGATTAATCCTTTAACACCAAGTGACGCAATTGCTAAACAAATTGTAGATGAAATGATGGAAGCACATAAAGAATACCTTCCTCAATTCTTCAAAGACAAAGTTATACTTTAATTAGAGGCAGCTATTGTCAGAAGGTCCTATGCTTAAGTAAGTCAGGTTTCTGATTTTAGTGAAATAAAAGATGATTTGGTTAAGATTACCATTACCATTCATGACTATAGGTGAGAATGTGGTTAAATTTTAAGAACATAGGTGGAAGAATGAGAAAGCCCCGGCTATATATGCTGGGGCTTGATTTGTATAGGTTATTGTTGAAGTGACAAATTAAGACTGTACTTTCAATATAGTAATAAAAATTTCCAAGATATGAAGCTTTCTGTTGACATATATACCATATGGGGGTATAGTATAAGTATAAGCGAAAAGGAAGTGATTAATTTGGATAAATTCTTACATGATCACCCAATTAAACCAAGAACAAACGATGAAAAGCAGAAGGTTACTAACCGTTTAAAACGTATAGAAGGTCAAGTTCGTGGGATACAGAAAATGGTGGAAGAGGATCGATATTGTGTAGATATTTTAGTACAAATCAGTGCGATTCAATCCGCATTAAAAAATGTAGGTTTCTCTGTTACCGAACGACATATCAACCATTGTGTCAGTGATGCGATCAAACAAGGTGAAGGTAAAGAAACCATTGAGGAATTAATGACTGTCATGAAGCAGTTTTCCAAATAAGGAGGAGCCATTATGAGCGAAACAAATCATGCAACACTTGGAATAACAGGAATGACTTGTGCTGCTTGTTCCACTCGTGTTGAAAAGGTTTTAAATAAAATGGATGGAGTAGAAGCCCAAGTCAATTTAACAACAGAAAAGGCAACCGTAGATTACGATTCAAAGAAAACTTCGATTGAGGATATTACGAAAAAAATAGAAAATGTTGGTTATGGTGTTCTCATGGAAAAGGCCGAATTTGATATCTTTGGGATGACTTGTGCAGCATGTTCTACCCGTATTGAAAAAGTTTTGAATAAACAAGACGGTGTTAAGCTTGCAACAGTAAACTTAACTACAGAAAATGCAACAATTGAGTATAATTCTGGATTAGTTGATCAAAAGGCTTTAATTGAGAAGATCCGAAATATTGGCTATGATGCAAAACCAAAAGCAGAGGCAGAGGAAAAACAAACCTATAAAGAAAAAGAACTACACCAGAAGAAGACGAAACTAATCATTTCAGCCGTACTATCTGCACCATTAGTAGTTACGATGCTCGTTCATTTATTTGGCATGAATCTACCTGAAATATTCATGAATCCATGGTTCCAATTTGCTTTAGCAACACCTGTTCAATTTATCATCGGATGGCAATTTTATGTGGGTGCATATAAGAACCTGAAAAATGGTGGAGCAAATATGGATGTATTAGTCGCATTAGGTACTAGTGCTGCTTATTTCTATAGTTTATACGAAGCATTTAAGACCATTGGAAACCCAGCATATATGCCACATTTATATTTTGAAACAAGTGCAGTTTTAATCACATTGATTTTATTTGGTAAGTATTTGGAAGCGAGAGCAAAAAGCCAGACAACGAATGCACTATCTTCTTTACTTAATTTACAGGCAAAAGAAGCTCGCATTATAAAAAATGGCGAGGAAATCATGATTCCAATTGAGGAAGTTGTCGTTGGTGATCAGTTAGTTGTAAAACCAGGAGAGAAAATACCTGTAGACGGTATGGTTGTAAAAGGAAAAACTTCTGTCGATGAATCGATGATTACGGGAGAATCCATTCCAATTGAAAAGGACGTAGACGCAACTGTTATCGGCTCGACCATAAACAAAAATGGCTCGATTGAAATGCGCGCGACGAAGGTTGGTAAAGATACTGCCCTTGCATCGATTGTCAAAGTTGTCGAAGAAGCTCAAGGATCGAAAGCACCAATCCAACGATTAGCCGATGTCATTTCTGGCTATTTCGTACCGATCGTTGTAGTGATTGCCATTCTAACATTTACCGCATGGATCGTGTTTGTCCAGCCTGGTCAATTTGAACCTGCATTAGTTGCAGCAATTGCTGTACTTGTTATTGCTTGTCCTTGTGCTTTAGGACTTGCAACACCGACATCAATTATGGTTGGTACAGGAAAGGCTGCAGAGAACGGAATTCTTTTTAAAGGTGGAGGACATCTAGAAAGAACCCATCAATTAGAGGCAATCATTCTTGATAAAACAGGAACCATCACAAAAGGGAAACCAGAAGTAACGGATTTTACTGGTGATAAAGAAGCATTACAATTATTAGCTAGTGCAGAAAAAGGATCGGAACATCCGCTTGCAGGAGCTATTGTGGCATATGCAACAGAGAATGAAATCGACTTTGTGGATGTGGATGAATTTAACGCAATACCCGGTCATGGTATTGAAGCTAAGATGTCTGGAAAACAAATCCTTGTTGGAAATCGAAAATTAATGGTGGATCATCAAATAGAAATGGAAGATTCTGAAGAAAAATTAGTTGACTATGAGACAAATGGTAAAACAGCCATGTTAATTGCTATTGATGGTAAATATCGTGGAATTGTTGCGGTTGCAGACACCATTAAAGAAACAGCACCCGAAGCGATTAAGCAATTAAAAGAGTTGGGAATTGAAGTAATCATGCTAACAGGTGATAACGAAAGAACCGCTCAAGCTATTGCCAAACAAGTAGGAATCGACCAAGTGATTGCTCAAGTGTTACCTGAAGAAAAAGCGGATAAAGTAAAAGAAATTCAAGGACAGGGTAAAAAGGTAGCAATGGTTGGTGATGGTGTGAACGATGCACCTGCATTGGTTACTGCAGATATTGGAATTGCCATTGGAACTGGTACAGAAGTGGCGATTGAAGCTGCTGACGTTACCATTCTTGGTGGAGAATTATTGCTTATACCGAAAGCCATTAGAATCAGTCATGCAACTATTAGAAATATTCGTCAAAACCTCTTCTGGGCCTTTGGCTACAATACAGCAGGAATCCCAATTGCAGCAGTCGGATTACTTGCACCATGGGTTGCTGGTGCAGCAATGGCATTAAGTTCGGTAAGTGTTGTATCTAACTCACTTCGTTTAAAACGAGTGAAACTATAAGAATGCCAATTTAAAGGGGGTGAAAAATCGTGGAAAAAACGTTAAGCGTACAAGGCATGACATGCGGCCATTGCAAAATGTCAGTTGAAGGTGCATTAAAAGAGTTAGATGGTGTATCAGCAGCTGAAGTTAATTTAGAAGCTGATAATGTAGATGTTACTTTTGATGAATCAAAAGTAAATGTTGATGCCATGAAAGAAGCTATTGAAGAACAAGGCTATGATGTTGCCTAAATATAAGAATGAAAAGCTGGTTTTCCTTTTGGAAAATCAGTTTTTTATTATGAGCATTTCTTTATAATAAGTAATGCTTTTTATTTTTATAAAACCTTTGTCAGGCGTGGAGGAGGTTGAAAGTTGAACTGAAATGTGCCAGTGGAGAGAGCATAATCAACCCCCTAAATAACGAACATCAAGGTTACTTATGCTAACTTCAACCAGTATAAATGAAAGAATAAAAGGAAAAGCCCGGGAGAAGTTAATAATTTCCATCCCGGGTTTTAAATCTAATATTGATTATGTATTCTTCTTGTTGTATTTCGGAGGCATGCCTTTTTAATATTACAAATTCGTCTACAATCTAACTATTTTTGTTTAATCATCAATACTTTTTCGTACAGCTATTCCTGCTTTAAGTATGTGCTTAAGAGAAGTTAATAGTATTCAACAGATTATGTTGTTAAATTTCTTGTATGGATAGATACAAAGAATAGTTTCCATAATCGAGTATTTTATTAAGAAAAAGATTCAATTGTTCTTGAGTATTAACTTTCACTTTCATATGGTAACATCCTTCTCCCGATACTCGGTGAGCTTCAACTATCTCTTTTTGTTCCTTAATAAAACGTAAAAATGAATCATGGTTTGCTGTTTTCATATAAATTATGACAAATGCTGTATAAGAAAGTCCTAGTTTCATTTCGTCTACTATTAGAGAATAGGCTTTAATTACACCACTTTCCTCAAGCTTTTTAATACGATTCCCTACAGCTTGTCCGGTCATATGAATTTGTTTCCCTAAGTCTTTCCATTGGACACGAGAATTTTCAGTTAGTATCCGAAGTATTTGTAAATCAATGTTATCAAGTTCCATAATAAATTCCCTTTCACCATGAAATGATTTGCTGTAAAAGTGTTTCATCAAAGTATCGATAAAAATTAAGGTATCATTTATCATTATATTGTAACAAAAAATTTAATGAGGTGATAATAATGAGTACAGCTTTAATTATTGTTGATATTCAAAATGACTATTTCCCAAATGGCAAGATGGAATTAGTCAACCCTGATAAAGTAGCTGCTAATGCTGCCAAAGTTATAGAATGGTTTAGACAGCATCACAAAGATAATATTTTTCATGTTCAACATATCGCAAGCGATCCAGCACTAGGATTCTTTCTTCCAGATACAGAGGGAGCTGAAATACATGAAACTGTTCTACCATTCGAACACGAAAACATTATCGTAAAAAATTTCCCTAACAGCTTTTTGAAGACTGGTTTAGAAAGCAAGTTAAGAGAAAAAGGTGTAACCAAGGTAGTCGTTGTAGGTATGATGACGCATATGTGTATTGATGCAACAGTTAGGGCTGCAGTTGATCTAGGTTTTGAAACTACACTAATTGAAGATGCATGTGCGACTAGGGACTTATCTTATCAAGATAAGGTTGTTCCAGCAGAACAGGTTCACTATGCGTTTGTTAGTGCACTTAACGGCATGTATGCCAATGTAATTTCGACCGAGAATTTCCTGCAACAAAACAACTAATTAATTCCAAAGGGAGTTTGTTTTAAAAAACAATCTCCTCTTTTTGTAAATAAAAAAAGTATTAAATTTTGCTCTATTAAGCTAATTTTATAAATTATCGATTGTTATTAATAAGTAGTGCAGCAAATCAACATTATATGTAGTTGGAAAGTAAAGTCGTAATGTTAAAATTACGATGATGAAAATAAAATTATTCAGCATGAAGTCTTGAATTATATCGAATGCAAGTGGTAATATTATTAAATCAGTGTGTGGAGATATTGATCTAATTTTTGATCAAAAATATATGTCTCATGATACGTCTGCCATCTGAAATAGTATAAATGGAGATGACGAAGTATGCATGAGGAGACGAGGTTACCTCGCAGTGGAAAAGAATTTATATTGTTCTTGGCCATCATTTCAGTACTTTCAGTAAATATTATCGCACCACTTATTATGGGATTTGAATTTGGATTCGAAAAGCAAGTTTATTTTAACACATTGCAAGTGATTCCGTTTGTATGGATTTGTGTAATTTTATTGGTAACGCTTGTTGCAAATCCGATCGTTAGTAAATTAGTACCATTGTTTGTTAAACCTACGGACGGATTTAATGCCAGAGTATTATTCACTATATTGTTTAGCGTAACCATCTTATCCATTTTACTGACAGTTATCGGATCTTGGATTGGCATGAGAGAAATTAGTTTCCAGCCAATTCAAACGTTCTTTTATGATTGGCCACGTAACTTTTTCATCGCATTTTGGGTTGAAACGTTGATTGCTCAACCGATAGCGAGATTTGCAATGAAAAAATTACATGCAAGTCAGACTAGTAAAGCAGTAAATGCATAACGTTCAGTTTAAAGGATTTTTGTTTGCCATAGTGTATACAAAAAAATTAAAAGCCTACACAGCCGATTGATTTTATTAAAAATCAGTCGGCTTTCTTTGTAGAAAGTATAAGTGAAGGTCGAAACAAGACTGAGAAGTAAGAGAAAAGCACTTCATCAAGACATTGAAGATCGAAATAAGACTGAGAAGTAAAAGAAAAGAGCTTCATCAAGACAATGAAGATCGAAACAAGTTTGAGAGGTAAAAGAAAAGCACTTCATCAAGGCAATGAAGGTCAAAATAAGGCTGAGAAGAGTAATAAGCTATCTGTGCGGAGTATTCAGATGTTGCTATTGTTTGTGTGTTCATTTCCGTCCCCTTGCCAGAACTCAAGTACGACATACAAAAGGGATTTTAGTACCTATAAGTATCCATTGATATTTGGATAGATTATAGCATACGATACAATTAGAAGTACAACATGTGTTGCGCCTTAAGGATACGAGTTATTGCGTTTTCCCTTAGAGTAATACGAATATTTATCCGTCGTGTAGAATAATTAGATAAGTATGGAGGGAGTGACAGAAGTGGCTAAGTTTATTAGTAAAGGTATTGTAAAAGCGGCAGGATTTATGGACATGAAAAATAGAATAAATTATTTTAAGGCTGCACCAGAAGCATTAGAGAAAATTATGGAACTAGAGAAGTATGTAAAGAAAACGGCTATTGATAGAAAGTTGAGGGAACTGATAAAAATAAGAGTATCTCAAATCAATGGCTGTTCTTATTGCACCAATATGCACACCAAAGAAGCGAAAAAGTTAAAGGTAACGGATGAACAGATTAACCTTTTAAACGCTTGGGAGGCAACGAACATATACAGTGAAAAAGAAAAAGCAGCGTTACAACTAGCAGAAAATATGACATTAATTTCAGAAAAAGGAGTTAATGATGAGTTGTATAATAGAGTGAGAGAACATTATGATGAAAAAGGATATATAGATCTAGTTATGATCATAAATCAGATAAATACGTGGAACAGGTTATCTATTTCAATGGGAAATAAAGCGGACAGTTAAATAAATGACTAGGTTTTTGACAGTGACAGAATTGAGGGAGGCCATCCTTGTATGGATCTAAGACCGAATATAAGGAAGACCCTGTTAATAAAGGTTATATAACTATCCGAAAGTTGAGTCAAAATGGCTTTTTCCCTAAGTAAAGAAAGTATAGAATTTTGCTCTATTAAGCTTACTTATATCAACGGCCATGTCCAGCTTCAGCGCCCAGCAACTAGCAGTGGTCTTGGTGGGGCGAGCATTTAGCGCAGTCCCAAACTTCACACCCCTCCACTACGATAAGTCAACATCGGTTCGTACTAAAAGGAAGGCCGACTAAAACCGGGCTGTCGCTTAGGCATCGGCATACCCCTGTTGCAGGGGCATGTTTCCTTTATCTCAAAAGAAGGGAGGAAGTTCGATTAAAACCGCCACAAAGCATGAGCAACATCGAACTACCCACGTTGCGTGGGCACAGTTTGTACGTTGCTAAACGGGCGCTTACGCTTTTCTTACTTTGCGCAATAAAAATTAGTATTTATTATCTATTGTTAATCCCTCGTTGGAGATAAATCATTTCTTCGGCAAGTTTTTGAATTCTCTCGGAAATATTACGATTTATTATTTCGTCACTTTCTTCGTTAAAGGAATCATTATGGATAAAGACATTACCGGTAGGAACTAACCCTTTAAAATAAGAAAGGACTGGTTTTAATTGGTATTCTGGTACTAGAAAATGTTTGTTAGACCATCCTGTTACTACAATGCCTGTTACTTTATATTTAAAGGCATTTTCAGGGAAAAGGTCTAATAGATTTTTTAATGCTCCTGAAATGGATGCTTGATAAATTGGTGTACCAAATACCAGGAAATCGGCAGACAAAATTTTATTAACAACATCCCAAGTATCATCGTTATACTCTGCTAACGGAGCACCAACAGAAAATTCAATCTCATATTCCCTTAAGTCAATTAACTCTGTCTGTATGGTTGAGTCAAGAAGTTTAGCTGCGACCAAAACGTCGTTTACTGCTAGAGATGTCTTGTCACCAGCCAGTGCTCCCGATATCCCGACTAGTTTCATTATTACTACCTCTTTTCACGTTTTCATAGTCAACGTTTATATTATTTCTACTTTTACCACACCCGATGTCACCATTTTAATCAGATGCATCATATTAGTACTAAATCATTTATGGGCTAAACATTTTATAGTGAAGCATATCTTATCCTGATTTTTAATTCAACCAATTTGCTTGTATCTGAGCAAGAGGTCAACAAACACAAATTTTCATGAAATGCTCCCAGTATATTCTACATCATGCTTATAATTGATAGTTTTAGAAGGGAGCACAAAAATATCACACTTTTTCAGAAAAGAGTGAATTAAATTGAATAGATGAAGAGCGTGCTTTAATCACTACTTTTTCAAAACACGCTCTTAATCTATTCGTTTATTAGGGTTAATTGATCATACATTTATAATTAAAGGCTCCTATTACGCTGACGTCGTCCGATAATCTGGTTTTGGGGGTTTTGATCATTATCCTCTAGAGAAGATTCAGTCGCAAAAGGTATAAGGTCCTCTTCATTATAATTAGAGAGGTTCCGCTTTCCCAATGACTTATATCTTATTTGAAATTCTTCTTGGTATTCGGGCATCTCCTGCTCAGAAGATGACTGTTTCATGCCTGCTATCAATGTCTCAAATTTATAAGTCCCTCTATTAATGATTCCACACAAATCTTCAAGGGACTGGGTCAACTCCATTAAACAATCCAATCCATTCCTTAAAATAATTCCCTTTTTTTTAGCTTTTTCAATAGAGTGTTCCAACCTGTAGGAATTTTCCAGGTAGTCAAATTCAATAAAGCAACTGGTGCGATCCCAATTGAAATGGTAATCTTCAATTTTAAATTCCTTCATAACCTTTGAAAGCCTTCTTTCATATAAACCTTGATCATTATGTGGCATCCATTTTAATAGATTTATCTTGAACATACTATTCACCTTCCTTACTTCTTCTTAGTTTGGTGGTACAGCTACCCTATACTTATTAATTTCTACAAAGTGAACAAAATTCCTGCATTAATCGTTTTACATTTATCGACATTTTTTTCAAAATAAGCTTTGTTTTTTATTCATTTATGTTGCCAAAGTAAGTCAAAAGGAATTGTTCACTATAAAACTGTACAATTCACGAGTGGAAATTAGATTATTCATCCAGTTCCACTCGAGTTTTTACTTCCAAAAATTGAAAACATAATAATTGCAATGTTACTTAATTTTCATTAAAATATAATTAAGTAACATTAAAGGAGGAAAAACTGTGGAGTATGTTGATCCTATAAAAAACATTGATGATATTATGGCTATCAAAGAAGTATTAAAGCAGCACTCCCAGCGAGATTTATTGTTTTTTGTATTTGGTATTAATACAGGGTTAAGAGTTAGTGATTTACTTTTCTTAAAAATCGATGATATATGGGATGGTGAAGAGATAAAAGAATTTTTATATGTGAAAGATACTCACAGTGACGAAGAAAAGGTCTTCTATATAAACAACAGTATACAAATAGAACTAAAAAAGTACTTATCCCTGTTTGATTTTAATAACAGTCATTACCTCTTTAAATCAAAGAAAAACAATCACCCCATTACTCGTCAACAGGCATATCGCATTATTAATCAAGCGGCAAAGGATGTGGGAATAACAGGGAAAGTTGGGACGCATACGTTAAGAAAAACTTTTGGTTACCACGCCTACCGGAAAGGAATTGCCATCTCAATTTTAATGAAAATTTTTAACCATCATTCGGCTCCCGAAACGTTACGATATATTGGTTTTGATAAAAGTGAAGAGCACACAATTAAAGTAGATGTCAATTTATAACCGTTAAAATATGTCATATAGTAACCACTTTAAAGTCTACAATCGTTTTATCCTCTCTCCATCTTTAACTATTCGAATTTTTAGATTTAAAATCCTTATTCATTTAATTTGACAGGCGTTATAACAATATTGAAAGTATTAAGGTTTTGTTAATTAGTAAATGAATAGAAAGGAATGACCTATAATTGAATGTACTAGTTTCTAAATTAAAAGAAGTATTGTTTGCAGTTCTCCCTATTACCGTCCTGGTATTGATTCTAAACTTTACCTTAACACCTTTAGATCCAACATTAATTATTCGATTTATTATAGGAGCCATCTTAATTATAATTGGATTAGCTATTTTTTTATTAGGAGTCGATTTAGGAATTACTCCTATTGGTCGGTCTATGGGTAAGACCATTGCAAAATCAAATAAAATTTGGATTGTTGTAATCGCTGGTTTAATGCTTGGTTTTTTTATTTCAATCGCTGAACCAGATTTGCATATCCTCGCTGGTCAGGTGGATCTTGTTACAGGAGGTTTGATATCAAAGGTAGCAATTGTTATTGTTGTTTCAATCGGGATTGGTGTATTAATTTCCACAGGTTTAGTTAGAATTGTTTATAATTTTCCACTATATAAATTACTGATTATTTTGTACCTTATCATTTTTGTACTCGCGCTATTTACATCCCCAGAATTTTTAGCCATTTCTTTTGATGCTTCGGGGGCAACTACCGGTGCATTGACAGTTCCTTTTATTTTAGCACTTGCCTTGGGAGTTTCTGCGCTGAAAAAAGATAGTAAAGCTTCCGAGAAAGATAGTTTTGGATTAGTAGCTGTTGCTTCTACAGGTGCAATCATGTCAGTGATGATTATGAACATCATTTCGGAAACTGATAAAATGACAGGTAGTCTTGAACATGCTGTAATTGACACGACATCCATTTTTGGTCCTTTTATCCATGAAATTTTAGTAATAGCTCAAGAAATTATTGTGGCATTACTACCTATTCTAATACTTTTTCTTATATTTCAGAAAGTTTCCTTTAAAATGTCCAGAGGAGCCTTTAGAAAAGTCCTGATGGGTCTATTATTTACTTTTCTGGGACTTGTTCTATTCTTAGTCGGTGTAAACGCAGGCTTTATGGATGTTGGAACTACAATTGGACATAACATAGCCTCTTTAGATAATAAAGCATATGTTATTATTGTAGCATTCGTGTTGGGATTGGTTACCATATTAGCGGAACCCGCAGTGCATGTTCTAACACATCAGATAGAGGATGTTACGAGCGGATATGTAAAGAGAAAAGTGGTTATGAGTACGCTTTCGATAGGAGTTGGTTTGGCGGTTCTTTTATCAATAATAAGGATACTCATACCCGAGCTTCAATTGTGGCATTATCTTTTGCCCGGGTATGTGATCGCGTTAGCAATGACATTTTTTGTTCCTAAGCTGTTTGTTGGGATTGCCTTTGATTCTGGGGGAGTTGCATCAGGTCCGATGACTGCTACTTTTATATTAGCATTTGTACAGGGAGTTGCTGAGTCAATAGAAGGTGCAAATGTCTTAATTGATGGATTTGGTATGATTGCATTGGTAGCAATGACACCTATAATTGCTTTACAGATACTAGGTCTTGTTTTCAAATTAAAATCAAGAAAAGAAAAAGGAGGATTAGAGCGTAATGTCGAGTAATACTGAAATGGCGGACTATGAACTTGTTTGTATTATTGTAAACTTCGGATTAGGAAGCAAAGTAATGCATACAGCTAAGAAACACGGTATTTCAGGGGGGACTGTGTTGTTAGGAAAAGGAACACTCAAAAACCACCTCTTGAAATTCTTAGCTATAACTGATGTTAGAAAAGAGGTCGTTTTAATGGTCTCTGATAAAAAAAAGGTCAGTCAAGCGCTTGAACAGCTTGATAAAAAGTTTAAATTTACTAAGCCTAATCACGGTATAGCATTTACAACTTCGGTTAGTCACGTATTAGGAGCAAGGAGTTGTAAAAGCGATCATATTAAAGAAGGAAGAGGTGCGGAGAATAAAATGTATCATTCTATTACGGTGATTATAGAAAAAGGGGATGCAGAGTACGTGATCGAAGCAGCAACTGAAGCAGGTTCTAAAGGTGGAACGATCATTAATGCAAGAGGCTCAGGAATTCATGAGACTAGTAAGCTATTTTCCATGGAGATTGAACCGGAGAAAGAAGTTGTTATGATTCTGTCAGAAAAAGAAAGCACAGAAGCAATAGTATCCTCGATAAGGAAGAAACTCAAAATTGATGAGCCAGGTAATGGGATTATCTTCATTCAAGATGTCAATAATACGTATGGTTTATATGAGTGATATTATTTCGCAGCCTTTTTAAAGAAATATATAGCTTTTCTTATCGCTTTGTAAAAGGATAAAATTAAAATATATTTAGCGACAGTAAAAGCGTTGATAAGAAAGAAATGATAAAAATTCTTTAATTTGCTATAGTAAAAGCTTGTTTCGATAATCTTTTTCAAACAAGCTTTTTATTTTCACTTGTTTAAGGATTAGTATCAATTTGATCAAACTTTAGTTTAAAACCAGAAGATATCGACTGATAAGAATGTCTAGGGTTTTTAGTTTCCGTATGTTGGAAGTTAATTCTATTCCTTCCGCTACTGACCCATAGCTAGCCCTGGTCGAGGCCTGGTTGCTCGAAACCATTGTAAACAAAATAGGAAGATAAGAACAACGTCGATGATATCTCCAATATAATACATGAGCATACCTCCAATTTTTGCTTGTTCTAATGGGACTCCATCAGGTGGGTGGACATAGATATACTTTGATAGAAGACCATGGCCAGCTAAGGCTATAACTAATGCGATTGCACGGTATAAAAATGGAACCCGGTGGGGCATCGGGTCGATATAGATAATTGACACCGTAAATAAGTAGCCAGCCAAGAATACATGGAAATGGACTATTAAATGCAAAAGGATATTCTCGTGCATAAGTGAGTATAGGCTGGTGGTGTACAATACCCAGAGCCCTCCTATATTAAGAAAAAGTGCAACAGCGGGATGGGTAAACATTCGCGATGGCCAACTCCTAAGAACCCTTGAAAGTTGTCTCGCTAAGGGAACACTTAGCGTTCGTAGCACAAGTGTCATTGGCGCAGCAAGAGCCATAAGTAATGGCGCTAGCATCCCTAAGAACAAATGACCAAACATGTGCGCTGTGAAATCTATATGGGAACGATTGGCTAGGGGGCCAGCAACTGCAATAATCGCAAAGAGAACTCCAAAAGTCATGTAAACGGTACGGTATTTAGGCCAAGACCTTTGATGTCTACTTGAAACTACTACAGCAAGGATGTACATAACCAAAGCCAACACAAACGGTAGTGCTAAAAGTAGCTGAGGTATTACCCCAATTTCATGATTAACGTGGTTATTGATGTTCATGTGAGCCAGCCTTCCCCGGTCGTTGTCTTCGTGTACGACTAACAAGGCTGAGACCGGTTATGATAATTAAAACCGCTATTACGTTCCATACCAGATCGTAGACAAATACATTTTCTACATAACGGATCTGGTGTATCTGCATTAATTTGTGTTGGATCGTACCATCGTATAACTGGAAACCACCTGCACCAAGCAAAACTCCTCCCCACCACCTTTTGAGCCACAATGCTTTTCGTCTTCGGAGATCAGCTAAAATAAACAATCCCCCAATGGTCGCAAACCAACTAAAAGCGTGAAACAGCCCATCAGAGATTAGTCCAATATCAGTTGTGGACTTATCATAAAAATGATGCCAACGTAATAGCTGATGAAAAACAGTCTCGTCTATAAACGCGGCTAGACCAATTCCAAATAGAAAGCCTGACCACAGATTACGACTTTTGTAATTAGAGCTATTCACATAATTTGAGTTATTTTTTGGATTTCTATTTTTAGAAGTCATTTTCTTCTCCTTCAACTGAGTTCCCTTCATATATACATTCATCGTTTCCAAATATGTCTTCAACTAACAGGTTATATACAAAGTTTACAGAAAAAACCCTCATTTTTTTCTCCATTTATAATTAAACATGTATCTGATGATAGCAAGAATTAGATGAAAGTATTGGTTTTATTTAAAGGGTCTTATTCAAATAAATATGTTAATATTAAATTGCTGGAAAATTATAAACACAAATTTTTAGTCAATCCTGATTTAGGGGGTAGATAGTATGACAAACAACAGAAATGTTAGCGTGGAAAATTATAAGGGGATAACGTCTAACTAATAAACTGTATAGCGTTTCCCGAAATTTGAAAGGAGAAAATCATTTGAATCAGACATTATTAATCATTGATGCGCAACAGGAATTAATTGATGGGAATCTAGAAGAAAGTGCGGTTTTTAATAAAGAGCAGCTGATTAGGAATATCAATAAAGTAATTGAAAAAGCAAAAGAAGCTGATGTTCCAGCTGTGTTTGTAAGGGATCTCGATGTTGCAGAAGGAAAAGGCGTGGGATTCCAAGTTCATAGTGAAATCAATGTACCTGCAGAAGCAAAGATTTTCGATAAATCTGCAACTAATTCCTTTCACGGGACACGTCTTCTAGAACATTTACGATCGCAACAGGTTGAGCACGTAATTATTATGGGCTGTAAAACACAACACTGCATAGATACTGCAGTCAGAACAGCCACGATTAGTGGACTGGATGTAACATTAGTCGGTGATGGTCATTCAACGGAAGATGGTGTTCTAAGTGCAGAACAAATCATAAAGCATCATAACAGTACGCTTCATGGTCACTATAATGTTGAACACTTTTCAATTGTGAGAAATTCTGAGGAAGACCTTTTTAGTCCAACCCATGACTCTCATAGATAAATAAATTAGAAGCGGTACTAATTGTGCCGCTTCTATTGTTTTGCTTACTAATTTTTAGGTGATTCCCAACTAATATTTTGGAGAGTGTTTAATGATGAAAATGCTTTAGCAATTCCTTAATCTTGTTTCTAATTGGTCCTTACCAAAATTCATGTCCGGTAAACCTCCTGCCCTATGGTTGAAAATACGTGTTTTAAGTCTGCTATTAGGTCTTCCGCTTGTTCAATACCGACGGAAAAACGCAATAGTCGATTGTCTATTCCGCGCCGAGTTCGTTCCTCTAGTGGAATATCAGCATGGGTTTGAGTCGAAGGATAAGTAATCAAACTCTCTACTCCTCCAAGACTTTCCGCAAAAGTTATCAACTGGAGGTTTTCTAAAAATGGTTCGACCCATTTACTTTCTCTAAGACGAAATGAAAGCATACCACCTTTTCCAGGGTATAAAACGTCAGTAACACTAGGTTCTTTTATTAAATACTCTGCTAGTTTCTTTGCATTTTCTTCATGTCGATCCATCCGTAAGGCAAGTGTCTTCAAGCCTCTAATTAATAACCATGAATCAATAGGAGCCAAGACCCCACCAGATGCATTATGGAATTCAGCTAATTTTTCACAGATTGCACTTCCTTTAGCAACGACTAATCCAGCTAACACATCGTTATGTCCGCCAATGTATTTGGTAGCACTATGAATAACTATGTCTGCCCCAAGTTCTAGTGGGCGCTGCAGGTAAGGGGTTAGAAAAGTGTTATCAACAATAAGTAATAGGTTGTATTTTTTAGCAAGTGTAGCAAACTCTTCAATATCAATTTCCTGCATTAATGGATTAGTTGGAGTTTCGATAAACAATGCTCGTGTTTTATTTGTAATCAACTTCTCCGTTTCATGGACATTATTAAACGCGGAATAGGTTGTTTGTATGTCATAAACATTTGAATAATGTTCAAGTAGACGGTATGTTCCTCCATAAATATCTTCTGGAACAATTAATTCATCTCCTAAGCGGAAAAGGGAGAGGGTTAACTGGATGGCCGTCATTCCAGAACTACAAGCATACCCACACTCACCAGCTTCAAGATCCGCAATTCCTTTTTCCAAAATAGATCGAGTTGGATTTTTAGTACGTGTATAGTCATATCCAGTGGATCTGCCAAGCCCTTGATGCTGGTATGCCGTTGATAAATATATTGGTGCATTTACCGCACCTGTAGTCCCGTCACTCTTATTACCTAGTTGTACCAACTTGGTTTCTAAACTATTATTTGTCATGTAATTCATCCTTTTCAATGAAATTAAGCAAAAAAATTAAGGACCCTCTAGAAAAGAAGAAGGTCCCTAATTACGAAAACAATCTTCTTATCTTCTAGGTAAAGAGTAACTACCTATTGGAATTAGCACCGTGGCCTTAACAGCCTGGTTGCTGAGACATCGTAGGGCCATTCCCTCCGTCTCTCTTGATAAGAATAAACATATGTAATTTTTAATAAGTTTGATTTCTAATACTTTAATACATATTGGAAAAAAAAGCAAGAAATAAATTTTCCGAATTAAATACAAATAAGTGTATAATTCCATACCTGAGTTTTTTGATAGGAATACTTAAATTATATCTTGACATACAATTTTTTAACTAGTATTGTATTGAATATTAACACTTAAATATAATTTCTTATCAAGATAGGTGGAGGGACTGGCCCATTGAAACCTGGCAACAGACCTTTAGGTACTGTGCTAATTCCTGTGGGTGTATTTTATCTCAAAAGATAAGAAGAGAACTTAAGCTATTGCTAATTTAAACCTCTTCTTATTTTAAGAAGAGGTTTAAATTTTTCGTTTAAAGTTGCCTATATTGCTTTTAATTCATTTACTATCTTGCTTCTTTAAACATATTAATCATATAGGTTAAATATGGATTGATTTAAATAATAAAAAAGAAAGGATATTAATTTATGCCATTTAATCAGAATAGTAGTGTTTTAGATACAATTTCTACAGAACTAGGTAGTAAACTGAACGACATTATCAGTTGGAGAAGATATTTGCATCAGCATTTTATCGGGAAATAAACCAGGGAAAACAATTGCTTTGAGGGCGGACTTTGATGCGCTATTGACGATAAGAAGGATGTACCTTATAAGTCATTAAAACCTGGTGTTATGCATGCCTGTGGTCATGATGGTCATACTGCTGCATTATTAGGTACAGCACAAACGCTAAGTAAATTTCGGGAAAATATAAAAGGAACAGTCCTTTTTATTTTTCAACCTGCTGAAGAAACACCACCAGGTGGAGCTAAATTCATGATTGAAGAAAAAATTTTGGATGATGTAGATTTTGTATTTGGAGCTCATCTTGCTTCGGAAATTCCTTTGGGGAAAGTAGCTGTTGGAGAAGGGTTTAAAATGGCAGCTGTAGATAAATTTGAAATTACAATTGAAGGAAAAGGGGGACATGGAGCAAAGCCACATAACTCTATTGATCCGATTGTAATTGGAAGTGACATTGTAAATTCTCTCCAAAAAATTGTTAGTCGCAGAATAGACCCACTCAAATCGGCGGTGGTTACGCTTGGGGCTTTTCAAGCGGGTAATGCTTTTAATGTCATTCCAACTGGAAGGAACTGTTCGTAAATTTAATGAAAAAGTACGACAAAATGTAAAAGACAATATCCATTCGATTGTAAAAGGAATTACGGAGGGGTTTCAGGCTACATATAAAATTGACTATCTTCTTGGATATCCTGCCCTGTTCAATCATAGAGAGGAAACAGAAACAGTTAAAGGACTTTTCAAGGAAATGTTTACTGAGTCAGCTGTCATTAATCTTGAGACTTCAAAGGGAGCGGAAGACTTTGCATATTTTTCACAAGAAAAACCGGAACATATTTTAGGATTGGTGCTCAGAATGAAAAGGAAGATACCCATTTCCCTCATCACCACCCTAAATTTGATTTTGATGAAAGGGCATTATTAAATATTGAAAAAGCATTCGTAAAAATTGTGTCTCATTATTTGTTTTAAAATAAGATGTAGATATGGTATTTCATTTGAGTTACTTAAATTCTGGAGAAGAAAACATGGATGAATAAAATGAAGTTTAAAAGTACATTTTATTGGATTTGGATTAGTGATACATGAAAGGCTATTAGGAATTTAACAGATATACAGATGCATAGATTTTAAAAGAATTCTAATAATGGGGGATTAAAATGAACTTAAAAAAACATTATAACGTTTTATTTACAATAGTTGGCTTACTCTTGATTGCAAGTTTAATAGGTTGCACGAAAGAAAGTACCGTTGGAAGTGGGGATGCCGACGAGCAATCAACTGGAGAGCCCACAAAGGGAGGAACACTTAATGTTGCTTTTGCAGCTGATCCGGACACTATTGACTGGATGTATACTGGAGCCACTTCCACAAGGGACATAGGGTGGCATATTTTTGAAACCTTATTTGCGTTAGATAAGGAGTATAAAACAAAACCAATGATTGCCGAGGGTTACGAAATTAGTGGTGATAGAACAGTTTATACAATCAAAGTTCGTGAGGGTGTGAATTTTCATGATGGTTCAACCGTTACTGCTGAAGACGTTGTGGCTTCAATTGAACGTTGGAGAAAAGTATCCTCGGTAGGAACGATTGCGAGTGAATACATTGAGCAGGTTAAAGCGATTGATGACTATACGGTTGAAATTAAATTAAAGGAGGTATATACTCCGCTTCTGTCTGATATGGCTGCTCCAAAGTCAGCCCTAATGATCATACCCGAGAAAGTTGCAAAGGAAGCGGGTGAGCAACCGCTTCAGCCAGAACAGCTTATTGGAACGGGTCCATACAAATTTGAAAAGTGGGATAGAGGTAATGAAATTGTTTTATCCCAGTTTGAAGATTATTCGGCTCGTAAAGAAACAGACTGGGGTGGTTTAACAGGGAAAAAGGTGGCTTATTTTGATGAAATTAAATTCAAAATTGTTAAGGATCCTCAAGTTATGATTAACGGCCTAAAAACAGGATTGTATGACTATGCCCAATCTATTCCACCAGATCTGTATCAAGTAGTTGAAAGTAGTCCAAACATTGATCCAGTGAAATATATAAATGGTTACTCAACGATTACTCCTGATAAATCGGAAGCACCGTTTGACGATCTAAAGGTGCGTGAGGCGCTAAATCACGCGTTGGATAAGAAAACAATTGCGAAAGCTGCGTATGGGAATGAACAGTTTTATAGTTTTGATGGCGCGCTTTTCGCCCCAGAGCAAACAGAACTTTATACGAAAGAAGGAACAGATCAATATTTATCATACAACAAAGAAAAAGCTAAGCGTCTTCTTGAAAAATCAAGCTACGATGGCGAACCTATAACGATTATGTATGCGAACAATTTCGCAGACTATGAGAAAATTTCTGAAGTTACCAAACAACAACTGGAAGAGGTTGGATTTACCGTAGAACTCGTTCCTTATGAATGGGCAACCTATCTTGAAAAATGGCAGGATCCTGCAAACTGGGACTTGGTAGTTGTTGGCTGGTCAACGCGCTTCTCGCCTAATGAGCTTGGCATGCTCGTAATGGATACTGCAAGCAGTGGGTGGTATAACAGTGGACGTTGGGGAAATCTACTAGATCGTTGGAGTACTGCAGAAACAGGTAAACAGAAAAAAGAGATTTTAGCGGAAATGAATCAAACAGTTTATGATGAACTTCCATTCATTAAGGTTGTTAATGAATCAACGCTTGATGCTAAAAGCGATAAAATTAAGGATTATACTAGCTGGATTGGACAACGTTTCTGGAATACCTGGAAAAGTAAATAAAAATTGATTTTTGGAGGCATTGTCAGGATCGCTCCTGATAAGCTTCCGTTTTACATACAAAATAATCTATTCATCAGTGAGGAGGGAAAAGGTTGCTTCAATATACTATACGCAGATTGCTTTCGGTAATTCCTGTCATGTTCATTGTAAGTATTATTGTTTTTTTGATTGTACATCTCACACCTGGAAACCCTGCTTTTCTTATTTTAGGGGAAGATAGCTCACAGGAAAGTATTGAGCAATTAGAGAAACAACTGGGTCTAGATAAACCGATGGCCGTTCAGTTTTTTGATTGGATCAAAAACATATTAACTGGAGATTTAGGGCAATCTGTCTATTCATCCGAGCCAGTTTCACAAATTATTGCGGGTCATTTCGGACCAACATTCAGTTTAATGCTTATCTCTTTACTTTTAGTATTGCTTATTGCAATTCCAACAGCAATTTTTGTTGTTTGGAAACGGAACACGGCCTTGGATCCGCTGTTTATTTCTGTTTCGCTTATCGGGGTATCGATTCCTGAATTTTGGTTTGCGATGTTATTGGTACTGGGATTCGGGGTAGCTATTCCTATTTTTCCGGTTGCAGGGTATATACCAATTATGGAGGGAGTATTTAATTGGCTTTATCATCTGTTTTTGCCTGCATTCGTCCTAGCATCTGTTGAAGTCGGTCTCGTAGCTCGAATGCTTCGTGATGGAATGCTTGAATCAGTAAATCAGGATTATACACGCACTGCTCGAGCAAAAGGTATTAAGGAAAATAGTGTATTAATGAAGCATGTGTTTTCCAACGCTCTCATTCCAACGACAACCGTCATTGGAACAACTGTTGCAGGTTTGCTTGGTGGTACAGTTATTATTGAAACAATGTTTACGATCCCTGGAATTGGTCAACTTTTAATTGATTCTATCCATCGTCGGGATTATCCAGTCATTCAGGGTGTCGTCTTATTCATTGCTGGTATATATGTATTGGTGAATTTATTAGTCGATCTTTTATATGCATTTTTGGATCCAAGAATACGCTATGACTAAACAGGGTTCATGATGTATGAAAGTTTAGAAAACTCGGCATCACCAAGCTTTTGGGTGAATGACTTAGTTGCACTTATGCAGAAAGAAATATGGATATACTTTCTTTACTGCCAAAAAAGGGAGATTTCAACATGTTAACGAAAAAACGAAATCTACTAGCAGTAGTAGTATTATTTTTAATAACAGCTGCCACAATTACGGCCTCACTGTGGCTTCCGCAATCACCAACATATATTGACCCGAGTCAACGTTTACTTGGACCCTCAAGCCAGCACTGGTTTGGAACGGATGACTTTGGCAGGGATGTATTCGCCCGGACAATAGTAGCTGCTCGTGTATCATTGCTTGTTGGGGTTGTGGTTGCACTGTTATCAACAGTATTAGGGACTTTAACTGGATTAATAGCGGGCTATTATAAAAAGGCAGATTTTGTAATCATGCGTATTGTAGATGGAATGTTGGCATTCCCGGCATTACTTCTCGCACTTGCATTAGTGGCAGCACTGGGTGGTAGTGTTACAAATATTATTATTGCGTTAACATTAGCTTTTTGGCCTGTGATGACTAGGATTGTTCGATCCGCTGTGCTGCAAATCAATAATGTTCAATATATCGAAGCAGCCAAAACTACAGGGACAAGTGATCCAGTTATTTTATCGCGTTATATGTTACCAAATGTATTATCCCCAATTATTGTCCAAGGAACATTTATTTTTGCTAAAGCAATTTTGGCAGAAGCTGCACTTAGTTTTTTAGGTGTTGGTGTAAATCCTTCCACACCGACATGGGGGAATATGCTTCAGGAATCACAAATTTATATTACAATAGCGCCGTGGTTTTCCATTTTTCCAGGTCTTGGAATTGTATTTACTGTGCTTGCTTTGAACGTTTTAGGTGATGGATTGCGTGATGCGTTTGATCCGCATTCAAAAAAACAAAAAAGAACAACAAAGGGTTTGTTTAAAAATAAAAAGCAGAAATACGCTTGAATAGACAAATTACCTAAGGGGTGACAATACAATGCTTGAAGTAAAAAATCTGAAAGTGCATTTGGATACACCTAGTGGCATCGTAAAGGCTGTTGATGATGTGTCATTTACGGTGGAGGCAGGGCAAACGGTCGGGATTGTAGGTGAATCTGGGAGTGGAAAGAGTGTTCTTGCTCTATCCTTATTGCAGCTAAATCCGGAACCAACTGCTTTTTATCCGCAAGGTGGAATTTTATATGAAGGAAGGAATTTACTCGACCTGAGTGAACGGGAGATTCGAAAGGTACGTGGGAATGAGATTGCGATGGTTTTTCAAGATCCAATGTCCAGTTTGAATCCTGTTTTTAGAATAGGTGACCAATTAGTTGAAGCAATTCGGACGCATCAAAACATGTCTCGGCGGGAAGCTGAAAAAAAAGCAATAGAATTATTATCAGATGTTGGGATTCCTGATCCAAAGCACCGCATGCGTGACTACCCTCATCAATTTTCAGGAGGTATGAGGCAGCGTGTCCTCATTGCAATCGCGTTAGCGTGCCAGCCGAAATTACTCATTGCAGACGAACCGACCACAGCTTTGGATGTCACGATCCAGGCCCAAATATTGAATCTTATGAAGAATATCCAAAAAAAGTATGGAATGGCTATTATTATTATCACGCATGATTTGGGCGTTGTTGCGAATTTGGCTGATAAAATATTGGTTATGTATTCAGGCAGGATTGTAGAGGAAGGGAGTGCCGAGGATATATTTTATCGTACATCTATGCCTTATACTTGGTCGCTTTTACGTTCCTTACCGCGTCTCGATTCGGATGTGCATGAACGTCTTTTAAGTATTCAGGGTCAGCCACCGAATTTAATAGACCCGCCTAAAGGATGCAACTTCCATCCTCGCTGTCCATTTGTTACGCCGGATTGCTTGGAAGTGGATCCCGACTTAACTGAAAGAGATAATGGCCACCTGGCAGCTTGTATTTTGTCTCATTCGGAATTTGAAGAACGTAAGCAGCTAAATGAAGCAACCGAACGGAAGGGAGTTAAACAATAATGTCCGAAGAATTGTTGCAAATACGTGATCTTAATGTTCACTTTCCTACAAATGGTGGCGTATTTAAAAAAGGAACGGATTATGTAAAAGCAGTTAATGGTGTTAATTTATCAGTCAACAAAGGGGAAACCCTTGGAGTGGTGGGAGAATCTGGCTGTGGGAAAAGTACGCTTGCCAGAACAATTATGGGGCTGCAGAAGCCGACATCAGGAAATATCTCATTTGAAGGAGAAAATATTACCAACTACAATTCGAAGCAAATGCATCAACTTCGCCGAGATATACAGATGGTTTTTCAAGACCCGTTTACAAGTCTTAATCCACGGATGAAAGTGGGCGACATTATAGCAGCACCATTAAAGGCATATAAAACGACAAAGAATATAGAACGACGTGTGAAGGAATTAATGGAGCTTGTTGGCCTAAAACCAGATAACTATAATCAGCTTCCACATGAGTTCTCTGGTGGACAGCGGCAACGAATCGGTATCGCACGTGCAATTGCATTAGAACCAAAGATGATCGTATGTGATGAGCCGGTTAGTGCACTTGATGTGTCAGTTCAAGCTCAGGTTATCAATTTGTTTGAAGATCTACAAAAGGAACTTGATTTAACTTATGTGTTCATTGCACATGACTTGTCCGTTATTAAACACATTGCCGATAAAGTAGCCGTTATGTATCTAGGAAAAATTATGGAAGTTTCGGATAATGAATCATTTTATAGGAATGCTCGCCATCCTTATACAAATGCATTACTTTCCGCGATTCCATTACCAGATCCTATAAAAGAAAAAGCACGGGAACAAATTGTTTTAAATGGAGAATTGCCATCTCCCACAAATCCTCCATCAGGCTGTGTTTTTCATACAAGATGTCCGTATGCAAGAGAATATTGTAAAGAAAATACTCCCACAATGGAGGAAGACGGTAATGGGGATCACTATGTATCTTGTTTTTTTCCTATTGAACATGGTACGTCTGAACCAATTCATCATGGGAGTTTAAGTAAATCTTAATCTCTTTCTCCTGTATTCTATGATCAGTTCGTATTGATAGAAAGATTTGAAATAAAGCTAGTTGAGTTCAGATGTTCAGGTTAGCTCAATTCTGATTTCCTTGCTTAGGTTACTGTTTTCGGGTGACGTTTCATGAATTATCCAGTTTTTAGACAGTATCTGCCTAAGCTGGAATAATTGCTTCTCACTGATTTTTAAATCAGTAATGCTTTTCTCTGTAAGTTGATAATCATGACCCTGGAGTTTATTAAACTTAAGTTTTAATAAAGTTTGTATTCCTTTAAATGTGACAAACTTTACTTTATATCCATCCAGGACGATCGATTTAAATGCGTTTGGATCCTGTTCAGCAATTTTTATTAATTGGTTAAAGTCAAATTGAGAGCTAAGTGCTTGCCATGGACTGGCATCACTTTTTGCGATTTGGTTAATCAATTCTTGATCTGACACGCCATTACTGCGAAGTGTTTCAAGCATATATGCTTCCATCAATGAAATCTTGTTTATTTCCATTAGTAAACCCCCATTAAAATTTAAATTGAGTTTCATTTATCTATTATTATATCAAATTTTAAAAAGAAGGGACATTGAATAAGGCCCCTGGGGGAATTGACCTTTGAGATTATCAGAATCGGTTAACAAACTTTATTTAAACCAACAAATAAACGTGCAGAGGAGTTGTCGATTATACTCCTCGAGCACGTTTGTTTTAAATGCTTTTGATTCTATTGAATTGAAATTAAAACAATGGAATGCCATGACGTTGAAATGCAGCTGCTTCAAGATGGGTCATGCCCTGAGCTTGTGCCGCCTCGATCACTTTATCCGATAGTTTCGGCGCAAAGTGTTTCGGCGGGGCAGCATGTCCCATCTGATGCTTTCGTCCATGATTTCCGCGTGCAAACGGGCCCCAAATCGCAAAGGTGAGACCTGGGTTTTGGATGTTCACAAAAAATGTTTTCCCGTCAGTGGAGAAGGTAGGACCAGCTAGTTCGGAATCGTTAAGTCGGTTTTTACCAAATTGATAGACTTCTCCCTCTGGTGTAATCCCCATGATCCGATCGCTTCCTGGCCCATCTTCCACAAACCAAAGGTCGCCCCAAGGTGCAACAATGATGTTGTCAGGCATTTCCATCTTGTTGGCACTTGATGCTTCGTAGAACAATTCCAATTTATTCGTCGATGGCGTATAACGGTAGATTCGGCCTTTTTGCCCGTTGCTGTATCCTGCTGAGGTGTCACTGAACCATAATACACCCGCTACAAAATGTGTGCCTTCTAAACGGTCAAACTGAATACACCCTTTTGTGATTGCATCATCTGTAGGTTTTTCAGGATCAACCTCTTTCCAGACGAGTCCATACTTTCTTCCAGTATTAAACGACTCTGCCATTGCAGCAGGCATCTCTTCCATCGCTGCAGCCTGCAGTTTGCCTCCTTTTTGCAGAGCACCAGGCCTTGGAGTTCTGTCATTCGGAATATAACGGTAAAGGAAGCTTGGATCACCATCTTCTGTCAGGTAAACAATGCCTGTTGCTGGATCGACATCAACAGCCTCATGGGAAAATGCGCCCATTTCTCTAATGGGTGTTTTGGATAATTTGTTTTCCGGGTCATTCGGGTCGACCTCAAATGCGTAACCGTGGCCTTTCTCAAGGGTTTCTTCACAAGTAATCCACGTTCCCCATGGCGTTGCTCCTCCTGCGCAATTACGTATCGTTCCTGCAGAGGTTACGTATTCCTTGATAACTTTATTATTAGGTCCAACAAGCAGAGCCGTCGTTCCACCAGTGTTGTCTTTATCATAAGGACTTTTTCCTATAACTGGATTTTCAGTATCACCAGTTAATTCATGATTACGAACAAGGATAGTGGAATTATGTCGTCCCCGGAATGCAGCCATCCCGTCAAAATTGCCTGGTATCGGGCGACTGTCTGAAAGCCTGTTGCCTTCTTCGGAAATAATTCGATATTGGAAGCCTTTTGGTAAATCAAGTATTCCACCTGGATCCTTTACTAGCGGGCCATATCCGGCAGTCCCAGGATGTACCGATTTTGGAGGATTAGGCCCTCTATACTTAGCCAGTACTTCTCCAGAAAACGGCAGGGTCAAAGCGGAGCCTACTGTAAGTGCCACTGCACCAGTTCCACCCATTTTCAATAAATCTCTTCTGCTGACATCTTTGTTCCACTTTTGTTCATTACTCAAGATACATGCCTCCCAAATTTGTTGTAAGGATTCGGTTGAAATTCTGGTTATGTGTGCGTTTTTAATCCTTATGCAGCGGTTGCCACAGAGCGTTGTTTTTTTCGATAGACCACTTTCGATAAACTGATACTGCACTCATATAGAATCAATAATGGTAAAATTACCAAAACATCTGAGATGAGATCAGGCGGTGTAATCAAAACCGAAATCACGATCAAAGTAAAGTAAGCTTGTTTGCGTATTTTTTTTAATTGATACGGGTTAACAATTCCAAGACTTGTTAAAAACATTACAATTGCTGGTAATTCAAATAAAATTCCGAAGGGCAACGTCATTCTGAGCATAAATCGAAAGTACTTTTCTGTTGTAAAGAATGTCATAAAATGGTCGCCAGCGAGTTCCAACAGAAATTCTAGTACAATCGGAAAAATCAAGTAATAACCAAAGCCAATTCCCAAAATAAACAAGATGAACAAGGCTGGAATATAGGCGAGCGTAGTTTTTTGCTCCCGTTTCGTTAATGCTGGACGAATAAAAAGCCAGGCTTGTCCCGCCGCGATAGGAATTGTCACGGCTAGCGAAACGATACCAGCTAACATCAAATAGACCCATAAGATCTCCGTTGGCCCGAGAATCGCAAGTTGAATATCCAAGTCTTTTACTAACCATCCATAAATATCTCCGACGTAAATCATCGCCGCGATAAAGAAGAGCAAGAAAGCAGAAACGGTTATAATAATACGCTTCCTTAATTCTTCTAAATGGTCTAGGACTGCCATTTTATTATTTTTCATAAGCAACCTCCATCAGACATAAAGAAGATCAAGTTTCATTACTTTATATCTTGTGTTCATTGCCTTTTTTTTCTGCCTTCTCTAACGTATTCTGCTTTTTTTCATCCGCTTCATCGTCTCCAGAAACGAGATCCTTTGTTGATTTTTTAAACTCTTTCAATGTTGTACCGAATGCCCGGCCTATTTCTGGTAGCTTTGATGGTCCAAAAATAACTAACGCAATCACAAGTAGAAGAATTATTCCAGGTACGCCAATGTTTTGAATCATGGTCTATCCTCTCCTTAAATGATAAATTTTTTCTTAATGGTTCTTAAAAAATCCCTAGCACCTGCTTTCTTTTTTGGTTCACCTTCTACATTACACAATCTTCTTTAAGCCAATATGAATTAAATGTTGAGATTTATTAAAAGAATGTAAAAATAATTATGACAAATATCCTATAAAACTTTACGTTCAAAATATATGCTTTCTGAAGGCTGTTTTCGTAAAGAATGTTGCTTTTGAGAGAATGGATATAAACAGCGACGTATGTGCTATGTTTTGTGGTTGGACAACCGTTCCGGAAATCCACTTCGCTTTCCGTGGGCTCGCGATGAGCCTCCTCGATCGCAAAGACCGCTCTCTGCGGGGGCTCATCGTCTTCGCTTTCCCACAGGAGTCTCCGTGGATTTCCTTCACTGGGGTTGTGCTTAACAAATTCAATTTACTTGGTAGTTTATTTCATACAGGTTTGTGGCGGTTGATTGGAGCGGAGGGCAGTCGACTCCTGCGGGAGGATAGGCATAGGTGAGACCCCACAGTGCGACAGTAATCCTTTTAGTAATCCTTTTCTGCGAGGAGTGCAACAACACTGAATTAACTTGCAATACGACGAGCACGAGGAGGCTCACCAGCCGCCCTAAGGTGCGCGACTGCCCGCAGCGGAAATCACGTTGCTGTTACGTCGCAGTTTACATCAATAGCAACAGACTTTGCTAAAACAGCCTTTCTAAAAAATAAAAAAACCAGCGTTACAGTTGGGTTAGATATAGTTTAATGATCATTATAATTTTCCTTTTACGTACTTGGCACCTCATTCAACCAAAGGTCACCACTATAAATAGAAGTAGTTTTAGAGCCCAAGGTGCAGTGGAGAGTCTACATAGTTACAGGTTTTCAGATTTGGAGGTAAGCTGTAATCAATTGTTGAAAAATTGTAATCTATAATTAACCCATAACGGTTATACTTGTATTGTAAGCAAAAATAGACCACACAGAATTGGAGGTTTACTAATGTTTAAAAAGATAATGAAAAAAGTAAAACATAATGTAGCTAAATATACCGAAAGTGGAAGTGGCAGAAGACATCCCAGACGTTATAGTGGAAGTGGTTCCAGCAGAAGGCATAGGCATCATTACAGCGGAAGCAGTAGCCGTGGATCTAGACATTCTCCGTATCAAGGAAGCGGAAGATATAAACGAAAAAGTTCTAGGAGTAGCAGCTAAAAAAGCGAGTTCCTCTCTCATTATATGGGAGGAACTCGCTTTTTTTTAAAAGAGGAATGGTGGCCGCGGTTTTCCGCATCATGACAATGCCTGATCAAGATCTTTTCTTATGTCAGAAGTGTTTTCGTAAGGATCTTTAATAGCTAATAACCGTTCCAGTATGTGCTTAGTTGATGGTTGTAGTGTTAACTCCTCTGTCCATGGGCGGGATTTCCTATCAAGGGGCACATAGAAAGAATACAATAAATAAAGCAGGACATCTCCTAGATCATAGAAATCGTCTTGAATTAGCTCCATCCGTTCTCTTGTACCCTTTGCACCGTTTTCGTGACCATCCAGTTTGCTGGCTAATCCAAAATCGATGAGATACAAATTTTCATCCCAAAGCATCATGTTTGGAATTCGAATATCGTTATGAACAATGTTCTCGAAATGTAGATATTCAATAATATCAAGTATCTGTTTTAAAAGCAGAAGGGCGTCTTTTTCTTTAAACTTACTGTGCTCTGCAAATAATACGTCCTCTAAATTACTTCCATCGATAAATTCCATTGTATAAAACAGGTGATTTTCATAAGGGAAATGATGGTACAGCTTTGGAATACAAGGGTGGTACAGTGAGCCAAGAATTGAAATCTCATTATGGTACAGCTGCTGCCCAGACTTACTTTTATTTTTGCTCGGTCTCATCTGCTTTAATACGCAATTGGTTCCAGATGTAAGATCTTCACAGAGGTAGGTGATGCCAAAGCTCCCCATCCCCAGTGTCTTTAAAATTTTATATCTATCAGCAACAATGGCCTGAGTGGGGTATGGGCGATCAACTAAAAGATGATAAGTTTTCTTTAAACGATGCAGGAGAGCTATCATAGGCACCTCTTTATTTTGAAAAATACTAGCTTAAGTATCAAGTATAAAACAAAATGTGATAGAAAACCAATAAAGCTCAACATAAGAAAAGGATCCAAATTACCTGCGATTGGATCCCTTCCTTGAAGCTTTATTATCCCCAAATTTCCTTCGCCACATCAACGACAAACTTTAATTTGGCCCATTGTTGTTCCTCAGTTAATTTATTACCGTGATGAGTTGAAGCGAATCCACATTGTGGGCTTAGACATAATTGTTCAAGCGGCACGTATTGTGAGGCTTCTTTAATGCGTGCCTTAATTACTTCTTTGTCTTCAAGTTCGCCATTTTTAGATGTAACAACACCTAGAACTACTTGTGCTCCGCCATTTGGAATAGAGTCTAATGGTTTGAAATCTCCTGAACGTTCATCGTCATATTCCAAAAAGAAGCCATCTACTTTTTCTTTTGCTAATAATGTTGGTCCGATAAGTGAGTAACTTCCTTCAAACGCCCAAGTAGATTGGTAGTTTCCGCGACATAGATGAGTTGTCACAATTAAATCTTCCGGTTTGTTTTCCAAAGAACCATTGATCACGCGTAATGCTAAATCGATTAATTGTTCTCTTGTATACTTACCATCATTAAATGGAATATCAGGTGCGGAAAGCCCAGCAATGTAAACATCATCTAATTGCAAATATCTTACACCAGCGTTGTAAAATGCTTGAATTGCATCTTGATACGCCTTTATAATATCATTTGCATATTCTTCAATATCTGAGTAGACAGCTTCGTTTTGAATTCCAACATTAAACAACTGATTTGGACTTGGGATAGTTTGTTTCACAACCGCCCGACCGTCAACGATTTCGTTCAATTCAACAAAGTCTTTAAGATGAGGGTGGTCTAGATTAAAAGAAATCTTTCCTGTGTTTCGCACGTTGTATTTTTCTGTTTCTACTCCTTCAAATAAGTATCCCTGTTCAGGCACATATCCTTCAAATCCGTTTAAGTGCTCTAAGAAGTCTAGGTGGAACCATGTACGCCTGAATTCACCGTCCGTTACTAGTTCTAAACCAATCTCAATTTGTTTATCAACAATCCGTTTAATTTCTTTCGTTTCAACCTCGCGCAATTGTTCCGCTGTGATAGTACCTTCTTTAAATTCCTTTCTTGCTTTGTGTAAGTTGTCAGGTCGTAATAAACTTCCAACGTGGTCTGCTCTGAATGGTGCTTTCGTTAATGTGATTGACATTTTGCATTCCTTCTTTCTTTTTTATTAAATAAAAAAATAAAAAACCTCTTCTTTAGATAAGAAGAGGCTTAGGCACGTTGCTGTCACTCTTCTTATCTCCAAGTTTTACACTTCTGGAATTAGCACAGTATTTAAAAAACCTGTTGCTGAGGTTTCAAAGGGCCAGTCCCTCCACCTCTCTGGATAAGAAAATTACATATTCAATTTAGATGTTAATAAACACAATACCGATATACCGATTAAATGTCAAGAGGGAATTTTCGATATTTTCAGATTGGGAATTGGGAATTGGGAATAGCCCTATGATATGTGGTACTATAAATAAAATTAGAACCGAGAGGTGAGGCTGTTAATCATGAAATTAATTAGCTATAAATTTAAAGGAAAACCAGGTGCTTTTAGAATAGGCTGTATAGTCGATAATAAAGTGATTGATTTGCAGGAAAGTTATCGTGCATTGCTGATATCGAAGCAAGAAAAGGATGCTATCCATTCAATCGACAACCTTCTTCCAGCAGATCCTTCTTCATTTTTTTCGATGGGAATAAGTGTAATAGAGCGGGCAAAGGAGGCTTGTGATTATAGTTTAATCCATTTAAATAAAGGTTTAATGTTTGACAAGGATGAAGTAAGTTTGAGTACACCAATCCCAGCTCCTTCAAAAATTATTTGTGTTGGGAAAAATTATGCGGAACACGCGGTTGAAATGGAAAGTGATGTACCTGAATTCCCTGTTCTTTTTGCGAAATTTAATAATGCATTAATTGGCCCTGAAGATGACATTGAAAAGTCTACTTTTACAGGCAAGCTAGATTACGAGGTGGAGTTAGCAGTTGTAATCGGAAAAGAAGCAACACATGTCAGTAAAGAAAAAGCATTAAACTATATTGCTGGGTATACAATAGGTAACGACGTAACTGCTCGTGACCTGCAAAAACGTACACCACAATGGCTACAAGGGAAAACATTGGATCGCAGTACACCAGTTGGACCAAGTGTTGTTACCACAGAAGAAATTCCTGATCCATCGAATTTATCTATTCACTCGTTTGTGAATGGGGAGGAACGTCAGAATTCTAACACAAGCCAATTAATTTTCGATATTCCATTCCTCATTGAATTTATTTCCAGTTTAATCACGCTAAAACCAGGAGATATTATTTTAACGGGCACACCAAATGGGGTAGGTTTTGCAATGAATCCACCACAATTTTTACAAGATGGTGATGTCGTAACAGTAGAAATAGAAAAGTTAGGAAGGCTTGAAAACAAAGTAACTGAACGAAAATAAATACTATATGTGTTGAAAAGTCGCCGTTTATCATTTGGTGACTTTTGAACAACCTCTATAAATTTTTCCTATTGACTTGTTTCAATAACTCTGTATAATAAGGGGAAATTAAAAAAATCGATGAAGAAAAGAGTAGTTACAAAGGTCAGTAGAAGCGAGCCGGGATGGTGAAAGCCGGTGCTGGACATGTAATGAACCGCATTTCTGAGATGTCAGTTTAAGCTGATCGGATCGCCTCCGTTATAAGCGCCAAGCCGATTCCGCAAGAAGCGGAATAATTAGAGTGGTACCGCGGATGTATAAACGTTCGTCTCTTATTTAGATAGAGATGAAGGTTTTTTTTGTTTTACTAAAAAGGTATTCTAATGACCTGTATTTAGCCATATTTTATTTAACTGGCTGTATGAAAGGAATGTGTCTAGATGGGTAAAAAACGTGTAGTTGTTAAAATTGGCAGTAGTTCTTTAACGAATATGAAAGGTGAAATTGATCACGAAAGACTAGAAGATCATATTCATGCTCTTGCTGCACTCAGGCGGGAAAATTATGAAGTCATATTAGTTTCATCAGGTGCAGTTGCTGCTGGATTTACAAGGCTTGGCTATACTTCCATACCAAGTACCCGCAAAAGAAAACAAGCAGCGGCGGCAGTCGGTCAAAGTCTATTAATCCAATGCTATATTGAAAAGTTTAGAGAATTGGATATTGTACCAGCACAGCTGTTATTAACACGAGATGACTTTTCCAATCATGAGCGATTCAGGAATGCTTTCTCCACCATCACCGAACTGCTAGAACAAGGAATTTTGCCGATTATAAACGAAAATGACACAGTTGCCATTAATGAGTTAACCTTTGGCGATAATGACATGTTATCAGCCCTTGTAAGTGGCTACGTCCATGCTGATCAATTGATTATTTTAACGGATATAAATGGATTATTCGATGAGAATCCACGATTAAATCCGTTAGCAAAAAGATATGACTACCTGGAGGATATTACGGAAGAAATGATGGATGCGGCGGATGGTTCGGGCTCAAAGTTTGGGACGGGTGGCATGAAATCAAAACTTCATGCTGCAAGAACTGCTATGTCACTGGGTGTCCCCATCTTTATTGGTGATGGAAGTGGTGCTGAAAAATTGCTTAACATATTAAAGGGAACAGGTGATGGTACGTATATTTCTAACCCATCCATTGCGTACAGTAATACGGTCAAATAATTTATTTTTAGAGATTGAATCGTGCAAAAGTCATTTTACCTGTTGACTTAATTTTAGAATTCTGTATAATAAAAAGAAATTAACAAATTCGATGAAAAAAAGAGTAGTTACAAAGGTCAGCAATAGCGAGCCGGGGTGGTGGAAGCCGGTGCAGGACGTGTAATGAACCGCGTTTTTGAGATGTCGGCTAATACCGATCGGATTGCTTCCGTTACAAGCCTCAAGCTGATTCCGCAGTGCGGAATAACTAGAGTGGTACCGCGGATGCAATCAAACGTTCGTCTCTTATTTAAATAGAGATGAAGGTTTTTTTATTTTCACCAAAAAATTATTCTAATGATCTGAATTCAACCATAACCTATACGATAATCGATGAAAAAGAGAGTAATTGCATAGAACTGCAGACAGCGAACCGGGGTGGTGGAAGCCGGTGCAGAGATGTAATGAACCGCACTTTTGAGATATTTGCTTGAACAGGCGTAAAGGCCTTATTAGAGCATATCGGATCGTCTCCGTTAAAAGCGTCTAAGCCGATTCCGCAATGCGGAATAACTAGAGTGGTACCGCGGATGTAATCAAACGTTCGTCTCTTATTTAAATAGAGATGAACGTTTTTTATTTTGCTAAAAATGATGAAAAATAAGCAATTATTAATTAAGGAGAGTGAGAACTATGTTAAAAGTTGACATTGATAATCAGGTTAAGCAGGTTCCTTTCGAATTAAAGGGAAAAGATTTTATCACGATGGCTGATTTTGAACCAAACGATATTTTCTTTCTTTTGGATCAAGCACTTGAAATGAAAAGCTTGCAAAAGAAGGGGATTCCTCATCCGTATTTAAGCGGTAAGGTTTTAGGGATGATATTTGAAAAGTCATCGACACGAACAAGGGTATCGTTCGAGGTGGGTATGATGCAACTTGGCGGGCAAGCAATCTTTTTAAGTTCAAATGATATTCAACTTGGTCGCGGGGAATCTGTTGAAGATACAGCTAAAGTTCTATCACGCTATGTTGACGGGCTTATGGTTCGGACATTTGCCCATGAATCAATTGAACAGTTTGCTAAATCCGCTGATGTTCCCGTCATTAATGGTCTTACTGATTTGCATCACCCAACACAAGTTTTGGCTGATTTATTAACCATTTATGAACACAAGGGTACATTAACGGGACTAAAAATGTGCTATATTGGAGACTGCAATAACAATATGTGCCATTCACTGTTGGAAGGTGCCGCAAGTGTTGGCATGCATTTATCAATTACCAGCCCTAGTGGTTATGAACCAAACCTTACTATTATTGAAAAAGCTAAACAAGTTGGCAAGGCTACCGGGAGTATTGTAAACTATACGGATTCACCTGAAGAAGCTATTGAGCAGGCCGATGTCGTTGTGACGGATGTTTGGACCAGTATGGGGCAAGAGGTCGAACAGAAGGAACGTATCAAGGCATTTACACCATTTCAAGTGAATGCATCCCTTTGTTCTCACGCCAAGGAAGATTTTATCTTTCTTCACTGTTTACCAGCACACCGTGGTGAAGAAGTAACAGCAGAGATTATTGACGGTCCACATTCAGTCGTTTTTGATGAAGCAGAGAACCGGTTACATGCCCAAAAGGCAATCTTAAAAAACTTAATGAAATAAAAACTTGATAATTGCAAAGGAGAGAATAAACATGGCAAAAGACAAAATTGTTTTAGCGTATTCTGGAGGATTAGATACATCTGTATCGGTGAAATGGATCCAAGAAAAATATGATTACGATGTAATTGCTCTAGGGTTAAACGTTGGAGAAGGAAAAAATTTGGAAGAGATTAAACAAAAGGCATTAGATGTAGGAGCAATAAAGTCAATAGCCATTGACGCGAAAGACCTGCTTGCACAGGATTATATTTTACCAGCTTTGAAGGCAAATGCGTTATACGAAGGTAAATATCCCATTTCGTCTGCATTATCACGCCCGTTAATAGCAAAATTATTAGTAGACGTAGCGGAACAAGAGGGCGCTGTCGCTGTTGCACATGGTTGTACGGGAAAGGGCAATGACCAGGTACGATTCGAGGTTTCGATTCAAGCGCTGAATCCAAATTTAAAAGTCATTGCGCCAGTTCGTGAATGGGGCATGACAAGGGACGAAGAAATTGCTTATGCAAAGGAAAAGGGAATTGATGTTCCAGTAAATCTTGACAACCCATTTTCCATTGATGCGAATATTTGGGGTCGTGCGTGTGAAGCTGGAGTGTTAGAAGATCCTTGGGCAGAAGCTCCAGAAGCAGCATATGATTGGACGAATCCGATTAGCCTCACGCCAGATGAACCGGAATATATTAACATTTCATTTGAGGAAGGCGTACCAGTTGCGTTAAATGACAAACAGATGCCGTTAGTGGAATTAATTGAAACACTTAATGAACAAGGAGGTATTCATGGAGTTGGGCGGATTGACCATATTGAAAACCGTTTAGTAGGGATTAAATCAAGAGAAATTTACGAAAACCCAGGGGCTTTGATTTTGATTAATGCCCATAAAGAATTGGAATTTCTTACATTGTCACGTGAGGTTTCGCAATTTAAAACGACGGTGGATCAACAAATGTCTAAAATTATTTATGACGGTCTTTGGTATTCACCAATAAGACCAGCCTTAGATGCTTTTATTAACGAAACGCAAAAAGTGGTCTCAGGAAAAGTTCGGGTTAAACTTCATAAAGGATCAAACGTTGTTGTTGGTCGAAAGTCAGTCAATAGTCTCTACAACGAGGAACTCGCAACCTATGCAAAAGGAGACGCATTTGACCACAATGCAGCAGTTGGATTTATTAACTTATGGGGGCTCTCAACAAAAGTGTATGCAGGAGTCCATAAGGCAAAGGGTGACACCAAAGTTAGTGAACTTTTAAAGACGAAATAAGGAATTTAAAGAGATTTTAACTAGCAGGAGGATTACGATGGCAAAGCTTTGGAGTGGACGGTTTACAAAGGACACAAATAAACTTGTTGATGAATTTACAGCATCTATCTCATTTGACCAAAAATTAGCGAATCAAGACATTGAGGGTAGTCTTGCTCATGTTCAAATGCTCGGTGAGTGTGGCATTATCACATTGGATGAAGCAAAAACTATTCAAGCTGGACTCCAAACAATTTTAGAGAAGCTTGAAAAGGGTGAGGTTGAATTTTCGGTTGAACATGAAGATGTTCATATGAATCTGGAAAAGCTTCTAATCGATGAAATCGGTCCAGTAGGCGGAAAACTTCACACTGGCCGGAGCCGAAATGACCAAGTGGCAACCGACATGCATCTTTATCTTCGTACCAAGACGAAGGCAATTGTTGAATTACTAGAAAAGGTTCAGTCTGCTATCATCACGCAGGCAAAAGATAATATTAAAACGATCTTGCCTGGATACACCCATCTCCAACGTGCGCAGCCAGTGTCATTTGCTCACCATTTGTTAGCTTATTTTTGGATGTTTGAAAGAGATAAAGAAAGGTTACAAGACAGTCTGAAGCGGATTAACATTCTCCCCTTAGGGGCTGGGGCGTTGGCTGGAACAACTTTCCCAATTAATCGTGACCGTGTTGCCGAACTTTTAGAATTTGATGATGTTTATCCTAACAGCATGGACGCTGTGAGCGATCGGGATTTTATTCTTGAGTTTTTATCAATTGCATCAATCCTAATGGTGCATCTTTCAAGACTATCAGAGGAAATGGTAATCTGGAGCAGTCAGGAATTTCAGTTTATTGAGCTTGACGATTCTTTTTGCACTGGTTCAAGCATCATGCCGCAAAAGAAGAATCCAGATGTTCCTGAGTTGTTAAGGGGGAAAACTGGACGTGTATTTGGGGATTTAGTTGGTCTACTAACCGTACTGAAGGGGTTACCTTTAGCTTACAACAAAGATTTGCAAGAGGATAAAGAGGGCATGTTCGATACGGCTGACACATTAGAAGGCTCATTGACATTACTTGCCCCAATGCTAGAAACAATGACAGTGAATGATATGAAGATGCGAAGTGCTGTAACGCAAGATTATTCTAATGCGACTGACATTGCTGATTATTTAGCCACAAAAGGCATGCCATTTCGACAAGCGCATGAAGTTATCGGAAAGATTGTCATTTATGCAATTGAAAAAGAGAAGTATTTATTAGATTTGGATATGGACGAATATAAATCGTTTAGCGCATTATTTGAAGAAGATGTTTTCGATTACTTAGAACCAGAGCATGTGGTAGGGGCGAGAAAAAGTAAGGGCGGAACAGCCGCAGAACAAATTGAACAGCAATTGGAACTTGCAGAGGGAAAATTATAGCTTTTTATCTTGGACTTATGCCATTTAATTGTGGTGTAAGTCTTTTCATTATTTAGGATAGTTATGGATACACTAAGTGAAAAAGCTAGGAGGGGATTGCGTTGACAGATTTTTGTCCAGTTTCATTTCCAGAGGAACCAACTCCCGATAATTGTAAGGAGTGCAGGGAATGCGGTTTATACGAGCATGGATCAAGAATGGTATGGGGTGAAGGAAACCCGGATGCACCGATTATGGTAATCCTTGATAATCCTGGTTTGCGTGAAGATCGGGAAGGAAATGAATTTGTATGTGGAACGAGACAAACGTTACAACAAGTTGCCAATAATGTTGGGTTAAACATGGATGATCTGTATGTAACATATATTTTAAAGAGAAAGCCTACACGATCATACGAAAAGGAGTGGGTCCGCGAAACTTGTATGATTCATCTAAGCCAGCAACTTCAAGTCAAACAGCCTGAATTTATTCTTTGCTTAGGAAACGTAGCAGTCCAATCCTTTTTTAAAAACCCTGACGTTGATGTAAAGTCTCTACGTGGTGCTACGCATGATGTACAAGGATACCTGACGATGGTAGCATATCATCCCTTAGCTGTTAGGCGGCGTCCGAATTTATGGGGAAAGTTTAAAGAGGATTGGACGAATGTTGCCAATCATTATCGATTAAAGGGGGACAGTCCCCCTTTACGCTAAAGTAGTAAAGCAGTGGGGGACTGTCCCCGAAAAAGGAGAATTTTGATTCGATATGATAGCAATTTCATTGATTTTAGATAATGTATAAATAACAGGGCTATCAATATCTCGGATTTAAATATGAGATACAAAAGATTTACGATAATTAATTAAAATAAATGTAACTGTTTTTCCAGATGGTGATTAACTCAACAAGGTTGCTAAATATATTGAGGGGAAATTTAGATAATGTTATGTAACAGAATCTGTTGTCTATGAATATTGTAGAACTAATCTTTAGTTTAAATTCGGGAGGTGTACATAATGACGATAAAACCACCCATTCTACAACCAGGTGATACGATTGGTATTGTTACTTTAGGAAGTCCGCTAGCTGCCGGCATAATAAATAGCCGAATCGAAACACTAAGAAGTTTGGGGTTTCATGTTGTATTAGGGGATTACGTATATGCTGCAGATGGCTTTCTTGCCGGTACGGATGAGCAGCGCGCCTCTGACTTGATGAATATGTTCGCAGATGACCAGGTTAAAATGATTCTACCCACAAGAGGGGGTGTTGGTGTTGCGGGGATTCTTCCTTATCTTGATTATTACTTTATTCAAAGCCACCCCAAAATTTTATCCGGATATAGTGACATTACAGTATTGTTAAATGTCCTGGCCCAATATTCTAATTTAATTACATTCCACAGCCTTATGTTAATTGATTTTACGTTGAATACACCTCCATACAATTATGATCAGTTTTTTTCAGCGACTTCAACATTGACTTCACCAAGACAAATTAATAATCCCCCAGGCATCCCCCAGATAAGTAAAGTACCGGGTAATGTGACCGGGCCGGTTGTTGGTGGAAACCTCACCTCATTTGTAGATACGCTCGGAACTCCCTTTGAAATTGATACCAAGGGTAGAATATTGCTTTTGGAAGACACCCACGAGCCGATTAATACTGTTTATAGGTACATGAATGCCCTTAAATTGGCGGGGAAACTTCAGGATTGTATCGGAATTGTGATGGGACAATGTACGGAATGCCCCGTTTCTTACGGAGTATCCTATGAAAATCTAATCAATGAATTTGTTGTCCCCCTTGGAAAGCCACTGATGACAAATGTCACAACAGGACACGGCATATATCAAGCAGCAATCCCTATTGGTGCAACAGTAAATTTGGACACCGTTAATAATACGCTGACTGTTCTTGAATCAACCGTTAGCCTTGAAGACATTCCTCCGATTCTTTAAATGGGGCGTCCGTTCACTTGCAAATAAATAAACCGGGCAGGGTTTGCCCGGTTTATTTATTTAATTATTCACCGCCATTTGTCCAAGCGGACCATTCTCATTCATGATATCTTGGAGGGAAAAAACAGATATCGGGAACATTGGAAAACCAACGTAGTATGGTGTAATTTCGTAAAGCTGGAAATAAATGACGAGTGCTTTGTCGGCGATATAGAAATCCTGGTCAGGCGAAATTCCTGAAAACTCACCCAAAAGCTGTATGTTCCGCTCATTTATTTGAGTCTGGACGATTTTTGAAAGAGCTTCTACATAATTGCTTCCAGGTTTAAACAAATCTTTGAGCTGGTATTGTTCTCCAGTTTGTACGTTAAAGGTTAAAGACTTCATTAGTGTTAAGCCGTGAGCGTGTTGATAAGCATATGCGTAATTGGTCAAGGATAGGCTTAGAATATTTCGTTCATTAGTTTTAATTTCAAAAGATCCAATCATTTCCGTAAATGAATTGGTGCCTTGCTGTTGGTATTGCTGCTGTATCAATGATTGAACCTGCTGGTAGATAGTCTGGTTAATAGTTTGTTGTACATTCGTATTCGATAAACCAACTATTTGCGGGTAATAAATAGTGGTTCCCTGCTGTTGCAGTATCATTGTTTGTATCGAAACAGGTAAAACTGGGGTGGCCATTTTCATCATTCCCTTAATACATTTTACAGTATCTTATTCATGGGGACTGTCCCCCGTTACGGTAGAGTGATAAAGCAGTGGGGGACAGTTCCCATCTTATATCCTCTTTTCTATTTGTTCTACATATGTGCAATATTTTTTTCTACATGGTTCTTGGAATAACGATAATACCCGACTAGTTTCGAGTATTGATTTTTCTTCGGATCCATCCATGTAATTGGAATAACTACTCCAGAAATAATGTTCAGGTTTAGAAGTCATTTTTGCCTCCACTGGGTTTAAGTGAATATATCTACTGGCTTTTAGGAAATAATCATTTGAATTAATCAATTTTGGATGGTAACGGCCTTGGAAAACATGCCCGGTTAGTTCGTAACGCTTATTGAAATAAATGGCATAGCGGGAATGGATAAACTTAATGATGTTACCAGGTGGTTCCTCTTTTGTTTCGAGGAGAAGGTGGATGTGATTTGGCATAAGGCAATATGCATGAATGAAAAAAGGAAAGTCTTGCTTACATGAACCAATCAGGCCCATATAAGATTGATAATCATGGAAGTCATGAAATATACTATCACGTCTATTTCCACGAGCAGTAATATGATAAATTGCCCCTGGAAACCATATTCGAGCTTTTCGAGCCATCCTATCATTCCTTTACAATATCTTATCCTGATTATATCTTGATATAGAAAGAAGAAACAAATATGCAAAAGTCTATTTTAACTACATGAAGACCATTAAGAATACAATTATTGTTATACTAAAAGTGAAAATTAGCTACATGTTAACAGTGTAAATTATAATTTTTGTATATTTTGCCTGGGGACAGTCCCCCGTTACGGTAAAGTGATAAAGCAGTGGGGGACAGTTCCCCTTAGGAGAGTGCAAAATGACTAAATATGAACAGAAGGTATATGCAGAAATACAGGTGTGGCGGGAAAAGATTTTAAAACAGTCCAGTCTTTTTAATCGAATGTCGAAGAACGTGCAAACGAAAATAAACAGGAAGATTCCTGAGAGAGTCCATAAAGTTATCACAGAAAGCATTAAGAATATGGTGAAGGCGACATTGTTTGGTTCGAATCTTACGACGAAGAAAGCCCAATTAACAAGTATGAATCTTCATGACCGGGATGAACTCCTGCAGAAAAAGTTAACCGCTTATCGGAAAACGGCTGTTGTAGAAGGGGCTGGAACAGGTGCAGGTGGTATTTTCCTTGGGATTGCTGATTTCCCTTTGCTTTTATCGATTAAAATGAAGTTCTTGTTTGAAGCGGCTGCAGTATACGGTTTTGACACAAGAGAATATGAGGAACGTTTATTCATTCTTCATGTGTTTCAGCTTGCTTTCTCTAGTGATGAAAAGCGCAAGGAAACATTTTATATCATTGAGAATTGGGAAGAACATAAAAAGACGCTTGTTGATATGGACTGGCAAGTGTTTCAACAAGAATATCGGGATTATATTGACCTGATTAAAATGCTTCAGTTAGTTCCGGGGCTTGGTGCAATCATTGGCGCCTACGCTAACTATAATCTCCTTGATCAATTAGGGGAAACGGCAATGAATGCATATCGATTGCGGTTGTTACATGGTGGGGACAGTCCCCACCAGTAATGTAATTTATTAACAATCGTAAACCTATTCCATTTCCAACAAAATCGGACAGTGATCACTTCCGAGGACCTGTGCATGAATTTGTGAATCTTGCAGTCGGTTTGCTACTCTATCAGAGACAATGAAATAATCAATTCGCCATCCGATATTCCTTTCCCGAACGGTTTTCATGTAAGACCACCATGTGTAAAGTCCTTCCGTGTCAGGGTAAAAGTATCGCAGGCTATCAACAAATCCAGATTCAAGCAGTTCAGTCATTTTGCCACGTTCTTCTTTTGTAAAACCGGAGTTTCCGTGGTTTGTTTTGAAATTCCGCAAATCAATTTCTTGATGGGCAACGTTTAAATCTCCGCATAAGATTATTGGCTTTACATCATCTAATCGTTTTAAATAATTGAAAAGCTTATCTTCCCATTCTATACGAACACCAAGCCTTGCCAAAGTTCTCTGTGAATTTGGAGTGTATACATTTACTAAATAGAATTTCTCAAACTCCATCGTAATGATTCGTCCTTCCGGATGAGTATCTTCTTCTCCTAATCCATACGTAACCGATAATGGCTTTTTCTTTGTGAAAATTGCCGTTCCTGAATACCCTTTTCGAATGGCATAATTCCAATATTGGTAGTATCCTTTTAAATCTAATTGTATTTGTCCTTCTTGTAATTTTGTTTCCTGAATACAGAAAATATCTGCATTCACCTCATGAAAGTAATCTAAAAAGCCTTTTCTGACACATGCTCGTATCCCATTTACATTCCAAGAAACTAGTTTCATTGATTCGAACTCCCTCTAGCTGTTACTTTTTTAATTGGGTTTATTTTAACACATTGTGTGGGGACAGTCCCCAAATAATTGCATTTTTCGCAGATTGGTAGTATGATATGCTTCACTGATATATTGCATATAACATATTAACTACGTGCAACTTTATCTACCCAAAAAGTATTTAACATCTTAGAGGAGAGATTCATATGAGGGACAAACCATCATTTTCATCTTACGCAATAATAGGAGTTATGTTGTTTGCATTGTTTTTCGGTGCCGGGAATCTAATCTTCCCAGCACAGCTTGGTCAACATGCTGGAACCAACCTATGGCCAGCTATACTAGGATTTTTGATTACTGGGGTTGGACTGCCATTACTTGGAATTTTAGCGATGAGCTTTTCTGGAAGTCGGAATCTTCAGGAACTATCAAGCAGAGTACATCCAGTTTATGGAGTATTTTTCACTTCATTGTTATATTTGTCAATTGGACCATTTTTTGCAACTCCTCGTACAGGTACTGTGGCGTATGAGGTTGGTATCGCACCATTTGTAAGTGAAGGATTTCAACAAGGTGGTTTGTTCATTTTTACATTGTTATTTTTTGCTGTTACCCTTTGGTTTTCTTTGAATCCAGCAAAGATTGTTGATAATGTGGGGAAAATATTAGCGCCAGGAATTGTGGTTTTACTTGTCATCTTTTTATCTGTGGCAATCATTAACCCGATGGGGGCTATTCAACCGCCACAAGAAGCTTACGAGAACGGTGCTTTCATTGAAGGTTTCTTAAATGGGTATAACACGATGGATGCGCTTGCTTCTCTAGTATTTGGTATTATTGTTATAAAGGCAATTCAATCGATGGGTATAACATCTAAAAGTGGAATACTTCTTGCAACTGCAAAGTCAGGAGTAGTAGCAACCGCATTACTCGCAGTTATCTATGTTGGAATTGCGTACTTAGGAGCGACAAGTACAGGCACTTTCGGAGTTTTTGAAACAGGTGGGCCGGTGCTCAGCAGTGGAGCGTCGTATTATTTTGGAACACTAGGGTCAGTTATGTTAGCAATTGTTCTCGCGCTCGCTTGTTTAACCACGAGCATCGGATTAACAACAGCTTGTGCGGAATACTTTCATACACTGCTTCCGAAAATCAGTTACAAACGATTTGTCCTGTTTTTTTCAGTGATGACATTTGTGATTGCAAACTTTGGCTTAGCAAACATTATTACTTATTCAGTTCCAGTCTTAATGTTTCTTTATCCGCTAGCGATTGTTTTAATAATCCTGACGTTCTTGTCACCATTATATAACCATGCACGTATGGTGTATGTTTCGACGATTGCTGTTACTTTCCTGATCAGCAGTATTGATGGTTTGAAAGCTTTATGTGATTCACTTGGATTGGATTATTTCGGATGGATGGTACCAATCGTTTCCTTTTATGAAAAGTTACTTCCGTTATATAACCAGGGACTAGGATGGTTGTTGCCATCATTGGTGGTTATAGCAGTTACCGGCTTAGTAGTACATTTTCCAAAGCTTATGCATAATAATAGACGGTTTTCTCACTAAAGAGAGAACCGCCTTTTTTTAATCAGAATTTAAGGAAGAAAACTCGTCAATCGCACGAAGCCAATTGTTTTTCATAATTGCGGTAACCTTTGTGCTATCGTTTTCTTTCATTAACTTAATAATAGTAATATGTTCTTCAATGGATTTTTCAGTTAAAATAATTGAATTATGGAAGAATAATCTCCTGACATGGGCCTGTAGTGAGGCAACAATGCTATGAATATAAGAATTGTTTGCGGTATCGACGATAATCTGATGGAATTCTTCATCAAGTTTTAATGCAAAATAATAATTTCTTGAATGTATTGCTTCAGCAAATCTTTTGTTTGTATCTTCGAGTAGCGCGATGATTTCATCTGTTAGGTGTGGAATGGCCAATTCAGCGGATAATGCTTGTAATGCTGCTAAAGGGGGGAGAAGATCTTTTATCGATTTCTTCCTCACTTCTGTAACCTGTGTGGCTTTTCCGGGATACATTTTTGCAAATCCTTGTACTTCAAGAAGTTGCAATGATTCACGGACTGGAGTTCTACTGACACCTAACGCCTGTGCAAGTTCATTGTCATTTAATTTTTCTCCAGGGTGTAATGTACCGTCTATTATCCATTCTTGGAGTTGGTTAAATGCACTTTCTTTTGCTGATTGACGAATTGGTTTTGAATGATTAGTAGGTATCGGCATTAGAGATCACCTTTCCAAAGTAATTAATAGATTTATGTATTGATTATACATTAAATAGAAGTACATTGATAATATACAATATATTGGATTTATGTTAGATTCTTGATTTAACAAGTGGAAAGTAAATTTAATGTGATATAGAATCATCACGCAAAACAGTAAAAATCCTAACTAGAAGAAGTCTAAGTTAGGATTTTTTACTATGAACGATACAATTTACATGTATAGAGCACTTTTATTTTGAATCTTTTTTAGCGCTCCTTCCGGAAAGAAACCAGCCACCAACAGCAATAGAAAGGAGTACACCCCAGAAGAATATAGTCCATCCAGTACTGTGTGGGAAGTCGTGTGGTAATACACCAACTTTATCATGAGCAAGTGTTATAACAGCAAGTTTTACACCAACCCACGCCACGATCATGTATGCAACTGTTTCTAAACCAGGTCGTACTTCAAGAAGTTTAACAAACCAGCCTGCTGCAAATTTAATTAATACTAGACCAGCAATACCGGCAATCACCACAACGATAAATTTACCGCCATCCATTCCACCAAAGTCTGGCAGTGGAGTTTCTGGAAGTGCCAATGCAAGTGCAACAGCTGCTAGAATAGAATCAATTGCAAAAGCAAGATCCGCCAAACCTATCTTGGCTACTGTAGGCCAAAATGAAGTTCCTGCTGGTTCATTCTCTTTCTCGGCCTCTGTATCACCTTTTTCTGATCCGAAATAGGTCACAATGATATGCTTAAGACCTAAGTATATGAGATAAGCAGCACCAATTGCCTGTACCTGCCATACCTGTGCTATAAATGATATGGCGAAAAGGGCTCCAAACCTAAAAATAAATGCCCCTAAAATACCATAATTTATCGCGCGTTTCTTCTCATCTTCAGGTAAGTGCTTAGCTATAACTGCCATAACTAGGGCATTGTCGGCAGAGAGTAACCCCTCTAGACCAATTAGTACTAATAATGTCCATCCATATTCTAACCATATTCCTTCCAAATGTACTGCTCCTTCCTAAAATAAAAAAATAGAGGCTTTACCACTTAGTATGGTAAAGGCCTCCAATAAAAATTCAAGACACTTTACCACAGTGGCAAAGGTCTTGCTAACAACACCGTAAGTTGCCAGTAATGCCGAGAGTGATCAAGTCACTCTGTAATGACGACATTACTGTTAAAGCTACTCCCCTTTGAAATTCTATTAATAGTTAACCATTTTACTAACCATATGTCAATAATTTTATGTTTTTTAAAAATTGTGGATATACGTATCTTGGTGGCAAATCATTGGAAATTAGAATTAACTTCTATAGGTGAAAAACATTAAGGGAGTTCATTTCGCGCAGCTTTATAAAAGCCTTATTTGAAGTTTTTCTGATATCAATTTCCGATATTTATCAAATTGCTGTATTCCTTTAAAATTCGCTAGCAACCCTTGGATGACAAATCCTTTAGAATCCTGTTTTTTCACTTCGGTAATTATGAAGTCAGTTACTCCTTGTAGCTCATTGAACATTTTTTCTTCAAGTTTAAATTCAGTAAGCATTTTTTGCATTTCTAATAAGTAATTAACTACTTCTTTTTTTATCATTTCCTCTGGCGCTTCAATACCAGAGAAGATGGGTACCATTTTTTCTTCAGTAAGCATAGGGTTTCTTCCTTTGGATAGTAGATTAATAACAATATCATCTAATCGTTCTACTAAAAATGAAGCGAGTTCAGGGATTGGAATGTCTATGTCGCCCTGAATTAAAATTTGAATGTAGCGGTTTTTAATTCCTTCAAATATGTTTCCTGCATCTGTAACATAAGGTTTTACTTCATCGCCATAAATAGCAATCAGCGTTTTTTTGTACCATTTGTGTGTTTCGAATTCCTTGAATCGAATAAATTCAAATAGTTCCTTATTCAGTGTGATTGCTTGTTCTTTTAATTGTGTAAGAATAAAGCTTTTATGTTTTAATATTTCATAAAATTGTACTTCTACTTGTTTTATAAAATTTTCTTTTGGACTCAAACGTTCATCCGTCGCATTTTGTAAGTTTTCCTGCATCAAATCGTAATAGTATTTAAATATTTCAAGCAATAATTCATCTTTCGAATGGAAATGCAAATAGAAGGCCCCTTTGGAAACATTGCTTTTTTCAGCTATTTCTTGAATAGATGTAGAATAAAAACCTTTATCTGCAAAGAGGTCTATAGATGTAACGATTATATTCTTTTTCTTTTCATTCATAGATTCACGACCTTCAAAGTGGGATATGACTAATCAGTCATATTTTTAGCAATTAATTATAAGTTAATGATAACAGATATTCATCTGGATATCCAAACAATTTATGGTTAGAACCATGAAAAATCAGTAGTTGCACAATAGGTGTGAATCATTTATATTAAATAATGTTATGACCAGTCAGTCACAAGAAAATATAGGATGAAGGAGTGTACTGCTTGAAGCAAATCATTAATTTTTCTCTTAATAATAAATTAGCTATATGGATTTTAACTATTATGGTTGTTGTAGCAGGTTTATATTCGGGTTTAAACATGAAACAAGAAACGATGCCTGACATTACCTTACCAAATGTATCTGTATTGACTACTTATCCAGGTGCAGCACCAGATGAGGTTGCAGAAGAAGTGACGGTGCCAATTGAGCAACGGGTACAGAATTTAAAAGGGGTGGAACTAGTTAGCTCTACTTCTTTAGCAAACGCTTCTTCTATCCAAATTCAATTCAGTTTTGATTCTGATATGGATAAAGCAACAAGTGAAGTTGAGAGCGCTTTGTCTGATTTAAATTTACCTGAAGGGGCTAAAGAACCACAAGTCTCCCGGTTGAGTTTAAATGCTTTTCCAGTAATCGCTTTAAGCATTAGTAATGAGGATCAATCCCTTGAACAATTGACAACAACGGTAGAGGGAAAAGTTGTTCCCGAGTTAGAAGGCATTGAAGGTGTCTCTGATGCACAAATTACTGGACAACAAGTGCAAAAGGTTACCATAAATTTTAATGAAAACGAACTTACTAAATATGGCTTAAATCAAAAAACAATCCAACAATTGATTCAAGGGTCAGATATTTCTTTCCCGTTAGGCTTAACAAACTTCGATGGTAACGTAAAAAATCTGGTCATTGATGGTAATGTCGCAACGGTTGACGATCTAAGGAATTTAGAGATTCCTATTACACCATCGCAATCGGGTCAGTCTGCCGCGCAACAGGGATCAGCACCAGAACAAAATCCTGAGCAGCAAGGTTCGTTGCAATTACCGACAGTCCCATTGGGTGAACTTGCTGAAATTAAAGTAGCAGGAGAGGCCGAATCGATCTCGAGAACAAATGGTGAGGATTCGATTGGAATTCAGATTGTAAAGGCAGCTGACGCAAATACTGTTGACGTTGTTAATGGTGTAAAAGATGCGCTCAGCAAATTCGAGGACAATCTTGGCCTCACGATAACGACTACTTTTGATCAGGGAGAACCAATCGAAGAAGCTGTTAGTACAATGCTGAGTAAGGCATTGTTCGGTGCAATTTTTGCAGTGGTTATTATCTTGTTGTTTTTGAGAAGTATTAAAACAACGTTAATTTCAATTATCTCGATTCCGTTATCCCTATTGATGGCTGTATTCCTGTTGCATCAAATGGATATAACGCTTAACATTATGACCCTCGGTGCGCTGACAGTTGCAATCGGCCGGGTAATCGATGATTCGATTGTTGTTGTCGAAAATATATATAGACGTATGGCCTTATCTGGAGAAAAACTTCGCGGTAAAGAATTAATCCGTGAGGCCACAAGACAGATGTTTATACCTATTTTTTCTTCTACGATAGTGACGATTGCTGTATTCTTACCACTAGGATTAGTCAGTGGGCAGGTTGGTGAGATGTTCTTACCATTTGCATTAGCGGTTGTGTTTGCTCTTTCTGCATCCTTGATTGTTGCAGTGACAATCGTTCCTATGCTTGCACATTCGCTGTTTAAAAAAGGGTTAGCTGGAAATGCAGCTAAAGAGGTTACTAAAAGTCATGCGAAACCAAGTAAACTAGCTAACTTCTATAAGGGTATTCTTGACTTTACACTTAACCATAAACTGATTACCTTTGGTGGAGCATCGGTGGTATTGGTTTTAAGCTTATTCTTAGTGCCAATTATTGGAGTGAGCTTCCTGCCAGTTCAGGAACAAAAAATGTTGATGGTTACGTATAGTCCGGAGCCAGGGCAAACAAGAGAAGAAGCTGAGGAAGTTGCCCTTGATGCGGAAGAACTTTTCAGTGACCGTGCTGGTGTTACAACTTACCAGTATTCATTAGGTGGAGGAAGCCCAATGAGTATGATGGGGATGGGCGGTGGAAATTCTGCATTATTCTATGTGGAGTATGCCGACGATTTTGAGAACTTTAGCGGTGAGGATACGAAAGTGGTCGAAACCCTAAACAAAACGACTGAGAACGGTGAATGGGGAACCATTGATTTTGCCGGTATGGGAGCAAGTGGGTTACAGTTGTTTGTCTACGGTGACAATATGGAAGAGATTCAAAGTGCTGTAGGTCAAATTCTGCCGACAATGAAAGACCACAATGATCTGGAAAAAGTTGAGTCAAGTATATCTGAAGCATACGATCAATATACGCTTGTCGCTAATCAGGAAAAATTAAGTCAATATGGGCTGACGGCAGCACAGGTTGGCATGAAGCTTAGCAGTGCTGGTGAAGCGCCAATTCTCACGACTGTGAAACACGACGGGGAAGATGTGAATGTTTATATTGAAGTGGAAGAAAAGCAATATGATAGTATTGAAGATTTAACGAACTCTGAAATTCAAACACCGCTTGGAACCACCGTTAAATTAGGAGAAGTGGTGGATGTTGAAGAAGGAAAATCACCTGATACGATTGAACGAAGAGAAGGCAAGATGTATGCATCACTAACTGCGGAAGTAAAGACTAATGATGTAGCGGCTGTTTCGACTGAGGTTGAAAATGAAATAAATGAACTTGACCTGTCAAATGGAGTAAACGTTGAGTTTGGTGGTGTTACGGAACAAATTAATGAGTCGTTTATGCAGTTAGGCTTGGCAATGCTTGCTGCAATAGCCATTGTTTACTTCGTGTTAGTCGTAACATTTGGTGGTGCACTGGCGCCTCTTGCCATTCTATTCTCACTGCCATTCACTATAATTGGTGGTTTAGTAGCATTATGGATAGCAGATGAACCTTTAAGTGTGTCGGCAATGATTGGTGCATTGATGCTGATTGGTATTGTTGTAACAAACGCGATTGTTCTGATTGACCGTGTTATTCATAAAGAAAAGGAAGGCCTGTCTACGAGAGAGGCCCTTCTGGAAGCAGGATCTACACGTCTGCGTCCTATTTTAATGACTGCTCTTGCCACGATTGGAGCGCTAATCCCGCTCGCAATTGGAATGGAAGGCGGAGGTCTGATATCAAAAGGGCTGGGACTGACAGTAATTGGTGGTTTAACAAGTTCAACGTTATTAACACTTGTTATTGTCCCAATCGTTTATGAAGCATTCGCTAAATTTAGGAAAAAGGATATAAAAGAATAAATTTTGAAATAAAGCCTTGCTTATATCTTCCAATTGGAATGATAAGCAAGGCTTTTACAACAAGAAGGGGGAGATTAGGCAAATAAAAAAAGGCATTATTCATCTGACAAAGGGGGGATGTTTTCCATAACTGCAGCCATTGTGAAAGAAATACATGGGATGTTTGGGGAATTGACAAGATCGTCTTTTTGAAAGATATCAACAAGATTGTACTGGTCACCGTGTAAAATGTGTTGTTCTAAAACACCAGTATCAGGTTCAACGATCCAATACTCAGGAATACGGAATATAGCATACGTCTTTAATTTATCAATTTTATCCCTTTTTAACGTTGAAGGAGAAAGAATTTCCACAACAAGGTCTGGCGCTCCCTCTATTCCTCGTTTACTTATTATACCTATACGTTTTCGATTAATAAGTACAAGGTCTGGTTGACGTACTTCAGTAGATGACAAAATCATGTCAACAGGTGCATATAATATAATGTAATCTGATTCACAGCTTTGTGTAATGTTTTTTTGGATCTCGAAACTAATAAACTGATGAGTAACGGATGGAGCTGGGCTCATTAGCTCAAGTTGTCCCCCTGATAATTCATAATAATTACCATCATCTATCGATGCATAGTCATTGTACGTGAGGTTATTTTCTCTTATAATATTGTGATTTAATTTGTCGCTTTTACTTTTATCACTCATCTTTGATCCTCCTCGTTAGAACGTTATATTTAGTATAATATATCTACAGGAAAATTCCAGTTTAAATAGTGGCTAATCAGAATATCCCAGGTTGGTTAGAAGGGTCGTCATCATGTTAACAAAAGGAAAATTATTATACGTTTCATGGCTGACCATATGGCGAGGGAGGAATGCTACTACCTTATACAGCTTGCACAGTCTAGTGGACTTGAAGCTCCGAGCTGCGATCCTACGAAGCCAAGAGTTACTGGAAGCTAAGAGTGCTTTTTCACAAAAAATACGTATAGGCATATGATGTGTAATCACATAAAGAAAATGTAGGGGGATTACACAAAAATGTATTCATATAACAATGGGCAATATGGCAACGATTATCAAATGTATTATCCAGTAAGACAAAGGGTATCAAGAGCGTATGCAGAGGTACAAGGTAGTGCATTAGCCCCGGATTTATACGGTTATGTTGTTTTCACAGACGTTCCTTATGGTACAGAAGTAATGGTGGAAGTATCAGGACTCCCACCATACCAACCAGCACAAGGGGATCAAGCGCCGATAGGACCGCATGGCTTTCATATTCATCAACATGCTGATTGCGGAAGTGCAGATAAGCCGGAGCCCTTCCAAGAGGCAGGTGGGCACTGGAATCCGACTAATCAGCCACACGGGAATCATGCAGGCGATTTTCCAGTTCTATTTTCGAATAATGGTTATGCTAGAATGTCATTTTTTACAAATGCATTTAGTGTAGAGGATGTTATTGGGCATTCAGTCATGATTCATCAGAATCCTGATGATTATCGGTCACAGCCTTCGGGGGATGCTGGAAAACGGATAGGCTGCGGTCCGATAATGGCACTTCAATAAGTTGCACTGTAACACCCCTTTGGATATCCTTATCTGAAGGGTGTTTTTTATTTGTCTAGCGCAAGCATCCTAGTCCGCCTGAGATTTTAAGTCAAATCTCTTGGTGATAGACTGTCTTCTAAAAGATTGTTGTTTTTGACACAAAATAGATAGACTGCCACGTAAGTACTGGTTGATTTCTGCTGCGGGCAGTCGCGCACCTTAGGGCGGCTGGTGAGCCTCCTCGTGCTCCGCACTGCGGGGTCTCACCTATGCCTATCCTCCCGCAGGAGTCGACTGCCCTCCGCTCCAATCAATTGCCATAAATTGAAGGCTATTTTATAATAAAAGCAACCAGTGATAAAGTAAATTGAAATTTTAAGCACAAACCCAGTGAAGGAAATCCACGGAGACTCCTGTGGGAAAGCGAAGTGGATTTCCGGAACGATTGTCCAACCACTAAAACCAGCAATTATGTCGTAATTTATATCAAGTTTGGCGGTATGAGCAAGCAATAAACTATACGAAAACAGCCTTGTGATAAAAACCATCATTCTGCACTGGATTGTTTCGAAGGTGCCTGCGCTATTCTAATTTAGAGGAGGATTTGATGATAGTACGAGAACGCACGGATGATATCGTTATGATTACACAGGATAACCATGCACGGATTTCGGGGGTCTTTGCTGCGAAATGGGAAAATTCTATTTTCAATGATAAGGACAAACGAGCGTCAGTAGAACTGGCAATCTCGGAACACGATAGAGGCTGGATTCCAGTAGATAAGAAACCTTTTTGGAATGACCAAACTGGATTACCATATTCATTTATGGACTTACCAACTGAACCTAAACTTGTTTTCTACAAGAATGGAATCGATGAGATAGAAAAGATGGATCCTTATGCAAGTCTTCTGTGTAGTCATCATTATTATCGTTTTACAGCAGATGATTTTGGGGAGGAATCACAACGGTTTTTACGAAATGAACAGGATCGCCAGAATAGAATAAAACAATTAATCGATTTTGATGAAGAAGCTTTTCAGTTTCATTACGACTTACTAAATTTTTGTGATAACTTGTCCTTGTACGTTTGCTTAAACGAACCAGATGTATCGAAGGAACATGAGCATTATTTTTATAAGAAGGGGATGCCTATTCCTTCCACATTTTCATTTTTTTATGGTAGTCATTTAGATATTTGCTGGAAGGACAAGCATACTATTTCTTTATCTCAATTGCCTTTTGAAGAGCCTGTTGTCATTGAAATAAATCAAAAAGTAGTACCAAAAGAACATATAGCTGAAGAAGGTATTTTGTCAGCATATGAAAACACTCTTGAAGAGAGGGTTCGTGTTAGGGTTACCGGCTAATATAAATTAAATTTTATTGCAGAATAGCAAAGTTTAATGGTATACTTAATTCTTGCGATGAGCTGATTTGCATAAGACGAAAAATAAGGCAATACATGTGAATGTGAACACATGATTTTTCGCCGCAAATACAGAAAAGACGTCTATACATTTGTATAGGCGTCTTTTCTATGCATTTCCTCTCACCTAAAAATCCAATCAATTTTTTTAATTTCTTCGGCAGTTAGATTAACATTCAATGCTTTACTATTGTTTAGTACTTGATCTGCTCTTTTTGCACCAGGTATAACAACATCAATGGGGCTACGTGTTAGGTACCATGCAAGAACAACATGGGCAATTTCTGCTTGTTTTGACTCGGCAATTTTGCGTACCTTTTCGATTTTCTCAAGGTTTTGTTCGAATTCCTTACCCTGTAGATGTGGCATTTTTGCACGAAAGTCATCAAACTTCGTATTTGTATCATATTTTCCCGCAAGTATTCCAGATGCGAAAGGGAAGAATGGTACAAATGAAATGTTTTGTTCCTCTAAATATGGAAACAACTCTTTTTCTGCGTCCCGTTTTAATAAGTTATATTCTCCTTGATAAACATCAACATCGCCATCTTTATTTGCTTCCTTTAGTTGATCGAGTGAAAAGTTTGATACACCAATGGCTTTAATTTTTCCTTCATCTTTTAATTCTTTTAAAGCATGAACAGACTCATTTTTTGGTGTGTCTTCATCTGGAAAATGAATATAGAATAAATCAATGTAGTCTGTTTGAAGTCTTTTTAGGCTATCTTCAACCGCTTGCTTTAAAAATGCTTGTGAGTTATCAAATATAACACCATCCCCAACAAATTTATGTGCACCTTTTGTCGCAAGAACAACTTCATCACGTTTGCCAGTTTCTTTTATAACTTCCCCAACTAGTTCCTCAGAACGTTCAGGTCCATAAATAAATGCCGTGTCGACAAAGTTTATTCCATTAGTGATAGCTGACTTCACCAAATTCTTTCCGGCTTCTTCATCTAGGTTTGGATAAAGGTTATGGCCACCAACTGCATTCGTACCAAGTCCAATTGGATTTACATGTAGGTCAGTTTTTCCGATTCTTGTTTGTTTTGTCATCTTATACATCTCCAATTTCGTTATTTCTGCTTTGTTGCTTCGGTCATCTGATGCCAGATTGACCCTTTCGCCTTTTCCCCGCCTTCAATACGAGCCAGAGCCATCTTTGCTTGCATGCGTACTTCAAATTCTGGATCATCAATCGCTTGTTGCAATGCAGGAATAGCAGTCTCGTCACCAATTTCGTATAAAAACATTGCCCCACGCCAACGAACTATTCGGCTTTTATCAGAAAGTGTAGCAATCATTTCTGGAATAGCTTCTTGAAATCCAAGGTCTGATAAGCAATCACCAGCAGTACGCCTGACGTTTACAGCTTTATCTTTTAACGCTTTATATAAATAGGGGAGTACTTCAGGTTCTTCAATCATCCCCAGATAAGCAGTAGCAAGACGACGGATTGATGCTTTTTCATCACTTATTGCTTTATCCAAGACGGGTAAGTCGTCTGCGCTTGGATCCATTCGATCAAGTGCGGCATAACGTTCTTTCCAGCTTGGAGTATCCAGCATATCAAGTGTAACCTTTTTCTTTTGTGTCAAAGGTTGCTGCGAATCGGTTTCATCATTCGATAGAGCTTTTTTAACTAATTCTTCAAGTCTTTCTTGGTCATAGCTTGCTGAAAGCTCTTCGACTACATCTCGTCCAATTTCATTTACATCCCCATAACGCGTGCTTTGTTCTACCCATTTTCTTTCCATCAACATATTGGTAGTGGCAACTGACGCCTTCATTGTTGCATCCATAAATCTTTCGTGTAGTCCGAAACGCTGCTCATTGTCGCCATCTTGGAGTTTCACCTGGACGGGGATACCACGAAACTGTTGAATAAAAACCTTGATTTCACCAAAGTGATCATCCGCTTTAGGCTGTCCGTTCGTTTCAGATTCTGAAACTTCCTCAGTAGATCCTAAAACATTTCGGACCTCTGGAAGAATATCCTCCCATGCGTCTCGAGCATTTCGTTCAAGGGCTATAAAGTCAATAACCTGATAAATACCTTTTACACCTTTTATCGCAAATAGTTCCTTGATATAATCAGGAGCACTATCTAGATTATCTTCAAGCTTATAATTTCGTGTTTGTCCATCTGGTAAGTGTTCATCCACGTTAATTTTCATCGAATGCGGACTTGGGGTTGGTTCAATTGAGACTATTTTCACTTCACATTCTCCTCTATTACTTACTATGACCGATTTTAACAAAGAAGATTGCTATTATCCATTTATCGAATTTCATTTGTAATTTAGTGCTTTCATTTGAAGGAATTTACAAGGCTAATGGAGAATTTAAATAGGGTAAGAAGATAAGAACTGAAAAAGGAGCTACATCATGTTGAACGAACAACAATTAAACGATATTAAACGGATACAAGATATATGCGAAAAAGAAGAAAGCATTCAACTCAAGCTAAATTGGGAGATGTTAAAGGCAAGGAAAGAAAATGAGAAGATGGATTTTTTTCATTATGAAAATGATACTTTAATCGGATTCTTGGCAATCTATAGATTTGGAAATGAATATGAAATTTGTGGAATGGTTCACCCGAGTTATCGACTGTGCGGTGTTTTTATCGATCTATTTAATGATGCGATTACTGCGATTCCAGATAATGCAAAAAGAATTTTAATAAATGCACCAGCTAAATCACAATCAGCAAAGAATTGGTTACAAACAAAAACCTGTGAATATACTTTTTCAGAATACCAAATGAAATGGGAATATAAAAAACTAGAATCTAAGGACAATTTTGTTCAGCTAAGGGAAGCGACTTCGGAAGATATGGAAATAAAGATTAAATTAGATGTAGCATGCTTTTGCTTTGATGAGGCTGGTGCACGAGAATTCAATGAAAATAATGGAAAAAATGATCAAAAGGTTTCTTATATAATTGAAGCTAACCATGAACCTGTAGGTAAAGTCGGTGTTTCACATGACGAAAAGGAAAGCTACATTTATGGTTTTGCTGTTTTCCCGAAATTCCAAGGACAAGGTTATGGAAGACGTGCACTCACGCAAATTGTGCGAGATGAACAAAAAACTGGGAAAGACATACTATTAGAGGTAGCTGTAGAAAATAAACATGCATTGAAATTATATGAAGACTGTGGATTCCATGCATATGAGGTTCAAGATTATTATAGTTTAACAAGATTAAGCGATTAAACTTTGAGACGCTTGTGCATCGCTTGATGTAATATATGATCATTTACTAACATTAAATCTAGGTAGTTTAAAAGGAGATAAAAACATGACTAAAACCGAAAAACAAAAAATGGTAGATGGTGAGCTTTATGAGGCGTGGGATCCAGAGTTAATTGAGGAACGAACTTATGCGCGAGGTCTAACCCGACAAATTAATCAATCGACAGAAACAGAAAATTTGAAACGGACATTACTTCTAAAGGAGCTTTTTGGATCGAGTGGTGATGTGCTAGGGGTTGAACCAAGCTTTCGCTGTGATTATGGCTATAACATTCATGTTGGTGAAAATTTTTATGCCAATTTTGATTGCGTCATTTTAGATGTTTGTGAAGTGCGGATTGGAGATAATTGTGCGATGGCCCCGGGTGTACATATTTATACAGCCACACATCCTATTGATCCATATGAACGAATAAAAGGTCCAGAGTACGGTAAACCCGTTACTATTGGGGACAATGTGTGGATAGGCGGTAGAGCTGTTATTAATCCAGGTGTAACGGTAGGCAATAATGTTGTTGTGGCAGCAGGTGCGATTGTCACAAAGGATGTTCCAGATAATGTTGTGGTAGGGGGAAATCCAGCAAAGGTTATCAAACATATTGACTGAACGGAGGGTGAAGGATGAGACTAGTAAGGCCTTCTATAGAATGGGAGAAAGAACATCAGGATTATGCAGCAGAATGGGGATCTTCCAGAATGGTACCCAGTAGCTATAGTTTGGACGGACATGAGAGCTATAAAGATTATTTAAATGCGCTTGCAACCCGGGAAAAAGGAAACGATCATTGGCTGCCAAGTTCCAATTATTTTCTAGTCAATGATCAAGATCGTGTTTTAGCAATGGTTGACATCCGCCATGATTTAAATGACTTTTTATTTAACGTTGGAGGTCATATTGGATATAGTGTACGACCTTCTGAAAGGCGAAAAGGCTATGCAACATTAATTTTAGCTGAAGCTCTAAAAAAATGTAAGAAATTAAAAATTGACCGTGTGTTGGTTACATGTGATGAGGATAATATTGGTTCAGCCAATACTATTTTGAACAATGGTGGAATAGAGGATAAAAGTTTCCCAGAAGAAGACGGGAATGTGAAGCGTAGATTTTGGATAGAGAACAGATAAGGTGGTTTGTTAAGATGAAGCGAGTAGATGTTGCATATTCACTTATCCATGATGAAGTGGAAAATAAAATTTTAATGGTAAAAAACAATAAATATAACAACTGGTCGTTGCCTGGCGGCGCTGTTGAAGCAGGTGAAACATTGAAAATGACTGCCATCCGTGAAGCAAAAGAGGAAACGGGATTAACGATTGAAGTTGATGATATTGTTTCAGTGAATGAAGCGTTTATGACGAAAGATGATCATCATGCTTTATTTGTAACATTTAAAGGGAAAATAGTTGGTGGAGAATTAGCTATTCAGGATAAAGATGAAAAAGTTGGTATTTCAGAAGTGAAGTGGGTAGATTTAGATACAGCAGCTGAATTAATGCCATACCATAAAAATGGCGTGAAGACCTTGTTGGCTTCATCAATCCCATATGTATTTCAAGGTGTGAGGAATTAAATGCCATTTAAGTTTTCAATCATGACACGATAAAACCAATCAAAAAGAAGGTAGGATATGCTTTTTTGGAATTAAAACGGTTTGAAAAAAATATGATTAATGAGGTTGTCACTGTGTTTAGAGAAACAATCTTAACGATAAATAGGAAAGATTATTCAATGGAACAGGTCAAGGTATGGGCAAATAACTCCCAGACGCTTGATGAATGGTTAGATCGTTTTGAAAAAAGTACTACATATGTTGCAATTATCAATGGTGTAATAGTAGGTTTTGGAAATCTGACTGAAGATGGTTGGATCGATTTGTTGTATGTACATAAAGACCATCAAGCAGAAGGTATTGCTTCTGGAATTGTTAACCAGCTAGAGAAAGATGCAAAGCTACGCATGATTAATCGATTATCGACTGACGCAAGTATTACAGCTAAACCTTTTTTTCTTTCACATGGCTATCAAACTCATAAGGAACAATCAAAGTTAATTGCCGGGGTTAGTTTTACCAATTATAAAATGACTAAATTAATTTAATCGGAGGGATAAATGATGTCTAGTCCAATAAAAAACCAAATCAACACAATTTTTGTTCACGTTAGTGACCTATCAAAATCAGTAGAATGGTATGCAAGATTGCTAGGAGAAACTTATGAACCATCAGAAGTTTCGGAACCAGTATTTAAGATGAAAATTAACCACCATACAGGTTTAACATTGGATGCTGGACCAAAGGTAGAAAAGAAAATAATTAATCCTTCTCTATATCCACTGTTTAATTTCCACACAGATAATATCCATGATTCCTATGAATTTGTGAAAGACATTGGTTATCAAATTGATTCGGAGATTGTGGAATTTGATGACTTTTCTTTTTTTACTATAAAAGATCCGAATCAACATATTATAATGATTTGTACTGGATAGTGAGAATAATCCATTTATTGAATTGACAAAAAAAGGTATACATGTTTAAGTAAGGTTATAACTTAATAGAAAGTCCACTAGGGGTGCCGCTTGGCTGAGATAAGTAGATTCTTAATCCCTTTGAACCTGATCTAGTTCATACTAGCGTAGGAAAGTGGAGATCGGTTGTATCAAAGACAATTTTGTATATATACAAACCACTCCAATTTCTGGGGTGGTTTTTTGTTTAAAAATACCCCGCATTAGATTCTTCACTGCCCCTATTGGATTTTTAATTCAGAATGAAAGGGGTTTCTCTTTGTGAAACATTCTATTCCAACTGTACTTACCATTGCTGGTACCGATCCAACTGGAGGTGCTGGTATCCAGGCCGATTTAAAAACGTTTCAAGAGCGAGAGGTTTATGGGATGAGTGTTGTGACATCGATTGTAGCGCAAAATACTGTTGGCGTTCAGGATGTAGAGCACTTACCCGCTGATTTTATCCAGAAACAAATAGAAAGTGTGTTGGTGGATATCTCGCCGGATGTTATCAAGACCGGTATGATTGCCACTTCTGAGATGATGGTGATTATCGCAGAGGCAATCGATAAGTACTCGATTCCCTATGTAATTGATCCTGTAATGGTTGCAAAAAGTGGTGATCATTTGATGGATGTCAATTCGAAACAAACGATGATTGATCGGCTACTACCACTTGCAACAGTGGTTACGCCAAATATACCAGAGGCAGAAGTGTTACTATCCGAATCTATCGAGTCCGTAGCAGAGGCTGAAGATGCAGCACGGCGTATTGTACATGAGCTTGGCGCAAATGCGGCTGTTGTTAAGGGTGGTCATCATGTTAACGATGAAGCGGTTGATGTTTTATATGATGGTGCTGGCATACACAGGTTTCCCACTGCAAGAATAAATACCAAACATACACATGGGACTGGGTGTACGTATTCCGCGGTCATCGCAGCTGAACTCGCAAAAGGGAATTCTGTTTATGATGCAGTAAAGACAGCAAAGTTATTTATCACAGATGCTATTCGCTATAGCTTAAAACTTGGAAAAGGAAATGGTCCAACAAACCATTGGGGTTATCGTTTACAAGGGTTACCAAAAAGGAATAGGAGGATTTTTCAATGAACTATCTTATGCAGATAAAAAATCAAAAACCATTAATTCATAATATCACGAACACGGTTGTTGCTAATTTTTCAGCGAACGGATTATTGGCGATAGGGGCATCACCTGCAATGGCAAATGCACCCGAAGAAGCAGCTGAAATGGCATCACATGCGGATGCGCTCGTAATTAATATTGGCACATGTACACAAGACCAGGTTAACGCGATGATTTTCGCAGGAAAAGCGGCCAATAAAAAAGGGATACCTGTAATTTTAGATCCAGTAGCAATTGGTGCGACAACTTTCCGCACGAGTGCAATCAAACAAATTTTATCCAAAGTTGATGTCTTAGTTATCCGTGGTAATGCTGGAGAAATAGCTGTATTAGCAGGTTTAGATACTGAAATGAAAGGTGCAGATACCTTAGTGGATGAAATCGATTCTGAATTAGCCATACATGTTGCAAAGAAGTATAGGGCGGTAGTGATTGCGACTGGTAAAACCGATACGATAACAGATGGCGACAGTCTTACACAATGCAAGAACGGGGTAGCTATGCTTCCAAACGTTACAGGGACAGGGTGTTTATTAACGGCGATTGTGGGTGCTTTTTCAAGTATATGTGCTGATATCTATGATGCGTCCGTGCAAGCAGTATGTAGTTATGGTGTAGCAGCCGAACTTGCAATGGAGCACACTAAAGGTCCGGGGACATTTTTGCCAGCCTTATTGGATGAATTGTATGACTTATCCGAGGAAAAAGTTAAGGCAAAAGCAAACATTCGCGAGCTCACTTTAAAAGGAGAATAAAACAAATGATAGATAAAAAAAGTCTTCGCTTATATTTTATTATGGGTAGCACAAATACAATAGAGGATCCTACATATGTTCTACAACAAGCAATCGATGGTGGTATAACAACTTTTCAGTATCGGGAAAAAGGGGTTACTGCCAAAAAGGGTTTTGAAAAATATAAGTTAGGGATTGAACTACGTAATATTTGTCTGAATAATACTATTCCGTTCATCGTGAATGATGATATTGCCTTGGCCATTAAACTTCATGCTGACGGTGTCCATATTGGTCAAAAAGATGAGTCGGTGGTAAACGTAAAAGAAAGATTACCAAACGATATGTCTGTTGGGGTATCGGTGTCAACTGTTGAGGAAGCGGTCCTTGCTGAGCAGCAAGGTGCTGATTACCTAGGCGTCGGACCTATTTTTAAAACTTCTACCAAGGCAAATGCACGTGAACCAATCGGGGTAAAAAGAATAGTGGAAATCAGTAAAAAAATAGCTATTCCAATTGTAGCAATAGGTGGGATTAAAAGGGAAAATGCAGGAGATATCATGGAAGCTGGAGCGTCAGGTATATCGGTTATTTCAGCAATTAGTCAGGCGGGAAATTATAAAGAAGCGGCTCATGAATTAGAAGTAGCAGCTACTAGAGTAGAAATAAATAATAATCATTAAGGAGGTGGTTGGACTAGAAGATTATTCGAAAAGGAGGCTAATAATGTATCGCACAAGGGTTTTAACTACAATGGCAGTTTTTATCGCAATTGGTGTTATAGGATCGCAATTACTTTGGTTTCCGGCGGGGATCGCAAAAGCATACCCTGTCCAGCATGCGGTAAACGTGATGGCAGCTATAACACTAGGACCGGGGCCTGCAGTAGTGATTGCGTTTATGACAGGGCTAATGCGCAATATACTTGGTCTTGGGACGTTACTTGCTTTTCCAGGAGGGATGATTGGAGCGTTTTTAGCTGGGTATTTGTATAAAAAATTTGGCCGTAAAATGCTGGCTGTAGTTGGTGAAGTTGTCGGGACAGGGATAATTGGATCGTTATTTTCAGTACCATATGCAAACCTGCTGATGGGCAGCTCGCTAGGCGCCTTTGTATTTTTACCATCATTTTTAGTGAGCAGTATTTCAGGAGCCTTTATAGGTTATTTCGTTGTGATTCGTGTTAAACAAGCAAGTCCATTACAAAACATATAGTAATTAGTGCGTGTTCAAAAAGTCGCCATTTATCATTTGGTGATTTTTTGAACATCCTATTAGGAACTACTAGGGGTGCAACATGCTGAGATAAGGATAATCCTTTATCCCTTTGAACCTGATCTGGGTAATACCAGCGAAGGGAAGTAGTGAGGACGAGTCCTCTATTTATCTACTTTATCATTCTTCTAGTAGCTTCCAATCAATCCAAGGAGGCATTTTTATGACTTTTACTGAAACGTTACGCAAGGAGAACCAAGATGTATACGAGGCAATTTTTAATCATTCTTTTGTGCAGGGCATTGGAAAAGGTAGTGTGCCAAAAGAGGCGTTAGCACATTATATAAAAGCTGATTATGAGTACTTAAATGCATTTATGTATATTTATGGGATAGCAATCTCTAAGTCAAATAATCGAGATGATATTAGCTTTTTTAATAATCAAATTGACTTTGTGTTGAATAGTGAAATCCATCCACACAATAACTTTTGCGAACAAATCGGTGTTGGATATGCGGAATTACAAGGGTACCCATTACCACCAACAGCCGATCATTATGTGAAACATATGATGTATCATGCTCATATGGGAAGCCTGGGCGAAGTTATTGCAGCACTATTGCCATGTCCGTGGACATATTTAGAAATTGGGCAAGAATTAATGAAAACGTATCAGCCCGATGAAGATCATCCATTTTATCCATGGATTTCATTTTACGCAGATGAGCGGGTGGCGGAGACCACGATGAAGATGCGGTATATGTTAGATAAATTAGCTGCAGATGCAAGCCCTGCAGAACTGGAGAAAATAAAAAGTGCTTTTCGCAAAAGCTGTCAATTGGAGTTATCTTTTTGGGAAATGGCATTTACTAGTGAAGTATGGCCAGTTGGGGATTATGTGAAAGTGTGATTTTAATAGAAGTTTTCGTGAGGTGCCTTCCTATTGGGAGGGCCTCTTTTTTTGGAAAAAAACCTTGCTTTATTCCGTGTATACATAGAAGGAATAGACGTGACAGATCAGATTAAACCTCCACATGTTAATTTAACATCTGGAACATTAACAATGGCTATGGTGAAAAATGATTGAGATACTAAAGCTAGAAAAACACGGATAAGAATGTTGTTCTAGCTACAAGCTTTGTATCTCATAATTGTTCCTTTCCAACATCTCCACCTGCGCCAAACTCTTGCATGGATTTTTTAAATTCTTATTCAACTGACTGATATCATAATCTGAAAATCTTTCTTGAATTGTTAATGGTCGAACTAATTTATTCATTACTACTCCGTGATCATTTACGTTAAATGAGATCTGATCACCAGTATCTACGTCTAATAACCGTCTGATTTCAACAGGGATAGTAATTTGCCCTTTTTACTGGTTATTTTAGCGTTTAACACCATTTAACATCCCCCTATTCCTTACTTTTATTTTCATTATACTCCTTCCTATTTATTTGGCAAAACCCATTTTTAACAAAATAGGCTCTTCATGAATAGCATGACAAATAGAACTGATAATTGGAGGAGAGTAAATGGAAATACATGTAGTGCAACGTGGAGAAACTTTGTGGAGAATAGCGCAGCGTTATGGTAATGATATTAATCAAATAATATTAGTGAACCAGCTGGATAATCCTGATGTACTCGTTGTCGGTCAGTCACTGGTCATCCCGGATCCAAATCAAGAATATGTCGTTACACCAGGTGATAATTTATGGCAAATTGCACAAAGGTATGGGGTAACCGTTAATGAACTTGCTCAGGCTAATAATATTACAAATCCATCACTAATTTTCGTTGGCGAGTTGCTGGAAATTCCTTATTTTACACATATCGTTCAGGTGGGTGAATTTTTATGGGGAATCGCTCAACAATATAACGTACCTATCAATCAAATAGTTGATGCAAATAATATAACTAATCCGTCGTACATTTATCCAGGCCAGCGTTTAAGAATACCATCTGCAATAAAACCTGTAATTGAAGTAAATTCATATATAACACAAACGAATGAGCAAGCCAGACGAGAGGTATTAGCATTAGGCAGCAATTTTACTTATATTTCCCCGTTCATGTATAGTGTGCAAGAAGATGGAACAATTACAGAATTGCAAGAGGCTCCAGTCCTAGAAGCAGCAAGAGCTACGAATGTTTCCCCACTTCTTGTTTTAACAAACTTTACAGGTGGGGAATTTAGTTCGGACTTAGCAGCAACTATTCTAAGAAGCCCTGAGCTACAAGAAACCTTAATCACAAATATCTTGGAAAAAATAAGAGCGAAAGGCTATGACGGTATAAATATCGATTTTGAATATGTCTATCCTGAAGATCGAGAGAATTATAATGATTTCTTACGGAGGCTTGTGGCCCGTTTTCATCCAGAAGGGTTAATTGTTTCCACAGCATTGGCGCCAAAGGATAGTGCCGATCAAGAAGGTTTGTTATATGAGGCACACGACTATGCTGCACATGGAGAAATTGTCGATTTTGTAGTTGTAATGACCTATGAGTGGGGCTGGGCTGGCGGAAGACCTTGGGCTATTGCTCCAGTTAACGAAGTCCGTGAAGTGTTGGATTTTGCTGTAACAGTGATCCCTCGTGATAAAATTATGATGGGGGTTCCATTGTACGGAAGAGATTGGGAAATTCCCTGGCAGGAAGGAACTACCGCCCGAACGCTTAGTCCAAAAGCAGCAGTTCAATTAGCAGCAGAATATGGTGTGGAGATCCAGTATAATGAGACCTATCAAGCACCATTTTTTCGATATGTAGATGAAAGTGGGCAGGAACACGAAGTCTGGTTTGAAGATGCCAGGAGTGTGCAGGCTAAATACGATACGGTAAAGGACTACAACTTAAGAGGTGTTAGTTATTGGGTGTTAGGTCAATCCTTCCCAGAAAACTGGGCTGTTTTGGGGGATAACTTTACTATTAGGAAATTGTAAGTAAATTTGTAAAAAGAAAGAAGGATAGAGGTGTTTATGTATGCCTCTATTTTTTTCTGTCAGTTAAGAAAGTATAAATCCTTTCTTACTGCAAAATTGCAACTAAGGCTTGGCGATAAGCCAAGTTTTCTAATGCAAAAACTTGTTCGGTTCCTTTCGCTTTTCCATTTGGCATGCGATAATAAGAAAAACAGTTGATAGGATGAAAACATGACTACAGTAATTGATTTAAACGTGAAAACAAAGTATATACCAGAATACAAAAAAGGATATCCATTGATCAACAAGGATACCATCGTGAATACAAATGTACTAAAAGATGAAGGAAGTATTTTTCACCTGTATGATTCAGGTCACCAATTTATCGCAAAGGGCTACCATGGAAAGCAGAACAAGGGCCTTGGATGGGTATTGACGCACAACAAAGCTGAAGCGATTGATTTTGCATTTTTTAAATCAAGAATCCAAGTAGCGTTGGATGCTAGACACTCTTTTTATCAAAATACCGAAACTACTGCATTCCGGGTATTTAATGGTGAAGGCGATGGAATTGGCGGTTTTACCATTGACTATTTTGACGGTTATTATTTGATTAATTGGTATAGCACGGGGATTTATACCTTCAAAGATCATGTGATCCGTGCTATTGATGAACTATGCGGTTATAAAGCCATATATGAAAAAAAACGCTTTGATACGAAAGGCCAATACATTGACGATGATGATTTTGTTAAAGGGACACGTGGTGAATTTCCAATAATCGTGAAAGAAAACGGGATGAATTATGCGGTATATCTAAATGATGGTGCAATGGTTGGTGTTTTTCTGGATCAGCGCCAGGTTAGAAAAGCAATTCGGGATAAGTATTCTAAAGGGAAGAATGTGTTGAATACTTTTTCGTATACAGGAGCTTTTTCGGTAGCGGCGGTACTTGGTGGAGCAATAAAGACGACAAATGTTGACCTTGCAAAACGTAGTAAAAGTAAGACAATCGAACAGTTTAGTGTAAATGGCATTGATTATGAACAGCAAGATATTAAGGTAATGGATGTCTTTGAGTATTTTAAATATGCGAAGCGAAAAGAATTGAAATTCGATGCGGTTATTCTTGATCCACCTAGCTTTGCCCGCTCAAAAAAGCATACCTTTAGCACGGCTAAGGATTATCCAGCTCTAATCAAAGATACTATTGCTATTACCGAAAAAAGTGGTGTCATTGTTGCATCCACTAATAATGCGTCATTTGGAATGAGAAAGTTCAAAGGATTCATTGATAAAGCATTTAAAGAAATGAATACGAGTTATAAATTTTTGGAGGAATTTTCTTTGCCATCTGATTTTAAAATCAATCCGAGCTTTCCACAAGGTAACTATTTGAAGGTATTGATTGTGGAGAAGAGGTAGGTGCCAAACAATGATTAAGGCTGTTCTTTTTGATTTAGACGGAACGCTGTTAGACCGTGATCAATCTGTTAAACATTTTATTGATGGGCAATATAAGCGGAAGACCGACTATTTGAATCATAAAAGATAACTCCATTCACTTAGGGATGATTACAAATGGTAAAGGTCACTTTCAAATGAACAATATAAAAGCCATCGGTATTGAAAAGTATTTTGATACTATTCTTATATCTGAATGGGAAGGTATAAAAAAGCCTGAACCGTTAATTTTTCAAAAAGCTTTAAAACAACTGAATGTCCATCCTCATGAAAGTATCTATGTAGGCGACCATCGGGAAAATGACATCTTCGCCGCCCGTAACATAGGGATGGAGACCATTTGGAAAAAAGATAATTATTGGCGATATGCAGATGCTGGTTATATCATTGATGATTTGAGTGAAATACCAGCTATTACTTTTGGAAGAAGGCGCTAATCAAAATTGATGATTAGTGCCTTTTCGGAAGCTTCCTAATTAAAATTTAACAAAGTATAACGAAAAAATGTATAAGAAGCCAATGAAAGACAAAAGAACACGGAAATGCAGAGAAAAAGTTCTTCATCAAGCCAATGAAGGACATTAAACTGGTGAATGATGTTGTTATTAAAAGTATCAGCTATTTGATATTTTCTCCACGGTAAGTGAACTACTTAATCTGTACCATTCGCTTTTTTAAATACGGTAGTATGGTAGATCGAGTAATAAAATATAGATAGGGGGCAATGAACAATGAAAGTTTCAGATCAATTCAATCAGGAGGATCTCAACTATATTAAGAAAAAGGTAATTGACTATAATATGGAGGAACTTCCAGACCATATTAAAACACCAAATGAGGATATTGGTTTTATCTTGCAAGATGATAATGGTGAAATAGTGGGTGGAATTACTGCTAATATGTTTTGGCATCATATCCATATTGAATTTTTGTGGGTAGACAAACGGTTTCGAAAAGAAGGTTATGGGAGTATTTTATTAAATAAACTAGAGAATTTCGCGAGGGAGAAAGCCTGTAGGTTAATTTATCTAGATTCGTTTAGCTTCCAAGCCCCGGGGTTTTATCAGAAAAATGGGTATGAAGTTTTTGGGAAATTAGATGATCATCCACAAGGGTATGATCTGTACTTTTTGCAGAAACGTTTGACGTAGGCTCAGATAGTGTGTATGCAGAACTGGATATTTGCTGGTTAAAATAAAACCGGTATTTGGACAATTGCCCCAAATACTGGTTTAATTTGTTCAGCTTGTGCATTTCTGCTTAGGTAGGATCCACAACTTTGAAACTTTCAAGCATGGAATCAAACCGGACGCCGTGTCCCTCGGAAGCTGCAAAGAAATATTTTTGTCTGACCAGAAATAGATTTGTACCTGCTTTAAGGAAATAGTACTTGTATACAAGACTATCCCAATTTTGCGGGCCTTCTGTCATGTATTTCACTACCTTTCCTTCCATTGGAGCAGTTACATCTACTGTTCTTTTCACGTTTAATCCATATTCTTTTACTTCCTGTTTCGCTTTCGCTATTTCTTCTTCGATTGTTGTGTTTGCAACTTGAATAATTTCCATTGAGACCTCTGGATATTTATCTTCTAATTCAATCAGTGGTACAATTTTATCACTTTCTTCAGATGATTCCATTTTGTACCTGGAATCATCCACATAGATAATATAACGATTGTCTTCATTTGTTTCAAGCATTACATCAGTTTGTTCTGTCTGACCTTCAATTTCTAAACTAATTTCTTTTTCCTGTTTAAACATTTCTTTTAAGTTATGATTCACTGCTTGATCAGTATTCGTTTTAAGGCCAAACCCTACTACACCTAACACTACTGCAGTACTCACCGCTACAATATAACGACTTCGTTTCTTCATTCAACTTTCACCACTTTTATCAACTTTTCAATAGTATAAGTAAATATTGTTAGAGTGTGATTAAAAAGTTAATAGAAGAGATTATTGCTACTTTATCGCAGTTTGAGGGTATTCCGTTAACGTGCTTAAAGCTTTCTCAGAAGAAGATCTCTAAACTTCTGCTGATCTTCTTCTGTGAATGCTTTAGGTCCTTTTGTACGTTTGCCACTTTTTCTTGCCATCGCGCTTGTATAGCGGGTGTGTAGTAGCTGGTCAATATTTTCTTGTGTATACTCAAACCCTTTATGATGAAGGACAATACATCCTTTACCTAACGCAAGAGAGGCTAACCCATAATCCTGTGTGACAATGATGTCGTTTTTCTCGGCCAATTGCATGATTCGAAAGTCTGCCGAATCTGCACCTGTATCAACATAGATTGTTTCAACATTAGGAGCATCATTTCCATGGGAAAAGTGGGCGAAGCTTTTGACAAGTGTCACAGGAATAGTTGCATCAGCAGCTATTGAAATGATGATATCCTTCACTGGACAGGCATCTGCATCTACGTATATTTTCATCCTGATTCACCTCAATCTATATAGTTCAATTCTGTTTCTTTTATTAAGTCCTGAATCTTAAGAAATGCTTCCTCAACTGTTTGGGCATGCACTGAAATTTTTTGATCGTCTGGGAAAGCGTCCGCAGCGTATTCATACTTTGGATCATAGTAATATTCCAGTAATAATTGAACGGCAGAACTATATTCCTCATTCGTTAAATTATCATGAATTTTTTTAGCAATTGGTGTATGGATTCGCTTTTTAATTAATAGAAAAGCTTCCATAAATCTTTCAGGGAAGTTCCACGGCTGGTAGTCCTCTAAAATGTTTTTAACCCGTTCCTCTATAGGCAAGTTAATAAAAATTTGAATTCCATGTTCTTTATGGTTGTATAAAAAATCAGGAATGGTTACTTTGCCAATCCGTTTGCTTTCGCCTTCCATAAAAATGAAGGGCGCTTTCTGATGGACCAATAAATTTTCGACTAATTTGGATTCAAACTGTTTCTGATTACTTTGTTTTAGCCCAATTTGACCAAAAATAGAGCCACGATGACTGGCCATACCCTCTAGGTCCAGCACTGGATGACCACTTTGCTGTAGCTTTTTTAAGAGAATAGTCTTTCCAGATCCAGTATATCCGTTCAGTACATAGGCTTTCGATGTTAGTGTGTAAGTAGCCAATGTTTGAACAACCCACTGACGGTATGAGCGTATGCCACCGCTTAAGCGAAAGGTGTGCGACCCCATTAATTCAAGGACCGTTGCAGCAGTTTTACTTCGCATGCCGCCACGCCAACAAAATACAGTTTTGGATGTTTGAATACTTGTAAATGCTTCTATAAATGCAGGAAGTTTTGCAGAAAAAATTTCTAACCCGCGTTTCTTAGCAGCCTCAGGCCCCATCTGCGTATAAATGGTTCCTACCTCAGCACGTTCGTCATTATTAAAAATTGGAATGTTAATACTACCAGGAATTGTAGCTTCTTCAAATTCCTGTGGTGAACGCACATCAATTATTGTATGGTTTTCATTATTTTGTAATTCGAATAACTTTGTTAGTGAAATATCCTTAACCATATTATTACCCCTTCTAAAAAACGAACTAATTTGTATACAATAATATGTTCAGTATTACCATCTGTTATCCTGCTTATAATTAGCGATTAGCCCTACTTCAAAGCGGCAACCTTAATGGGATTAGTTCGGTTTCGTAAAATAACTATAACTCAAGTTTATCATAGTATGAAAACTAGGACATAAAAAACCCCTATCAAGGTAGGGGATTTATACTAAAGAACATGAAGTTTTTACTGTTCAACCACACTCAACTGATCACCTAAATAGTTAGCCAGTTCAAGCATTCCATATTTATCAGCTTGTGCTTCCGCGTCGGAGTTGTAATTTGTATTTGTGTTGACGTCATAGGTGAAAATTTCACCATTTTGGTCATAGATGAATTCAATACCAGCTACTTGGATGTCATTATTTTTTAGAAACTCCTCATATTTTTCAATAATTGGATCCTGAAAGCCCTCGACTATCTGAAACTTTAACTTCTCAGGAACGTCTTCTCCGACTGGGCAAAATAAATCATCAATTTTGCACGCATCTGCCGGGCACAGTTCAAAGCCTTCCGATGTATCAACACGTACAGCATAAACAAATTTTCCGCCAACAAACTCACAGCGTGTTATATATGGTTCAGGTGCTTGGATATATTCCTGAATGAGCGTTATGCCGTCGATTGAAGGATCAAATGACGAGCCATCAAGGTATTCTTGTAATGCCTCGATTGAATGAAATAGCTGTACACCCAGCCCTTTTCCAGCACGGTTATGTTTTGTAATAAAAGAAGATAGATTTAAATCTTTAGCTGCCTGGATAATTTCATTTTTCCCAACAGCAGCAATCGTTTTCGGTGTACGAATACCAGCAATGTCAAGAGCCATATATTGGTTTACCTTACTTACTTCCAGTCGAAGTGCGCGACTACCATTTACTACTTTACGACCATGACGTTCAAGCCATGCTAATACGGCTTCCGTTAATTCTGGTGCAAATCTATTGCCGCGTGTATGGGATGATGCACTCATTCTGCTGTAAAAAACACCCTCTGGTGGAACCTTAGACAAATCAACAGTACCTTCATCTAAATGCCATTCCTCATAAGGTAGATTTAATTGTTCCAATCTATTAATTAAATGTGCTGTCCATTCCTTATTTTCGTGGATAACATAAATTTTTTCCGTCATAAAAAATACCTCCTATTTTATAGCTTTACGCTTTTCTCGTTAAAGTAAAAAAACATCTTCAATAAGAAGAAGTTTGTATATGGCCCCATTTTATCTGTCAGAACTACTGTCTGCTGGAATTAGCAGCTTTTTGAAAAGGTCTCAAAGGTTGCTGGGTTTCATTGGGCCATTCCCTCCACCTTTCTTTATAAGAATATTAAATTGAAGTAATCATACCAGAAAACTAAGGATTAAATCAATTGCTTTGTTTATCTTTACAATTTTCTATTACTTTTAATATTAGCGCTTGCATATTTGTAATAACTGTTATACTATAAATATAACAGACATATAATATAAAGTAGAAGGTGACAATGTGTATATCAATCTTGATTTAGAATCAACAGAACCTATTTATACGCAGTTAAAATACCAAATAATAGCTGGAATAGCCAAAAAGGAAATAGTACCAGGAGAAGGTCTGCCATCAGTAAGGTCACTTGCTGCAGATATCGGAATAAATCTCCACACAGTAAATAAAGCGTATCAACAACTAAAGCAAGAGGGATTTATTTTAATCCATCGGCAAAAGGGTGTAGTCGTTAATCCTGATGGGGTACCAAAAGCAGATGAAGCATTCATGGATCAGCTTAAAAACACAATACATCCTTTGATTGCGGAATCCGTTTGTCGGGATGTAAGTGAAGAAGAATTTTTACAGCAATGCAAGGAATTGTTTAATGAATTTAAAGAGGGAGAAGGTGGCAAGTAGATGAATACAATGATGATTATTTTACTTTTGGTGATCATGATTCCGGTGTTTATTTCACTTATGTTTATTCCATATTGGACTAGGAGGACAGAAAGCTTTGGTGTTTCGATACCTGAGGAGATATATAATAGTTCAGAGTTAAAGTCAATGAGGAAGCGTTATGCTATCATGACAGGAATGGCGAGTCTGTTCGTAACAATCGTATTTCTGGTTATGGGTTCTACTTTTGAAAACGAAGAAACGATGAGTATTTTTTTCTCAATTATTATTGGGATATTTATGATAGGAAGTTTCTTTATTTACCTTAAGTTTCACCGTGAAATGAAAATGTTAAAAAAGAGTAAAAACTGGTCAGAGGAAAAGTCGCAGTTAGTTGTTGTGAATACACGCTTTCGTGATCAAAAACTTATCCACTCTAATCTATGGTTTATTATTTCGTTTATCATTGCTTTCACATCTATGTTTATTACGTTCCGGTTCTATGATCGTATACCTGATCGAATTCCCATGCAATATGACTTCGATGGAAATGTGACGAATTGGTCAGAAAAATCATACCGCACGTTAATGATCATGCCGATTATGCAAGTTTATCTAACATTGCTTTTTATATTTATAAATACAATGATTGGCAAATCAAAACAACAGGTAAATGCTGAAAATCCAGAAGAGTCCATGCGCAGAAACGTTATTTTTAGACGTAGATGGTCTGCTTATATTATTATTTCAGGGATTGCGTTAACATTCTTGTTTTCCTTTACACAGTTTTCTTTTATATTTACAATTAATCAACAGCTGTTAGTAATTGCTCCACTGGTCTTAGGGATTGGTGTAACGGTTGGTGCGATCATTCTTTCGATTACGACAGGGCAAGGTGGTAGCCGTATAAAAACAAGTACAGGACAAAATGGAAAAATAATTGATCGCGATGATGATCAATACTGGAAATTAGGGATGTTTTACTTTAATAAGAATGACCCCTCTATATTTTTAGAAAAACGATTTGGCGTTGGCTGGACAAATAACTGGGCACATCCATTATCATGGATTATAATGCTAGTAATTATTGCAGGTGCAGTAGGAATCCCGATATTGTTAGGAGATTAAAAATGGAAACAGTTTTAATAGATACGATGCAAAATAAAGATGCGGAGCAAGTCTTGGATATTTTTAAAGAAGGAATAGAGACAAAGAATGCTACATTTGAGACAAAGGTTCCTACATGGGAAGCTTGGGATCGTGACCATATTTCATCATGTAGGATTGTAGCTCGCGCCGGAGACCAGGTGATTGGTTGGGCAGCGCTGACTCCTACGTCGGCGCGTCGAGCTTATGTTGGGGTAGCAGAATTAAGCATCTATTTACGGCTTTCTAGTGCAGGAAAAGGCCTGGGTAGTAAACTTCTAGCTTCAATAATAGAAGAAAGTGAAAATGAAGGCTTTTGGACGTTGAAATCAGGGATTTTCCCTGAAAATAAAGCAAGTATTGCACTACATGAAAAATTTGGCTTTCGGGTACTGGGAACAGAGAAACGTGTTGGAAAGATGAACGGTGTATGGCGTGATGTTGTACGAATGGAAAGACGGAGTATGGTTGTTGGGGTATAAAACTTATTTTACACTGACGTTAATTGCATTCAAAAAGCCTTATCACCATAAATTACAGGAATGATGATAAGGTTTTTTAATGTCTTTTATTTTTCGCCGTCCTTATCTGGAAAATCCTTATTAAACCATAGGGGATCTTCGTTATCAACGTCACCGTTGTAGTTAATTAGTATCTCTTCTCCTACTTTTATACCTGTATAAGCATAGTAGTCAAATGTGTGTTTCGTAAAGCTAATGTCATAAGTAGCATTCGGTGTGTATGAATGGTTAAATAGCATGCCATAACCTAGGACTACTGCAGTATGGTTTATTCCATACTCAAATACATAATCATCAAGGATGGTACGCTCTATGAACTTATGCTGATCATTTGGATATGGTATGACAGGAGCTTCATGAATTAGTGTGCCTTTAGGTATATCCTTTGTAGCAAATACACCTCTGTTAAATTTTCCGTCGCTTAGAGTGGAATTCTGAACTTCAAACATAGTAGTCACCTTCGTTTACATTTATTTAACTCTTTTATCTTTTTAAGCCTGACAGTCAGTGAGAGCGAACACTTACTTATAGTGCTTTACTCTTTTTCTTTTACCGGAGCAAACTCATGAACCCATACTTTCATTTTGGGTGACCAAGGCATACCAGGATGCGATGATAAGATGGATTGTTTGTATTCTGAAACATTTTTATATCCTTCTTGCTTAGCATCCTCATCTGATAACTCTCCAAGTGTTTGTGTATATACCTTTTCCACTACAAATTGACGATCTTCTAGTTCCATAATTTCTCCAACATCCGCATATCTTCCATTTCTACGGGTAGCTGTCTTTTGACCTTTTATCACTTTTTCTACATCTTGCGAAACTGTAACTAGGCGCTCAATAGAACATGTTTTTGGAGGTAATTCCTCATTTTTATATTGATCTTCCATTTAAATACCACCTTTTAAAGTTTGGCTATTTTCGTAAAGAATGTTGCTGTTGAGAGAATGAATATAAAATGCGACGTAAGTACTATGTTTGATGATTGGACAACCGTTCCGGAAATCCACTTCGCTTTCCGCGGGCTCGCGATGAGCCTCCTCGTGAGAAAACCGCTCACTGTGGGGTCTCATCGTCTTCGCTTTCTAAGCAGGAGTCTACGTGGATTTCCTTCACTAGGGTTGAGCTTAACAATTTTAATTTATTTTATTGTTTACATCACACAGGCAGCCAGCAGTCACTTCGCATTGTATTTCCAGAGAGCCTATTAGGTCGCAATTTATATAAACTATGAAGATGAAAAAGCAACAATGCGTACGAAAACAGCCTAAAGTTTAAACTTATTTCTTCTTATTGGTTAGTATATATGAAAATTAATCTTTTGTAAGGTGCTAGGGGCAATATCAAAGTAGTCAAAAAATTTTTATATGTAGTATAATATATATAAGAAGAATTATATTTTAAAAAGCTAAGGTGGCGTCGTTATGCCGTTAAAGAGTCAATCTATAATTGAAGAAACAAAGTTGTTAGGCATTAAAATGGAAGAAAGGAAATATGAAATTTCACGTGAAATGGCTGAAAACCGTGACAATGATACAGAAAAAGCACTTGAAATTCGTGCGGAGATTATTCAAATAATAGCTGATTCATTTAGACAAGATACGAAAACCGTTACAGACCGAATTATTAAATGGGGAGTAATGACTGGTGAACAAGCAATAAATTATGGCGTTGCCTTAGATGAATCACTAAAAAGCACCTCAAACATACGTCAAATATTATGGAGAAATATAGAAGAAATCGTTTTCGCAAATAAAGTATCGATAGAAACTATTTTTGAAGTGGCTCGTAAAATTGATCCACTTCTTGATCAAGCAGTTTATGCCTACAGTACAGCCTATGTTAAATCATACAAAGAGGTATTAGATCAAGCACAGGAAAACTTCTTAGTCTTATCTGCTCCTGTTGTTCCAATACTTGGGGGAATGGCTGTTTTGCCAATAATAGGTGGAATTGATACAGATCGAGCTGATGTTTTATTGCAAACAGCATTGCGAGAATCCGCTAAACAGGATTTAACTCATTTATTTATTGACCTTTCTGGTGTGGCAGTTGTGGACACGTTGGTGGCAAATTATATATTTAAAATCATTCAATCACTTGAATTGGTTGGGGTACAAGCTGTTTTGGTTGGTATCCGCCCAGAGGTTGCGCAAACAATGGTAACGTTAGGTATTAATTTTTCAGAAGTGAAAACATTTAGTACGATGCAGCAAGCTCTATCTAACTATATGACTAAGGAAAATTAAATTAAATAAGTTCAAGGTGAAAAGTTATCTAACTATGTTGGATAGCTTTTTTTGTTAGTAAAAATTTTCGCATATAACAAGCGGTATGTGGAAAATATAATAGAGCAGAAGTCTTCAGAATCGTAATGTGGTCTGGTAAATAATTGACGTAGGATTGGATCATCTCTATAATAAAAAGTTATGTAAATGAAACGAGCAAGCTGATGGAATTCTGGTCATAGTTAGTGTAACTTCTACGAATGACTTTCATTGACACTTGCTTTAAATTAATTAGGAGGCAAAAGGTGCCGGATGAAAAGAAGTATAAATTAGACTGGACAGTATTTATAATAAGCGGTGGACTTTTAATTTTATTTATTATTTTGTCATTTATCAATAGTGCTATGGTTGATGATGCAATTACAAAACTATTTGGTTTATCAGCTGATTTATTTGGAGCGTTTTGGCAATTATTATTACTTGGAAATTTTATCATTGGATTAGGCTTAGCATTTTCGAAGTATGGTAAGGTTCGTTTAGGTAATCAGGAAGAACCTAAATACAGTTATTATAAATGGGTTGCTATGATTCTTTGTACATTGCTAGCAAGCGGTGGTGTTTTTTGGGCAGCAGCTGAACCAATGTATCATTATATGGATACTCCCCCATTGTTTGGCGGTGAGTCAGGGAATGTTCCAGCGGCATTTGCACAAGCGTTTTTGCACTGGGGTTTTCTAGCATGGGCGATTTTAGGCACTCTTGCTACGATCGTGATGATGTATGTTCATTATAGTAAAGGGTATCCGTTACGTCCACGGGCATTACTCTATCCAATTTTTGGTGAAAAAATATTCAAAAAAAGTGTGCTAGGTTCCGCAGCTGACATTGTTTCTATTGTAGCAACTGTAGCCGGTACATTAGGGCCACTTGGTTTCCTTGGATTACAAATATCTTATGGGCTTAATTATTTATTTGGCATTCCTAATACAATAACAGTCAGCATTATTGTTATACTTGTACTTGTTACAATTGCTGCAATTTCTGCTGCCACAGGGGTAGACAGAGGGATTCTTTTCTTAAGTCGTATAAATATCGGATTCACTATGCTACTAGCTGTTGTCTTACTTATTATAGGACCAACCCTCTTTATTTTGGATGCGTTTCTTGGTGGTACAGGTTTCCGTTTACAAAACTTCTTCACGATGACTTTATATCGTGGCGATAGTGCATGGCTTGGATCGTGGACTATATTCTTCTGGGGATGGTTTATCGGCTATGCCCCAATGCTAATCATCTTTATAAGTAGAATTTCCCGCGGGAGAACGATTAAAGAGCTGATTATTGCCGTATCAATTGTAGCCCCGTTAGTTAGTAACTTCTGGTTTGCGATTGTTGGGGGTACTGGTGTATTTTTTGAAATGGAAAATCCCGGTTCTATTTCAACTGCACTAAGCGAAGCTGGAATGCCAGCCGCAGTTATGGCGATTATGGATCAACTTCCATTTGGTGTAATCATAGCAGTAGCATTTTTATTCGTTTCAGTCATTTTTGTCGCAACAACAACAGATACGATGTCATATACAGTTGCAGCCAGCCTAACAGGAAATGATCATCCACAACGGTGGTTACGGGTTTTCTGGGCATTGATATTTGGTCTAACTACAATAATGATACTTACGATTGGTGAGGATAGTATTACATCAATCCAAAACTCTATCGTTATAACAGCGGTTCCAGTGTCACTACTTTTATTGCCACCTCTTTGGTTGGCTCCGAAAATAGCGAAGACGATGGCGCTCGAACAAAGGATCGCGTGGGAAAGAGAACAGACAAAACTAAAAGCTAAAAAATAGAGATTATTACATTGTAGATATAAATTAATTGCATTTTTTGTTATACTTATCTATACCTCGTAGTATACGAAGGAGGATAACAAGTTGAGAAACGGAACAAATCTGCATAAAGAAGCAATGCACATATTAAAGCTTACAAGTAGAACATTTTACATACCAATTAGTCTTTTAAAGCCTAATTTAAAAGAGACGGTAGGTTCTGCGTATTTATGTATGCGAGCAATTGATGAAATAGAAGATCATGAAATGTTGAAACCTGAAACGAAACAGCATTTGTTGCAAACAATTAGTAATCTTTTAAAAAGTGAATTTGATAATAATGCATATCTTGAACTTATCGCCCCATATAAAAGTCTATTACCTGAAGTGACCAAACGACTTGGTGACTGGATTGCGTTTTGTCCTGAAGAAATTGTAGGTAAAATTATGGACTCAACAAGTATTATGGCAGCTGGAATGGCTAAATGGGTTGAAAGAGACTGGCAAATAAAAAGCAAGGAAGACTTGGACGACTACACATATTATGTTGCAGGGTTAGTCGGTGTCATGCTTTCGGATATATGGTACTGGTATGATGGAACAGAGACAGACCGCGATCTTGCCATTGCATATGGGCGGGGGTTACAAACGGTAAACATTTTACGTAACCAACAGGAAGATAAAGAACGTGGCGTTAGTTTTATTCCAGATGACTGGGCTACAAATGATTTGTTTCAGTATACCGAACAGAACTTACAGCTTGCGGATGAATACATGAAGGATATAAAAACCCGTAATATTCTGCTGTTCTGTAGAATTCCATTAGCACTTGCAAAACGTACACTAAAAGCTTTAAAGGGTGGACGTGAGAAAATTTCTCGCAATGAAGTAGAAACGATTGTGGACGAGATTACAAATGAATAGATAATAGTCAAAGTGCAGTTCATAGGGAGCTGTGCTTTTTTAATCATTTATATAAATCAAAGTAGAAGGAATTGAAAGAACTGTTATTTTGAATACTAATTAGTAAAAGTATATGATTTAGATAATGATAAAATAAACAAACCCTTAGGAGGTAAAATAATAATGCAAATTAAAGAAATCGCTAAACTTAAAGACTGGGAACAAGCATGGAATCATTCTGCTCAGAAACCCGTTATTATTTTCAAACACAGCACAACCTGTCCGATTAGTGCGGGGGCTTCTCAAGAATACAGTTCGTTTACTAAGTCGGCAGATGAATCTGTTAACTGCTATATAGTCAACGTGATTGAAAATAAGGATGTATCGAATCGTATCCAAACAGATACAAACGTAAAGCATGAGTCGCCACAGATCTTTTTGATTAGTAATCAAGATATAGTTTGGCACACATCGCATGTTCAAATTACAAAGGGAAATATTGAAGAAGCCATCGAAAACAAATTATAAAGTTTTAGAAAACTTGGCTGTCGCCAAGCCTTTTAGCGACGGCCTTAGTTGCACTTATGCAGTGAGAAAGTTTTTATACTTTCCTATCTGCCAAAAAAGAGACCGCTAAATGGTCTCTTTTTGACGAGTTTATTTTCCAAGTAGAGCTTTAACCCCAAGATATAACAGCACTAATCCGAATACAATTATCGCAATTCCGCCGACAATCTGAAAAAATCCTGCTATTCCTGCAGTAACGAAAGCTGATGTTGGAAGATTAGCTAGTGCAAAACCGGCTAGAATACATGCTAGATAAAGCAGTACAAAATGTTGCATCTTCTATCCCTCCATTCTTACTATTAGTAGCATTGAAACGATTGAACTCTGTCTAAATCGACTCCATAATAGACCCACCTGTAGCCACTCCATCTAAATCCTGAAATAGAGCGTCTGCCAACAAACACTGGGAAAAACCAAAAAGAATCTCGATATAGCCAAACATAGGTGAAGCGATAAAGACAACCTTGAATGGCACCCGGATCTACAGCATAAGTTTGGAATTGTTGCTGTGTAGGGGTGAAAGATGGTGGCGGGGTACTAGGAGCGCCAACTGACTGTCCTCCGCTTGGCGATGGAAAACCAGTTTGCCCTCCCCCAGGAACCCCACCAGGTTGGCCCCCACCTGGAAAACCAGGGAAAAAATCTGGTAAGTTGAACTGTCTTTCGTTATCATTAGGACGTTTATTATAATTCACTATTCATTCCTCCTGAAAAGTCTTCCCTACACTATATGGTTATTTATCTAGAGTGGGAATGATTTTTCATATTTTCTGGAGGCCCTTTTATACTAAATAATGGTATAATGATAAAACTGTTAGATGGGAAAAATATGGATGAATGAATTAGATTAACTAAAGGAGATTTAATGCATGAATAATGATACAGAAGAAAAGAAATATGAGTATTTAGCGGACGACCCGAACGGTAAAGTTATGCCTATCATGCTGTCGTTAATCATTGGTGCCTTTTTTGCAATTTTAAATGAGACACTTTTAAATATTGCACTAACGACCTTAATGGAAGAGTTTAGTGTTTCGATTACAACAGTGCAGTGGATGGCAACTGGATTTATGCTTGTCATGGGTATTGTTATTCCAATGTCAGCCGCATTGATGCAATGGTTTACAACACGACAGATGTTTCTTGGTACAATGACGGTCTTTACCATTGGAACAGCTATTTGCTCAATTGCACCAACGTTTTCCGTGTTACTTGCTGGTCGAATTTTGCAAGCTGTAGGAACAGGGTTACTAATCCCAATCATCTTTAATACGTTCCTATTAATTTATCCCCCTCGCAGGCGTGGTGCGGTGATGGGAATAGTTGGTCTTGTAATTATGTTTGCTCCTGCAATTGGACCGACTTTATCAGGGATTATTGTGGAACATTTAGGATGGCGCTACCTTTTTATAACGGTAATTCCATTTGCTATATTTTCAATCGCCTTTGCCTATAAATATCTAATTAATGTTTCAGAAGTTACAAAACCAAAAGTGGATGCCCTATCGATTATATTTTCAACAGCTGGTTTTGGTGGAATTGTTTTCGGATTTAGTTCCGCTGGAGGTAGTGAGGATGGCTTTTTAAGCCCTGTTGCTTATATGCCCATTATAATCGGAGTTATTGCGTTGCTATTCTTTTCATTTAGGCAATTTAAACTAGAAGAACCTTTACTTGACCTAAGGGTGTTTAAATTTCCAATGTATACGCTTGGAGTAATGATGTTCTTTATTATTATCATGGCAATGTTTGCATCTGAGATTATTTTACCTGTATACATGCAAGGCCCATTAGCTTTGACAGCGGCTACAGCAGGTTTAGTTTTACTGCCAGGTAGCCTGTTAAATGGTTTACTATCGCCTGTTATGGGGAAATTATTTGATAAAGTCGGCCCTAGGGCTTTAATGATTCCTGCCAGTTTTCTTCTGTGTGGAACCATGTTTATCATGACAACATTGGATATTAATACACCCGTTTGGGTAATAGTTGTTGGTTATATTTTATTGATGGTCTCGGTTTCAGCGATTATGATGCCAGCCGAAACAAACGGTCTAAATCAATTACCAAAACACTTATACCCACATGGAACAGCGGTTATGACAACATTACAACCTGTAGCAGGCGCCATCGGAGTTTCGGCTTTTATAAGTATTATGAATGCGAAGAAAAACAGCGTACTAGATAAAGCGGCTAATCCAAATGATCCATTTACAGTGAGTAAAGCGATGGTATCTGGTGTTGAATTAGTGTATCTAATTGCATTAGGGTTTACGATTGTTGCATTGATTGTTTCTTTCTTTGTATACCGTGCGGAGCCAGAAGAGGAAGGAAAAAATGAAGCTCATTAGATTTTAATGGGTTTTATTTTTTTTACTATTGACTCTAACGCTACGTAATACCTTAATCTTATATAAGAAGGGAGGTTATCAACTTTGAAAGTCAAAGAAGTTGCGGATTTAGTCGGGATTAGTGTGCGCACACTACATCATTATGATGAAATAGGGTTATTCAAACCAAACGATACAACGGAATCAGGGTATCGAGTCTATTCGAAAAATGACCTCGCAACCCTACAGCAAATTTTATTTTTTAAAGAGCTCGGCTTCCCTTTGAAAAAGATTAAGGAAATCATGGAAAGCCCAGGCTTTGATCGAAACGAGGCATTAGAGGTACAACGAAATATGCTTCTAGAGAAAAGACGAAGAATGGATGACATGATTACGATGATTAACAAAACAATTAAAAACACGAAAGGAGAAATAACCATGAGTGAAAAAGAAAAATTCGATGGCTTTGATTTCAGCCACAATCCTTATGAGCAGGAAGCGCGTGACCGTTGGGGTGACAATGCAGTAGATGACTCAAATGAAAAGCTGGGAAAAATGTCAAAAGTTCAACAAAAAGAACTAGGTGTAGAATTCGATGTTATTTATAAAAGGCTAGCTACGTTACGTCATCAACAGCCTGAGTCCAACGCGGCCCAGGAAGGTATTGACGAGTGGTATATTTATTTGAATAAGGTCGGAGTCTATTCACTGGACGCTTTCAAAGGTCTTGGCCAAATGTATGTAGATGATGATCGTTTCACAAAAAATATTGATAAATATGGGGATGGATTAGCAGTATTTATGCGTGACGCGATGGCCATTTATGCGGATAACAGAAAGTAAAATGATGGATAGTGGCAGCAATTCGCTGCCACTATCCTATTTCCATTCGAAGGTCGCTGTATATTTTATCTGGTTCTAGGTTGAGATCTTCTAGTGGTTTAACTTTCAATTTCTACTATCAACTTATAAAAACAAGGGGAAACGAAGATATGATTAGTAATTTGGATTTACATGATGAAACGGAAATGAAAAGTATTTTAAAAATTCAACTACTAGCATACCAAGTGGAAGCGAAGTTAATTGAATTTGATGGGATTCCTCAGCTGAAGGATACAGCTGAATCAATTAGAGCATGCACGGAAACCTTTCTTGGTTACAGATGGGAAGGATCATTGGTCGGGTTTCTTTCCTATGAAGTAAGTGGTAATGAAATAGACATTTGTAGGTTAGTTGTTCACCCTAGTTATTTCCGAAAAGGGATTGCGAGTAGTTTGTTGGAATTTGTATTAAATGAAAATACCGAATTGAACCGCTTCACAGTGAGCACTGGTTCAAAAAACATTCCGGCAATAACGTTATATAAACGTTTTGGCTTTGAATCCTATCAAGAAGTGCCAGTAGCCCCTGGTATATATATCAACTTGCTTGAAAGGAAAAACGAGGAAAGGCCCTAGCGAAATAGCTGCTAGGGCCTTTCCTCGTTTTTATGCTACTTTTCTTTGTGCTTTTCCTGCTGGTGAAGCAAAACCTACATAAATTGATGCAAATGCAATGATAAAGTGAAGTACGTTGTCTGCTGGTAGAAGTACAAGTCCAGCAATTTCTGTTACAAATAACCCAATTACTGCTACTAGAAGATAGACAATACCAAAAACTTTTGCATACATTGCACTTTTTGCTTCATTACTGCTAACTGCTAAAGCGATAATACCTGAAAGTAAATGAACAATGTTATGTGCAACTGTTAGGTCAAAGATGTTTTCCATAGGCATAAAAAATCCTACGATTCCTAAAATGATAAAAATAATACCGAGTACTTTTGCAAATTTTGAAGCCATTATAATTCCTCCTTTAATTTTGGTGATACCATTTTAATTCTGTTTAGTTGCAAGTTATAAATGATTTCTAAGACAAATTGGATCTAGTTTTTTATCGCGCCCTTCAAATTTTAACTTTAGTACCCCAATAAGTGGATCTAAAATCCTTCCTTGCATTATTATTTAATTGATTTAATGGTAAATGTATCAGTGAATAGTTTTTCTGATTCTTTATGATTGTCTATCTTTACTATAGACTCCCACTTACCTGCCTCTAGCTCAATTTTACCTTTTGCCTGAAGAATGACTTTACCGCCTTTTTTTTCATTCATTTCCAACGGTATTTTAACAATTTTATCTGCTTTATCAACTGGATTTACCGTTAAAGAGACATCTTCTGGATCTAATTCTTCTCCGTTCATATCAAGTGTTACACGGAAGTTTTTTAGAATACTTGGCTTTCCTGGTTCAACATCTGCATGAACTACAGCGGTATTTGTCACAGTTTCGGTACTTGCTGTGCTGATTTCTGGTTTAGGGCTGACGAAGGTTAAAATACTTACTAACAGAACGATCCCTATCATTAATGCAAAATCCCATTCGATAAGATGCTTCATTTTTGTATGTTCTTTGCTTTTCATCGCTTTACGCACGATAGAACCAAGAACGATTACTATTAGTACTGCGGCTATTTTTAATAATAATACTTTACCCCAAAGTGTTTCCCATAGTAATGATAAATCAGGTAAAAAGATTATCGTCATCAAACTTCCTGTAACGGTGAGCGTGATAATACTAATCAATGCATAGTTTGAAAACCTTGGCAAAAACCCTTTAACAAATTCAACATGGTTTTTCCAAAAAGTAACCATTAGGAGTAATCCACCGATCCAAACTGCAGCTGCAACTAGGTGAATCATATCTAGAATTGTTGTAATAATTATAGGTTCGTACGTAATGGCATGACCTGTTAAGACTTCACCGATGAGCAGTAAAATAATCCAAACACTATCAACGATTCGTGAATGGTGTAGGATGAAAAAACCTAGTATGCTTACTACAAACATGAGCATCCATGCAAATCCGAATACTGTTTGGAAAAGAAGTGATTGTAGATCATCAATCCCGGTTATCAAGCTATTAAACTCTAAGTAACCATAGGCAAGTAACATGACTAAAAGAAAGAAACGTAATACCATAGATCCTTTTAGATAAGACGCTTTAGCAGATGATGAAGGAATAGATGATGCCATTCCCCAAGATACCCATCCAGCAAGAGCTAGGATAGAAAAGTAATACAATAAGCGAATAAGGTAGGTTGATGTTTCGTGATCATGTTGCGGTTCTGTGGTTGATACTTGTGGTGGTGCTTCTATTGTTTGTTTATTTTCAACGGTAATCGTATAAGGGTCGATTTTTTTATTGTTTGCATCGTCTTCATTTTTCATAGGTTCTGGAAGATTTAATGTGAAGTTGTATGTTCCTTCTACGGGATGGCCGTCTGTAGAAACAACTTTATAGCTTACTTTATAATTACCAGCCTTTAGTTCAGGTAGCTGCAACAAGATGCTTTTTTGATCATCACTTATCTTTTTTGTTGTGCCTTTTACTTGCTCATCATTCTGATCAGTAATGGATACGGAAGAAAGGTTAGGTGCTATTGTTGAACTGAATGTCAATGTAACCGTTTCGGGAATTTCTTCCAATTGACTATCTGCTGCAGGTGTTGCTTCGACTAAGGAAGTATGGGCCTCAACTGTAGATGGTAGAGTGATGGATAGTGAGAATAAAAGTAAAATAGCGATAGAAATGATTTTTTTAACGTTCTTCATGTGTGCATCTCCTTTTCATAAAGTAAACGATTGAAAACCAAATTCAGATCACTGAAAATAAAATATAATTTAATAAAGCCCGTCTTATGTATTGCTACTGATTACCTAAAAGGAAAGAAAATAAACACTTGAGGTCGTTTATAATGAAGTGGTTTCAACGGTATGATTTATTGATCGTATAATTTAGTAGAAGCAGAGATGGGATATGAAATATAGAAATGTAACCCTGTGAAGGTTTCTGATGAAGATATTTGTGATGTGAAATGAATGGTTATATTGGAAAAGCAAGGAAACTGGAACGAATTTATGTCTCCAGTTCGATTGCTTCTTGGATTAATGCTGCGTATTGATCCTGTTGAATATCCTCAATCTTTTTAATTTTAATATGGCGCATCTTTTTACCAGTGCCTTCAAGAAGGCTGTCCCTATCAGTAAGTATAGCTCCAAAATAAAAACCAAAGTTCACATGGTTTTTGGCCGTCTGAATATAACATACCATGCCGTTTTCGATATAAGATGGCATTCCCCATTTAATTTTTTCCTGAATATCAGGGGATGTTTCAAAAACGATTTCTCTTAATCGGATAGCAATTTCTTTGATTGGTGCTGATAAATTATCAATGAATAGATCGACTTTTTTACTTGGCTTTGTTGTCATGGTGATTTCCCCCTTTGATTAAATTATATAAGCTAGTAGTGATCTAATGCTACTATCAACAACTGGAGATGATGGAAAGGTTAAATTTTTGTATGTAAAGAGTTTAATTGATAGTTTATGAGACTAGTATTTTTAAAAAGTGTGGTATATAATAAGTGAAATCGAAAGGAGGTGTCAGGGGAAATGGAAGCAAAACTAAATGCAATTTTAGAGTCATTAGAAGGTTTAAAGCAAGGACAAGATAGATTTGAGGTAAAATTAGATTATATAGACGAAAAGTTGGATGAGCATAAAGCGCTTTTCGAAAAGATTGGAAATCAAAGACACACATATAGACATTAATCGGTAACACCTCCAAATGACTCCAAATTTCTATCACATAGGCCATTTTAACTGTTTTTTGAAAAATCACCCCATCCTAGTAAGAATTAACTATAAATTTACAAAATTTGAATTGTATCCAGCTAGTAATTATGCCATATTAAAAGTGTGTCATATTCCTTTTGTGTCCTATTGTAAAGAGAATGTGATGTAACTATATCATAATTGGAGGGTACCAATGAAAAATTCTACGGTTAAGAAGATGTTGAATCTATTTCTTATGTTTACGCTTGTTTTTATGAACTTTTCTACAGTTTTGACCACAACTGTATCAGCTGAAAGTAATGAAGCCGTTGCAGAGGAGTTGTTTATTTCAGAGTACGTTGAGGGAAGTTCGTACAACAAAGCAATTGAGATTTATAATGGAACAGGTGCTGAAGTAGATTTATCGAGCTATCAAGTAGAGTTATATAGTAATGGTGCTACAGAAAAAAGTCAATCTGTGACACTGTCAGGTACATTACAGCATGGTGATGTTTTTGTTATTGCGCATAAAAGTGCTGACCCAAGCATTTTAAACCAAACAGACCTACAAGACTCATCGATTGTTAATTTTAATGGTGATGATGTAGTTGTATTGAAAAAAAGCGAGACAGTACTAGATGTTTTCGGTGAAATAGGAACGAGTAGTGATTTCGCCAAAGATGTAACACAAGTAAGAAACGCATCAATTAGTAAACCAAATTCATCCTATGCTAATACGGAATGGGCAGAATATGCATCAAATACATTTGCATATCTTGGTTCACATACGATGAACGGAGTTGATCCAGAAGATCCTCCTGTTGATCCAGATCCAGATGCTGAGGTCTATTCTATTACAGAGGCACGAAATTTAAGTGATGGAACTGCTGTAATAGTGGAAGGTATCGTAACAGTTGATAATTCTGCAATCAGTAATGGCACGCAATTTACTACTTACATACAAGACGAGACTGGCGGCATTAACATTTTTGCATTTGAGCAAGGTTCTATCCCAAATGTAGAAGAAGGAGATAGAGTAAAGGTAACAGGCGAGCTAGATTCGTATAAGGGATTAAAAGAGGTTGTCCCGAATTCAATTGAGGTATTAGAGCAAAGTCAAGCCTTACCTGAAGCACAAAATATTACACTGGCAGATCTTCAAGATCCAGCAGTAGCCGAAACATATGAAGGGGAACTTGTCCACCTGACAGGTTTTATCAATAATATTCCTTCAACCCCGGCTGGTGGTGGATACAATATTTCTGTTGTAGACGCTGAGTTTAATGGAACTACGTTAAGAGTTATGGAAGGGTCACTTGATCCTTCATTGATTGAAACGGACAAATGGTACGATATCACGGCAATTGTCAGTCAATATGATGCGTATCAACTTATACCAACGAAACAAGCTGATATTGAGTTGGCAGTAGAACAACCAGAACCGCCATCTGCAGCTGGAGTCTATGAATCTACTGTTGAAAGAGTGACAGATGGAGATACGATTCATATAGCAACACCTGTTCTTGGAGGAACAAAGGTGCGTTTCTTAAATATGGACACGCCAGAAACATATACAGCGCATAATGATGATCCAGCTCGTGATGTAATTAATCAAAACCAAAAAGCTATGGGAGAAGAAGCAAAAGCATACATGAATGAACTTCTTCAACCTGGTGATGAAGTATTGGTCAAAATTGGAGAAGAACCTACTGATCAATATGGGAGATTGCTAGCTGAGATTATTCGTAAAGAAGATGGTTTAAACATTAACGTCGAAATGGTAAAGAAAGGATATGCAGTAACCTACTTTATTGCGCCATTTGATGAAAAAGTTTATCCAACTTATCAAAACGCTGTCAAGGAAGCGAAAGACGCTGGCCTTGGAATTTGGAATCCAGAAAATCCACTACTTGAATTACCATTTGAATTTCGAGCAAATGATGACCAAAAAGGATTTTCGAAATATGTCGGAAACTCTGACACAATGAAATATGTAGTACCAAACGACTGGGCAGATGTTCCAGTTGAAAATCGAGTATTTTTCTGGGAAGAGCAAACTGCACTAGATTACGGTTATTCCTTTGTTGGAGATGGAGGTGAAGATCCGAATAATCTCAGGGTACAATTACTAAGCATGAATGATTTACATGGGAAAATTGATCAGGAATATGAATTAGACCCTGATGGGGATGGCACGTTTAGTATGTATGGAAAAATGGATTATGTAGCGGGAGCAATAGAAGCCCGTGAACAAACCAATCCAAATACTTTAGTTGTTCATGCGGGTGACATGATTGGTGGAAGTTCACCAGTTTCAGGGTTACTTCAAGACGAACCAACAGTTGAAATCATGGAGGAAATTGGTTTTGATGTTGGAACGGTTGGGAACCATGAATTTGATGAAGGTACAGAAGAACTAATGCGTATGGTTAATGGTGGGGAACATCCTGAAGGTTTAGGAACTGAGAATTATGATGGGATGAATTTTCCAGTACTTTGTGCAAATTGTGTTTACAAGGATACAAATGAAACATTCTTGCCTTCGTATCATGTTGAAGAAATTGATGGAGAAAAGATAGGCTTTGTTGGTGTTTTAACACAAGAAGCAGCTAGTATGGTAATGCCTGCTGGGATTCAGGATATTAAATTCATTGATGAAACAGAACCTGTAAATAATGCAGTGGCAGAGCTCCAAGCGCAAGGTGTTGAGGCGATTGTTTTGTTAGCGCATATTCCTGCAGAACAGGCTGGTGCTAGTGCAACTGGGCAAGCTGCTGACCTGGCAAATGAAGTAAATGACGAAGTAGATGTTATTTTAGCAGCACATAATCATCAAGTTGTCGATGGTGTTGTGGATAATAAATTAATCGTTCAAGCTTCAGAGTATGGAAAAGCATTAGCGGATGTTGATTTGGAAATTGACCGAACTACAGGCGACATTGTGAAAAAGGAAGCAGAAGTTGTTTTTGTTGATCAGAGCCAAGTAACACCTGATCCAACAGTAACAGCTATCTTAGCAAAATATACAGAGCAAATTGCACCGATTATGAATGAGGTTATAGGATACAATGCAACAGATTTAACTGGAGATTATTCAAATGACGGTGATCACGGGTTAGGAAATCTAATTGCAGACGGAATGAATGCAGCAATGGATAGTGACTTTGCCATGATGAATGGTGGTGGAATTCGTGCAGATTTACTTGCTGGTGAAGTTACATGGGGTGATTTGTATAACATCCAGCCATTTGGCAACACCTTAATGAAGTTTGAAATAAAAGGTGCAGATCTTTATCCTATTATTCAAGAACAATTATCTGCGAAGTATGGACCGGACTACAGCATTAGTGGATTTCATTACACATGGAATGACGAAACGAATGAGGTCGTTGATATCACATTACCTGATGGAACCCTGGTTGATATGGATAAAATATATACATTAACTGTCAATAATTATATGGGAACATCAACTGGTCCAATAAGTGAACTAGGTGTCAATCCTGAAATGGGACCAACTGATTTGGATGCAACAGTAGACTTTATTGAAAGCTTAAATAGTTCAGAAGCCAACCCATTTGAATATGGACCAGAGGGACGCATTACTACTACAACAGAGTTGCCTGGTGAAGAAGAAGAGCAACCAACTGTTGTTGTTACACCAAAGAAAAATAATGGTACAGCAACTGTTCATACAAAAGATTTAGAAGCACTTGAATCAGGAGTACGGGTTGTAATTAATATTCAAAATGACAAGAAGCCGCGCAGATTGTTACTGAATAAGAAGCAAGTCGATATTCTAAAAGAAAAAGAAGTTACTTTGGTTGTAAAGAATGATGTAACCTCCAAAACATTTGTTATGGTAGATATACCAAGTGGTGTATTGAAGGTTAGTTTAGAAAAATAGAATATAATAGTGTATACAAGGGATTCAGCCGCCAGTGCTGGATCTTTTTTGTATGGCGTTTTTTGGTAGGACAGTAAATTGTAATTTACCGATAGTATTTAGTATGAATCGGACCGTGAACTAGTTTTAAAACGATTCAATTAAATTTTGAAAAATATTCAATTATTATTGAATTATTAATTCCATAAGTATAAAATATAATTAAATAAAACTAATTGAGGTGACGATATGGAAGTAGTGAATATGACAAGTCGAAAAAGAGAAACCTATCAAATTAAATTAGAGCATTCATTATTATGGGAGTGTGCACTAGGAATTGCGGCAGTCACAAATGCAAGACTAATCGATACATTGGAGAAATCAGATGATTATTGGAAAGGGATTAAACAATCCTTGTCAGATGAAATGTTGGAACATCTTAACTATGTTGAAGAAAATAATACATGGAAGTCGCTATTACAACTTCTTCATCAAAGAGAATTCACGGATCTAACTGAATTTAAAATGTACATAAAAAATCTTACCCCTGAAGAGATGAAATATATTTGCATTCCTTATTTGGGGATGTACTATCAAGACATTAGAAATCAAGCCGCATATGGGGATGAAGCGGCTATCAATGAATTAAAGAATGCCTCCAAAGATAATCCGTTCTTCCCAACATATATTGAATACATTGGTACAGTTGATACGGAAACTTTAACAACACATCTTTGCTTAGTTATGGAAGGGTGGTATACGGCAGCTATTGAACCAGAAGCGGATAAACTTGAAGCTATTTTAGAACGGGACATTAAGGCAAAAAAGAAGATGCAAGATAAAATGTCAGCAGAAGAACTAGTTGAATGGGCGACAGGTGGAAGCACGTATCATCCTGAACCAAGTGTTTATTATGTTTTACTCATTCCGCAATATGTGTATCGTCCGTGGAATATAGTAGCAGATGTCGAGGGAGTAAAAGTCTTTTACTATCCCGTTTCGAACGAAAGTATCCATCCCGGTGACGTCTATCAACCTGATAACTTTTTAGTTCACAAGCACAAAGCGCTTGGTGATGAGGTTAGACTTAAAATTGTGAAGTATTTGGCTGAAGGCGATTGCACCCTTCAAACTATAACGAACAAATTGGCTATGGGAAAATCAACCATTCATCATCATTTAAAAATCCTACGGTCAGCAAAGTTGGTTGATATTAATCACTCAAAGTATAGATTGAAACGGAATACATTGGACGCTATGGCCAAAGAATTGCAGCAATATGTGTATGGAAAATAGTAATGCTAGGGTGATAAAGGAAGACGATTTTCCGCAGCTATCAAAGAACTATCCAGTGTTTCGCTTTATGGGAGGAAACTTAATTTCATTTTTTGGTGACCAAATTTACCTGATTGCTATACCTTTAATTGTACTTGCAATTACCGGTTCACCTTTTAGCATGGGAGCCGTTGCAGCCTTGGAGCGTCTACCTATCCTATTGCAACCAATCATTGGAATTCTTTCCGATCGATTGAATAGAAAAAGGCTATTACTTATTTGTGACTTTGGAAGGGGTTTGATTGTAGGCCTGATTGGTATTCTTTTTATCCTGGATCAATTAGCCATGTGGCACATGTATAGCGGGGCTTTAATAATTGGTATCTTAAGCCAAATTTATAATACTTCCCAATTTGCCTCTGTACCAAATATGGTCAGACGAAACGATCTCCATGCTGTTAATTCGATAAACACTGGGATTTTTAATACGGCGGTTTTGGTTGCACCAGGGTTAGGTGGGTTATTGATAAGTTTTTACAATCCAGGGTATGCATTATTAATCAATAGCATTAGTTTTTTCATTGCTTTCTTTACTGTCCTAAGTATTACTATAAAAGTTACTGATACTAAAAGTCGTGGAAAGCGTACATTTATAGAGGATATTAAAGAAGGATTTGACTTTGTAGTTAAGACCAAGCCAATATTGTTTACAAATTTGGCAATGCTAGCATCCATTTTTGGTACAACGCTTTTTCTTACCATGATGATTTTTTATTTAAAAGATGCCATTCAGTTGACGACTACTCAGATTGGTTGGTTATTGTCAATCGGTGGGATAGGTGCTATTTTTGGTTCATTGGCAACAAATTTCCTTAAAGGAAAGTTTTCCTATCGAAGAATATTATTTTTTGCCTCCTTTGCTGGTGGGTTATCCATCATTTTATTTGGTCTTTCGAATACATATGTCTCTTTGATACTATTTAATTTGATGGGGACAGTAGCTGTTTCGCTGATGAATCCTTGCATTGTTACAATCAGGCAAACACTTACTCCTGATTACTTATTAGGAAGAGTACAAGCTACTAGCCGTTTCATGACGTGGATACTCTTGCCGATAGCTGCATTATTGGCAGGTGTAATGGCTGAACGGGTTGGAACAGACACCACTATTTTAATTGGAGGGGCTATTTCAACGGTAGCTTCAGTTGTTTATTTGCATCCATCACTGAAATATAGATAAGTTGAAGTATATTTCAAAGACACATAGGCTAGATTAAGGGTGCAGAAGGGGGGGACTACAATGAAAGTTAAGTTAAAGTGGTTATATAAAGGGAAGAAGACGGAAGAGCTGGCGCTTGAGTCAGCATGGACGACGCAAGAATCGATGGAGCAGTTACTAATTGATATAGAGAAAACAGGTCGCGTGAAAGAATTAATTATTATCGATGAAATGGGAAATGAATGGAAGGAAAAGGAATTCAGGAAGTTGAAGGAAACAATTGAACAAGAAGCCCACGATATAGTTGTTTATTTTGATGGTGGATTTGACCGTGCCACAAGAACTGCTGGAGTAGGCGTTGTTATTTATTATCAAAAAAACCATACAAGCTACCGTTTAAGAACGAATCAATTTATTGAATCAATGGAAACAAATAATGAAGCAGAATATGCAGCATTACATTATGCGGTATTGCAATTGCAGGAAATGGGTGTTCATCATCTTCCGTGTACTTTTAAGGGGGATGCCCAGGGTGTATTAAAACAATTAGTAGGTGAATGGCCTTGTTATGAGGAAAAATTAAATGTTTGGCTTGATCGAATTGAACTAAAATTAGAGGAGCTTGGAATTAAACCAAATTATGAGGTCATTGGTAGGAAAGAAAATAAAGAAGCAGATCGTCTTGCAACCCAAGCTTTAAATGGTATAGATATTCATAGTGAAAAGAAGGTAGACAGAGAATTGGAGTGAATTATATCAATCTCTGCGTTACTCTAGTTAACACAGAGATTGAAAAGTTAAATTGTTAAATAAGTTAAAATTGACAGACACAAAGATACTATTGTCATCGCAATTAGTGGTTTTAATGCCTTTGTACGCAAATCACGAAGGCTAACGTTAAGGCCAAGTCCTACCATAGCGGCAGTTAATAACCAATTTGTTATCGAGAAGACGATATTCATAACATTATCAGATACGGGGATAGAATTACCGAATACATAGCTGCCTAAAACGCTTAGTAAGATAAAACCAAGTAGGAACCATGGAAATTCAATTTTTGCATCTGGTTGTTCAGAACTTTTATTTTTGCGCTTCACGATATAAATAAAGATAAAACAAACCGGAATAAGTAAAAATACACGACCTAATTTTGCAAGTAGAGCAATTGCTAGCGCATCATCGCCAGCGGGTGCTGCTGCAAGTGCCACTTGGGCAACTTCATGAATACTGGATCCTGTCCAGATGCCATAATCAATAGAAGAAATAGGCAAAAGTGGTCCGATTATGGTATAACCAATAGCAAATACTGTCCCCATTAGTGCAATTATGCCAACACCAATAGCTGTATCCTCATCCTTTGCTTTTACTATTGGGGCAACAGCGGCTATTGCTGCAGCTCCACAAATTCCTGTTCCAACACCTAATAATAGGGAAATCGTTTTGTCTGCTTTTAATACTCTTGCTAGCCAAATTGTTAAAAGAATAGCAAAGGCAATGACTAACGCATCACGGACAAGTAATCCTAAGCCATCTTGGAAAACGGTATCAATATTTAATTTAAGACCGTATAAAATAATTGCCGCTCGAAGTAACCGTTTTGACGAAAACGCAATACCTGACCTGATTACTTCTGGATAACCAAATAGTTGGCGATAGAGAACAGCAATTATTATCGCACAAGCTAATTGTCCTATTTGATTGAATCCAGGTACCAATGCTAATAAATAACCTAATAATGCAATGAGAAAAGTGAATGCTACTCCACCTATCCATCTAATTTTTTCTGAAGTCATTAAGACACCTCCCTATTTAAGAATAATTGACTATTACCTATAAGGAAAATAAATTATTATAATAGTTATGATAAGTAAAGTGTTATGATAGAAATAATACTAATACAACAAAGGTGATGAATGAGATGGATCTACATTTACAAGTATTTGTGACGGTGGTGGAAAAGCAGAATTTCACACGTGCAGCAGAAGAGTTACATATGACACAGCCTGCAGTAAGTCAGTATGTACGTACATTTGAAGCTAATATTGGTACCAGATTATTAGAACGAAGCAATAAGTACGTTCGATTAAATAAAGTTGGGGAAATTGTCTATCATCATGCAAAAGAAATTTTAGGAATTTATACAAAAATGCAGACGCTTGTTGATGATGTCACGAATGTAGCAAGTGGCCCGATCTCGATTGGTGCAAGTTATACGTATGGCGAATATGTACTTCCTCATATTATTGCTAATTTGCAAAAGACTTATCCATATATTCAACCAACCGTTACAATTGATAATACGACTGAAATTGCTTCTTTAGTTGATAGCTATCAATTAGATGTGGGAATTGTAGAAGGACATTTTAAAGATCAACAACTAACAGTAGAAGAATTTGCCGAAGATCAAATGGTTGTGGTGGCAGCCTCGAAGCATATTCTAGGTAGTAAAAAGGGTTCTGTAGATAGTAGTGATTTGAATAAAGAAACATGGATTGTGCGCGAGAAGGGTTCTGGTACTCGTGAAGCAACAGAAAAAATGTTTGATCAACTCGGGATATCACCAACTAAGTTGATGAGTTTTGGAAGCACTCAACCGATTAAAGAATCGGTAGAAGCTGGTCTAGGTATCAGTTTGTTATCAAAATGGGTTGTCCAAAAGGAATTGAAAAATGGTGAATTAAAAATATTGGATAGTAAAGGACTACCTTTTTTTAGGCAATTTTCTATTGTCACGAAATCCTCTTTTCAAACAAAAGCATTGGAAGTATTTATCGACTTATTGAGGGAAAATAAACTTTTGACCAAATTGAAAGCATAAATAAACACTTAAACAGCCACGGTCAAACAACTGTGGCTGTTTAAGTGTTTGTATTTAGTTTGTTTTCGATTGCTCTTTTGCAAAGGCTACAAAGTAATCTAATGATTTTGGATTGCTTAAGGAGCCTTGATTAACAACTTTGTCTACCGACTTTCCCATTAATATTTTCTTAACAGGTATCTCTAGCTTTTTACCGTTTAATGTTGTTGGTAAATCAGGAACACTGTAAATACCAGTAGGCGTGTGCCTTGGTGAACACTGCGTTCTGATCTGCTTTTTAATACCTTTCTTTATATCATCTGTCAGTTCCTTGCCTTCCTTCATCAAAACAAACAGTGGAACGTAAGAATCACCATTTCCATCAGGTATGTCAACGATTAAACTATCAGCTACTTCTGGGACTTGATCAACTGCCCGGTATATTTCACTTGTTCCAATCCGGATTCCACCGCGATTTATCGTAGCATCTGATCTTCCATAAATAACACACGTATGTCGATCTGTCACTTTAAGATAATCACCGTGGCGCCAAATTCCTGGGAATACATCAAAATAGCTTTCATGTAAACGGCTGCCATCATCATCGTTCCAAAAATAAATTGGCATGGATGGAAACGGCTCCGTTAAAACAAGCTCGCCAACCTCGTTTATTTCAGATTTGCCATCATCATTAAAGCTTTCAATTTTAGCTCCAAGACCGCGACATTGTAATTCTCCAGCATATACTGGCAAAATAGGTACACCTAATATAAATGCAGTACAAACATCGGTTCCGCCACTCGCTGAGGCAATCCATAAATCTTCTTTCACATTATTATAGCACCACTGAAATCCCTCAGGAGGTAATGGAGAACCAGTCGAGCTAATATTTTTTAAACTACGTAAATTAAATTCATCTTTTGGAGCAAAGTTATCTTTCATGCAGGCAGTTATAAAGCTTGCACTAGTTCCAAAAACGGTCATATTTGTTTGTTCTGCTAACTTCCAAAGCATCTTTTTATCCGGGAAACCTGGATTGCCATCGTATAAAATAATGGTGCTACCAGTGAGTAATCCGCTTACCAGGTAGTTCCACATCATCCAACCAGTCGTTGTAAACCAAAAGAATCGGTCATTTTCAGTTAAGTCAGCATGGAAGGTTAAAGCTTTCATGTGTTCCATTAATATACCGCCTTGACTCTGCACAATGGGTTTAGGTTTTCCTGTTGTGCCAGATGAAAACAATACCCAAAGTGGGTCGTTAAACGGGACATATTCAAAGTTAAGGGTGAGTTCCCTTCCTAAGTTAACAGCATGTTTCCAACTGGTTACATTTTTAAGTCCATCAAAGTCTGCATTATCATTTAGATATGGTATTGCAATTGTTGCTTCTAAGGTAGGAAGTTCAGATTGAATGCTTTTTACGACATCAGTTCGATCAAAATCTTTTCCGCTATATCGGTACCCATCTACCGTTATCATTACTTTAGGCTCTATCTGTTTGAAGCGATCGATAACACTTTCTGTACCAAAGTCTGGTGATGCACTAGACCAAATGGCACCTATACTAGCTGTGGCAAGAAAAGCTACTACCGATTCATAAATGTTGGCCACGTACGCAACAATCCTGTCTCCTTTTTCTACTCCTAGGTGTTTCAACGTTAATTGTAATGCAGCGGTTTCTTGGTATAGACGATCCCATGAAACTTCTGACTTTTCTCTAATTTCGGACGTATGAATGATGGCAGGTTTACGGCGATCTCGATTTCTAAAAATATGTTCTGTATAGTTAACCGTAGAACCTTTAAACCACTCAGCTCCAGGCATCTTATGCGTTGTTAAAACACTTTGGTAGTTTTCCTTCGATTGTATATGGAAATATTCCCATAATGAACCCCAAAAAAGTTCTAAATTATCAACAGACCATTTCCAAAGTAAATGATAATCCTCGAAATGTAGATCCTTATGTTTTTTTAGCCAATTCATATACTGATAGATATTAGAATCTTGCTTTCTTTTTTCACTAGGTTGCCAAAGCAAGGTTCCTTCTTCTGTTTGAGTCATTTTACCCCTCCTGAATTATGCAATCATTACACCTATTATATGAAACCGCTTAACAGGTGTAAAGCGTGCGGGTATAAGTTATCCTTGAAAAATGTAACACGTATGCTACTATACTAGTAGAATTTGAAAAATAGAGAGGAGCTATAGGTATGGAAAAAACACAGGACTGTTACAATTTAACTAACTTCGTAGAGGAAATGACAGCAGTTGTAGAGGCAAGTTTAGAAGATGTAAAACGAGTTAAAGAAGCGGAAAAACTTGTGGGCAAATTAGTACGCACAAAATCATGGCTACAAACAGAAGAGTTAATTTCTGATGATGACCACTATGCGCGGTATTCATTGTATCATGACCCACAAGATCGATTTGAAGTGATTGCACTTGTATGGAAACCTGGACAACGGACACCGTTGCATGATCATGATGGAACATGGGGTGTGGAAGGTGTTTTCTCTGGAAGGATTAAGGTGGACAATTATTTACAGGTTGAAAAAATCTCAGATGATGAAATAAAGCTATTTCATACAGGGTCTTTGACTGTGAGCGAACAAAGTACAGCCCAGCTCCTGCCACCAGCCGATTGCCACATCCTTGAAGCAGATGGCGATCAACCAGCTATTACAATTCATGTTTATGGCAAACGGCTTAAAAGCTTCTTAATATATGACGCACTTGATGAGAAGGATATATATACAACCCGTAAGAAGGATGTTGGTTATACTTCATAGATTCTAGCCTCAGATCAAACTTCTGGGGCTTTGTTAGTTTACTTGTGCCTAATGAAAGGTCTATACTAGTTGAAAGAAAGTTCTGAGTAACGAACGAGGGGGAGAAGCATGAATTGGAAATTATTTTTCAAGCGAAACCTAAACTTTGGAAAAAGACTTGTTCGAATTCACCACTCTAATGCTATTTTATTCCTATTACTGACAATAACAGGTTTTATTTTATTTTCTTCAACTTTTCGTTCCACTTTCCCTAGTATCCGGGTGGATGTTAAAAATATACATATCTGGATCGGTTTCCTGAGCTTATTACCGATTTTATTTTACTTGCCCAAGATAACAAAGCATCTAAAGAGACTTCGTAAAAGAATGAACCATCGAACTAATCTTTACGCAGTTCTCACTATATTAGGGTTACTAATTATTTCTGGCTTATTCTTAACTTTCCATCGTACATTCCCACCATTTATCAGCTCATTTATGTTGTTTATTCATGACCTGTCAACATGGGTTGGTATACCCTATATAGTGTATCATAGTATCACGCGAAGCAAGTGGTTTAAACGATTTGAAAATAATCCACCACTTAATGTTCCAACGTCTATCGAAGACCATAACCCAATGTTGAAACGCCGTACTTTTATGCGGAAATGTACAGGAGGACTACTAGTAGTTATTTCTTTACCGTTCATAGGGAGCTGGTTGAAACCATATTTTCCAGCATTAGGAAATTTGCAAGGTGAAGTAAAAGCGAATCAGTTTAAGCCATTGCCTACACCTAAACCAAAATCAAAACCGCCTATTGGTGGAGGAAGGAATGGTCAGTTTCGCTATTATACGGTTACAGAAATGCCAACATTAACGAATGAAAATTGGAGTTTTATAATGGATGGGTTAGTTGAAAAGTCACAAACTTACCGTTGGAAGGACTTCCTGAAGGTAGGGCGTGATGTACAGGTAAGTAATTTTCATTGTGTTACAGGTTGGAGTGTTTATGATGTTACATGGGAAGGTATTCCACTAAAGAGATTTTTACAAGAGGTGGGAGTGAAGCCAGAAGCGAAGTATGTCAAATTTTATTCTGCTGATGGGGTTTATACAGATACACTTACGATAGATCAGGCAATGCTTGATGATGTTATGGTTGCGACGTTGATTGATGGTGAACTTATCAGCAAAAAAAATGGTGGTCCAGTTCGCCTTATCGTCCCTAAGATGTATGCATATAAATCAGTTAAGTGGTTGAATAGAATAGAGCTTATTGATAATGAGCATGTTGGTTTTTGGGAACAACGTGGCTATTCAAAAGATGCCTGGGTTAAATAAATTTGTAAATATAGAAACAGTATCTCCCGTAAATAAAGAGATACTGTTTTACTTATGAATTGCGGTTATATTCAGCGTACTTCACAAAAGAATGTTCATCCTCAACAAGCCCACATGAACCACATTGAACCTTATATTTGGGGCCATTATATTGTGTATGGAATACTTCTATACTGTCACTCGTATAATCATTCACAACTTCGCCAGTTCGAGGATTTAATTTGATCGGTTTTGCTACCTGTTCTATTAAATTAAACCTGGAACGGTTTGTTTTACAATTCGGACATAGGTATTGTTGCATGAGTAACAAGTACCTCCTACCTTTACTTCTTTTTTGCACGTTGATCTGCGGCCTGGCTTCTTTCCTGTGCTTCTTTATCCGCATTATCGGCAAATTCTTCAATAAACTCAACATCTCTACCATCTGTTTTAAGATTACTCTTTGGAGTCTGCGCTAGACGGTTTCTACCTTTTGAATGATTATGCTCATCTCTTCCCAAGTGATTCACCTCTTTTTCTTAACAGAATTCTTAAAACTTTTTATACTTTCCATCAGTGCAACGAAAGTTTCCGTTAGTATGTGCAATAATATAATCATTAAACAAAAAAGAAGCAATCAAGTGTGAATAATCTTCACTTGATTGCTTCTTAAAGTTTTCTTAATCCTATTCCTCTTCTTGGGTAGACTCTTTACCGTATGAAAACTCTGATGGCTTTACAGGTTCCCACTCTTCATTTGGTGTATAGAAACGGAGTAGATCGCCATATAGAACCTTGTCGGAAAGTCCAAGCTCATGCCGTATCTTTTTTTCCATTTCTTTCATTTCTTTAGATGGTTCAATTTCTTCACCAGTGTCATTATCATAGTATTTTCCTGAAACAAAACTATATTCTGGTGTTATAAAGTCACCATCTCGGAATGAAACATACTCTTTGTGTCCTTTTGAAAACATGTCTGTACCAAATTGAATGTAGTCTTGCCCATGTATCCCGACTAAATGAAGCAACGTTGGCATGACATCAATTTGACTAGAATATTCATGAACGGTTCCTTTACCATCTACACCTGGAATTTTAATCATAAATGGAACGCGTTGCATTTGTTTGTATTTAAAATCTGTA